>CAWFXN010000011.1:0-133232 GCA_963819665.1 uncultured Alphaproteobacteria bacterium
GCGGAGCCATGACAGCGTTCAAGCGAAGGTTATCGCTTTGTCATTTGCCTCCCGCGAGCCTTATGAGATTAGGTCCATCGAAATAGCGCCGGAGAATGGCATGCCTGTAACGCTGACGGTCAACGGTCAAAAACGCCTCGTGGCCGTGGATGATGACACCCCGCTCCTGTGGGTCCTTCGCGACGAACTCGGATTGACAGGGACCAAATATGGCTGCGGCATCGCGCAATGCGGCGCCTGCACTGTCTACCTGGATGGCGCTCCCACACGGTCCTGCGTGACGCCCGTCTCGGCCATAGAGGGAAAAGAGATCACCACGATCGAAGGGCTTTCCGGGAAAGCCGCCGAGGCTATCCAGGTGGCCTGGAACGCAGCGGACGTTCCCCAATGCGGCTATTGCCAGTCGGGGCAGATCATGTCGGCCACCGCGCTGCTTGCAGAAAACAACAAGCCGACGGATCAAGACATCGACGCCGCGATGAGCGGCAACATCTGCCGCTGCGCCACCTATAACCGCATTCGCGCCGCGATCCATGATGCGGCCCGGCGCATGGAAGGCTGAGCATGACGCTGATGGAAAAACCAACCGACCGGCGTGGCTTCCTCAAAAGCGCGGCGATTGCCGGCGCGGGTCTCCTGATCGGCTTCCGCTTCGATCCGCGTGGATTGGCTGGGCAGGCTTTCGCCGCCGAAGGCGCAAGCCCGGGCGAGTTCGCCGCGAATGCGTTCATCCGTATCGCGCCCGACAACTCCGTCACGATCCTTTGCAAGCACATCGAATTCGGCCAGGGGCCGTTCACGGGTTTCGCGACCATCATCGCGGACGAGCTTGACGCCCACCGCGACCAGATCAAGGTCGAGCACGCCCCCGCCGACGTGACCAAATACGCGAACCTGCACTGGGGCGCCCGGGCACCGGTGGCTCCTCCGCAATGGCCAATTCCTGGATGCAACTCCGGCAGGCGGGGGCGGAAGCCCGCGCCCGGCTCATCGCGGCGGCCGCGAAACAATGGAATGCGCCCGCGAGCGAAATCACCATCGACAATGGCGTCGTAAAACATGCCTCCGGTAAGAGCGCTCTGTTCGGGGAACTCGTCGAGATCGCCCAGGCAATCCCCGCGCCGCAAGACGTGAAACCGAAAGATCCGAGCCAATGGCGCTATATCGGCAAGGATTTTGCGCGCGTTGACGCCAAGCCGAAAACCAACGGGACGGCCGTCTACACCATCGATGTCAAACTTCCGGACATGCTCACCTGCGTGGTCGCGCGTCCAGCACGCTTCGGGGCAAAGGTGAAGTCTTTCGACCCGGCGCAAGCGCTGGCCGTGAGCGGCGTGGCGGAAGTCTTTGCAGATTCCCACGGGCGTCGCGGTGCTCGCGAAAGGTTTTTGGCGCGCCAAGAAGGGCGTCGAGGCCCTGAAAGTGGAGTGGGACGAGTCGGGCGCCGAAGGCCGCTCCTCGGCGCAGATCCTCGATGAGTGCAAGACGCTCGTGAAGAGCCACGGCGCCATCGCCGCCAACCAAGGCGATGCCGCCGCCACGCTCTCGAACGCGGCGAAGCTGATCGAAGCGACCTACACATTCCCCTATCTCGCGCACGCGCCCATGGAGCCGAACGACTGCGTCATCCGGCGAACGGCGAACGGCGTTGAACTGATCTATGGCTGCCAGACGCAAACGCTGGACCAGGCCATGGCCGCTTCCGTGCTGGGGCTCAAGCCGGAGCAGGTCGAGATCAAAACGTTGCTCGCGGGCGGAAGCTTCGGGCGGCGCGCAACCCCGACAGCCGACATGGCGACCGAGGCGGCTCATATCATGAAGGGGGCGAAGCGCCAGGGCCCGATCAAGGTGATGTGGACCCGCGAGGACGATATCCGCGGCGGCCGCTACCGGCCCATTTTCGCGCATCGTGTTCGGGCGGGCATCGACGGCGCGGGCGGCGTCCTGGCCTGGGAGCACGTGATCGCGGGCCAATCCTTCATTATCGGCTCCCCATTCGAGAAGATGCTCGTGAAGGATGGCATCGACGCCACAATGGTCGAAGGCGTCAGCAACCTCGCCTACGCCCTCCCAAATCTCAAGGTTTCGGTCCACAATGTGAAAGTTGGCGTCCCCACGCTGTGGTGGCGCTCGGTCGGCCATACGCATACGGCGTTTGCGGTCGAGACCTTCATCGACGAGCTTGCCGCCGCGTCCGGGCAGGATGAGGTCGCGTTCCGGCGAAAAATGCTGGCAGGCAAGCCTCGCCATCTTGGAGTTTTGAATCTGGCGGCTGAAAAAGCAGGCTGGGGAACGCCGCTGCCGAAAGGCAAGGCCCGCGGCGTGGCCGTGCACGAGTCCTTCGGTAGCGTCGTTGCGCATGTTGTGGAGGTCTCCATCGGCGAAGAGGGGCTGCCCAAAGTGGAGCGCGCCGTGACGGCGGTGGATTGCGGCCAGCCTATCAACCCGGATGTCATCCGCGCGCAGATGGATGGAGGGCTTGGCTTCGGCCTGTCTGCTGCGCTCTTCGACGCGATCGACCTCGAAGACGGCCGTGTGGTCCAGTCGAACTTCCATGACTACCGGCAGCTTCGCATCAACGAAATGCCGAAGGTTGAAATTCACATCATGCCGTCATCCGAAAAGCCAAGCGGGGTCGGCGAACCGGGCGTGCCGCCCATCGCCCCAGCCGTTGCAAACGCATGGGCGAAACTCACCGGCGAACGCATCCGCGATCTCCCCTTTGCGCGTTCCCTGGGCAAGGCGTAGGCTTGTCAGAGCAGCAACCTCGATCACCATTCGCCGCAAAGAGGCGAATGGTGAAAAAACATTGAAGATTGGTTTCGTTTCGTAAAACGGCCCTATCTATATATATAAGTATTTTTTCGAGGTAATAAATTCAGCCGCCCGCGCTCATGAGGAAGCGTCTTTTCTCATTCAACGATGGTCCTGGCGCGTCGAATTTTCCATGAACATGCGATTGCGCAGCATAAACGTTCTTTCAAATGCCAATCTTGAAATATTGTTGTTTCAATGGCAGTCCATCACCCCGAATACGGAACTTATTTTCTTCCAAACCAGCTTTTTGTCTTGAGAACTTTCTAAATGGCGCCAAACTTCCGCCCGGAGCGAGCTGTGTCCTCGTTCGCCTATTGGGCACGGGCAAGAGGTAGCAATGGTTTCCCCCCTGGAACAGAAAATCCGCGTCACTGGTCCTGTCGTCATCACGGCTAACAGGCTTTTTGACGGCGCAGTCGTTCATCGCACCGCTTCCGGCGATTGGAGCGAGCAGCTTAGCGATGCGCAGATCCTTTGGTCGGCCGAAGAAGCGAAGAAAGCGCTCAATGCGGCGCAAGGAGAGGGACTGGAGGCGGTAGGCCCCTACGTCGCTCCGATAGACGCTAGCGAAACCTCCACGCAACCAGGGAATCTGCGCGAGTTTATTCGCGCAAGCGGCCCAACATTCGTTCTTCCCACCGACGCGGACGAGGCTTACCTTCCACATGGCGAGGCGGCTTAAGCCGCCACCTGTGTATACTCTTTAGGAGCCGTCCGCGATGTATATTTACGATGAATTTGACCGCACATTCATCGCGGAACGGGCGGCGCAATTTCGCGATCAGGTCGCGCGGCGGCTTTCCGGTGAGCTGACCGAGGATGAGTTCAAACCGCTGCGCCTCATGAATGGCGTCTACCTGCAGCTTCACGCCTATATGCTCAGGATCGCGATCCCCTACGGAACGCTGTCTTCGAAGCAGCTTCGCAAGCTTGCGCACGTGGCGCGCGTGTACGACCGGGGGTATGGACACTTCACGACCCGGCAGAACCTGCAGCTGAACTGGATCAAGCTGTCGGATATGCCGCAAGTTCTGGAGGACCTTTCCGAGGCGGGCATTCATGCCATTCAGACGTCCGGCAATTGCATCCGCAATGTCACCACCGATCAGTGGGGCGGCGTTGCGCCGGACGAGATCGAAGACCCTCGTTTCTGGGCCGAGATCGTGCGGCAGTGGTCCACGCTGCACCCGGAATTTTCCTATCTGCCGCGCAAGTTCAAGATCGCGATCACAGGAGCGCCGCACGATCGCGCCGCCATCAAGATTCACGATATTGGCTTGCGCATGATCAGGAACGCAGGCGGCGAGACAGGCTTCGAAGTTTCTGTTGGCGGCGGATTGGGCCGGACGCCGTTCATCGCCAAGGTCATCCGCAATTACCTGCCGAAACAGGACTTGCTGAGCTACCTGGAAGCCATTTTGCGCGTTTACAATATGCATGGGCGCCGAGACAACATCTACAAGGCCCGGATCAAGATCCTGGTCCATGACCTTGGCGCTCAGCGTTTTGCCGCGGAGGTCGAAGAGGAGTGGTCGCGGATTAAGGACGGCTATCTAAAACTCGACCCGGCCTTTGTCGCCGATATCCGTTCGCGCTTCATCTATCCCCAATACGAAAACCTTGATGACGATTCGAGTGCGCTCAAACGCGCGCTGGCGACGGATGCGAAATTCGCGCTGTGGCATCAGAACTCGGTGTCCCGGCATAAGGCGCCCGGCTACGCCATCGTGACGCTGTCGCTCAAGCCGCCCGGCAAGCCGCCCGGCGATGCGACGTCCGGTCAGATGGAAGCCATCGCCGATCTGGCCGATGAGTTTAGCTTTGGAGAGATCCGCGTCGGCCATGAGCAGAACCTTGCGCTGCCGCATGTCCGCCAGGAGGATCTGCCCGTGCTTTGGCGCAAGCTCGATGCAATCGGCGTGGCGACGCCCAACGTCAACCTCGTCACGGACATCATCGCGTGCCCCGGCCTCGATTATTGCAGCCTCGCCAATGCGCGCTCGATCCCTGTGGCCATGGAAATCGCGCGCCGTTTCGAACAGATCGACAAGGCGCGTTCGATTGGAAGGCTGCACATTAACATCTCGGGCTGCATCAACGCCTGTGGCCATCATCACGTTGGGCATATCGGCATCCTCGGCGTCGAGAAGAACGACAAGGAGTTCTACCAGATCACGCTCGGCGGAAAGGCCGACGAGGATGCAAGGCTGGGTCAGCTTTTAGGCCCAGCGATCCCTCGCGAGCAGGTGACCGATACCGTTGAACGCGTCGTCAACCGCTACCTTGAGCTCCGGCTTCATGAGGGTGAGCTTTTCATCGATACTGTGAAACGTCTCGGCGTCGCGCCCTTCAAGGAAACGCTCCATGCGGTACATTAAGAACGGCGCCGTTGCGGCCGACCCCTTCGTTTACGTCGAGGGCGACGAACCCGTCCCGTCGGATGTGCCCGCCATCGTGTCGGCGGATTGGCTTCTCGCCGCGTCCAAGCAGCAGCTTCAAAGCCGAAGCGCCCTTTTGGGCGTGAGCTGGCCAAACGACAGGCGGGAAAGCGAGCTCGCGCCTTACCTTCCCTATCTAGCCTTGGTCGCCCTTGAGTTCCCCGTCTATCGCGACGGCCGCGCCTTCACTCAAGCCCGGTTGCTTCGCGAGCGCTACGGCTTCAAAGGTGAGATCAGGGCGACGGGCGATGTGCTTCGCGATCAGTTTCTGTTCATGGCGCGCGCCGGATTCAACGCCTTCGAGGTCAAAAAGGCCTCCGATGCCGAAGCCTTCGCAAATGCCCTGCACGCGTTCAGTCTTCGTTACCAGCCTGCCGCGGATGGCCCGTCCCACACCTTTCGCTCCCGGCTGAACCTGTCCTTCCACCCGGAGAGAAGCGATGTCTGAGGAATTCGGACCCGCCCCGTCCCGTTATAGGAGGGCGGGCTGATCACGGGGAGTTACTATTTCATTCAAAAATTTGGAGAATTTCATGCTGAGACGAGCCCTAATGATAGCGCTCTCGGCCGCGCTTCTTGTTGCGCCCGGCTTCGCCGCCGACCTCTCGCTGCTCAACGTGTCTTACGATCCGACACGTGAGCTCTACGCAGAAGTCAACAAAGCGTTTTCCAGCAAATGGAAAGCCGAAAAAGGCGAGACGCTCACAATCAAGGCAAGCCATGGCGGCTCCGGCAAGCAGGCTCGGGCCGTCATCGATGGGCTCGAAGCCGATGTCGTGACGCTGGCGCTTGCCTATGACATCGACGCCATCGCGGATAAGGGCCTTCTCCCAAAGGACTGGCAGAAGAAATTTCCCGATAACGCCGCGCCCTATACCTCGACGATTGTGTTTCTCGTTCGAAAGGGCAATCCGAAGGGCATCAAGGACTGGTCCGATCTTCTCAAGCCTGACGTTCAGATCATTACGCCGAACCCGAAGACTTCCGGCGGCGCGCGCTGGAATTATCTTGCGGCATGGGGGTATGCTCTGAAACAATATGGCTCCGAGGATAAAGCCAAAGAGTTCGTGAGCAAGCTGTACAAGCAGGTGCCGGTACTCGATACGGGCGCTCGCGGCGCCACCGTCACCTTTGTCGAGCGCGGCCAAGGCGATGTTCTTCTGGCCTGGGAAAATGAAGCTTACCTGTCGGTGAAAGAATTCGGCTCGAACAAGTTTGAGATCGTAACGCCCTCTGTTTCCATTCTTGCAGAGCCACCGGTGGCCGTCGTGGACAAGGTTGCCGACAAACGCGGCACAAGGGCCGTCGCCGAGGCCTATTTAAACTTCCTCTACTCCAAGGATGGCCAGGAGATCGCGGTCGCGAATTTCTACCGCCCGCGCCTGAAGGAGGTTGCGGACAAGCATGGCGACCAGTTCTCGAAGCTGGAGCTGTTCACCATCGACGATGTTTTCGGCGGCTGGCAGAAAGCTCAAAAAACGCACTTCGGGGACGGCGGCGTTTTCGACCAAATTTACGGAAATTGATTAAGTGGCGCAAAGGTGAAGCACTTCACATATAATAGCGTGGGGACGGACCCGGCGGGCAGGATGAGGAGTGGGCCATTGGCTCAGGGCAACGCCATTCCCCGTTTCACGGAGCCAACCGTCATACCGGGCTTCGGGCTGACCTTTGGCCTAACGCTGACCTGGCTTGCGGTGATCGTGCTCATTCCGATTTCCGCCCTTCTTCTCAAGGCCTCCTCGATCAGCGCTGAGGAGTTCCTGAATATCCTCCTAGCGCCAAGGACGCTGAATGCGCTGAAGCTCAGCTTCGGGCTTTCTTTCCTCGCCGCTGTCATTAACGTGTTTTTCGGACTGATCGTAGCCTGGGCGCTAACCCGGTACGAATTTCCGGGCCGGCGCCTCGCGGACGCGATTGTCGATATCCCGTTCGCATTGCCGACAGCAGTGGCCGGTATCGCGCTGGCAAGCCTCTATTCACCTCAAGGCTGGATTGGCGGCTTGCTCACTCCGCTCGGCGTCAAGGTGGCTTTTACCCCGCTTGGCATTTTAATCGCCCTCATATTCGTTGGGCTGCCGTTCATCGTCCGGACCGTACAGCCCGTCCTGGCGGATCTCGACCCGGAGTTGGAGCAGGCCGCCGCGAGCCTCGGCGCATCACGATGGCAGACGCTGAGGAAAGTGATTTTGCCAAGCCTGCTGCCCGCGATCCTGACAGGCTTTGCTCTCGCTTTTGCGCGCGCGGTCGGGGAATACGGCTCGGTGATTTTCATCGCGGGAAACATCCCGAATGTATCGGAAATTGCGCCCCTCTTGATTATCATCAGGCTGGAAGAGTTCCGCTACGCCGATGCGACGGCAATCGCCACGATTATGCTCGCGGCTGCTTTCATCATGCTGCTCGTCATCAATCGCCTGCAACGCTGGACCGAGACGAGAGGTTAGCTAGGAGATGGCGCTGAATGAAGCCAAGATCAGCCAGGAAGAACTGGACGAATTCGATCCAGGCGAGATTTTTGCGCCCCGGCGGGTCAAATCGCGCGTCGTGCGGGTCTCCACGGAGCCATTCTACGTCCGGCTTATCATCGTTGTCGCGGCGCTAGGATTTCTCAGCCTGTTCATCGTTCTGCCGCTGATAGCAGTTTTCGCGCAGGCCTTCTCGAAAGGCTTCTCGACTTATATCAATGCCCTAACGGACCCGGACGCGCTTTCCGCCATCCGGCTGACGCTCATCGTCGCGTTTGCATCGGTTACGCTTAATCTCTTTTTTGGCGTCGCCGCAGCGTGGGCGATCACGAAATACCGGTTTCCAGGCAAAACGCTCCTCGTGACGCTGATCGACCTGCCGTTCTCGGTATCGCCGGTCGTTGCGGGTCTCCTTTTCGTCCTCCTTTTCGGCCTCCAAGGGTTGCTGGGGCCATGGCTCGCGGAACACAACATCAAGATCCTGTTCGCGCTCCCCGCCATCATTCTCGCAACCATGTTCGTGACCTTCCCCTTTGTGGCGCGCGAGTTGATCCCGCTGATGCAGGAGCAAGGCACATCGGAGGAAGAAGCCGCAGTCTCGCTTGGCGCCTCGGGATGGGCCACCTTCGTAAGGGTTACGCTGCCCAATATCAAATGGGCGTTGCTTTACGGCATTCTGCTTTGCAATGCCCGCGCCATGGGCGAATTCGGCGCTGTCTCGGTCGTCTCCGGCCATATTCGCGGAGAGACCAACACCATGCCTCTCCATATCGAAATTCTCTACAACGAATATCAGTTCGCAGCAGCCTTCGCCGTCGCGTCACTGCTGGCGATGCTGGCTCTCGTGACGCTTGTCTTGAAGACCGCCTTGGAACGGAAATTGGAGCGCAGAAGCCTATGAATATTGAAATAGCCGCTGTTTCCAAGCGCTTTGGCAGTTTCGTCGCCCTCCGCGACGTGAGCCTCAAGATCGAAAGCGGAGAACTGCTCGCGCTCCTTGGTACCGTCGGGATCTGGGAAAACCACGCTCCTGCGCATCATAGCGGGCCTGGATTTCCCGGATGCCGGCGACGTGCAATTCAACGGCGTCAGCGCGGCAAATCTCAACGTGAAAACGCGCCATGTCGGCTTCGTTTTCCAGCACTATGCCCTTTTCCGGCACATGACCGTGTTCGAGAATGTGGCCTTCGGGCTTAGGGTGCGGCCGCGCAAGGAGCGCAAGCCGGAGGAAGAAATCAAAAAGCGCGTCGGCCGGCTCCTCGAATTCGTGCAACTCAGCAGCCTCGCCGACCGCTATCCCGACCAGCTTTCCGGCGGCCAGCGCCAGCGCGTCGCTCTTGCCCGAGCACTCGCCATCGAGCCGAACGTGCTTCTCCTCGACGAACCTTTCGGCGCTCTCGACGCTAAGGTGCGAAAATCCTTGCGCCGATGGCTGAAGGCTCTTCATGACGAACTGCACGTTACCACCATTCTCGTCACGCACGATCAGGAAGAGGCGCTAGAAGTGGCCAACCGGGTCGTCGTCATGGGCAACAGCCGCATCGAGCAGGTGGGGACCCCGGCCGAGATTTATGACGAGCCCGCGAACTCCTTCGTGTTCGACTTCATCGGCGAATCCGTGAAGCTGCCCGTAACGGTGGATAGCGGAACCGTATGGGTCGGCTCACGGCCGCTCGCGGCGAGTGGCTCGCTGCCGAAGCCAGGGCCAGCGCAACTCTTCGTTCGGCCTCACGATTTGACCTTTAGCGAGGCAGCCACGGCTCCGTTGCAGGGCGCCGTGAGATCCGTGCGGCGCGTCGGCGCGGCGAGCTTCGCCGATATCCGCCTCGATTTCGGAATGGAAGACCACTTCGTGGAAGCGACCATACCGGCGAACAACCCCGTGCGTCCCGGAGACCGCGTTGGGCTTACCCCACGCCGTTTCCGCATTTTCGATCCCTCGACGGGCCCGCAGGCGATACCTTCGTTGTAATCATTGGGCGTCGTAGCATTCGCGGGGAATTGCGGGCAGCGCGTCGGTTCTGGTAAAGGCGAAAGAACTCCCGTCGTGCGAGTATTGGGTCAGCGCGGCTGGCCCCGCAAACACCATGCGAACTTGCATCGTCTTCTGGTAATCGCTGGGAGGCGGCTCGCATCCTACGAAGGGAGTGCCCGGCGTCTTAAGGCATTGTTTCGGCTGATAATCCTCAATCGTATAAGTGACGATCAGCGAGTTCCCGGACGGAACCGCATTCCATCGCCCGGTGGAGATCTGGCACGCGCTGGGGCCGTCTTCGGCTGGTTTTGGAAGAAAGACCAGCCGGTTGTAGGAGCCATCTTCGGAGAATTGCACCCACGCCTGCGCGCCGGTTCCGCTCGCGATCGAGAGGTTGGTGTTCCACACTCCGGGTAACTCGGCTTGCTGCGCCGCCGCGCCTTCGCGGAAGAAAACGATGACGCAAAAAGCTGCGACTATTGCGGCTTCGATCCTCACCCGATCCCCCCGGCATTCCAAATGCACGGAGGTCTTAGCAAGAGACTGTGATTGGAACAAGCGGGCTGAACTAGTATAGCCGTTGTCACAGACCAACCGTTTGGGAGAGCGCCGATGCAACTCAATCCTTACCTCACATTCAATGGCCGCTGCGAAGAAGCCTTCAAGTTTTACGAGAAAGTCCTCGGAGGCAAGATCACAGCCATGGTGACCTTCGAGGGGACGCCCGCAGCCGAGAACGCGCCGCCCGAATGGCTGAAGAAAATCATGCATGCCTCCCTCGATGTGGGCGGCGAGCCTCTCATGGGTTCGGACGCGCCGCCGCAGCATTATTCGGAGCCGAAAGGGTTCGCGATCTCGCTAAACTTCACCAAGGTGGCCGACGCGGAGCGCATCTTCGACGGGTTGGCCGATGGCGGGAGAGTGGAGATGCGCTTGCAGAAAACCTTCTGGGCCGCCCGCTTTGGCATGGTGACCGACCAGTTCGGCATTCCTTGGATGATCAACTGCGAGAAGGATGGCTGATCCGGGGGCTGCGCTTGCAGCCCTTTTTCTTGTTTCTCTTTGGGAGAATGGTGCGGTCGAGAAAACTCGAACTTCCACGGGTTGCCCCACTAGCACCTCAAGCTAGCGCGTCTACCGTTCCGCCACGACCGCAACGCCTGTAACATAATCCGGCAGCGCGATTTGTCTAACAAAAGATTTGGTCTCGCACAACCGGGACGGCGCATTCCAATTGCGAAATTGCCGCGTTGCAACATAATCTGTACTGTCACATAATTTTTACAATCGTGTCCCAGCTGGAAGCGCCATGAAAGAAATTATCGCCGAACTTGACCGCCGCCGCCACGTCGCCCGTCAGGGCGGTGGAACTCGCCGTATCGACGCGCAGCACAAGCGCGGCAAGCTCACAGCGCGCGAGCGCATCGAGCTTCTCGTCGACGATGGCTCTTTCGAGGAATACGATACCTTCGTCGAGCACCGCTGCACCGATTTCGGCATGGGCGACACGAAGTTTCCCGGCGATGGCGTGGTCACGGGGTGGGGCACGATCAACGGCCGCATCATCTATATTTTCGCGAAGGACTTCACGTTGTTTGGCGGCTCGCTGTCCGAGGCGCACGCGATGAAGATGACCAAGATACAGGACATGGCGATTCGAAACCGGGCGCCGATCATCGGGCTTTTCGACGCAGGCGGCGCGCGCATTCAGGAAGGCGTCGCAGCGCTCGGCGGCTATGGCGAGGTGTTCCAGCGTAATGTGCTATCGAGCGGCGTGATCCCGCAGATCTCCGTAATTATGGGGCCGTGCGCGGGCGGCGATGTGTATTCGCCGGCCATGACCGATTTCATCTTCATGGTGCGCGAAACGTCCTACATGTTCGTGACCGGCCCCGATGTGGTGAAGACCGTGACGAACGAGGAGGTGACCGCCGAGGAGCTGGGCGGCGCCACGGTGCACACAACGCGCTCCTCCATCGCCGACCGCGCCTATGACAACGATGTCGAGTGCCTGCTCCAGATGCGCCGGCTGATGGACTTCCTGCCGCAAAACAACCGGGAGCATGTGCCGCATTTGCCAACGCGGGATGACATCCACCGCGCCGAACATTCGCTCGACACGCTGATCCCGAACGATCCGCATAAGCCCTACGACATGAAGGAGCTGATCACGAAGGTCGTCGACGAAGGCGACTTCTTCGACATCCAGGAAGATTTCGCCAGGAACATAGTGACGGGCTTCGCACGGTTCGGCGGCTACCCGGTCGGCATCGTGGCGAACCAGCCGATGATGCTCGCGGGCGTGCTCGACAGCGACGCAAGCCGCAAGGCCGCGCGCTTCGTCCGTTTCTGCGATTGTTTCAACCTCCCGATTGTCACCTTCGTGGACGTGCCCGGATTCTTGCCCGGCACCGCTCAGGAATATGGCGGGCTCATTAAGCACGGCGCGAAATTACTCTTTGCCTTTGCCGAGGCGACCGTGCCGAAGGTGACCGTGATCACCCGCAAAGCTTATGGCGGAGCTTACGACGTTATGAGCTCCAAGCACATCCGTGGCGACGTGAACTATGCCTGGCCTACCGCCGAAATCGCGGTGATGGGCTCGAAGGGCGCCGTTGAAATCCTCTATCGCTCGGAACTCGGCGACAAGGAAAAGATTGCCGCGCGCATCAAGGAGTATCGGAACCGGTTCGAGAACCCGTTCATCGCGGCCGAGCGTGGCTATATCGACGAGGTGATCATGCCGTGGAATACGCGCTACCGCGTGGCGCGCGCCCTGAATATGCTGCGCAACAAGCAGCTGGAGATGCCGTGGAAGAAGCACGACAACATCCCGCTATAGCGGATCAGCCGCCAAGAAGCTGAACTTCGACGCCGGGAAGTTTTCCAGGCGTCGGCAAGGCGTTTCTCATCATCCTTCGACAAGCTCAGGATGAGGTTGGGCGTTTTATTTCTTATCCTTGGTTGGATCGAGACCCTTTGCTGTTTCGGGCTGATTCAATTCAGGACGGCCTTCGGCTGTAACCCCCGTCCAGCTTGTGCCCTCCCCGCCTGTCCAACCCGTCGAGCCCATGTTCGTTGAACCCGATTGGGGGCCGTCTTTCATTTCATTTTTCGGAGCGCCTGGCTCAGTCTTGTCTTCTTTGTGAGACTGTTCATCAGCTTGAACAAGAGCGGGGACTCCAATCGCGATAAGAACCGCAGCGGATAGGACTGCAGCATAGTTGTTGCGCACGGCGATACCTCCATCAATCGAGGAGAACGTGGCGGCATTCGCGAACGTTCCAGGGGCGCCGGAACACCGTTGGCGATTGCGGGCGCGAACCTGCGCGCTCGAAAACAAATGTTGGCTCAGCCCGGAACTTATGTTGCCCACATAACTTAACTCCATCAGGCAGAATTTCGGACGGCACTGCAAGGCTTTAGCTAGATTTTTAAACGAGGAAGCGTCAGATGAATCTCGAAGTCTCCCGCCGCCATTTCCTGAAGGCCGCGGGGACGGGAGTCGCGGGCACGGCATTGGGTGCGTTTGGCTTCTCGGCGGCGGAGGCGATGGTCGCCGCGCATGTGAGGCCATTCAAGCTTGCCAACACAACTGAGACCCGTAACACCTGCCCCTACTGCTCAGTTGCATGCGGCATCATCATGTATAGCCGCGGCGACATCAAAAAAGGCGAACAGGCCAAAATTACCCATATCGAAGGCGATTACGATCACCCCACCAATCGAGGGACGCTGTGCCCAAAAGGCTCGGGCTTGCTCGATATGGTGAATGCGCCGACGCGCACGAAGTTTCCGCAAATTCGCGAACCGGGCTCGGCCGCATGGAAGCGGATATCCTGGGATGACGCGCTCGACCGTATCGCCCGGCTCTTGAAAGACGACCGCGACAAGAACTTCATCGCCACCAACAAGGATGGCGTAACGGTCAATCGCTGGATAACGACAGGCTTCCTCGCCGCGTCGGCCACAACCAACGAAACGGCGCTTATGACCTGGAAGGTGGTCAGAAGCACCGGAATGCTCGTTTTCGATAACCAGGCGCGTGTTTGACACGGCCCGACGGTGGCCAGTTTGGCTCCGACGTTCGGCCGCGGCGCAATGACGAATTCCTGGACTGATATCAGAAACACCGACCTTGTGATCGTGATGGGCGGCAATGCCGCCGAGGCGCATCCTTGCGGCTTCAAATGGGTGACCGAAGCGAAAGCCCACCGCGGGGCGAGGCTCATCGTGGTCGATCCGCGCTTCACGCGTACGGCTTCGGTCGCGGATTTCTACGCACCGATCCGGCCCGGCACGGACATCGCGTTCCTCTTGGGCGTCATCAATTACTGCATCTCCAACAATAAGGTTCAATGGGAGTATGTGAAGGCATTCACGAACGCGCCTTACATTGTCAAGGAAGGCTTTGGCTTCCAGGACGGCCTCTTCACCGGCTATGACGAAGCCAAACGCGATTACGACCGCTCCACCTGGAACTACGAGATGGGCGATGACGGCTACGTCAAAGCTGACGATAGGCTGCAGCATCCGCGCTGCGTGTGGAACCTTCTCAAAGAGCATGTGAAGATTTACACGCCGGAGCTCGCCACCCGGATCTGCGGCACGCCGAAAGAGAAATATCTCAAGATCTGCGAAATGATCGCGGAGGCCTCCGCCCCGGACAAGGCGATGACCTCGATGTACGCGCTTGGCTGGACCCAGCATTCCAAAGGGTCGCAGAACATCCGCACCATGGCGATGCTCCAGCTCATCCTCGGCAATATCGGAATCCGGGGCGGCGGGATGAACGCGCTGCGCGGCCACTCCAACATCCAGGGACTGACCGATGTCGGCTTGATGTCGAACCTGATGCCCGGTTACTTGGTCCTTGCCACCGACAAGGAGCCCGACTTCGCCAGCTACATGAACAAGCGCGGGTTCAAGCCGGAACGTCCAAACCAGATGAGCTACTGGCAGAACTACAAAAAGTTCTTCGTCAGTTTCCAGAAGGCCATGTTCGGCGACGCGGCGAAGGCGGAGAACGATTGGGCCTACCAATGGCTGCCGAAGCTCGACGTGGACGGCTATGACCTCCTCCGTGCTGTCGAGCTCATGCATCAAGGGAAGATGACGGGCTATTTCTGCCAGGGTTTCAACCCGCTTTTGTCCGCGCCAAATCGAGGCAAGGTCCAGGCTGGTTTGTCAAAGCTCAAATATTTAGTGAGCATGGACCCGCTGCAAACAGAGACGGCCCGCTTCTGGGAAAATCACGGCGAATATAACGACACCAAACCAGAGGAGATCCAAACCACCGTCTTTGAATTGCCGACCACGTGTTTCGCGGAAGACGAGGGGTCTCTCGTCAACTCCGGGCGCTGGCTGCAATGGCATTGGCCGGGCGCGACGCCGCCCGAAGAAGCCAAGTCCGACGTCTGGATCATGGCTCAGCTCCACAAACGGCTCAAGGCGCTCTACCTGAAAGAGGGCGGAGCTTTCCCGGACCCGATCCTCAATCTCAAATGGGAGTATTCGAATCCGGACGAGCCCTCCCCCGACGAACTCGCCAAGGAGCTTAACGGCTCGGCGCTCGCGGATGTGCCCGATCCGGCGGACCCGTCGAAGCTCTTGCTTCAAAAAGGCAAGCAACTACCAGGCTTCTCCGCCTGCCGTGATGACGGCAGCACGGCGTGCGGCTGCTGGATTTATTCTGGCTGCTACACCGAGGCGGGCAACATGATGGCGCGCCGGGACAACACTGACCCGGGCGATGCCGGCACGTACCTGAAGTGGGCCTTCGCGTGGCCCGCCAACCGGCGCATTTTGTACAATCGCGCCTCGGCGGACATTCAGGGTAAGCCCTGGGATCCCAATCGCAAGCTCATCGAATGGGATGGTTCGAAGTGGACCGGCTACGACGTGCCCGACATTGCGCCCACGGCCAAGCCGGAATTGGTTCAGCCCTTCATCATGAACCAGGAAGGCACGGCGCGGCTCTGGGTTCGCGGATTGATGAAGGACGGCCCGTTCCCTACTCATTACGAGCCTTTTGAAAGCCCGGTTGCAAACGTCCTCGCGCCGAAGATCAGGGGTAATCCCGTGGCGCGGGTGTTCAAGGACGATTTGGCGGCCTTTGCCGAGGCCGATAAGTTTCCGTATGTGGCGACAAGCTACCGGCTCACCGAGCACTTCCACTTCTGGACGAAGCACGCTCTCATCAATGCAGTTCTCCAGCCTGAATTCTTCGTCGAGTTATCGGAAGAACTCGCCAAGGAGAAAGGCATCCAGCTCGGGGGTTATGTGCGGGTCTGGTCGAACCGCGGTTCGGTCAAGGCGAAGGCTGTGGTCACGAAGCGCATTAAACCGCTTTTGATCGACGGCAAAACCGTCCATGTCGTC
Organism: uncultured Alphaproteobacteria bacterium; assembly: GCA_963819665.1. Taxonomy (GTDB): domain Bacteria; phylum Pseudomonadota; class Alphaproteobacteria; order Rhizobiales; family Rhodomicrobiaceae; genus Rhodomicrobium. The sequence goes on from CAWFXN010000011.1 coordinate 16,080, forward strand.
GGCGTGCCGCTGCATTGGGGTTTCATAGGTCAGACCAGGAAAGGGTTCGGACCAAATTCGCTGACCCCCGTTGTCGGTGATGCGAATACGCAAACGCCGGAATTCAAGGCGTTTCTCGTCGACATCGAAGCGCTGAACCCGCCGGTGGCGTGAGGGAGGATGAGCCATGACAGCATTTCAGCCTCTCCAAGTTATCCGCCGCTCGGCGAGCCTCGATGAGCCGGAAATCGAGCACAACCGCGACGTTGAGGTCACAAAGCTCATCGACGTCTCGAAATGCATCGGCTGCAAAGCGTGCCAGTCCGCCTGCATGGAGTGGAACGACACGCGCCCGCCTGTGGGGGAGAATCATGGGGTTTATGAAAACCCGATGGATCTCACGCCCGAGATGTTCACGCTCATGCGGTTCGCGGAGTGGGATAACCCCAAAACGGGCAACCTCGAATGGCTCATCCGCAAGGATGGCTGCATGCATTGCGAGGACCCCGGCTGCCTCAAGGCGTGCCCCGCGCCCGGCGCCATCGTGCAATACGCGAACGGGATCGTGGATTTCATCCATGAGAACTGCATCGGTTGCGGCTATTGCATCAAGGGGTGCCCCTTCAACATTCCACGCATCTCCAAGGTGAATCACACAGCCTACAAGTGCACGCTGTGCTCGGATCGTGTCGCGGTTGGACAGGAGCCAGCCTGTTCCAAGGCGTGCCCGACCAAAGCCATCACCTTCGGCTCCAAGAAAGATAGGATAGCACATGCGGAAACCCGCATCGCCGATTTGAAGTCGCGCGGTTTCGAAAATGCCGGACTCTACGATCCGCCGGGCGTGAGTGGCACACACGTCATGTATGTGCTGCATCATGCGGATCAGCCGCAGATCTACTCCGGCCTGCCGGCGCATCCCACGATCAGCCCGTTGGTGCAGCTTTGGAAAGGAACGGGGAAATATGTGGGCATGGCGGCTATCGGGCTAACCGCCGTGGCGGGCTTTTTCCATTACATGTTCTCCGGCGCCAACCGCGTCTCCGAAGAGGACGAGGAAAACGCAGACCGGCTCGTGGAGGAAAGACGTGGACGCTAAAACGACGCAACGCCAACATATCCGCGTGCGCCGCTATTCGGGCAGCGCGCGCATCAACCATTGGATCGTGGCGACCAGCTTCGTCCTTCTGGCTATAAGCGGGCTGTCCCTGTTTCATCCAAGCCTTTACCCCATCGGCGCAACCCTATTCGGAAGCGGACAGACGCTGCGCTGGATACACCCCTGGATTGGGGTGATCCTCGTGATCGGCTTCCTTGGCCTCTTCATCCGTTTTCTTCCGGCAAATCTTCCGGAAAGAACAGACTTGGTTTGGCTTTCCCGGATCCGAGAGGTGATCGCCGCCCAAGACGAGTATCTACCTGAAGTTGGAAAATATAACGCGGGCCAGAAATTCGTGTTTTGGGCGCAAGCTGTGCTTGTCACCATCCTGTTTCTGACGGGACTCGCGCTTTGGGACCAGGAGCTCGGCTTTTTCGAGGGGCTGACCGGCTACCAGCTAACCATGGATGACAGGCGCCTCGCGGCAGTCGTCCACGCCACATGCGCCGTACTGACCATTATGGTCTGGATCGTTCATGTCTACGCGGCGATTTGGGTCAAGGGTACGATCCCCGCCATGGTCGAAGGCACCGTCAGCGGAGGATGGGGCTGGCGCTTCCACCGCAAGTGGTTGCGGAGGAAGGTAACCGACCCGTCAGCGATAGAACGGGCGGACCCTGCCCGGTTGCAGGCGGGAGAGTGAGACGCAGGAGGTTTATAAAGTCCAGTCTGGGAGGAAACATGCATACCAATAGGCGTGATTTTTTGGGCGCCGCGGCTGTTGGCGCTGGGGGGCTCATTGCTTTCGAGAAACTCGCCGAAGCGGCCGCGATGCAGCATGACCATGGCAATCCAGGCGAGGGCGGTTTCGGACGGCAGGTGGATCAGTTGCCAGCAGGGGCGGCCGTCGCCTACCACGATCCGAAGGACGTCGCAGCCATGCCGGATTTCCGGTTCTCTCTTGATGGGAATAACCCAAAGATAACATCCGGCGGCTGGGCCAAGGAAGCAACCGTCCACCAGTTCCCGATAAGCAAGGGGATTGCAGGCGTGCATATGTTCCTCGATCCGGGTGCTTCGCGCGAGCTGCACTGGCATGCGATCGCCGCCGAGTGGGCCTATGTGATCGACGGCCGCTGCCAGACGGTGGTCCTCGAGCCCTCGGGCGCCAGCGAGATCAACAACTTCGAGCCAGGCGATCTGTGGTATTTCGCCAAGGGCCATGGCCACTCGATCCAATGCATCGGCGATAAGCCTTGCCACTTCATTTTATCGTTCGACAACGGCGCCTTCTCCGAGCACGGCACCTTCTCCATCACCGACTGGATAGACTTAACGCCGAAGGACATGCTTGCGAAGGAATTCGGGGTCCCGAAGGACATTTTCGACGCTTTTCCAAAGGGTGAAGCCTACATCCAAGCCGGTCCCGTCCTGGCTCCCGAGGATGCGCTCGAAGCGCCGTGGCCGCGCGAGTCGACGCACAAGTTCCGGCTCCTGCGTGATAATCGAGCGCCGCGCGATTTCGATGGCGGCAGCTTCCGGCTGGCCACGATTGACGAATTCCCGGCGTCCAAGTCGATGTCGGGCGGGTTGATGGTGATCAAGCCCGGCGAGATGCGGAAGCTGCACTGGAATCCCAACGCCAACGAGTGGCATTTCTATCTGCGCGGCAAGGGCCAAATTGCGGCTTTCGGCTCCGGGGGACGGGGCAAGGTGGCTGAATTCCAGCCCGGTGATGTCGCCTATATTCCGGCCGGCTTCGGGCACGCGATCCGAAATATCGGCGACGAGGACCTGGAGATAGTTCAGACGTGGGACCACCCCAAATTCGAGGAAATCGACCTCGACAAGTGGGTAGCGTCGAGTCCGCGCTACCTGCTGGCCAACAACTTTGCAGGCGTTTCCCAGGGCGACATCTCGAAACTCAAAAAGGCGTGAAAACGGGAGTTGCGCCTTTGAACGGTAATGCGATGCATCACCATCGGTGAGAATCGAAGAAGAACTTGTTGGCGATTTTGAGCGTGTCCGTCTCGAACAGCTCTAGCGCCAACTTCTGAGCCAGCATAACGTCACTCGCGGGGAGATTGCCATCGGGCGCAAAGCACAAAACTGCTTTTGTTCTGCCCCTATTGTCGAGCAGCGCGACATTCAGCTGGAAACCATACTTGATGCGGTAGCGCTTGCCTGTATTTCCGCCGACAACATCAAAATATCCGAACCTCCCGTGCTGCTCCCGTTGGTCGGGCGAAAGGTTCTCCTGCAAAAGCCTCAGCGCTCGGGCCTCTTCTTCCCGGCTGGCGCCGCCGAACCCCAGAAATCTGAGCAATGCCTCCCGATTTTCTACAAATCAAGTCTCCGCGAAGATCCGCCGCCCTCGCCTCCATAAGCTTGGCGCCCCTTGGAAGAGGCCCGTCAGAGAGCGGAAAGGCGCCATCAACCGCCCTTCAACGGCGGAATAAAGAGTGTCTCCTCCAACTTCGGATCGAACTTTTTAATCAGCTCGCCCGAGCTTCCATCTCTTCCAAGCGCAACGGCCCGAAAGCCTTTACTCGTCAATGCCTGGAAGCGTTCGTCAGCCCTCACGACTGAGTCCGGATCGGAGGGGTCAAACGTGTGACGCGTGTCGCCGCTTCGGTCCATAATAATCTGAACGCCCATCCGGGCCTCCTTCCTTACTTACACGAGTATCTATGCTACTCGAGATTGCGGCCGGAGGCAATTTCCTCAGCTCATGCAACTCATCATCGGGGTCAGCGCGAGGAGCGCGCTAGCCCTCAGCGTCTGCCAGACAAGGTTTGATGCGCCAGATTTGGCTTGCATATTCTGCAATGGTGCGGTCGCTGGAGAACTTGCCCGAGCCCGCGATATTCAAAATCGCCTTGCGCGACCACTCATCCTTGTTTGCATACAGCGCGCTGAGACGAGAATGCGCTTCGCTATAGCTTTTGAGATCGGCGAGGTGCAGGTAATATTCGCCATAACGCAGCAAAACGTCGAGGATAGGCGCGAAGACGCCCGGCTCATCCGGGCTGAAATGATCGGTGGCAATGAGATCCAAGGCGGCGCGGGCTTCCGGATCGTGTTCGTAATGCCAGCACGGATTATAGGAGCCGCGAGCGCTCGCCACCTCTTCGGCGTTAAGCCCAAACAGGAAGAAGTTTTCCTCGCCGGCCGCCTCGGCCATCTCGATGGTGGCGCCGTCGCGCGTGCCGACTGTCAGAGCCCCGTTCATCATGAACTTCATGTTGCTCGTGCCACTGGCTTCGAAACCGGCAGTCGAAATCTGCTCCGAAACGTCACTTGCGGGGATCAGGCGCTCGGCGATGGACACACAGTAGTCGGGGATAAACACCACCTTGAGCCTGCCTCGCGCCGTAGGGTCGGCGTCAAGAGTGCGGGCCAGATTGTTGATGAACTTGATGACAACCTTGGCGAAGTGATAGGCAGGCGCCGCTTTGCCTCCGAAAAAGAAAGTCCGGGGCGGCGTGTCCAGCTTCGGATTTTTCCGTAAACGATTGTAGAGCACCACGATATGCAGCGCGTTCAAGAGCTGCCGCTTGTACTCGTGGATACGCTTGATTTGAGTATCGAATAGCGTGTCCGGGTCGGCTTCCGTTCCTGTCGTCGCCTTGAGCCAATCGCTGAAGCGTCCTTTGGCTTCCCGTTTGGCCACGCGCAGGCTCTCTCGAAATACCCCGTCCTCCGCCAGAGGCTTCAACCTTTCGAGCTGTGCGAGGTCCGTAATCCAACCATCGCCAATGGCTTCAGTAATAATCCGGGCGAGCGGCGGATTGGCGAGCAGCAGAGAATCTCCGCTGCGTCACGCCATTGGTTTTGTTGTTGAATCTCTCTGGGAACATCGCCGCGAAGTCCGGCACGACGGTTTTCTTCAGCAGCTCGGAATGGAGCGCAGCCACGCCGTTCGTGCTGTGTGAGCCCACGATGGCCAGATGCGCCATGCGGACTTGTTTGGGCGTTCCTTCTTCAATGAGGCTCACACGCACGACGCGGCCATCATCACCTGGAAACCGAGTGCGAACTTCATCGAGAAAGCGGCGGTTGATCTCGTAGATGATCTCAAGCTGGCGGGGCAGCAGCTTCTCGAACCAGGGCAATGGCCATTTCTCGAGCGCTTCGGGCAGCAAGGTGTGGTTCGTGTAGGCGAGCGTCTGTGTGGTGAGATCCCATGCCTCATCCCAGCCGAGCCCGGCATCATCCAAGAGAATGCGCATCAGCTCGGCCACGGCGAGGGTCGGATGCGTATCGTTGAGCTGCATGGCTACCTTGTCCGGCAGCGCATGCCAATCATTACCCGCCGCCCGGAAGCGGCGAATAGCGTCGGCAAGCGTGCAGGCGACGAGGAAATATTCCTGCAGGAAGCGTAGCCCTTTGCCCTCGGCGGTGGAATCGTCGGGTAAAGAACGCGTGTGATAGTTTCGGCGGTCAGCGTCTCGGCGAGCGCGCCCACGAAGTCGCCGCTGCTGAATTGCTGGAAGTCGAAATAATGCGGCGCCGCCGCAGCCCAAAGACGCAAAGTATTGATGGTCTTGCCGCCGTAGCCAATCACCGGACGGTCATACGGTATGCCGATCAGCACAGAGGGGCGGTCGATGACCCGAAGCGCGCCGCCGCGGACATCAAAGGAACAGCCGAGCCGAACCTCAACCGTTTCATCCGGACGGGCGACCTCCCAAGGATCGGGCCGGCGGAGCCAGTGGTCTGGCTGTTCGTCCTGCCACCCGTTGCGGATCGTCTGCTTGAAGATGCCGTATTCGTAGCGTAGGCCCGATCCCATTCCGGGTATGCCAAGCGTCGCCATCGAATCGAGAAAGCACGCCGCCAGCCGGCCCAAGCCGCCATTGCCAAGACCTGCATCCGGCTCCTGCTCGATGATTTCCAGCGGATCAATTCTATGGGCTTGGCAGAACGTTCCCCAGAAGGGATCGAGCATCAGGTTGGTCATATTGTTCGCCAGCCCCCGGCCCATCAGAAACTCAAGCGACAAGTAATAGACGCGCTTGGCGTTTCGCTCCCTGTATGTCTCCTCGGTCTTGAGCCAACGCTGGGAGAGGACATCCCGCACGGACCGCGCAACAGCTTCGAAGCTGTCTCGCGGCGTGACTGCGTCCGGGCCGATAACCTGATCGAAGGTCAAATGCCGCTCGTAAAGGGCGTCGCCGCTGCCCGAGAATTTAAGAGGGCCGCAGTTAAGCGTAGCGACAACCGCTTCTTGCAACGGCGCCTCTGCCGGAGGGCCGCAGTTAAGCGAAGCCGCGACCGTTTCTTGCAACGGCGCCTCTGTCGGAGGGCCGCAGTTAAGCGTAGCGGCGACCGTTTCTTGCAGCGGCGCCTCTGTCTTTGCCGGCATGATTGGGTTCTCTTTCCTGAAGGCAAGGGGCCGCCTGGGCGCGAAGCCCGCAGCGGCCGTCAGCCACGACAGCACTCGTTTACGCGTTGTCTCCCTCCGTCGAACTGCGGGTTGCGCCACCGGACTTTTCGCCCCACCGCCAACTTAGCACGAATGGGTGATCCTCGCCGCGCTCATTGATGTATTGGCGATGCTCGATCAGCGCGTCGCGGATCCGCTGCTTCGCGTAAGCCGCCCGCGACCCCAGTTGCGGCAGGCGGTCGATGACATCCTGCACGAGGTGGAAGCGATCCATCTCGTTCAGCACCACCATGTCGAACGGCGTCGTGGTCGTGCCTTCCTCCTTGTAGCCGCGAACGTGCAGGTTCTTGTGGTTTGTGCGCCGATAGGTAAGCCGATGGATGAGCCAAGGATAGCCGTGGAAGGCGAACACAATGGGCCTGTCCTTGGTGAAGAGCGTGTCGAAGTCGAGATCGCTCAAGCCGTGCTTATGCTCGCTCGAAGGCTGCAGCTTCATTAGGTTCACGACGTTGATCACGCGCACCTTGAGCTCCGGCAAGTGGATTCGAATGAGATCCACCGCCGCAAGCGTCTCAAGCGTCGGCACGTCGCCGCAACAGGCCATCACCACGTCCGGTTCGCCGCCTTCATCGTTGCTCGCCCATTCCCAGATGCCAACGCCCGCCGTGCAGTGCTTGACGGCCTCGTCCATGGTCAGCCAGACCGGCGCAGGCTGTTTGCCGGCGATCACGAGGTTGACGTAGTTGCGGCTGCGCAGACAGTGATCGGTGACGGAGAGCAGACAGTTCGCGTCCGGCGGCAGATACACGCGGACGACCTCCGCCTTCTTGTTCACCACGTGATCGATGAAGCCGGGGTCCTGGTGCGAGAAGCCGTTGTGGTCCTGGCGCCAGACGTGGGAGCTGAGCAGATAATTCAACGAGGCGATGGGACGCCGCCAGGCAATGTGGTTGCAGACTTTCAGCCACTTGGCGTGCTGATTGAACATCGAGCCGACAATGTGGATGAAGGCCTCGTAGCAGGAGAAAAACCCGTGGCGGCCGGTGAGCAGGTAACCCTCCAGCCAGCCCTCGCATTGGGTTTCGCTCAGCATCTCCATCACGCGGCCATTCGGCGCGAGATGATCGTCATAGGGGAACCTCTCCGCCTCCCAAGCGCGGTTCGTCACATCGAGCACGTCCTGCCAGCGGTTCGAATTGTTCTCGTCGGGGCTAAACAGGCGGAAATTTCTGCTCGCAAGATTGAGCTTCATCACATCGCGCAGGAACTTGCCCATGGCGCGCGTCGCTTCGGCGTCAACGCTGCCCGGCTTCTTGACTTCTACGGCATAGTCGCGGAAATCCGGCAGGATGAGGTCGCGCAGGAGCAGGCCGCCATTGGCGTGCGGATTGGCGCTCATGCGGTAGTCGCCCTCCGGCGCGATCTCGGCCAGTTCCGGTCTGAAACGGCCGTTTCCATCGAAAAGCTCCTCCGGCTTATAGCTCTTCATCCATTGCTCGAGGATCCTGATGTGCTCGGGGTTGTCGCGCACCCCGCTCATCGGGACTTGATGCGAGCGCCAGAAATCCTCGGCGCGCTTTCCGTCGACTTCCTTGGGGCCGGTCCAGCCCTTCGGCGAGCGCAGGATGATCATCGGCCACCGCGGGCGTTCAGAGACGCCGTTTGTTCGCGCAGCGCCTTGTATGCGCTGAATTTCAGTGATGGCTTCGTCAAGCGCGGCCGCCATCAGCTGATGCATCTTCGCAGGGTCTCTGCCTTCGACAAAGATCGGGGAGTAGCCGTAGCCGCGAAACAGCTGATCCAACTCTTCGTGACTGATGCGCGCAAGGACGCACGGGTTCGCAATTTTGTAGCCGTTGAGATGGAGGATCGGCAGCACCGCTCCGTCCGTGGCCGGATTCAGGAATTTGTTCGAATGCCAACTCGTCGCCAGCGCGCCCGTCTCTGCTTCACCGTCCCCGACAACAGCCGCAACGATGAGATCGGGATTATCGAAGGCTGCGCCGAAGGCGTGACTGAGCGCATAGCCAAGTTCGCCGCCCTCGTGGATGGAACCGGGCGTTTCCGGCGCAACGTGACTGGGGATACCTCCAGGGAACGAGAACTGCTTGAACAGTTTCTTCATCCCCTCCTCATCTTGCGAGATGTTCGGGTAGACTTCGCTGTAAGCGCCTTCAAGATATGTGTTGGCGACGATGCCGGGACCGCCATGGCCTGGGCCGATGATGTAGATCATGTCCAGATCGCGCTCTTTGATGACGCGGTTCAAGTGGACATAGATGAAGTTCAAGCCCGGCGTCGTCCCCCAGTGGCCCAGCAGCCGCGGCTTGACGTCCTCTTTCTTCAGGGGTTCCTTGAGAAGCGGATTATCCAAAAGGTAAATCTGTCCCACCGACAGGTAATTCGCGGCTCGCCACCAGGCGTCCATCTTGCGGAGCAGATCAGGGGTCGGTGGCTCCGCGATTGAGCTAAGGGTCGCTTCGGCCGTCCTCATGCTTCGATTCCTCTCGCTAATAGCAAAGCTTGAGCAAAGACTTCATCCTTCCTCGATGTAAGTCGTCACCTTGCAAGCAAGTTCAGGTTTTTCGGCAGATATTCTAAAAACCGATGATGGGATCGAGTGACAGTTTACATCCAGCGTGCTTCTGCCGCTCCCTTTCTGAACGCCGGCGCGTCATTTTTACTTATACTAAACAATTGAGCATAACCCGACAAGGAAGAAACCAGCCCCTATCCGAGCTCGAACGTCGTCACGCCGAAGCAGTAATCGATCCGCGTGGCGGGAAGTCCCTTTGTGTACATGCGCGCCGTCTCGAACACCGGCTGCATCTGATGCCGATTGGCAAGCTCGATGGCTGAGGGATTGACCTCAGGCGTGTCGAGAAAGATGGATTGGCCTGATGCGCGGGAGGCGAGCCCTCTAAAAAGAGCGCCGGCTGTTTCAGGGTCATTGGCGAAGAGCGGCCCGATTTTGAAACCGAGCCGGCACGGGCGGATCACGCCGTAGCCGATGAGCCGCCGATTGTCGACCACGCCGAGAGCGGCGCCGTTGGGCTGGTCGATCCAGCAGCGCAGGAAGTTCGTCCGCGGAGCAGGAAAGATCATCGCGTCATAACGGGCGATTTCCTCGAAAGGCACGGAGGACAAGTTGGTCAGACCATCTGGTTCGCTCCCGCCGCCCTTTCCCTGGTAGCGGATGTTGCGATAGGCGAGCGTGAACCCGGATTTTCGATAGTTCGCTTGCTGGGCCAGAACGCCGTCAAGGCCGACGTTGCGTCCGTTCATATAGGCCATGGCGGCGCGCCAGAGCTTGAGGCCAAGGCCTTTCCCGCGAAGATCGGGCGCGACGATATAAAGCCCAAGGAACCCGTAGGCGGCGTCGTAAGCGACGGCGGAAATGCAGCCGACCGGCTTGCCCGCGAATTCGGCGAGGAAGAATCCCTTTTGGTCAGCCGCGTGGAAACATTTCGCATCGTCGATGCCCGGATTCCAGCCCTCGGCCGCGGCCCATTCAAGGGCCTGCGCAATCTCGTGCTCGCCCATGTTTAGAATAACAAGCCTCGGAGAAGTCATGGCCCTGCCTCGCGCTCTTGTAAGCTTTGGGGGTTCCTCCCTAGTACGCCCCGCGGGAAGTCCTGATCCACATGCCGCCGGCGCTGACAGGACTTCCCGCGGATAAGGCGTACTAGCACCTTATTGGAACTAGTACAGCTTATCCGCGGCAAGTTCGCTTGGGCGCTCGCAGCTATTGGGGGGCGAACTTGCCGCGGGCTGTACTAGCTATAATGCCGAAGTCCGTCGTGAAGCTGAATTGTTCTTCAGAGAGCAGGCGAATGTTTTCCTAAACGGCGCCGGTCCAATAACTTGCGATAGCGGAGGCAAGGATGCGTGATCTTCAGGGTTATGGGCGCCGCCGTCCGCTCGCCCAATGGCCGGGCGCCGCGCGCCTCGCGGTCAGTTTCGTGCTCAACTATGAGGAAGGCGGCGAGCGCAATGTGCTTGACGGCGATGCGCAGGCCGAGACCTATCTCGTACCCGACGTCGTAGGCTTGCCGCCAGTCGCCGGGCGCAGCCGCATCGCGGAGGATCTCTTCGAATATGGCAGCCGCGCCGGTTTCTGGCGGATCTTACGGCTCTTCGAGGAGCGGCGGCTGCCCTTCACTTGCTGGGCTGTCGGACTCGCGCTGAAGCGAAATCCAGAAGCAGGACACGCCATGGCGGAAGCGGGGCATGAAATCGCCAGCCATTCCTGGCGGTGGATCGATTATAGCGACATGCCGGAGGACGAGGAGCGCGACCATATTCGCCGGACGGTCGCGACGATCCGGGAGATTTGCGGCGCGCCGCCTCTCGGGTGGTACACCGGGCGTTACAGTGCAAACACGCGGCGGCTCGTGATGGAAGAGACCGAGACCCTCTACGATTCCGACGCCTATAACGATGATCTCCCCTACTGGGCGCCGGTGGCCGGCAAGCCGCGGCTCATCATTCCTTATGCGCTCGACACTAACGACTTCAAGTTCGCGACCACCCCGGGATGGATGTCGGGGGAGGATTTCTTCGCCTATCTCAAGGCCGCGTTCGATCACCTCTATCGCGAGGGTGACCGGGAGCCCAAGATGATGTCGGTCGGCCTGCACCCGCGCCTTATCGGCCGCCCCGCACGAGCCGATGCGCTTGCCCGCTTCATGGACTACGTCCAGCGGCACGATGCAGTCTGGGTGTGCCGTCGCGTCGAAATCGCACGGCGCTGGATGCAGGCGCATCCTCCGGCGCCAGTGATGGATGGGGAGTAATTAACCTGCCTGAGGATATTACCCTCCGCACGGCCGGCGCCGGTAGCGTCCCCACGCGGATCAATTCGCCCGCGCGATGAAACGCGCCCGAATAGGCAATCGCCCTCAACAAATCTGGCGCAACTGCTTAAGGCCACGAAGGACGCCGGCGGCTAAAGGCGGGCGCGATCCCGTTCCGAATTTTTTATCCGTGTTTCCTACGAAACAGCAGTTAGGCGGGCCCTGTGAGATGTTCGCTCTCGAAGGCGGACACCTTCTCCATCAAACCCCAGAAGCAAGGATACTTCCAATGACCACTACCTCGGGCATCGAAGCCAGCAACTTCGACAACATCAGCCTCGAAGGCATCAACACGAACGGCGGAGCTTTCAATCTTGGCGGCGCTCAGGCCCTCGTCGGTAATCTCGCCGACGGCGTCGCCGGCGTGCAGTCGGCTGTCTTCGACAGCAACTTCGACGGCATCCACGTCGCTCACGTCAATACCAATGGCGGCGCTTTCAATCTCGGCGGCGCGCAGGGCGCGGGCGACGGCCATGGCGGCGTGCAGTCGGCTGTCTTCGACAGCAACTTCGACGGCATCGACCTCTCCCACATCAACACGAACGGCGGCGCTTTCAATCTCGGCGGCGCGCAGGGTGTCGGCGGTGACGGTCATGGCGGCGTGCAGTCGGGCATCGAAGCCAGCAACTTCGACGGCATCAGCCTCGCCGGCATCAACACGAACGGCGGCGCTTTCAACTTCGGCGGCGCGCAGGGCGCGGCTGGCGGCGAAGGTCACGGCGGCGTGGTGTCGGGAATCGAAAACAGCAACTTCAACAACATCCACCTCTCCGACGTCAACACGAACGGCGGCGGGTTCAACTTCGGCGGGGCGCAGGGCCTCGGCGGCCACGGCGAAGATCACGGCGGAGCGCTGTCTCACATCGAGAACAGCAACTTCAACAACATCAGCTTCGATCACCTCAACCTGAACCACGGCGATTTCAACTTCGGCGGCGCTCAGGCGGCTCACTTCGAAGTCCCCCATCACTAAGGAGGAACGACGTTCCGCAAAAGGCCGGGCTTTGCCCGGCCTTTTTTGCGTTTGTGGATGGCTCCCGGCCTGAAAAACCGGATCGGCACCAAGACAGAAATTTTCACATTTGGGAGAGGGCCAGATTAGCGCCGCAATGTCGTTGTGCGATTGGTGTTCGTGAAGTCTTGCATAAGAGGGGTACGGACTTGTCTCGCTCAGTAAAAGCACCAATTGTCGCAATCTTTGCCATGGCCAGTGTAGCCGCCTTCGCCGGACAGTGCTTGGCGGGGATCTACAGCTTCGACAACAAGCACGCGAATGTGAGCTTCACCTATTATGTCGGAGTTGCCTCGCAATCGGGCCGCTTCACCGACCTGAACGGCGTGTTTCACTTCGACAGGCAAGCCCCCGAGCAAGGCTCCATCAAAGCCGTCATCAAAACGGCGAGCCTTACCGCCAATGCCTTTGAATCGGAATTGAGGGGAAGCCGCTTCTTCAACGTGGGCGTTTTCCGGGAAATCCGCTTCGCGAGCCGATCGGTCAAACCCCTTGGCGAGAACCGCGCCGCGTTCCACGGCGATCTCACCATGAACGGCGTCACCCGCCCCGTGACCCTGCACGTCGCGTTCCAGCCTGTGGCGCAAGCAGCATCGTCGCCGGACAGCCGCGCGCGCATGATCGCCAAGACTCGCCTGAAACGAAGCGAGTTCAACATGACGTCTTTGAGGTACCTCGTGAACGACGAGATCGACATCGAGATCACGGCCGCGCTGCAGGAGAAGAAATAGGCAGTCCTGGCATGGAACTGCGCGCACATCCCGTCAGTCCCGCAGCGGCAGACTGCAAAATTCTATATCTGTGCGAGAGGGATGTAACGAAGCGAGCATCTCTTGGCAAGCCAACGGATGAATGAGGCCCAAAAGGCTCGTTTAGGCCGGGCGCGGACTCGGCAGCATCAACAACTTTGTTAGGTCGGCGCGCCCCCTTTCTGATCGTTTTGCGGACTACGATGGAGCGAATTTCACACGGTGAAGGTGGGCCAATGCGGACAAGGCAGTAGTCCTACTAGGCGCGCTGAAGCAGTGCGCGCAGTTCATTGTTGATGGTCTCAAACGATCGGATGACCTCGTCCATCACAAAGTCCAGCGCACGCCCATAGCCCTGGTTCGCGTTGGCAATATCGAAGCCGAGCCGCTGCAATTTATCCAGCGCGCCGGCAAAGGCCTCATGTGCGTCGGCAATCCGCAGGTCATAGTTGATGAAGAGTGCGGCGACCGCATCGTTGCGCGTATTCCATCCCATTGGCTCAGCATTGTTCTGAAACGCTGTGGCGTTCTCCTCATTGGCATTGAGCGCAGTGACGATGTTGAGGATGGCCTGAAGTATCTTCAGAGTTCCCTCCTAATTGACTCCTCTGGGCATCCAGCTTGTCTCAAGAGCTGCTTTACAAAGCCATCGGGCACGCGCTGCCAAATCTCGTGGAGAGATTTGCACCTGGCCAGGAAGGCTTGCTCGGTCATGTCGAGAGGTGCGACCTGCGCAAGACGCGAAAGGTTTGGATACGCTATCCACCCATTCGCAGCGACCTCTACTCGCGAGAAGTGGACGATCTCGACCGCTGGCTTCTGAATTCCAACCCCGGCGGCAAGCGCTGACAGATTATCACCGAAGGTCAGCAACTGGTCGAGGAACCGCGCTACTTTTGCGACGATATGTTCCTCGTTCTGATCGAGATGGGCGACCTCTGCCGCGCTCAATACGAAGCCATGTGCGTGAACTATTTCGCGGTCTGGTTTTGGCTTATACAGCTCACGCATCGGCACTCGAACGAGGTTACGCCCCACACGGATGCATTCGGTGAAGCTCCATTGGCCGAGATATGAGGGGCTGCAAGACCAACGTCCAAAGACAAGAACGGGTGTTGAATTGTACACGCTGTTCTGCTCGTAGCGTTCCAGGAACTTATCGTTCAAGAATACATGCGTGAGGTGGACCAGGGCGTCTGCTCGCGCATGGGTCATAGTGCCTTCCACATCTGGCCAAACAAGACCATCGGCCGTTTGCTCTGGGCAAAGTTCAGGCGTGATTGCCTTCACTGTTCCCCACACTTGCAGTAGAAGCCCCCCGTTATGTTCACGGATATCGACCACATACCACCCGCTGTCCGGCTCCAGCGTTACATGGTTGGTGCCGTTCATGAGTGCACGCAAAGTCGGAGAGTCCAGCTGTTGAGCTTCATAAAAGAAGACACGCACAGCAAAAGCCCCCCGCATCCATAAGTATTTGCGGAGGTATTCATTGGACATCGTCCAACGCACGTTGCGGTTCGGCTTCCAGTAGTATTCGTTCGAAGCCTCGCCCTCGGCGATGCCCAATCGCGGAAGGGACAGATCGTCATAGACCAACCGCTGGTCTTCGTTTCCCACGCACCTAGCTGAAAGCCCCAGTGACATCCAAACTTTTTCAGCAAGGCTGTAGGTGTAGAAAGAACCATCGCCTCTTGAAGCGACGATGTAGCCATAGTCGGAAATCGACGGCGAGTAGTCGGCAAGTCCGCCCTTGTTGGCAATGTCTGGCACCGAGTACGAAACGACTCCAACACGGAACTTATTCAACAGAGGAGTAACATCAGGGTTGCTCTCCGGTACGACCGCCATGATCATGTGAACATACTCACGATCCAGGCCTTCCAGTTTGGCATCGTACCTGGTCGTCACCTCGACCATCTGTTGAGGCGATGTGCCGACTGGCTCAAGAAGTGCGCGAAGGCGCGCGGGTAGGGAATTGGCGGGAATTGGGAACTCGGCTAGGTAATCGATAGGCACGGACTGCCCCCGTTAACTTGTCTCCAAGCGGATACTGGCCCTCCCAATAGGTGGAAGCAATGAAGTGCGCGATAGAATCTCGCGAACGCGGCCTGCATACCAGTTGCTGCTAGCAAACGTTCGCTGTATGTCAAGGGCGGCATCGCCTCGGCCTTTTTCGGCCACGTCTGCAGTAAGATCTATTACCCGACTACGCGAGTTCAAGATCGCGAGAAATTGCTGTGGGCCGGTCACGACCCGTTACAGAAAAGCCGCAAGCGCTGATGAAGCTTGCCTGTTGGCCTCATGGACACTTCCTCCCGCGCTCCGTTCTTCCGGCCAAGGAAGCGCGAGCGGGCATCGTCGCTGCGCGGATGCACATGCATTCAAAGTGTCGCCGCACGGCGCAAAATCCTGCTGTCTGCGTAAACGGATCGTTGCCAGGCTGAGCCGCGCCGTGAGGTTAATGGTTTTGTGGTTACCGGGAGCGCCCCGGATTTATTTCCGGTCACGACGAAGCGAGCATCTCTTGGGAGAGCCTTACGTAGCCAAAAGCAGCTCAACAACCGCGTCAGGATGGGTGATCATCGAATCATGGGGCGCCGCGAGATCGACCCATTTCCACCCCGACCATGACCTTACAAGCTGGCGCGAGTCCTCAAGCACGGGATGGGACGGCTGGGTGGAGTGTATGTACGTTCGCGGCAGATTGTTGCCGACGGGCCCGTTGAACGTGAGCGCCGTTGTGTAGGTCTGCAGCGGATGAGGAGAGAGTCGCCGACGCACCCAATCGTAATCCGGGTCGCCCTCCTTTCCCAACCCCCACACAGCAGGCAGCTGCTGCGGCACGGGAACGGCCACGCCACCGGTCGCTTTCTCAGCCGCCTTGATGCGCGCCTCCACCTCTGCGGGCGGGTAATAGGAGAACGCACTCCTTCCGCTCTCGACGAGAACTGAGTTCGAGGTAGACAAGATGCGCGATCTTTTCGGGAACGCGGTCGGCCGCCCCGGAAATTGGCACTCCCCCGAAGCTGTGGCCGACAAGAATGACCTTTGAAAGCTCTTCGCTTTGAATGACCTGAACAAGGTCTTCTGCGAACGTGTTGATGGTGATGTCCTTGCTCAGGAGGTGCGCCCTGTCGCCCATGCCCGTGTAGCTGGGCGTATAGACGGTGTGTCCCTTCGAACGGAGGCGTTCGGCGACCTTCCTCCAACACCATCCGCCGTGCCACGAGCCGTGGGCCAGGACGAAGGTCTTGGACCCAGCCTGGGCCTGTGCGGCGGTGGGCCAGCGTGCAAGGCCGCCCACGGCGACAGGAACACTGGCAGCGGCGCCCTTGAGAAGATTTCTACGTGTCAGCATGGCTGCCCTCCTCGAAATCTGAATTCAGGTTCGACGTCCGCCTGAGCCGGCAAAGCGCCCGCACGCGGCACGGGGAGCGATGTCCTTCTTCTGGTCCAGCACAGGCGTCGACTGAAAGGGTAGCACACCCCGATGTCCCGGGAGATAGTGCGCTGCGGGAATTCAACCGCCCCATGTCGTCGGGGTCACGAGTGAGCCTCGGTGCTGTAAGCTAGGGCGATATTATACTTCACGTACCTTTTTCTTTGACCGTGCCGGTCGGAGGTGCTACCAATGAATAGCACCTTCAACGGCTTCCAAATGATTCGCTCAATCGATATTAGAAATTTCCGGTGCTATGAGCACTTGCAAATCAAGAATTGCAAGCGGGTCAACGTCATCGTCGGAGACAATGGGAGCGGTAAAACAGCGCTTCTTGAGGCGATGTTTATGGCTCTCGGCACCAGCACAGAAATTGCTATGAGGCTTAGACAGCAACGTGGCCTTGACAGTAATTTCATTGGGAATCAGCGCCTAATAGAGAATGCTATTTTCTCCGACTTTTTCCATAACAACAACACCTCTAAGCCAATCGTCATTGCGCTGGATGGAGATGGCCAGGACAATAGAACACTCACAATCTCGCGCGGGAGCGCCGAAGTTTTTTTGCCTTTCTCAGGCCGGAAAGGGGATGCCATCACGCCACAGATACCGGACGATATTGTTGCATCACCATTTACTTTCGCTTGGAAAGACGCAAAAGGGATAGAAAGACACGCATCGCCAACAGCAAAATCTGTCGGCATGCAATTGCCGGGCACCGACGAGGATTTGCCAGACTTTTTTATGATTCCGGCGACCGGAACGATCTCGTCGATAGAGATTGCTGGGCGCTTTTCTGACCTAAGCAGGTCTGGAAAGCATGTCAGGTTCGTCAGAACCCTCACAAGAGAATATAATTGGCTTGATGATATAGGAATAGAAGTAACAGCCGGTAGCCCAGCCTTATTTGTAAGGCCTAAGAATTCATCACACAAGATACCACTTGCAAACATGTCAAGTGGTATTAATAGGATTATCGGTATCCTTCTGACCATAGCTGCTCGCGCCAGATCGGTTGTTCTTATAGATGAGATTGAATCAGGTGTATACTATGGGCATCATCTACAACTGTGGCGAGATGTTCTAGAGTTTGCTAGAGAATACCAAAGTCAATTATTCATAACTACTCATAGCAAGGAGAGCCTAGAAGCTTTAGTTTCGGCTATTGGGAAGAAGACAAAGGACGTTGCGCTCTGGCGACTTGAACGTGACAATGCCGGAGAAATAAGATTATTGCAATTCGAGGGGGAGACGTTAGTTGCCGGCATCAAGCACAACGTCGAAGTCAGGGGTGATTCGGCCGACGATTAAACGCCTTCTGCTGTGCGAAGGTCCTGATGACAGAGAATTTTTCGTGGCATTCATCGAGGAGCGAGGGCTTTCGTCGTTAGGCTTCGATGTGCACCACATGGAAGTCCATCCCAACCTAGAGGCGGAATCACAGAGTTTCGCAGCAGTCTGCAAGCGCGTTTTGTCTTGAAGAACGGGTGGTATCGTTACAAGGACGTGGTGTTGGCGGCGGATAATGATGACCACGATCCTATTGACACTAACTTCAAAACAGTCAAAGCGCAGACCGCGCAATC
Organism: uncultured Alphaproteobacteria bacterium; assembly: GCA_963819665.1. Taxonomy (GTDB): domain Bacteria; phylum Pseudomonadota; class Alphaproteobacteria; order Rhizobiales; family Rhodomicrobiaceae; genus Rhodomicrobium. The sequence continues at coordinate 34,192 of CAWFXN010000011.1, forward strand.
GCTAGGGTTCTTCCCGCAAAAGTCGGAAGATTTAGCTGTTCAAGGTAGGAGAAGAGTTAAGGTATTAATGATACCAGGGGATGGAGAAAAAGGAAATCTTGAGAGCCTGTGCCGTATGGCTTTATCTTCTGTGGACCACCATATCTTAAGGCACCTTGATGTTTACTATCATTCGGTCGGGGTGGATAAATGGCAAAGCACCTGCAGAAGAGACGAAATGTGGTTACGTTCAAATTTAGCCGCTCGATGTCAAAGTGATCCAGGAATATCGCTACGAAATTTATTCAGCACACGCAGATTAAGGCCATTAATTCCTTGGAATGATCAAGCTTTCAAAAAAATCTACGATGCTCTTGCAAGTCTTTATTGAGCTTACTTAGTAGATTGCCGTTTTTTTGTCTTGTCTGGCTTTGAAGACATTATAGCGCGAAATGCTCTTTCGAAAGCTTCCGGATCGTCGCTTGTTCCTGATTCCTTCGCGGCCTTGATGAAGGCTTCAGACTGTTCCTTGTCGTCGGCCTTCTCGGGAATTTTGGGTTTAATTGATTTGGGCATCGGCTTCTTTTTGATCAGCGCCTTTATAGGTGAGGCGCTTGCCTTTGACTCCTAACAATGCCTTCTCGGCGCGTTGTTCGTCATGCACGCCCTTCGCAACGCGATTATTGTAGCGGAAGTCGAACTCCGCAAGATAGCGGTGCAGGTGCTTCTCATCGCAGTGTTGATAGATGTTCGCGTCCACAATCGGCTTGATGTTGCCGATGCTGACCATGTCGATCTTGAAGCTCCGCACTTCTCCGCCGCGCTCGACAAGGCTTAACGCCGCCTGCTTGTGATGGTAGCTGCGGGAGTTCTTCCGCTTCGCGTAAGTGTCCTTCTTGCCGATGAAGGTTTCATCGACCTCAACAATCGCGCCAGCGCCGCCCATCGGGGAAAGATCGCCAGTCCGCATCGCTTCGCGGATACGATGACCAAGAAACCAAGCGCTCTTAAGCGTGATCTTCAGCGTCCGATGGAGCTGGTTTGCGCTGATGCCTTTCTTGCTTGAGCAAACGAGGTGGATCGCCTGCAGCCACTTGTGGAGGGGGATGTGGCTGTCTTCGAAAATCGTCCCAACCTTCACTGAAAAGGGTTTCTTGCAGGCGTAGCACTTATAGACGCCAATGCGCGTGCTTTTACCTTGGAGTTTGCCAACGCGATCCGTTCCTTTGCAGCGAGGGCATTGAGCGCCATTGGGCCAAAGCCTCGCCTCAATCCATTCGTAGGCCGCTTCTTCGTTATGAAAATGAAGGTCAGAAAGGATCGACATTAGAATCTCCTTATGATTCCAACGTACTACCGCAGATAAGGTACGTCAAGTATAATATCGCCTAAGCTAAGAGCGCTCCACTTCGGCGCTCCCAATGATTTCCGCAGCTGAAGGTTAAGCGGTCGCGACATTTTCCGAACCGAGAGTCAGGATTCGACCCCGCTACAGAATAGCTCCCCGCGTTGGCGAAGCCATGCATGTTTGCTTCATGGACACTTCCTCCCGCGCTCCGTTCTTCCGGCCAAGGAAGCGCGGGCCCGCATCGTCACAGGGCGGATGCACATGCATTCAAAGTGTCGCCGCACGGCGCAAAGTCCCTGCTGTCCGCGTAAACGGATCGTTGCCAGGTGGTCCGCGCCATAATGTTCATCGTTTTGTGGTTAACAAGGGCGCGCCGGATTTATTTCCGGTCATGAGTTTGGTAAAAAAGGAGTTTACTCGGCGCGAGATGGAGGAGCGCCGCGCCTTCGGCCGGGGAGGCGCAATCTGCTATAACCTACTGAAAAGATTAGATATTTTATCCTTAACAAATTACCCATTAAATTAAATTTAATGCCGGATTTTTTTTCTTTACTGGGACGCGCAAAAATCCGTTAAATATATTTCGGCTTCAGAAATTAATGCCTATGCGCGGCCGGAACGGCTGCGGCGCGGGCGCGGCGACGGCGTCCCGTTCGGCATTTTTCTCATATTTATCAGGGATTGGAGCGGGGTTAAGCGGCATTAACCTGCCGGAAAGGCGATTTCGCCGAAGATCTTTCAGAAGAGGGAAAGCAGACGTAAGCGTCAGGGACGAGTTGACAAGCCGATGCCGCCATTCGCAGTTTGTATACAAAAACATCTGGTCGCCCCGCAGTCGGTTTGAGTTCCGGAGGAGATGTCAATGCGATGGCGTCACAGACCTGAGCAATCGAACTGGGGCGAGTTCGGCCCCGATGACGAGGTTGGGCGGCTCAACCTGATCACGCCCGAGAAGGTGCTTCAGGGCATCGCGGAAGTTCGCGAAGGCCGCGCGTTCTGCCTCTCGCTGCCCCTCGACTATCCTGGCGGCAACATCCTCCATTCCGCCCGCCATCCCCCGAAGCGGCGCGCGACGACGAGCCCGGATGGCGTGAAGCGCTACCTCTTGCGCCTTTCGGGCGAGGACCCCGACTTGACGGACGTGGTGTGCGACGATCAGGTCACCCTTCACACGCAATACTCCACGCAATGGGATTCGCTCGCGCATATCGGGTCCGAGTTCGACGCTGACGGCGATGGCGTGGCCGAGAGGGTGTTCTACAACGGATGGCGCGGCGGCGAGCATATCGTTATGGCCGAGGACCACGCCACCGAAGCGAAGCGGCTCGGCATAGAGAGGATGGCCGAACGGTGCGTACAGGGCCGGGCTGTTCTCATCGACCTGCATGCGCTTGCCGGCGACGCGAAGGCCGATATCGGCTTCGACGGCCTTGAGGAAGCCATGAAGGCGCAGGGGGCCGTCGTGGAGACCGGCGATATGGTTTGTTTCCATACGGGCTTCGGGCGGAAAATCATGGAGATGAACAGGCAGCCCGACGCCCGCACGCTGAACCATAGCTGCGCTGCGCTCGACGGACGCGACCCACATTTGCAGCAGTGGGTCATCGACAGCGGCGTGGTTGCATTGATCTCCGATAATTTCGCGGTGGAACGCTATCCGAATAAGTCCGGGTCGGGGCGGCGGCCGCTTGTGCCGCTGCACGAGCTATGCTTGTTCAAGCTCGGCGTTCCGTTGGGTGAGTTGTGGTGGCTGAGCGATTTGGCTGATTACATGCGCGGCGCAGGGCGCACGCGCTTCCTTGCTGACGGCGCCGCCGCTGCGGTTGCCCGGAGCGGTCGGCTCTCCGGTGACCCCGGTGGCGACAGTTTAACGACGAAATGCTTAATCGGCGCTTTTGGCGACCAGACGCTTGCCGCCCACATCTATCTTGTGGTTCGCGCAAATCTCGCTGAGCGTCTGCTTCCTTGCCTGCTCCGGAACCTCGAATGTCCCAAGCGTATTGCCGTTTGACGCCACAGGACGAAGTTTCGGCCCCTTATGGTGATCGTCGTCGACCACGGCGGCGAGGATACGCCCTTCCGCGTTGTATAAAGCCACGATTTTCATGAGCCCACCACCCAAATAGCGCTGAACCGCAATCCGCTTCCCGGCAGGGGAGAACGAGTTTGCACCATCAAATGCTCGGTCCAACTATGACCGTTATCCGTTACTGTCCACTGTCGGAGGACCTCAACAACACTATTGAACTGGGTAGGCCGAACGCTAAACCCCCAATAGTGTTCAGAAAGCGGATCCGTCGCTACTTGCATCGTCCCACTCTAACGTAGTATTTCCGTCCTGGTGGGCATCGCTCCAAGAGTGATGTAAGTCTGCCATGACCTATACCCTTTAAAAACTCTTTTGATTTTCCTGGTAATTTCGAATACTGGCAAGTTTAATGTGTTCAAGAAAACTTGAGGCGAGTTTGGCGTCGCGTCGATTGCATCCGCGCCGCTGTTCACGGCCTCATCTCTCGACACACCGCGGGTGATGGGAAGGCGGCGCGTAGCGCTCTGGGTCAGACTGGCCTTTGGAAGTATTGTCTGATAGATCCGGCTGACATCGCCGGGAGGAATGAATTTGCTGACTGTGGTTGGATTAGCGGGTAGCCCATGCACGCCCTCCCGGACGCGCGCGATCGTGAAGACGGTGATGGACCGTATCGCGGCGCAGGCTGGCGCAAAAGCAAGGCTTGTCGATGTGGCGGATCTCGCGCCGGATCTCGGCATCCGCTCCCGCGCCGAGGCTTCCCCGCGCGTGGAGGAAGCCCTGCAAGCCATTGAGAGCGCGAGCCTGCTTGTCGTCGGCTCGCCTGTCTACAAAGGCTCCTACACCGGCCTTCTCAAGCACCTCATCGATCTTATCAACTACCCTGCCCTTCTCGGTACGCCTATTGCGCTCCTCGCCGCAGGCGGAAGCGACCGCCACGCGCTCGTTATCGAGCACCAGCTTCGGCCGCTTTTCGCATTCTTCGGAGCGAAAACGCTGGCGACCGGCGTTTTCTTAACGGACAAGACCATTCAGGACGGATGGGTTGAGGATAGCGCCTGCAGCGCACGGCTGGATCAGCTCGTCGCCGAAGCCGTCCACGAGCTGAACCTCGCCCGGGCCGTGCGGGCCTCAGCGCTTGGGTAAGGCCGCCGCGTAGCTTATCGACTTGATATTGCTGTTCAGGAAGCGGGCAAGTTGCTTCGCTTCCCCAAGGCTCGTACCGCGATAGAGATCGAGGCCAATTTCACCTTTCAGCGTCGTAAGCCCATCATGCTTCGGCTGTAACACGACCCAGGGCGCGCCATTTTCACGCATCCGCACCACGAAAAGGAACTCGGCATTTTCTCCGCTCATTCGCCAACCCTCTCTTAGAACAAAACATGAACAAACTAGCGGGGAATTGCGGGCGCTGCAACCCTCATCGACAGGTCTCAGCCGCTGTTAACCATACTTATGCACGCAAGCTTAAGGCTACCGCGCCTATTTTCGTAAAACCTTGCAAGCGTGAGAGGGAGTGCGAGGAGTGCTAGCGGCATTTGTATTGCGCTTTTTCATCATCTTCGGGCTTGGCCTGTTGGCTTTCGTGACCTTCCTCGTGGCCACCACCCTGATCTGGCTGATGTGGCTCGACAGTTGGCGCTGCGGGATGTGCCTCAGTTACCCTGTAGGCGTTTACACCCTGGCGCTGCTCGGGTTTCTCATCCTGGTCTCGCTCGCTTTCGAAGCCGGCGAGGCCGCCGTAATCTGGCGCGCCTGGGCCATAGCAACGCGAAGATGGTTCATCGCAAACTGGACTGTGCCCGTCGCCGTCGTGATCGCCATCCTCGCGATTTTATTGGTCTTCAATTGGTGGTGGATCGTCGAGTGGTGGTGCAACCTTTGGTGACGCCACCTCTCTTTGTGTCTATTTCATCGTCGGAATGACGAATTCCGCGCCTTCCTTCACGCCGCTCGGCCAGCGCGATGTCACCGTCTTTGTCTTCGTATAGAAGCGCATTGAATCGGGGCCGTGCTGGTTCAGGTCGCCGAACATGGACTTCTTCCATCCGCCGAAGGTGTGATAGGCGAGCGGCACCGGGATCGGCACGTTGATCCCGACCATGCCCACATTCACGCGCGAGGCGAAATCGCGGGCGGCATCGCCGTCGCGGGTAAAGATCGCGACGCCGTTGCCGTATTCATGATCGTTGGCAAGCGCAAGCCCCTCTTCGTAGTCATGCGCGCGAACCACCGAAAGCACCGGGCCGAAGATTTCCTCGCGGTAGATGCGCATGCTGGGCTTCACACGGTCGAAGAGGCAGGCTCCCATGAAGAACCCCTTCTCGTAGCCTTGCATTTTGAAGCCGCGTCCGTCGACGACGAGTTCAGCGCCTTCGTCGACGCCAGCCTGCACGAGGTCTTTAATGCGCTCCAGCGCGGCTCCGGTTACAAGCGGACCGAAATCCGCTTTTTCGTCTGTATAGGGAGCTACTCTCAGGCTCTCCGCCCTTGGAGCGAGCTTTTCGACGAGCCTGTTCGCCGTCTCCTCCCCGACCGGAACGGCCACCGAAATCGCCATGCAGCGTTCACCAGCGGAGCCATAGCCCGCGCCCATAAGGGCATCCACGGCCTGGTTCATGTCGGCATCCGGCATCACGATCATGTGGTTCTTGGCGCCGCCAAAAGCCTGCACGCGCTTTCCATGAGCCGAACCAAGCGAATAGACGTGATGCGCAATCGGGGTCGAGCCGACGAAGCCGACGGCCTTCACGTCCGGATGGGTAAGAATGGCGTCCACAGCTTCCTTATCGCCATTGACCACGTTGAAGATGCCCGCGGGCAACCCCGCTTCCAGGAAAAGCTCCGCGAGACGGATCGGCACGCTTGGGTCGCGCTCGGATGGTTTGAGGACGAAGGCGTTGCCGGCCACGATGGCGGGGGCAGCCTTCCACAGCGGAATCATCGCTGGAAAGTTGAACGGCGTAATCCCCGCGGCCACACCGAGCGGCTGACGCATCGAGTACACATCGATGCCAGGGCCTGCGCTGTCGGTGAATTCGCCCTTCAGAAGATGCGGCGCGCCGGCCGCAAATTCCACCACTTCGAGACCGCGCTGGATGTCGCCGATGCTGTCGGGAACTGTCTTGCCGTGTTCGGAGGAGAGAAGCTCCGCCAGAGGCCGCATCTCCTTCGCGATGACCTCCAGAAACTTCATCATAACGCGAGCCCGCTTTTGCGGGTTTTGCGCTGCCCAGGCCGGTTGCGCGGCCTTCGCGTTTGCGACGGCGTCCGCCACCTCGGCGGCGCTGGCGAGCGACACGCGCGCCTGCACCTCGCCCGTATGCGGCGCGTAAACATCTGCGAAGCGGCCGGACTTTCCTTGCACAGCCTTACCGCCGACGAAATGACCGATATGGCGCATGGCGCACTCCCCAGGTTATTCGCTAACTTATCCAAAAGAGTACGGCAGGGAGCAGTTGGGTCCAAGCCCAAAGACCAAAAAAGCAAGAAGAGCCTTGCCCGCGAAAGCCTTCGGGCGGCCCGTCGTTCTCCGGAGCGCCGGCGGGGGTAAACCGCCGCAAGTCGCCGGGATATCAAATCCCGGGGGCAACGGCGGCGGGGATTTGTTGGCGCGTCCGGCGACCCCGCTTTGATTTACTCGGCTTACGCAAACTCCATGATGATCGCATCGACGGCCAGACTATCGCCGGGTTTGGCCCGAAGCTTCTTCACCGTGACGTCGCGGTCGGCCTTGAGGATGTTCTGCATCTTCATGGCTTCGACAACGGCAAGCGCGTCTCCGGCTTTCACCTCCTGCCCTTCTTCAACCGCGATGGAGACCACAAGGCCGGGCATGGGGCACAGCAGCTTCTTCGACGTGTCCGCGATTTTCTTCTCAGGCATCAGCGCGGCGAACTGGGCCTCTCGGGCAGTGTAAACGTAGGCTGTCCCGCGCACTCCTCCATAGGAAAGGTCGTAGCCGTTCAGCACAGGCCGGACCTGCACGAAGAGTTCCTTGTTCCCGATGATCTTGCCATGCCATAGCGGGTCGCCCGGCCACCAGTGCGAGTGCATTATCATCTCGCGGCGCACCGTTCCATCGGGTTCGCAAAAAGCCACCGTGGCGCCGTTACTCAGTTCGCCGGATACGCGCAAGTGCTGTTCAAACTTGCCAAGGCGGCAAACCCGCATCTCGCCGAGCTTCAGTCCCACCGCGCCCGGCAGCTGCCCGGAAATATGACGCCGGCGCACATTGTTCAGGTTGTCGATCGTTGCGGCGACGCCCATAAGCACATCGCGCGTTTCGCCCTCCGGCTCGCGATGCTTAAAGCCGCCCTCGAATTCCTCCGCAATGAAGCCTGTCGAAAGGTCGCCGCTGCGCCAGCGAGGGTGCTGCATGAGCGCCGACAAAAACGGAATGTTGTGCTGGATGCCATCGATGTAGAACGCATCGAGAGCAGTGGACTGGGCATTGATCGCATCTTCCCGCGTCGGGCCATAGGTGATGAGCTTCGCAATCATGGGGTCGTAGAACATCGAGATCTCGCCGCCTTCTTCAGCGCCGGTATCGTTGCGCACCACGATCCCGCCATAGCGCGGCCCCTCAGCCGGCGGTCGATAACGCACGAGCCTTCCGATCGAGGGCAGGAAATTGCGGAACGGGTCTTCCGCATAGACGCGGGTTTCGACGGCCCAGCCCTTGAATGAGAGATCGGCCTGCTCGAAGGGCAGCTTCTCGCCATCGGCGACCCGGATCATGAGCTCAACCAGATCGAGGCCGGTGATCATTTCCGTAACCGGATGCTCAACCTGGAGCCGGGTGTTCATTTCGAGAAAGTAGAAGTTCTTCTTCTGATCGACGATGAATTCGACGGTGCCCGCGCTCTCATAATGCACCGCCTTCGCAAGCGCGACCGCCTGTGCGCCCATCGCCGCGCGGGTTTCCTCGTCAAGGAAGGGGCTTGGCGCCTCCTCGGCGACTTTTTGATTGCGGCGCTGGATCGAACATTCGCGTTCGAAGAGGTGGACGACATTGCCGTACTTGTCGCCCAACACTTGGATTTCGATGTGCCGGGGATTTTCGACGAACTTCTCAACGAAGACGCGGCTGTCGCCGAAGCTCGACTTCGCCTCCGCCGTCGAGGTAAGGAACCCTTCCCGAACCTCTTCCGCCGACCGGGCGATCCGCATGCCCTTGCCGCCACCGCCTGCGCTTGCCTTGATCATTACCGGGTAGCCGATGTCGCTTGCGATGCGAATTGCCTGGTCCGGGCTCTCGATCACGCCGAGATAGCCGGGCACGGTCGAGACGCGCGCGGCCGCGGCGGCCTTCTTGCTCTCGATCTTGTCGCCCATCGCGCGGATCGCTTCGATGTTCGGGCCAATGAATGCGATGCCGTTCGCCTTCAGCGCCTCGGCGAAGGCCGCGTTCTCCGACAGAAAGCCATAGCCAGGATGGATCGCTTCCGCGCCTGTCTGCTTGGCCGCCTCGATGATCCTATCCGCGACGAGATAGGACTGGGCAGCGGCCGGCGGCCCGATCAGAACGGCCTCGTCGGCCATGTCGACATGGACTGCGTCACGATCCGCTTCGGAATAGACGGCTACCGTCTTGATGCCCATCCGCTTCGCGGTTTTTATCACACGGCATGCGATTTCGCCGCGGTTGGCGATAAGGATTTTCTGGAACATGGCGGGCCCCCTCTGCGGCGGTGACAGGAAATTGCGCCGTTTGCGCTGTTTTAATACTGCCGCGAGCGCGCTTCAATGCTGCTTAATGTCATGGGTCGGACGCCTATGCGCTAACGGTATAGCTGGCGGTCACTTCCCAACCCAGGCACCCCAGGCTTTCGCCGATATCGTCCCGAGGGTGCTGACACTCAGCAACCGCAGCCGCGTCGCTGTCGTAACCGTCCTCCTCTACAATTGCCGAGAGCACGCGCAAGAACTCGCACGCCTCTTGGGTGAGCTTTTTCACGTGCTCGGTCATATACCAATATTCGCTTGAGCGCGGCTGATTGGCAAGGCCGCCGTTGCCTCGCAGCGCAGTCAGTCTTCGTCGTTCTCGAAGCGTATCATCATCACGGCAGCGGCGGCGGCCGCTCCGCCGAAGGTGATGGCAAACCCCGCCGCGAGCATCCCAACAGCAAGCACAGGGGAATCCGAGGCCCAGATCAGGGCGCCCACACCGTTCACATTGGTCCAGAGCAGAAGCGCAAGCAGAAGCCAGCCTGCCCCGATGCCGATTGCGGCATGCAGCAAGAGAAAGCGCACAAGCTGCGGGAGCTGCTTCCAGGTCTTTCGAACGCTCTTCAGGACACCGCCCACCGCCACCTTGCCCTGTTTTATGCCTAAGGCTGGCGCCAATCTGAGGGCTATATTTCAGCAACGCGGGAAGATCGGGCCATCATCGTGGTGACACACGACCCCGTCTTCGCCCAGTCCGCCGACCACAGGATATTCTCGTGGACGGCCCTCTCACCGCCCAAACAGGCCGCCAAACACTTCGACACCGGTAGCCCGTGGGTCTTACGACCTGTGGCAACCGTCTCATCAGGAAAGTTCTCCCTTCGCTACGATTTGAGCGCTGGGAGGGGCGTCCATGGAAATGGTTTCTCGTCCGTGTCCATCAGCACGTACCGCGTTGCATCCGTCAGCCATTGCGCTAATGGGGGCCCAAACTTTTGGATAGAGGGATTTGGAGCCTTTTTCCAGAGGAACCAGACGAGCTGTATCAATGCCAGCACAGTGAAAATCGCCAAGCCGACACCTATAAGAAGAAAAAATACAACTGAAAAGCCAGCGCGGGCCCAATCGCGGCCCTGCTCGACTGTTGCCTGTCCGGCTTCACTCATTGTGTCTTCTCCATTTTCCTGCCTTCAATTCCCTAGCATGGCTTTCGTGTCGATGCGCCACGGCGCGGGTTGCGACTCAAGGCCGCGCCTCTCGGCAGCTTCGGGCGGCAAAGAAGATTTGGCTGCGACCATACCACAATGGGCGCTGATTACCCAACATTCATAGCGCCATAATCTGAAACAGCAGCGGGTCGGCGACTGCCGCTCGTCCTTCAACTTGCCGCTATGCCCGAGCGCAATCAAAAACCTGATTGCCGAGGCTGCCGAGCACGAAGGAACTCGTCGCCTCGCTCAACGCAGGCCGGGCTCGCCCCCGATGCGCAGTGCTCTTCAGGCAATATTAGTGTAAGCTTAACACTTGCGGCTACGTCTTATGACGAAGGAGAGCTTTCGAGCTTCCAGCCGCAAATATAACTCGATGGCGCCTGCGCAAGCGGGACGGCGACCCGGAAATTTGAGGATCAAAATGGCAATACTCGAGATCAGCAGCGCCTCGCCCCCCGAAGACAGGGACGAAGAAATGTCGGCCCCGGGTCTCAGGAAGAATTTCGAGCGCCATCTACGCCGCACGCTGGCCCGAGACCGCTATAGTGCAAGCGATCGCGACCGCTATTATGCGCTGGCCTTGGCCGTGCGAGATCAGCTGGTCGAGCGATGGATTGCGACCCAGCAGGAGCACCACAGAAAGAATGCCAAGAGGGTCTATTACTTATCGCTCGAATTCCTGATCGGGCGGATGATGGGCAACAATGTCATCAATCTGAAGATGGAAGACACCTGCCGCGCGGCTATGTTTCAAGAGGGGCTCGATTGGGAGGACTTGCGGGAATACGAGATCGATGCTGGCCTCGGCAATGGCGGCCTCGGCCGGCTCGCAGCCTGTTTTCTGGACTCGATCGCCACCTTGAATCTTCCCGCGGTCGGCTATGGACTGCGCTACGATTTCGGGATTTTCAAGCAGAACATCAAAAACGGCTACCAGGTCGAGCAGCCTGAGGAATGGCTGAAGCACCGCTATCCTTGGGAAATCCCGCATCCCGAATTCTCGTTCGAGGTCCAGTTCGAAGGTCATGTCGAGACCCGACAGGGCCCCAAAGGGCCGGAGTACCACTGGCTCGACACTAAAACCGTTATAGGGATCCCTTACGATCTTCCGGTCGTGGGCTACGGGGGAGGCACAGTCAACACTCTCAGGCTGTGGTCGGCCAAGTCCGCCGAGGAGTTCGATCTGGATGACTTCAACCGCGGCGAATATGTTGAGGCGGTCGCGAACAAGGTGCTCGCCGAGAACCTGACCAAGGTCCTTTATCCGAACGACTCGGTCTCTGCGGGCAAGGAACTGCGCCTCAAGCAGGAGTACTTCTTCGTTTCATGCACGATCCAGGACATTTTGCGTCGTTTCAAGTCGGACGGCAACTCATGGGAGAGCTTTCCGGATAAGGTTTTCATACAACTCAACGACACGCACCCCGCGCTTGTCGTCCCGGAGCTGATGCGGCTCCTCATGGATGGCGAGGGATTGGGATGGGATCAAGCGTGGCGGATCTCGACCGCTTCGACGGGCTATACCAATCACACCATCCTGCCCGAAGCGCTCGAGAAATGGCCTATCCCCATGCTGGAGCGGCTGCTTCCGCGTCACCTGCAGATCATCTATGAGATCAATTCCCGCTTTTTGCGGGAACTCGCCTGCCGCTATCCCTACGATGGCGACCGGCTCCGGCGCATGAGCATCGTCGAAGAGGGCGACCCGAAACACGTCCGCATGGCTCATCTGGCGATTGTCGGATCGTCCTCGGTCAACGGCGTCTCCGCACTCCACACCGACCTTCTGCGGAACAAGGTCTTAAGGGATTTCGTGGAGTATTGGCCGTCGAAATTCAACAACAAGACGAATGGCATCACGCCAAGGCGCTGGCTCTTGAAAGCCAATCCGTCCCTTGCGCATCTTATCACCGAAGCGATCGGCGACCGATGGATTACGGACCTTGAAGAGCTGCACAAACTTGAGAGGTTCGCCGATGACTCGGCCTTTCGCGAGCGCTTCCGCGCGGCGAAGCAGCATAACAAGCAAGCGCTGGCGCGGCTTATCGGCGCAGACCTCGGCGTCGCCGTTTCGCCGGACTCGCTGTTCGACGTTCAGGTGAAGCGGCTCCACGAGTATAAGCGGCAGTTGCTGCTCGTGCTCTACATCATCGTTCTCTACAACCGGCTCAAGAGCAACCCCGCCCTCGATATCGTGCCCCGGACCTTCATCATCGGCGGCAAAGCGGCGCCGGGCTATGCGATGGCCAAGCTGATCATCAAGCTCATTCACCAGGTCGCCGGCGTCATCAATAACGACGCCCAGGTGAACGAAAAGATAAAGATCGCGTTCCTGCCCAATTACCGGGTCTCGCTGGCCGAGAAAATCATCCCGGCGGCGAATTTAAGCGAGCAGATCTCGCTCGCCGGCACCGAGGCGTCCGGGACCGGCAACATGAAGTTCCAGCTCAACGGGGCCGTAACCATCGGCACGCTCGACGGGGCGAACGTGGAAATTCTCGAGGAAGTCGGCAAGAAGAACATCTTCATCTTCGGCTTGACGGCGCAGGAGGTCGAGGAACGCCGTCCATTCTACAGTCCGTGGATCGTTTACAACGCCGATGAGGAGATCCGCCGGGCCGTGCAGATGATCGAGCGGGACTTCTTCAGCATGATGGAACCCGGAATTTTCCGGCCGGTTACAAAGTCGCTTCTCGAATGGGGCGATTACTACATGCTTCTGGCCGATTTGCGGGACTATATCGAAACGCAGGAACGCGTCGACGCGGCTTACAAAGATACCGGCGGGTGGGACAGAAAGGCGATCGTCAATGTGGCGCGGGTCGGCAAGTTCTCATCCGACCGCGCGATTCAGCAATATGCCTCCGAGATCTGGCATATCGAGCCTTGCGCGATCGCACCTTGACCTATCGCACAGACGCTGCGCTTCCCTCCCGAAATCTGATTGTTTCAGGTTACGGGAGGGGCCGCCCGCGTGGTCCACGCGCTATGACTGCCCGACAGGAGGCTCCTTAGCCTACCTTTCCGTTACTTCCATGCTGTCCGAACGCGCTCGCGGCGCGCTATAAGCGGCCCCGCGACGGCGCAGCGAATACGCGCTTCAGCCTGGCATTGAGGAAGTCTTGGATCAAATCAGTTCTCCGTCCTGACGAGCGGACAAGAACCGGGATTTTCGCAAGGCTTGTGCTTGACCGGAGTTTTGGCGGTTGCTTCCAGGAAAGCGCCTCCCTCGCTTCCCCCGGTGGTGGGCATCACGCGCCAACGGTAGGAGGTCGATGGTTTCAACCCATTGTCTGCAAAGCTCAGACCTGAAATCTTTCCGATCGGCGCAAAATCGCCTTCGGCCTCCGCCCGCGAAACGGAATAGTTTTCAGCGCCCACAACCGGAGTCCAGGCCAAATCGGCAGCCATATCCGAGATGTCGATAACAATAAGCCTTCCAGGCGTAATCGCTGCATCGGGGCTTTGCGATCCCTCCTTCCCTCCCGACGTCAGCGCATCCAGCATCGCTTTAAACGCTTTGATCTGTTTCCCAGACTTCGTTACGTAAGTGTCGTCGTGGGTGATATAGCTCCACCAGTCCCAGCAGGCCTGCGGATTTTGGGGCGGCAGCCCCAAGAGCGGCCTGCTTACGGTTTGCGGATATAAGACGATGATACGGTTTGTATCCGCCCAGGCGTTGTAGCCGGAGTCATCAATATAAAGCTTACCGATGTTTCCCACATCCTGGGTGCATCCGTGCAGCGCAATATGCACTCGGCATGCCGCGCCTTGTCCGGGTTCGCACTCTTTTGGAACGAAAACGTAACCCGTGTCTCCCATGCTCAACGAGGCCGGTTCGTCGGAACCGGTATACTTCCCTTGGGAGAAACTTTTCAGCGTGCCTGTTAATTTGCCGTAATTCGGCGGATTGAGGGCGCCATAAATGTGCTGAAGGATGACGCCAGCCTGATCATAACCGCACTCGTTGATATAGGGGCTTTGATTGAGGTCACAGGCATTTAGCCCGCCAAGCCGTTTGTCATACGGCAGCACCTGTGCGTGGCCGGCGCCCAAGGTGGTTTGATAAAAGAGATTGCCAGCCCCTTCCTGGCCGAGATAGTGGCGGTAAAATTGCGCGGTCGCGTCAGTGACTGACTGAGCAACCACGGAGTCGTTGAAGCCATGAAAGATATAAATCTTCTGATGGCTGAGATTGCTTGTCGCGTCGATTTCTCCTGAGGCGGCCTTTTCGTCGGCCTTATCAATGAAAAGCTGCACATCGGGCGCAGGCCCATTCATGCATGGGCCCGTCGCCCTGAGGATGGGCGCTGCGTAGCCATTCCAGAAATCAGATCGTGTAGCCTGTGCGCAATAAAACGGGCCTCCTGCAACAACGCCGACACCCTTGATTATTGAAGACCAGGCGGCGCCAAACTGCACGGCCATAAACCCGCCGGAGGAAATACCGGAGACCGAACTTTCACCGATTGCAGCATTATAAGACTGCAACGCGCCTTTCTCATCGCTACACGCTTGGAGCAAGAGCGGCGTCAGGCAGGCGAAGACGACGAAGATGCGGCGCAGGAACCGGCTAACATAGCTATGAGGCATGGACCTATCCTTAAACAGACCCGGCGACAGAGGGCCTCCAAAGATAAGAAACCTTAGGAGCTTCATTTCCAAGAAAAGCTTGCGAGCCAAGCGCGCCCCAGGAACTCGCGCGACGAAATCCTGGGAGCCGCATCACGGCCTGCTATGAACGGCAAGCCATAGCGTCGGCGGATCGGCGCTTGTCCATTCGACGCGGTGGCGCGTGTAAGCTTGTATGAAGATATGATCGCCGGGGTGGAGTTCTCGATCCTCCGGCTCATTTTCAAAACGCAAGCGAGCCGCGCCCGCCAGCACGGTCACCCATTCATCCCAGGGCTGATCATACCAGAAACCGGGCGGACTTGCCTGCCCGGTTGAGACGATCCGCTCGATCCTCAATCCGGGCCGAATAAGGATCTCCGTGATGATTTCTTCCGGTTGAGCAGCCGCGGGCACGTCGGTAAAGAGATTAGCGGCCTTGGACTTCACCGTCAGTCTTCTCGAACGACGGTGTGGCTCAAGATCATGAAATCCATCGCATATCGCCCCTCGCCGCTCATTCCCACATCGGAAATGATCAGCGTGGCCCCGACCCATGCGCGCTCGGCGATGCGCTGAACAGCCTCCGGCGGCAGTTCGATGCGATCGAGCGCCGCCGACGCAGCCTCCGGGAGCGGCTTCAAGAAAGGCGTCTCGTCTTCCGGCTCAATCGTGCGCCCTCTCCGGCTGGAATGGCGGCGATGCTTGACCTCAACAGCGGCCGGTGGCGTAAGACCAACCCAGCGCAGGGAAGCGCCATCATCCCCCGCACGTGTCGCGATGAACAAATGGGTTCCAAGCGGACGCTCTGCATCGCGGATTGTAATGGGCATGTCGAACAGATGCTGGGTCGCCTGCCGGACGTAGAGGCGCTTGTTTTTGCGGCTGATGAAAATCGAGATCGGCTCTGCGCGTATGGTGGCGTCCTTCGCGCTCGCAGAAGCCGCTGAGGCTTGCTCATCAGCCTCACGCACAGCGTTCTGCGCGGAAACCAGATCCGTATCCTTGGCTGCCTTGGTCTCGCTTGCTTCCCGGACTTTCCCCTCCGCTTCGGCGAGCTTGGCTTCAGAGGCCAATTTCCGGTCCGTGGCTTTCTTGATAGCCTCGTCGCCCTGAGCCCTGGCCATGCTGCGGTTTGCGTCTTCGATTTCCGCTTTTGCCCTTCGGACGCTTTCCTCCGCAAGAGACAGCTCCCTGGCCGCCTGACGCACATCCTCGGACTTGGCCGCTGCAATAGCCAGCGCTGTTTTTTTAGCCTGGGCCGCTGAGGCGGCGTTCGCCGCTGAGGCGATTTTCAACGCCTGCGCAAACTGGGCGGGATTGAGGAGCTTCGGCTCTTCACCCGCAGCAGGCTTGTCCAAGGCAATGGTCTCGACCGCATTGCCCCTCTTGATGGCGGCAGTCTTATCCTCCGCGCCCGCTGGCGGGGTTTGCAGCTGCGGCACGGGAAGATGCGCGTTCACAATGTCGGAAGGCGTTACATCCTCAGGCGAGATGACGACGCGCTGTCCCACATTTGTAACGCCGAAGAGCCGCTTCGCGAAGGCTCCGGGAAGGCGGATGCACCCGTGAGAGGCAGGCCGCCCCGTCACCACCCCTTCATGCATTGCGACACCTGTCCAGGCGAGGCGCTGCATGTAGGGCATGGGCGCCCCGCTGTAGATGTTCGACCTATGCCAGCGCTCCTTCTCAAGGATGGTAAAGATGCCGGGCGGCGTTGGATGGCCAGCGACGCCTGTCGAGACCACGCTGCGTTCCCACAGGCCGTTCGCATCGTAGAATGAGATATGCTGATCGGCGAGAGACACGACCGCATAGAGTGGACCGCTGGGCTTCTTTCCCTCAACTGCCTTTTGCTCCGCGGAGTCCCGCTCCACGGGCCGCCGTTCGACAGGCCTTCGGTCGGGCGCGCGTTCGTGACGCCGGGAACGATAGGTCTGCTGGGGAGTTTGAAACCAGCCTTGAAAAAAACTATCAGAGTAAGTCAGTTGCCGCGCTTCTGCCGGTGGCGCCGCATGAATGATGCTCGCTGCCGCAAACAGGATGGCCAAGCCACCGAATGGACGCCAAGAAAAGATCGGCCTGGGCGATCCCGAAAAATGAAATTGATGCATGTGGCTTGGATCATTTGCAATTTTGACTGAGGGGCCAATATACGTCGCTTGCTATAACTGCAACGTAAATGAAGACCACGAAAACTGTCTGCCGCAACTTAAGCAGGAAGTTCAAGCTCAAATCATGGTACGTCCTTACGAGTTGACTATGGCGTGATGCTTTAAAGTCACTCTTTGGCTGGATGAAGGCGTAAGAAATGTCCGGGTCAAAACCCACGATCGAACCCTACCCGCTGAGCACTTTCACCACACTGGCGGGGGAAAGAAATCGCGATCCCATACTGCAGGTCTTCAAAACATTCTTTCCGAAAGCAGGGGACGTTTTAGAAATTGCGAGCGGAAGCGGGGCTCACATCAACTATTTCGCTCAGCATTTTCCGGGCATAAGGTTCCAGCCGTCCGACTGCGATGTGAACGTATTCGAGATAATCCGGTCGAACAGCTCCCGCACAGGAAAGACGAATGTAGCCGAACCACTCAGGATCGATCTCACAGAGCCCGACACCTGGTTCAACGCGGCGCGGCTCTACGATGTCATCTTCGCCATCAATGTGTTCCATCTTGCCCCGGTCTGCGCCGCAAATGGATTTGCGGAGATAGCAGCGAGAACTTTGAAGCCTGGGGGAATTGCCGCAATATACGGCCCCTTCAAAGTGGATGGCGGCTTCACGGCCCCGTCCAACAAGGCTTTCGACAAGAGCCTTCGCGAAGCCGGTGTCGCCGGTTGGGGGCTTAAGGACGTTCTGGACATCGAAAAAGCCGCGAACAATTGCGGCATCGTCCCGAAACAGCGGCTGGATCTTCCCGCAAACAATTTCATGCTTGTTTTCCAGAAGCCAAAAACGACTGCGGAGTGAGCCTGAAGGCTGAACGTCCGAAAGGGCGCCCTTCATTCTTGCCATGCAGTGACCGAATTACATCATTTTGGAAAAAATGCATATTAGCAGGCACAAAACGACGCGCGGATCTTGCAACCTAAGGCTGGCTTGAGTACCACAACCTCTGGTAACATTGGTCGCATGTAGCGCTCAACCAAAACTGGTCTGAGCGAAACGAGGTTGAGGTCTTTCATCATGAATACACGTCGCGGCCAACTTTATCTGGCCCATGCCTGCACCCCGGAAGAGATGCAAGAAGCTGAGAGCGGCAATGACGGTTGTGTTCTGGAGCTGCAACCGAAAGAGGCTGCGGAATATATCGCATCTCTCCTTGCTTCTCTCCAGCCCATCGCCGCGAAAGCACAGTTTCGTCTGCTTTCAGACCTTATAGCGGTCGCCGAGGAGGAAGCCAGATTTCACTGCCGGGCATAAGGCGACGTCACGGCCTCAATGCAACCAGCCGGTCTCCACGGCGGTCAAGCCGGCCCGCCAGATCGAGGGAAACAAGCGCAGCATGCACGTGCCGCGCTTCCAAGCCGCTAAGCCGGCAAAGTTCATCAACATCGATTGGCGCGAGACTTAGCAACTTCTCTACATCGCTCATCGCATGTCCAAGAAATACGAAACCGTCCGCGGGAGGTTGAGACGGAGATGGCGGTGAATTGCCACAGCCCGCGTCGTCTGGGCGCTTCATCCCGAGGCCGTCAACGCCGGATGTTCCTTTCCTGACCCACGCCTTTAGCAGAGTTTGCAGGGCATCCTCGATATCGTTTGCGGATGTCGTAAACACCGCGCCTTCCTTGAGCAGCCGGTTGGAACCGGCGGCTCGGGGTTCAAAAGGATGCCCAGGCACGGCAAATACCTCGCGGTTCTGCTCACCGGCGAAGTCTCTGCCGTGATGAGAGACCCCGACCGTTCGGCCGCTTCGACCACCACGACGCCGAGAGAAGAGCCGGAAATGATCCGGTTCCGTCGCGGGAAATCCTGGGAGCGCGCGATAAAGCCGGGCGGGCATTCACTGACCAACACACCGTTTTCTGTAATCTCCGTGGCGAGGCTCTTATGTTCCGGCGGATAAATCGCGTCGAGGCCGCCGGGCAGCACAGCGCAGGTCGCGAACGGCAAAGCAGCGCGGTGGGCGGCCCCATCAATTCCGCGCGCCAGGCCGGAGACGATCAGGAAGCCCCTTCGGCCGAGTTCGGCGCTGATCCCGGCCGCAAATTTCAAGCCTGCCGCCGAAGCGTTCCTCGAACCTACGACCGCAACCGCTGGCCGCTCCCAGACGCTGATTTGTCCCTTCACGTAAAGCAGCGGCGGCGGGGCCTCAATGTGGGAAAGGAGCGGCGGATAGCCGGTGTCATGCGTAGCGTGCAGCGTCATGCCCGCCTCACCTGCCCTTTCCAACTCCGCCTCGGCAGTCGCCACACTCGGGATGCTGCGCGCGGTAACGCGGCTGCCGAATTTCGCAAATTCCGGCAAAGCTTCCAGCGCGGCGCTGGCTGAGCCGAAATGCGATAGCAGCTCCCAAAAGGTGACGACCCCAATATGCGGCGTCCGGATCAAGCGAAGCCAGCTGAGCTTTTCGCTCTCGCTAAGCCTTGCGGGGCCTTCCTGTGGACTCAGGCTCTTTTCGCGCCCGTCGCGCTCTGGCCGATTTTGCTTTCATGGCCCGAAATCAAGTTCCTGATATTCTTATGATGCCTAGCGATGAGGATGGCGGAGAGCGCCAGCATAAAGACATAAAGCGCGTCGGGCGCAAGGACCGCCACGAAAATGGGAGTGAGGGCCGCAGCAATAAGCGCGGAGAGCGAGGAATAGCGGGTCACGACCGCGATGCCCAGCCAGACCGCGCAGAAAAACGCCCCCGCAGGCCAATAGAGAGCCGTGATGACGCCAATATAGGTTGCGACGCCCTTGCCCCCGCGGAAGCCAAGCCAGACAGGATAGAGGTGGCCGATAAAGGCTCCGGCTGCGCAAAACAAGGCTGGCTCCATCCCGAGATACTGCCTGATCAGCAGAACAGGCACGAAGCCTTTCGCCGCGTCGGACAAAAGGGTGAGCGCGGCCAGCCCCTTGCGGCCGGTGCGCAGCACATTTGTCGCGCCGATATTGCCGGACCCTATGTTACGGATGTCGCCTATGCCCGCGAGGCGGCCATAGAGATAGCCGAAAGGGATGGCGCCGAGCAGATAGCCGGCCAGGAAGGCGGCCGCCCACACGAGCCATGGTTGCGCGCTGAGCATAACGGCGAGCCACATATCCTTCTCGTTCATCGCCATCGATGGCCCTTCAGCAGCGTCTTTGACCGCAGAAAATCACTGTTATGAGCTCTGCGCCAGCCAAATGAAAAGAGGAAGGGTCGCTGTTGACGCAATGCTCTGAAAGGTAATGATCTGCGCCATCAGCTCGGCGTCGCCTCCCATCTTCCGGGCCATCGTATAGGCCGTCGCCGCGGTCGGCACGGCTGCTGCAATGATGGCGACGGTGCGCGGAAGCCCGGACAAGCCCGTCAGCCAGCAAAGGCCGAACACAAGAAGCGGCATGCCGATAAGGCGCAGGGCCATGTTCGCCGCCACGAGGTTCTGGGCTACGTGGACGCTCGCCAGATCGACCCCGGCTCCGACAGCCAGCATCGTGAGCGCAATGGCTGGCGCGCCCAGGATGGAAAACGTGTCATAGACGGCATTCGGCGCTCCGGTGAAGTTCAGGGCGAGGCCCAGAGCGCAGGCCAAAGTGAATGGATTGGTGGTCAGCCTGCGCAGAATTGGCCAGAAGCTTATCTCGCCATTGCCCTGCCCGAAGATCAAAAGCACCAGCACGGTGTAGAGCTGCACCGTGGGGATAATGGAAGCAACCGAAAGGGCGGAAAGCGTCAGCCCGCGCTCGCCAAAGAGCGCGGCAGAGATCGCGACTGTGATCGTGCTTTGGAACCGGACCGCTCCCTGAAAAAAGCTTGTAAACACGGGGCCCGGGACTGGCCTTTTCAGCAGAAGATAGGCGACGACAAGCGCGCCGCTCATGATCGTCACCGAGCCGAAGGATACGAGCACGAGGTCGCGCGCGGGCACGCTCGCAAGGTCCGCCCGCATCAGGGTTTTCACGAGAAGGGCGGGAAAAAAGACATAGAACGTGATGTGATCGAGCGCATCCCACAACTCGCCGCCGCCGAATTTCAGCGCCGCGAGCGCATAGCCAAGCGCCGTGATGAGAAAGAGGGGCGCGAGCGCCGAAAGAATGGCGATCATGAGCTAGGAACGGAAGCCGTAATTCAGGCGGTCGAGAGCCCCTTGCAAGATGTACGCAGCGGCCATCTTGTCGATGAGCTCGGCGCGGCGCTTGCGGCTGGCGTCGGCTTCCAGCAAGGCGCGCTCGGCGGCGGCGGTGGACAGCCGCTCGTCCCAGAACGCCATCGGCAAATCGGTCAACGCCGCGAGATTGCGGGCGAAGGCCCGAGTCGACTGCGCGCGCGGCCCCTCGGAGCCGTCGAGATTCGCCGGGAATCCGATGACGAGGCCGCCCACGCCATGCTGCTTCGCCACGTCCAAAAGCCGCACGGCGTCCGCCGAAAACTTCGTCCGCCGGATCGTTTCAAGCGGCGTCGCGATCCGCCGCATCACATCGGAAAGCGCAAGCCCGATGGTCTTCGTGCCCACGTCGAGGCCGAGAAGACGCTCATCCCGCATCAACCGTTCCGCCAGTTCGGCAAGCGCCAAAGGCTCGGAGGGCACAAGTTTGTCCTTGCATGTTTTTATAAATTGCGGGCGCGCCGCGGTTTCATATTATGCGGGAAAAATGGCCGGTCACCCCAAGGAGAGTTGCAATGAAGCTGACATGGTTTGGGCATTCTGCGGTTCGAGCCGAAAACGGCGGTCACGTCATCCTGATCGACCCGTTCCTGTCGGGCAACCCCAAATTCAACGGCTCTGTGGAGGAAGCGGCGCGCGGCGCGACGCATGTTGTGCTGACGCACGGCCATGACGACCATGTCGGCGATGCGGTCGAGATCTGCAATAACACGGGCGCAACCCTCGTTGCGGTCTTTGAGCTCGCCATGTTCCTGGCGGACCAAGGCGTTTCAAAGATCGAAGCGGGCAATCCAGGCGGCACAATCGATCTCGGCGGCGGGGTGAGCGTGAGCTTCGTGAAAGCCTTCCATTCGTCCTCCACGATCATCGACGGCGAGATCATCTATCTCGGCAATCCCACCGGCGTGGTGATCGAGGGGCTCGGCAAGACCATCTACCACATGGGCGACACCGAGATTTTCGGCGACATGGCGCTGGTCGAGGAAGTCTTCGCGCCGAAGGTGGGCTTCGTGCCGATCGGCGACCGCTTCACGATGGGCGCGAAGACGGCGGCAGCCGCCTGCAAGAAGTACTTCAAGTTCGATGCCATCGTGCCGATCCATTACGGCACCTTCCCCATCATCGACCAGACGCCGGACAAGTTCATCGCGGCGGCCGAGGGCCAGAAGGTGCTCGTCCCCGAGGTCGGCAAGCCATTCGAGGCGTGAGGAGAGAATGCGGGGCGCGCCAACGGATCGGCGCCCGGGATGACCTGGCCGCTTCCGGCGCCTCGCCGCCGCGAATGCGGCTTCCAGATCGGATGGATTTTTATATACATCCCGCGATGCGGGCATTTGCTTGTCAACCTGTCTCTGACACTTTTGCCTACCTTGCTTCTTATGGAAGATCTTCGGCGAAATCGCCTTGCCGACAGGTTAACGCAGCCCAGGCTCACTCTAAGCCATTGATATTGCTTGATATATTCCGAACGAAGATGCCCTCGCCGCTGCCTGAGCCGCAGTATTCCGGCTGCGCGCAAGCGTTAATTCGTGAAGCCTCAACATATTTAACGGACTTTTGCGCGTCCCAGTAAAGACAAAAATTCCGGCATTAAATTTAATTTAATGGCCAATTTGTTAACGATAAAATATCCTGCAAATTCAGGTACTTATGGCGATTCATCCTGGCCAATCGAGGGCAAAGGCGCTCCTCGGTTTCTAGGCCGAGCTAACCACTTATTAACCAAATGACGGACGGAAGTTAATCACTCTTACATCCGTTAACCATCGCTGAATTAATCAATCGGCGCGGCAACGCTCTGTTTACCCGCATGGCCGGGATTTGCGCCTTGCGCCTCGCCGGAATGCGCAGCCGGCCCCGCCTTGCCTGACTCAGCAATAATTCACTGCGCGGACACCTCCCGCTGGCTGAGGCCCTTGCCGTAAGCTGCGGCGTCCTCCGGCGTATCTTCCACCAGCCTATACTCATCCTGGTGTTCGACGTGAAAATAGCGCGTTGTTCCCGCCCCGAGAATGAAGTCTTTCTTGAGAAGCCGGTAAATTGGCAAGTTCAAATCCAGTCCCAGGACATGCTCACCCGAAGGGACTTTCATCACCAAATAATCGCCGGTCTTGATGGAGCCGAGGCTCTTTCCGTCCAGAACGGCGGGTACAGCCGTACTGAATTTGTCCAAGAGGCCGAAGTCGAGCCCAGGTCTTGGCCAATAAAGATGAATGGTCGCCGGACCGCCCGGCGTCTTCGCCTCGTTGCCCGTTTTCGTATCATCACTAAAAAACGCCGCCAAAGAAGGCAAGACGCTGCCCTTCTCTTTCGGTTCCTTGTCGGCGTTCGCAGCCTGAGACCCGGCGGGTTGAGACGCAGCAGATTGAGACGGAAGGGGGCGCCTGCTCCCTCTTTAAATTCGTCGCCCGCAAGCACGGCTTGAGCTGTCGCCGCGTCGAGTTCGCTGGGGACAATCGACCACCCTTGATGGATGATCTGAAGATAAACCGGCTTTTGCGCGGAGACCGTGATCTGCGTCTGCTTCAGCGGTCTTATATTCTCGAGCCAATCGTCATACGGTCTCAACTCAAGTGTACGAGGGCCATTCGGAATGCTAACCGTCAGCGGCGTATCCTGGGTGACGAGGCCGACGCGGACCTTGTCGATTACCACCACGATTCTTCCTTCGAGCGCCTGGCTAACGGCATTGCTCGCGCGCAGTTTCGGCCAAAAAACGGTGACCTGCCCCGTCGGACTTTCAGCAACGCAGGGCGGCTTGTCCTTGTTCGCGGCGGCAGCGCAATCCGGCGTCTTCGCGGGTTTGCGGGTCTGGGCGGCCAAAGCGCCATCCGCGCAAAGGCACAGAAGAAGGCTCAAAGCGAAAAAGAGCCGATCTGGAAAAGCGTCGCCTACTCGAACAAGCTGTTTCAGCATACCGAAAAGCTCCTCTGTCGAAGCCGCAGAACAACGCTCTTATTGCTTTAGAAGATCGGTACTCCCGACAAGATCAGTTTCAAAAGTTTTCGAGCGGCCCCGGAATCTATCCTCAGTCAGAGCTAGCCCGCTTTGAACCATGCTTCAAGCGCCGGCGCCCGCTTGACCACCGCTTCTTTTTGAGCTTTGCGCCTCAATAGGCCCAAAGTTGTGCAAAAAGGGCGGCAGGAGCGGCGCTAAATGAGCACGCGCTACGCCAATACCTTCATGCCAGCTGTTTTCCCGGCTTTGGCGTCGAAGGTTACGGTGTGTTCGCAGTTTGCGCGATGACCGGACCGTTCGATCAGGCAATCGGCAAAATCGGCGCTAGATTGCGCGTAGCTTTGCACCGCATTAAAAACGACGTCCGCATTCTCCACGCAGAGTTCGCGCACGCGCAAGAGCTTATCGAGGATGGCAATAACTTCGGCTTTTGTTGCGGCGTAGCAACTTTCCATCACCCAGACCAACTCAACGATTGCGACCAGGGAGATAAAACCGGATTCATCGCCGGAAAGGTCTTCGATCAGCGCGGTTGCTTTTGGCGATTGGACCGGATCGTCCTGGGCGATATAGCGGACCAGAATATTGGTATCCAGCCCGATCACTTCCGCCCGGCTCCGCGCTCGGCGATCGCCTCGTTCATGTCCTCGATGCTGACCGGCTTGGGAGCCTTCCGCAACATGCCTTTCAGGGATTGAACCGCCTCTGAAGCCGCAATCATCAGAAATTGCCCCTTCTCAACTTCCACAAATTCAACGCGGCTCCCTGTTTCCAGGCCAAGCGCGGCGCGGACTTGCGCCGGAATTGTGATCTGCCCTTTGGAGGTCACTGTGGAGGTTGGCATGTTCGACCCTGCTATTTTACGATACTCCTTACCTAATGTAAGGCGCAGCAAAGATCAAGACAGCTCGGCTTGCGCAAGCCTCCTCTCTGCAAGCGACAGGCTTGACTGAATAGATGAGCGCAAAAAGTCGAGTTTGGAACTTTTGCATAAAGCTCCAAGTGCATTCAAAACGCAAAAGGCGTCTCCTTTCGGAAGACGCTATTGAAATGTGCAGCCGTTTTGACGCATTGCGCCAAGCCGCGAAGACAAATTAGCATCTAGTTATAAAGCTGCGGGTATGAAAATCTTGCCAGCCAGGCGAGATTGGAGAGAGATCTTGGGCTTTCTTCTCTTTTTTGTCGTCGTTTTAATAATTATTCTCATAGGGGCGGCGTTGCCCTCCGGCCGGAAGTTTGAGGTAGGCGACAAGATAGAGTTTTTGCACCGGCCTGGACGCGTCGCAAAAATCATTAAAGTTTGGAATCCAGAGGAGGCCGCCAAGGAGTTTCCCAGCGGCGTAATGGGGGCAAAGGGACCGCCTTATATCGATGGCGTCGTCGAGGCGAGTTTTGAGGCGCGTGATGCTTTCGGAAGAGAGTATCCCAAAGAGATCGCCGCCGGAACTTTCGTCAAGCCGTCGCCAAAAAAGTAGCGCTTGTCCCCATAGGAAACGCGCCGTCCCCGGCTATCTCCACAAGCGATCATAGTCCGCATGCGTTCCGGCAAGCCTTTGCGCTTTCGCCGGAAGTGACTGGTAAGCCTACCAAAATCTGGCGTTTGTGAAATGCCTCACAGCTCCTTCACACGTCCGGCTTTGTAGTCGGCGATCGCTTCCTCCGCGAACTTATCCAGCCTTCCCGCCTCGCTGTCGCGCGCGATCTGGCGGTCCCATTCATCCATATCGAATTGCAGAAACCACGCTCTGAACTCAGTCAGTTCCCGAGGTGAAAGCTTGGCGACAGCCTTCTCCAATTCCTGAACGGTCATGCGATCAAACTCCGTGAGCCTTTGCAATATAAGCGCAGTTGGCCCTCGCCGTCGATTTGATCACGGCTTTTCTGCATCGCAGCCGATAGAAGCGAGCTTGCCTTCTTTATCCAAACGGCGCACTTCCTGCGCCTGTTTTGCAAGCCAGCTCTGGGAGGCGTCCGAGGCGAATATGCGATCCCAATTCGCCTCGTCGGCTAAGTCAGCAAGAATTTCAGAAGCAAAGCGATCCTGTTCTTCAAGCGACAGGCTTGAAAGCTTTGCGATCGCCTTTTCCAAAAGTTCGGAGCGTTGCTGCGTCACGCACGTTTTCCCGTGTTGTCAGCGTCAACATACATGCGATTGCCCATTTCGCGAAACTTCTCGCTCATCTCCTCCATGCCGGCCTCTACCGCCATTTCCGGCGTCTCGTTCAGCTTCGCCGCATAGTCGCGCACCTGTTGCGTGATCTCCATCGAGCAGAATTTCGGCCCGCACATGGAGCAGAAATGCGCAACCTTATGCGCATCCTTCGGCAGCGTCTCGTCGTGCATGGCGCGGCTGCCTTCGGGGTCGAGGCCGAGATTGAACTGATCCTCCCAGCGGAACTCGAAGCGGGCGCGGCTGAGCGCGTTGTCGCGGAGCTGCGCGGCCGGGTGGCCCTTGGCGAGGTCGGCGGCGTGCGCCGCGATCTTGTAGGCGATCACGCCCGTCTTCACGTCGTCGCGGTCCGGCAGGCCGAGATGCTCCTTCGGCGTCACATAGCAAAGCATCGCCGTGCCGAACCAGCCGATCATGGCCGCGCCGATGGCGCTCGTGATGTGATCGTGGGCGGGCGCGATGTCGGTGACGAGCGGCCCGAGCGTGTAGAACGGCGCCTCGCCGCAGAGCGCGAGTTGCTTCTCGACGTTGACCTTGATCTTATGCAGCGGCACATGGCCGGGGCCTTCGATCATCACCTGACAGCCCTTCGCCCAGGCGATTTTCGTGAGTTCGCCAAGCGTCTCAAGCTCGGCGAACTGGGCGCGGTCGTTCGCGTCCGCGATGGAGCCGGGGCGCAAGCCGTCGCCGAGCGAGAACGACACGTCGTAGCGGCGCATGATATCGCAAATCTCGTCGAATCGCTCGTAAAGGAAGCTCTCGCGGTGATGGGCGAGACACCACTTGGCCATGATGGAGCCGCCGCGCGACACGATGCCGGTGACACGCTTCGCAGTCAGCGGCACATAGCGCAGCCGCACGCCCGCGTGGATCGTGAAATAGTCGACGCCCTGCTCGCACTGCTCGATGAGCGTGTCCTTGTAGACCTCCCAGTCGAGCTTGACGGGATCGCCGTTCACCTTCTCAAGCGCCTGATAGATCGGCACGGTGCCGATCGGCACGGGCGCGTTGCGGATGATCCATTCGCGCGTCGTGTGGATGTTGCGGCCCGTGGAAAGGTCCATCACCGTGTCGGCGCCCCAGCGGATCGACCACACCATTTTCTCCACTTCCTCCTCCACCGAGGAGGTGACGGCGGAGTTGCCGATATTGGCGTTCACCTTGGTGAGGAAGTTGCGGCCGATGATCACGGGTTCGAGTTCGGCGTGGTTGATGTTGGCCGGGATGATCGCGCGGCCGCGCGCCACCTCGGAGCGCACGAATTCGGGCGTGATGAATTCGGGGATCGCCGCGCCGAAGCTTTCGCCATCCGCAAGCGCTTCCCTGGCGCGATCCAAAGCCGCCGTGCGCCCAAGGTTCTCGCGATGCGCGATATAGATCATCTCCTCGGAGATGATTCCTGCGCGCGCCAGTTCAAGTTGGGTGATGGCTTTGCCGTCTTCGGCGCGATAAACCGTATGCCGCGCGGGAAATTCGCGGGCGAGATGGGCGGCGCCAACATTACCGTTGTCCTCGGGCTTCACCCCGCGCCCCGTATATTGCTCGACGCCGCGCGCTTTCACCCAAGGCTCGCGAATCCGCGCCAGCCCCTCGTTCACATCGATCTTCGCCGCCTCATCCGAATAAGGGCCGCTCGTGTCGTAGACGCGGAACGGCGGCTCGCCGCAACTCTCATGCAGGGCGATTTCGCGGAACGGGACGCGAATGTCAGGCCGCTCCCCGGCTTCGGCATAAGCCTTCCGCGACCCAGGCAGGGAGCCCGTCGTGACCTTAACCGGCGTGACATTCTTCGGGTCGATTGGCGCGTTCATCCCTTACCTCTTTGTTATGCGCGTGCTTCTTTGCGGCCAATACGCCCGCGAGACATTCTACCCCGATTTACAGCGGGCGACTTTCTGAATCGAGCATAGCTCACGGCCAGCCGTACTCGACCTTTGAAGCGATTGTGAAGATTGGCGGTCGTCATTCGCGAGCAACCATCCCTCCGCCGGTTCTAACCGGATCAGGTTCAACGGGTTGTCGCGCGGCTTCCGAGGACTTTCGCCGTGGAGTATCAGCGCGATCTCAGCCGCATGCCTGCGGCTCCCCTTGGTAGGCAAGATAATCGTGCGAAAGGTCCTCAAATGCAATGGACGGATTCGCAACAGGCCACGGATTTACCACGTTTCAGGCGGCCGGGAAGCCAGTCAAACGTTGAAAACAAAAAAGCGAGCCACAGAAGCGCCCAGAATCGCCGGAAACGCTTGGCCTCCGAGCCAACGCGCGCCAAAGGGGCTGGCGGGCTGAAAGCGTCAACGGGATCACTAAAGCGGGACAAAAATGAAACGAATTGCCTTACCTTGCGCCGTGGCCTTGGCGCTTGCAGGATGCGCTTCGAATGCGGACCAGCCGTCATTGCAAGCCGCCGCCGTCGATACTTCGAAGATGCCGCACGCTGGAATCTTCACCGTCAAGGATGTCGTCGTGACGGATCAGGGCCAGGATACGCTCCGGCTTGCGGCAGCCACAACGAACAAGTTTACCTTCGCGGACCTCTCGGCGGTGATCTGGTGCCGCGCCCGCGAGGAGGCCGTCGCGCGCAAATATGACGGCTGGTACCAGGACGGCATTCAGCAGATCTCGAACGGCGCAAGCGAGCCGCAGGTCGCCATTGCCACGGCTCATTTCTTCAAGGGCAAGGCTCCGGAGGGCAAGAAAACCCTCAAGCATGAAAAGAGCCCGTGCAACGAAGTTCCAGCCGCCGCGAAGGTTAAGGCCTAGAGCGCGTCCGGAAAAGGATACGCTCTAGCGCGATTGCGATGAGGATCGGAAGCGTGATGGGGATCTGTTTTCTGTCCGAACAGATCCCGGCCATTCCCGGCGCCCCATACAGAACCATGAGCAGCCGCGATCACGAAGAGCCGGATCGCCTCACCGGTTGTCATCACGATAGAGCCTCTTTGCTCTTGCCGGAGGGAGAGCCCCGGCTGCCATTTCCGACATGCCCGCTTGCCGGGCTGGTCATATATTGATTGACCGCATCGCGCAGCCACTCCACCTCGTGGAGCAGCACCTCGGTCTGGTGTGAGGGCAGGGCGATATCGCTGGCCTTGAACGCTTCCAGAATCCCGATCCGCAGATCGGTTCTGGTGCCTCCGCCTTTGCTCAAATCGTAGATATAGACGTAAAGCTTGAAGTTGAGGGAATCGGCGTTGAAGTCTTCGAAGTCGACGAAAGGCTCCGGCGACGTCATGACATTCAAATGATCCTGGGCGACATTGAGAAGGATCGCTTTGACAAGCCGCGGATCGCTGCCATGCGCCACAGAGACCGCAATCGCCGTGCGAGCCGTGTTGTTCCGAAGCGTCCAGTTCTTCACCTTGTCCGTGATGAACGACGAGTTCGGGATCAGCACGTTCGCGCGCTCGAAGGTCTCAATTTCCGTCGAGCGGACGCTGATCTTTCGGACATAGCCTTCCTCGCCGCCAACGGTAACGAGATCGCCGATCTTAATGGGGCGCTCGGCGAGCAGGATAAGCCCCGACACGAAATTGCTGACCACGGCTTGCAGGCCCAAACCGATACCGACGGACAAAGCGCCCGCGACGATCGCGATGTTTGAAAGATTGAAGCCTGCGTAGGAAAGCGCAAGCAAGGCCGCGGCGAAAATGCCTGCGTAGCCGACCGTGGTGCGGATGGAGTCGCGCAAGCCCCCCGACAAGCCGGCAGGCTTGAGCACTTGACGGTCAAGCCATCCTTGAAAGAGCTTCGCGGCGAAGTAGCCAAGGACAAAGACGATGATCGAGGCGAAGATGGCCGCGAGCGAAATCTCCGTGGTCCCAATCCGGAAACCGAAAAAGAGCTGGCGATACAGCTCGATAATATCCGGCCAGGGATATCCCCACTGGAGAAGGATGAGCGGTACGGAAGCGACGAGAACGGCAAGCTTCAGGAGAAGGCTGACGGGAACCGAAAGCCTTTCCCTCTTGTCTTGATCGAGGGCCGCGGCGCCTTTCAGCCAGGAGCCGACCGCGGAGTTCTCGTTCCTCATTCCCTGGGCGTAGCCGTCAGCCCATAGAAGCAGAAGATAAACCAGGGCCAAAATCGAGCCCGTGACGATGAGCTGCTGCGCGATGAACCGCGACAGCGCGAGATAACCCGCGAAGGATGTGACCACAATGGCGAGGCTTATTCCCCACAACGGCAAGCGCAATAACCGCAGCCAGGTCAGCGAAGGCATCCCCTCGACGTCCTTTTCCTCAAGCGGGGTTTTCAGGATCGCCGCGACCAAGGCTGCGACGAGAAGGTTCGCCGGTAACGTCAAAGCCAATGTCAGCGAAAAAGGCGCCTGCACGATGCGCGTCGCGGAGTGGACGAACGTCATGAGCCCGTAAAGAATGACGAGCGCCAGCACAAGGCGGGTAATTCGTAACGCGGCCCGGTCCCCGGCGGGTATCAAACGCCATTCCGGGGCGCTCGGAGAAAGTACGGTGGTCATGAGAGCATTGACCACGACGACGATAAAAAGCGAACGCGCCGCAACATAGAACAGCCACCCGATCTTGTCGGGAAACGGCTGCATTTCGTCGATCGCGTTGTACAGGAATACGATCGGAAGGACGACCGGCATCGACCGGATGAGAATGACGCCTGCGGCGGACGACGCCCTCCGCCAGAAAGGCGGATCTCCAGCCTCGGACCACGTCCTCAATCTTTCCACCCCGTGCCAGCGGAAGTAGCCAAGGACGAGAAAAATCGCCAGCGCGCTCAGGATCAGATAACGCAACTCCGGCTTATCGCTGGAATTCCACCAATCCTTGACCAGTCCCTCGAGGCGCATCTCAGCAAGGATGGCGTAGTCCGGTACGTTCTCCCAGGTCTGGGAGGAGAAGACGCCGGGGACGGGCTGGAACAGATTACTGGTGAAGTTCTTTCGGCGGATATCCTGGATCGTGTTGAGAAGCTCATTGATGCGAGACTGCTGGGCGTCGATCGAGCTGTGGGCCGACTTGAAAAGCCCGAGGTGATAATTGAGCCCGGCGCGAAGCTGGGCGACCTGTTCTGGCTCGGGCGGCTGGTCTTGCGCCGGCAGAGCCGGCAGCTTTTGAACCTGTTCTTCAACGACGCTCTGGGGCGCCTGGAGCTTGTTCGAAAGATCTTCGCCGTCCGCGCGCAGCTTCAAAAGCTGGTCGCGGTAACCGTTCAAGTCCGCGTAGCTGTGATTGGGCTTGCGAAGGACCTCCTCAAAACGGTCCAGCTCTTTCTGCCAGCCCTTGATATGAGCCTGGATGTCGACGCCGACGCTGTCGTTTGCGCGCTTGGTGATCTCGGCGACGTTGATCTGGGGCGCCGCCGGCTTGGCCGGTTGCGCGGGCGCCGCCGCAGGCTGTACGGGCGCCGCCACGGGTTGCGCGGCGGGTGACGTTGCGGTTTGCGCAATGGCGCCCCCGTGGGTGTAACCGAACGCCGCAAGAACGAAGCACGCAATGATCCAGTGCCGCAAAACCATGAGGTAGGTCCCTAACCGGTAGAAAACGAACCTCGGGTCTCTAAAGGGCAATGTGGCGGCCAATATGGCGGACGTCGCCTCAACCCCGCCTTATCCCAGGTTTTCCAGCCGAAATTGGACGCCGGCTACTCTTGGCTAACCTTGATGTCGCTTCGTGATTGGCGGAAGCGGCGCCATCAATTAGAAGCTCATGGCGAGCCTTTGGCGGGCTTTCGGTCAAACGAAGGAAAGGCAGGCCAGTCGTGCAAACCCAGACAGGGAGGGAGCGGGCGTGTCTTCTCGCGCCGGTGTTGGGGAGCTTCCTCGCTCTCGCGGCCGCGTTTTTGGTTTGTTCCAGCCCAGGCTATGCCGAGGAGCAGGCGGTGTCACTCACAAAAGCAGATGTCGAAGCAGCGGCCAGGCAGCGGGTGCTGTTTGCACATCAATCCGTCGGCGCGAACATCCTCGACGGCGTTCGTAAACTTGCGGACGAAAACAATGTCAAACTGACGATCACGGAAAGCCGCGGCGACCAGGGAAAGACGCCGGCGATCTTCCAGTTCATGGTTGGGCAGAACGGCGACCCGCTTGGCAAAATCAAGGACTTCGTCAGCACGTCGTCCTCCTTTCCCGATATCGACGTCGCGATGGTGAAAATCTGCTATGTCGATCTCAATAAGAGTTCTGACGCAACCGCAGTCGCCAAAACCTACGCCGATGCGATAAAGACTCTGCAACGGGCGCACCCGTCCACAAGGTTCATTGCGATAACGTCGCCGTTGACGGCCGTCCCGAGCGGCGCGAAGGCGTGGGTGAAAAGCCTTATAAAAGGCAGTTCTCCGGAACTCGCCGACAACGAAAAGCGCAAGGAATTCAACGACTATTTGCGCAAGGAATTCGATAAGGACCACCTCTTCGACCTCGCCGCGCTCGAAGCCGAAAAAGCGGTTGCGGACGACGGCAAGGAAATCGAGGTCATGCGCCCATCCCTGACGAGCGACGGCGGCCACCTCAATGCCACGGGACAGCGCCTCATCGGCGCGGCCTTCATCAAGCTTCTGGCCGCGCAGAAGCCGGAGCAGCACGCGGGCAATTAGCTCAGCCCGCCATCGTTCCCGGCTTCGAAGCAAGCAACGGCTCCGGTATTAATCAGGATTGAACGAATAAAACTTGCCGCCAAGCGGCGAGGAAATCCAAGGAAGCTGCTCTTTGCGGGTAGCCTCCTGCACGCTGTCGGCAACGGATCCGAACATCAGCCGGATTTCGCTCCCCCGGTCGCCAAGATGGTCGATAAGCGCTTTGGCGTAAGGGCTGTGCTCTCCTTCCCCATCGAGCGCGGAATCGCCTGGGCTCGTTGCGAAGGCGATAAGCGTGCCCGAATCCGCGTGGATCTCGGCGAGACCTTTCCCTCCGCCCCGGACGCCGCGGCGCCGGAACAGGCGGGTCGCGAAAGGATTGTCGCGGCAGGCGTCAAGAATGAAGACCTTGATGCCGGCCACATCCTGAAGGCGGTCCATGAGACGGCTCACCGGAACGGCCTCCTCTTCCACATCCTCCTCGTCTTTGAGCTTGGCGTCGATGGGGATCAGATAGTTGGTCCCCTTCACCTCCATCCCATGCCCCGCGTAATAAACGACGGCCCAATCGGCGCCTTTCGCCGCCTCGCCGAAGGCCTTAAGGGACTTGAGCATCGCGTCCCGGCCAAGGTCGTAGCCCTCTTGAACGGTTTCAAATCCGAGGCCCTTTAGCGCGGCGGCAATGCCATGCGCGTCGTTGACGGGATTGGGAAGGCGGTCCGCCTCCCGGTAGGCGCCATTTCCGACCACGAGCGCTACCCGGCGCCCGAGCTTCGACTCGCCTCTCATGTGCGCCTGTTGGGCCGCAATCGTGGCGAGGCGCGCCGTTTCATCGATCTGCTTCTGCGCCTCGGCCACATGTTTTCCTTCGGGAAAACGGCGCCGATAAGCGTTAAGCAACTGGATATCCTTGCTATCTTTCACCAAAATCCAAAGCGGTTCCTCAAGAACGGCTTCTCCGCCTCCGGAAGCAGGGATGACACCGGCCGGATCGCCAGTTTCATTCAAAATGAAATCCTTGCCGATTGTGTTGCTGGAGAAAGGGATCTGCCTTCCGTTCGTGACCTCGGCCACCCTGACCTGAACACGCTTGAATATGCCGTCCACCGTGAGGCCGGGCGTCAGGAGCGCGCTCGACAGAGCGAGCGAATAATTATTGCTGTCAGCGGCCATGAGGAGAGGCCGCCCCTGCGTTGCGAAGACCTGCCCAGGCTCGAACAGTTGAGGCTCATCGAGGTCGTAATGGGAGTCGATAACGACGAAGCTGGCTTTGGTCTTCAATGTGGCCAGGCTTGCCGTCACTTCGCTGTAGGGAATGCCGATAACGGGAAGGACGGCCCGCCTCGAACCGTAATCGGAGGGGTTGAACGAATTCGGCGCTCTTTCGTTGAGCAGCATGTAGTTCTTCGCGCCGTCCTCCGCGGCGTGGCCCGAAAAGTAGAAAAACACGACCGAGTTCAGGGCCGGCGGCTTCGGCCTTTTGCGTCAGCCGGGATAGCGCGCGCCGAACGCGCTCAATTGAATTGTCACGCTCCACTTCGACCTGGAAATTCAGTTCGAGCAGCGTCTTGGCGATGATTTGGCCATCGGCATGACTGAAGTGCAGGTTCCCGATCTCTGGATAGGATTCATTGGTGACAACGAGAGCAAACCGGCCCTTCGCGGTTCCCGTCAAGCCGGCAAAGGCCCCCGATGGCGCCAAGGCCGCAGCCAAAGTCAGGACCGCCGCGGCAAATAGAACCGATACAACCTGCGGAAGCGGATTTGTCATCGGAAGCCCCTGCTGGAAAACTGTAAAATTAACAAAGTCACATCCATTTGGCGCGAGCCAGCGCTCGCCCGTACCGATGAGTTGTGACCAAATTGCAGCAAGCCGATTGTGCTTGATTGAGGTCCCGCCAAGACAGCTGTACAGTGCAAGGCTCGGTCTTAAAACAGGGATGGGCGTACATGCGCGGCGCAAAGATTCCACAAACCTTTCCCTGGCGGAGCGTCTCCCCGTGCGTTGCAGCTCTCATCGCGGCCCTGGCTGCCGGCGCCAGTCTACGCCCAGGCTCAATTGCCGGTGTGTCCGCTGATCGCGACCGGCGGGACGATCGCCATGAAAATCGATCCCGTCAAAAAGGCCCCCGTGCCCGCCATTTCTGGCGAAGATCTGGTGGCCACGGTCCCGGAGGTCGCGAACTACGCGCGGGTTGAGGTCAAAAACGTCTCCAATGTGCCCTCGGATTACATGGACCCGCCTCGCTGGATCGCGCTGAGCAAGGAGGTTGCGGGCGCGCTCGACCGGCCCGAGGTCGCCGGAGTCATCGTGTCGCACGGCACCGACACGCTCGAGGAAACGGCTTACTGGCTTGACCTTACGGTCAGCTCCGACAAGCCGGTCATCCTCATCGGCGCCCAGCGGAATGCCTCCGAGAAGGATTTCGACGGACCCCGGAACCTGCTCAATGCGGTGCGCATTTGCGTCGACCGTCAATCGAGAGGGATGGGGGCGATGATCGCGTTGAACAATCAGATCAATGCGGCGCGCGATGTCACCAAGACGCACACCTCCGACGTCGAAACCTTCAAATCGGGCGACTTCGGCTTTCTCGGCGCCGTAGACTTCGACCGGGTGATCTTCGCGCGCTCGCCGCTCAGGCGCCAATACATCCCGCTGAAGGCGGACGCCATGCCCTATGTCGAGATCGTTCCCATGTATGGCGGCGCGGACGGACGGATGATCAAGGCGGCGCTCGATCTCGGCGCGAAGGGCATCGTGGTTGAGGGGCTAGGATGGGGTAACGTGAACCAGCCCATGTATGCGGCGATCAAGGAGGCGATTGCGAAGGGGGTGCCGGTGGTGATCGCCTCGCGCGTGCCAAACGGCCGCGTTCTGCCCAATTACGGCTGGGAAGGCGGAGGGAAGACGCTCGTGGACGCGGGCGCCGTGATGGCCGACGATCTGCCGCCGCGTAAGGCGCGGATTCTGCTGATGCTCCTGCTGCAGAGCGGGGTCAGCGGACAGAAGCCGTTGCAGGAGGCGTTTAGCAGATAGGCCGCTACCCGCCTAATCGCGGACGAGCACGCTTTTGATGTTGACGAACTCGCGGATGCCGAAATGCGAGCATTCCCGGCCATATCCGGAATGCTTCACGCCGCCGAAGGGCATCCGCGGATCGGAGCGCACATTGTCGTTCACGAAGCTTATGCCGGCTTCGAGCATCTCCGCCGCGATGCGCTCGCCGCGCGCGATGTCTGACGTGATCACGCCGGAGCCGAGGCCGAACTGGGAGTCGTTGGCGATGCGGATGGCGTCGATTTCGTCGCGCGCTTCGATGATCGCGGCGACGGGGCCGAAGATCTCCTCGTCATGCGCGGGCAGGCCCGGTTTTACGTCGCTCAGCACCGTGGGCGGATACCACGCGCCCGGCTTGTCCGGAATTTTACCTCCGCACAAAAGGAACGCGCCCTTGGCGATGCTCTCCTGAACCTGTTTGTGAACGCCGTCACGGGCTTCTACGCTGACGAGCGGGCCAAGCTTCGTATCGGGGGCGTTCGGATCACCCATCTGGATGGCGTGCATCTTGGCCGTGAAGGCCTTCTCGAAAGCCTCTTTCAAAGCTGAGACGACGATGAAGCGTTTGCCTGCGATGCAGCTTTGGCCGCCGTTGACCATGCGAGCCGCCGTCGATACGTCTACGGCGCGCCCAATGTCTGCGTCTTCAAGGATCAGGTAGGCGTCGCTTCCGCCAAGTTCGAGCACGCACTTCTTCAGGTTGCGGCCCGCAGCCGCCGCGACGCTCCGCCCAGCCTCGACGCTGCCCGTCAACGTGACCGCGGCGATGGCCGGATTCGCGATAAGGGCGTCCACATCCCGGCTTGGGATCAACACCGCGCTGAAGACATTTGCGGGGAAACCGGCCTCCCGGAAGACATCTTCGATGGCGAGCGCGCACCCCGGCACGTTGCTTGCGTGTTTGAGGATGGCGGTGTTGCCCGCCATCAGCGAAGGCGCGGCGAAGCGAAAAACCTGCCAGAACGGAAAATTCCAGGGCATGACAGCGAGGATCGCACCAAGCGGATTGAACGTCACGAAGGCTTTCGGCCCGTCCCACTCGATCGGTTCCCGCGCCAGCATGCGCTCCGCATGATCGGCGAAGTAATCGCAGTTCAAGGCGCATTTCTCGATCTCGCCAAGCCCCTCGGTCCGGGTTTTTCCCATCTCGACGGTCATCAGCGCGGCGAACTCCTCCTTGCGACGGCGCAAGCTCTGAGCTGCGGCCTTCATCATCCTGGCGCGCTCGCCAAAGGGAACCCGGCGCCAGTCCCTGAACGCTTCATGAGCCCTGCGCGCAATGGCGAGAGCCTCCTCCCGCGAATGGCCGTGATAGGCGCGCGAGAGCTGGCCCGTGGCCGGATTGTAGACCTTGAAGAGCGGCCGGCCATGATCGGCGTCCGCCGTGGAATGCGGCTCGGTTTGATGCTGGGAGTATTCTGGCGCCATGTCGCCCTCGCTCGATAGACGGTGATTGATGATTGTGCGTGGCTGGAAAACCTTCAGGTTGTCGCGACGTTCGCAAGCGTCCGCTCCGCCTCCTGAAACAGCGAAGGATCGACAGAATGCCCGGACGCTCTCACATTCTCCTCGACCTGGGCCGGCCTCGTCGCGCCAATGATGGCCGAAGCCACGTTGCCGTTGCGAAGCACCCAGGCGAGCGCGAATTGCGAGAGCGACAGCCCTGCCTCCTTGGCGATAGGCTTAACCCTCCGGACGGCTTCAAGAACACGAGGCTCCAGCCACGACCGCTGAAGAAATCCGCCCATGGCGCGGCTCGTCGCCCTCGTCCCTTGAGCGAGCGCTTCGCCGGGCCTGTATTTCCCCGTCAGCACGCCCTGCGCCAGCGGCGACCAGACGACCTGCGATATGCCGTTGGCTTTGCAGAGCGGGAAGATCTCCTTCTCGGGCTTGCGCCAAAGCAGCGAATATTGCGGCTGACTTGAGACAAAGCGGACCACATCCTTCATCGCGACCGCTTCGGCGATGACCCCCGCGGGCCATTCGGAGAAGCCGACATAGCGCGCCTTGCCCGCGCGGACAATTTCGGTCAGCGCCTGCATTGTCTCTTCCAGCGGCGTTTCGGGATCGAAGCGATGGCATTGATAAAGGTCGACGTAATCGGTCTTGAGCCGCTTGAGCGACGCATTCACCTGTTTGTGGATTTGCGCGCGCGACAGGCCGCGATCCGTTTCGGTCATGGGGAAATAGAGCTTGGTCGCGAGCACGTAAGTGTCGCGCGGCACGTGCGCGAGCGTTTCCCCCAGGAACGTCTCCGCCGCCCCTCGCCCGTAGATGTTCGCGGTATCGATGAAGTTGACGCCGAAAGAGAGCGCCTTCCTAACGCAGGCTCTCGCCGTCTCGGCGTCGACGCCTCCCGAATAGGTGAGCCAGGACCCAAGCGCGATCTCCGAGACAGACAGGTCGCTGTCGCCAAGCCTGCGGTATTTCATGTTCGCCTTTCTTGGACCGCGATAAGAGATGTTACATAAGAATATCCCAATCCTGCTGCAAATAGGCCAGATTTTACCTTACCTTCCGAGCAATCGAGACCTCCTCGCCGCGTACACCCAAGGCCGGCCGTTTTTCCATGTTGTTGATGATGTCAAAATTACGCGCCCTGTTTCCCGTGGCGGCCATTCTCGGCGCCATTATCGCCGTTTCCGCTCAACCTAAAGCGCAGCGCGCGAACGATCCGGGCGCTGACGCGGTCATCGGCTTCGAATTCGCGGTTTCAGCCGGTCGTCGCCGAAAACGGCATGGTCGCCGCGCAGGAGAAGATCGCAGCCGGGGTCGGCGCGGATATCCTGAAAGCTGGCGGCAACGCGATTGACGCGGCGGTGGCGGTTGGGTTCGCGCTCGCCGTGACCCATCCCCAGGCCGGAAACCTCGGGGGCGGGGGGTTCATGCTCATCACGCTCGCAAATGGCAAGAAGGTCGCCATCGACTATCGCGAAACCGCGCCCGCTGCGGCGAGCCGTGACATGTTTCTCGACAGCAACGGGGCCGTCGATCGTGAAAAGGCCCGATATAGCCGGGCCTCCGCCGGCGTGCCCGGAACCGTCGCGGGCCTTCTCCACGCGCTGGACCATTATGGAACGATGTCCCGGGACAAGGTCATGGCTCCGGCGATCAAGCTGGCCGAGGAAGGCTTTCCCGTCTCCTACGGCTTGGCCTACGCATTCGCGAAAGCGAGCGAACGGTTGTCCGCGGACAGGTCGACGTCCGTCTATTTCCAGCACGAATTTGGCGCGCCCTACAGGATGGGCGAGATCCTGCGCCAGCCCGACCTTGCGAAAACGCTGATCGCCATCCGCGATCAGGGCGCGAGCGGATTTTATTACGGCCCGGTTGCGGGAATGATCGAGGCCGAGATGAAGAAGGGCGGCGGTCTCATCACTCGCGAAGACCTCCAGAACTATCGTCCTGTCGAGCGCGAGCCCGTCCGCGGAACCTATCACGGCTATGAAATCGTCTCCATGCCGCCTCCCTCGTCCGGTGGCGTGCATGTGATTCAGATGCTGAACATCCTTGAAGGCTACGACCTCAAGAAATTCGGGCAGGACAGCGCCGATGCCATCCACCGGCTCGTGGAAGCCATGCGGCGCGCCTATGCCGACCGCGCCAAATTTCTTGGCGATCCGGATTTCGTCCAGGTGCCGGTGGCGGGTCTCACAAACAAAGCCTACGCGGCGGAGCTTCGGAAGGGCATCAACCTGGAGCACGCGACGAAATCAGCCGATGTTTCGGCAGGAAAGCCGCCTTCCGCGGAAGGCGACCAGACGACCCACTTTTCCATCATGGATAAGGCAGGGAACGCGGTCTCAAACACCTATACGCTCAACCTC
This sequence comes from uncultured Alphaproteobacteria bacterium, assembly GCA_963819665.1. Classification (GTDB taxonomy): domain Bacteria; phylum Pseudomonadota; class Alphaproteobacteria; order Rhizobiales; family Rhodomicrobiaceae; genus Rhodomicrobium. The sequence continues at coordinate 73,896 of CAWFXN010000011.1, forward strand.
GCATTCGGCAGCGGATATACGGTCGATGGCGCGGGCTTCTTTCTGAATAATGAAATGGATGATTTCTCATCAAAGCCGGGCGCGCCGAACGCCTATGGCCTCGTCGGCGATGAAGCCAACGCCATCGAACCGAGAAAACGGCCTCTGTCCTCCATGGCTCCGACGATCGTGCTCAAGGATGGAACGCCTTTTCTCATCACGGGAAGCCCCGGAGGCTCCACGATCATAACCGTCGTGCTGCAAGAGATCCTGAACGTGCTGACCTTCGACATGAATGTCGCCGAGGCGACGGCCGCGCCGCGCATTCATCATCAATGGCAGCCCGATAACGTCATTACGGAACGCGGGATATCCGATGACACGCTCCGCATCCTCGAAGCGCGAGGCTTCATCCTGCCGAAGAACGCCGACGGCACATTCCAGCATCGCGTTCTGGGGCGGACAAACTCGGTGATGAAGAAAGGCGGCCTGTTCCTGGGCGCCGCCGATACGCGGGATGGCGACGGCGCCGCGATCGGGTATTGATCGGCCTCACCCGTCATCCCCGAAACGCCGCCAGCGCACAGGGATGTTTGTACATGCTTCGGCGAAGGCTCATTTTGCGGCGCCGCCGCGAAAGCGATCGAAGGCGCTTACGCCTTCGCTGCGGATCGAGGCCGGCGCGTTGAGGGATACATGTTCGATAAAGAGATTGTTGCGGTCATATCGCGCGGGATTGAGCTAAGCGGCGTCATTATTCTTGTTCTTGGTCTTCTGACAGCCACTCTCAGGTTCATTTTCCGCGGCACATCCGAGAGCGAAGACATCTCTCCCTATCAGCAATACAGGCGCGATATGGGACGGGGAATCCTGCTTGGCCTCGAAGTTCTGGTCGCGGCGGACATCATTTCGACTGTAACGATTTCACCGACACTCGAAAGCGTCTTCGTTCTTGCCATCATCGTCTTCGTTCGAACGTTCCTCAGCTTCAGCATAAGCCTTGAGGTTGACGGCCGTTTTCCTTGGCAGAAAAAGCAGCAAAGCGGAACCGGGCAATCATCTTAAGCGAGGGCCAATCGCTTCGCCGCGGGCGCAAAAACAGAGGCGCGGAGTGGCGAGCGCGGCAGTGATGCCCCCAACCCTGAATGGCTCGCGCTCGCCTGTCTGGCCGTCCAGACAATGCCAAGGCTAAATCTTCTTGCTGAGGTTGAAAAGCAGCTTCGCTCTGCGCCGTTAAGTTACGGTTTCAGCGAAAGCCAAGCTTAAGCGCTAATTGTAGATAGTTACGCGGATGGCAGCATGATCGCGGGGGCTGCTTAACCGGGCTTCTTGGCGAAGAGAATGCAATAGCCGCTGGAAGAGGCGGCCTCGTAATGCTGGCAGCCGATGCACTGCTTTCCGTCTTTCGGCTTTTGCTGGCGGACGACCGCTTTCGTCGCGGCCTGCGCCTTTGCGCCGCCGGCGACGCTCATTGCGCCGATGGCGCCGAGGCCATAAGCGCCGAGCTTGAGAACATCACGCCGCGAGGTCTTCTCGCCGTTGCTTTCCATGGGTCGTCCTTGATTAAGCCGGGAAAGGCCCACTCTCGCTGGAATTTCGGGCGCGAGGTCAACGGGCGTCTTGAAATGGCGCATACAGCCCACCCTTAATCACCGCTAAGCTGAAGTGTAATAGCCCCATCTACGATTATATCCAAGCTTTGTTTTGACCAAGATCTTATCATTTGGCGTGCTGCACAATAAATATGCATAGACGAATTACCTTTGAAATTATAATATTTATGCACTGTACATCCAAAGCCGGAAAGGATTATCGTAATGCTACACAGTTCTCGACAAGTCTACGGATTATAACTTGTTCGTGAACTGACAATTGCTCCAATAAAGTCCGGGTATTTCGTGCAGCGAGCGATACGATCCCACTCAGGCGACGAGAGCCGGCGCAGGGCCGGTAAGACGCTCAAACGCCGTATCGCTGCGTTCAGCGCGGCGACCATCTTCGCCATTGGCGCCATCGTCGCCGAAGCCGTCCTCAACGAACGCGAGGCCGCAATCGACCGCGCCGGCGCCGACGCCGCGAATTTGGCCGCGGGATTCGAGGAACGGATTCGAAGCGCGCTTGATGCGGCCCCGGATCTGAAGCGAAGGATGGAGGCCACGGAGCCTGCGTTCAGTCTGGAAGAGTGGAAGAGCCTGGCTCACGATCTTCTCGACAAGCAGCAAAAGGTCTTTCTTGGCGAAGCGGCGGCAATCGATCTTATTCGATCCGACGGCGTGAGACTTGCCCGCTACACAGCCGCAGGAGGCTTCGATACGGCGCCTCGCCGCGCAAATGACTTTCCCGAAGCGCTGCTCGGCGCCGAGCAAACGGCGTCCGATGGGGCTTATTCCTCGCATGACGCCGCCGATGGGGTCGTGCGCCTCTACAGGTGGCGGAAAGTCCTCGATTACCCTTTAATCGTGGCGGCCGGTTTGGGGAGAGCCGAGGTTCTTGCTCCCGCAAACCGGCAGGCGAAGATCGTTATCGGCCTTGGCGTCGCCGCTCTAAGCCTTCCCCTGATCATGATGGTCATGCTTAACCGCGAGATTTCGAGCCGTGTCGAAAGCGCGATCGCGCTCGACCAGGAAAGCGAGAAAGTCCGGAAGGAACATGCGGCCTTGCTCTCAACCAGCGAGGAGCTTGCCCAGGAGCGGATGAAGCTTCGGCGAATGAATGTCGAGCTCATCCGGGAAAAGCGCCGCGCGGAGGAGGCGAACGATGCGAAGTCCCTTTTCCTGGCGAATATGAGCCATGAGCTGAGAACGCCGCTGAATGCGATCCTGGGGTTCTCGGAAATCATTCGCGACAAGCTTCTCGGCAAGGAAGTCGACCGGTACGCCGCCTATGCAGCCGACATTCATCGCTCCGGAACCCACCTCCTCGGCATTGTTAACGACATCCTCGATGTCACCATCATTGAAGCGGGAAAGCTTGAGCTGAGGGAAGAGCGCGTCAGGGTGACGGCGCTCCTTCATCGATGCGTCATAATGTTGCGGGATCAGGCATCCTCCCGCGGCGTCCAGCTTGAGGGTCCTGCGCACGATCTTGGCGCCTCGATTTATGGAGACAAGACCAAGCTCAAGCAGATCCTTATCAATCTCCTGTCGAACGCGATCAAGTTTACCCCTCCAGGGGGCCGGATCGAGACCGGAGCGGAGGCCGATCCCGATGGAGAAGGCCTGCGGCTTTGGGTCCGGGACACGGGGATCGGGATGACCGGCGATGAGATCCGTCAGGCGCTGGAGCTGTTCGGGCAGGTCGATAACGGCTTTTCCCGCCGGTTCGGGGGCGCGGGCCTGGGACTGCCCTTGGCTGTGAAGCTGACGGAATTGCATGGGGGAAGACTGGAGGTTGAAAGCACGCCTCGCAAGGGGACGAGGGTTGCGGTTTATTTGCCCCCCAGCCGCATCGCCTGGGATTCGGCAATCGCGCCGCCGTCGCGGGAGGCGGGAGACGGTCCTTTCAAAATCGTATCTTGACCTGAGCGTTTTCCATCGCCTCGGTTGTTGCGCGATGCTTGAAGCCGTTCTACAAACGAGTATGGCTGGAGGCGAATGCGCACCCTCCCAGGATTCCCGCGGATAGAACGTACCAGGATTTCGCGCGCGGGGCGTACGAAGCGCATCTTTATAAGGGAGGGTAGGGGTCACCGTGTCCAAATACAACGAGGAACGGCACGATTGGACGCGTGCAGAGGCAGAAGAACTTTATAACCAGCCTTTCAACGAGCTTCTCTTCCAGGCCCAGACTGTTCACCGCCGCCATTTCGATCCAAACAAAGTCCAGCTGAGCCGCCTTCTGAGCATTAAGACGGGCGGCTGCGCGGAGGACTGCGCCTATTGCAGCCAATCCGCTCATTACAGCACCGGGCTGTCGGCCTCGAAGCTCATGGAGGTGGAGCGCGTCATCGCGGAGGCGCGAAAGGCGCAAGCGTCGGGCGCGACCCGATATTGCATGGGAGCGGCCTGGCGAAGCCCCAAGGAGCGCGACCTCGATGGGCTTTGCGCGATGGTTCGCGGCGTGAAAGCGCTCGGGATGGAAACCTGCATGACGCTTGGCATGCTCACAAGCCGCGACGCCGAGCGCCTCAAATTCGCGGGCCTCGATTATTACAATCACAACATCGATACCTCCGAGCGCTACTATAGCGAGATCGTCAAAACGAGGAATTTCGCCGACCGGCTGGAAACGCTCGACCATGTGCGATCGGCGGGCCTCAAGGTTTGCTGCGGCGGTATCCTTGGCATGGGGGAGGAGGCCGCGGACCGCGTCGCCATGCTGATGACGCTCGCGAATCTTCCGCAGCATCCCGAGAGCGTTCCGATCAACCTTCTGATCCCCATCGACGGCACGCCGCTCGAAAATGCGCCGCCGCTCGACCCGATCGCCTTTATTCGCACAATCGCGGCCGCCCGCATCATGATGCCGCGTTCCATGGTGCGGCTCTCGGCGGGGCGGTCCGCCATGAGCGATGAGCTTCAGGCCCTTTGCTTTTTCGCGGGCGCGAACTCGATCTTCATGGGAGAGGTGCTTTTGACGGCGGAAAACCCCGGCGAGGACAAGGACGCAGCGCTCTTTTCAAAGCTTGGTTTGTCGCCGATGCCGCTCGAACAGCAGGCAGACGCTCATGCTGAGGCCGTATGAGGACGCGCTAGCGGCTTTGGAGGAGCGCGGCCGGCTGCGGCGGCTCGCGCTCCCGGCCGGCTACGATTTCACCTCCAACGACTATCTCGGGTTGGCCAATTCACAGGATCTGAAAGAGGCGGTGCGCCGCGCGCTCGATCGCGGCGTCGCCATAGGCGCAGGCGGCTCACGCCTCTTGCGCGGCAATACCTCGGAACATGAAAGCCTGGAGGCCGACGCAGCGGCTTTTGTCGGCTCCGAGACGGCGCTCTATTTCAGCAGCGGATTTTCGGCGAACTATGCGCTGTTCGCGGCGTTGCCCCAGCGCGGCGATCTTGTCGTCCACGACGCGCTCATCCACGCCAGCGCCCATGATGGGATGCGCGCCGGGAGAGCCGAAATCGTCAAGGCCGCGCACAACGACGCCAACGCTTTTGAGGCGAAAATCCTCGCCTGGCGCGCAGCCGGTCGTAAGGGCCGGCCGTGGATCGCCGTCGAAACTCTTTATAGTATGGACGGCGACCGCGCCCCGCTCGACGATCTCGCCGCCGTCGCGGAGCGCCATGACGGCATCCTTGTCATCGACGAAGCCCACGCCACGGGCGTTTTCGGGCCGGATGGCCGCGGCCTGGGCGCATGGCTGGAGGGCCGCGCGAACGTCGTCTCGCTTCACACCTGCGGGAAAGCGCTTGGCGCCTCGGGCGCTCTCCTGTGCGGGCCGCGCATCTTCCGCGACTTCATGGTGAACCATTCGCGGCCCTTCATTTTTTCGACGGCGCCCTCGCCGATCATCGCCGCCTCGGTTCGCGCGGCGTTGCAGCTTTGCAAGGAGCAGCCCCAGCGACGGGAGCAGCTTGCGGCTTTGATCGCCTTCGCGAACGCCGCCATCAAAACCCGTTGCGGCGTCGCGCCGAGCGGATCGCAGATCATCCCGGTCATCGTCGGATCGGACAAACGCGCGACCGCGCTCGCATCCGCCATGCAAGGCTACGGCTATGACATCCGCGCCATAAGGCCGCCCACGGTGCCGGAGGGCACGGCGCGCCTGCGCATAGCGTTGACCTTGAACACCAGCATCGAACTTGTGAGCGAGATGATCGACGCGCTGCGCTTCGAGCTTTCGCGATTGGAGCCATGAGCGCCGGCTTTATCGTGACCGGGACTGACACCGGAATTGGCAAGACCGTATTCAGCGCGGCGCTCGCGAGGGCGCTCGACGGTTATTATTGGAAACCAATCCAGGCCGGGCTCGAGGGCGAAACCGACAGCGACGCCGTCCGCCGACTATCGAAGCTCCCTCGCGAGCGCATTTTGCCGGAAGCCTACCGGCTGCGGCTGCCTGCATCGCCCCATCTTGCGGCCGCGCGCGAAGGGATCGCCGTAGAGGCTCGATCCCTCACTGTGCCCGTATGCGCGGGGCCGCTCGTGATCGAAGGCGCGGGGGGATTGCTTGTCCCCTTGTCGGACGAGTTATTGCAAATCGACCAATTCGCAGCTTGGGGGCTGCCTGTTATCCTCTGCGCGCGCACGGCGCTGGGCACGATCAATCACGCCTTGCTGTCGCTCGAGGCCCTGGCGGCGAGGCGAATGCGCGTTCACGGCATCGCCTTTATCGGCGACGCGGCGGAGGAGGTGGAAAGCACCATTGTCGCGTTCGGCGGCGCGCCTCGCCTTGGCCGCCTGCCCCGTGTCGAAGACTTGGATCAATCGCGCCTCGCCACGGCTTTCCGGGCCGGTTTCGACCTTACCGCTTTCGACGGCGGGAGGGCGTAATGCAGCAATCCGGATCGCCGGTCTGGCACCCCTTCACCCAGCACGCGCTCCAACCGACGATGACGGAGATCGCCTCGGCGAAGGGCGCGTGGCTCACAGCCGCGAACGGCGCGCGCCTCTTCGATGCGATTTCCTCCTGGTGGGTCATCACCCACGGCCATAATTACCCGCCCATCGTCGAAGCCATCCAGAAACAGGCTGGCGTTCTCGATCAGGTGATTTTCGCGGGCTTCACGCATGAGCCGGCGGAGGAGACGGCGCGGCGGCTTCTTTCCATTGCCCCGCCAGGTCTCTCGCACGTCTTCTTTTCGGACAGCGGCTCGACCTCGGTCGAGGTCGCGCTCAAGATGGCGCTCGGCTGCTTCCGCAACCGGGGCGAACCCCGATCGCGGATTGTGGCGCTCGAACACGGCTATCACGGCGACACCATCGGCTGCATGTCGGTTGGGGCGCGGGGCGTGTTCAACGCGCCTTACGAGCCGCTTCTGTTCGAGGTGGAGCGCATTCCTTTTCCCCGCGCAAACGCCGAGCAAGTCACGCTTGACGCGTTCGAGGCCTCCTGCCGCCGCGATCCTCCCGCCGCGCTTATCCTGGAGCCGCTGATCCTCGGCGCTGGCGGCATGCTCATCTATCGCGCGTCTGTGCTGCGCGAACTGAAGCGCATCTGCGAGGCTTTCGGCGTTTTGTTCATCGCCGACGAGGTGATGACAGGTTTCGGGCGGACGGGAACGCTTTTTGCCTGCGAACAGGCAAGCGTTTCCCCGGACATCATGTGCCTCGCCAAAGGCTTGACGGGCGGGGCCATTCCGCTCGCGGTGACGCTTTGCAGGCCGGAGATTTTCGAGGCGCATTACGCGCCCGACCGCGCCCGCATGTTCTATCATTCGAGCTCCTACACGGCGAACCCCATCGCCTGCGCCGCCGCCGTCGCCAACCTCGATGTGTGGGAAAAGGAGCCAGTTCGCGAGCGCGTGGCGGCTCTGACCGCTGCGCAATCCGGACGTATCGCTTCCTTGGCTGGCGATGAACGCTTTGAGAATGTCCGTCATCTGGGGACCATCATCGCCGTCGATTTTAGGGTAGAGCGCGCCGGATATCTCGCAGCCATTGGGCCGAAACTATACGACTTCTTCCTGAGCCGGGGTCTGTTGCTTCGTCCGCTCGGCAATACGGTTTACGTCATGCCGCCCTATTGCGCCACGACGGCGGAGCTGGACGCTGTTTATGCGGCGATTGTCGAGGCTGCCGAGCTAATTTAGCTGTAAGTTCGAGAGCGTAACCGCCAGCTCTTCGGAGCAAGCCGGAACAAGCAACTGATCCGAGGGCAGGTCCAGCATGGATTGGTAGCCGGTCAGCGATGGCTTGCGGTGGGTGCGCGTTTCAAGCCGCACCGCATGGATGACCCAAAGCTCCGGGATGCCGAAGCTCGCATATAGCGCCGCCTTGCGGCCAATGTCATAGGCGAAGCTGGAATCGGCAATTTCAACGACGAAAAGCGCATTATCGGCGCTTAAGTCCTTAAGCCGTGTCTTGCTATCGAAAAAGATGAAGTCCGGTTCTACATAGGTGTCAGGCGTAAGCCGGAACGTGGTTTCCTGCGCGAGAACCAAGCGATCAGGAATGCGCTTTGACCAATATCGATTTAGCGCGACCTTCAAGACTTCATGGCGATTGCCCTTTGGCGACATCGGAACGACCTCCCCGCCGATCAGTTCGATCCGCTCGTCTTCGCCGAGAATACCGACCGCGACCATGGCCTCCAGTTCCTCCACGGTGAAGCGCCGCCGCAGCATTCCCTCCGCTGCTTGCGTTGTCCGGTCCCGGGGCGTGTCGAAAGAAGGTCTCACGGTCATGATGCAAATGTAGCGCATTTGCCGCGTCCCGGCAAACTCGCGCGTGTGAATTATGCCGTTAATAAGGGCTGGCTTTCATGGCTCTTTCGCCGCTGAAAGTTCTCAACCGGAATTCTCTAGCGAAAGCGCTTCGAGCTTGATTTATTGGCTTCGGATGCGCAATACAGACTCGCAACCAAGGTCGGGAAAGGGCGAGGGCATCGAGTTTCCGCGGAAAGGGTTTTCATAGAACAGGAGTTTGCAGAGATTGGCCAAGATAGCCTTTCTTCGGAAAAGTTTCTTGTTAATCATAGACTTGGAAGGAAAACAAGAAGTGCGCGCCAAATTGCAGGGCAAGCATGGCTGGGGCATTTCTGAAATTTTCTGACGGCAAACATCGCATGTCAAAGAATGGTCTTTCTCAGCTGGCCCTTTAGCCTTCCCGGCTCCGGCTTAACGAATTAGAACGCCACTGAATGAACATTGTCATTGTCGAAAGCGCCGCGAAGGCGAAAACTATCAACAAGTATCTGGGCGCGGATTACAAGGTCATCGCCTCATACGGCCATGTCCGCGATTTGCCGGCCAAGGATGGCTCTGTTCTGCCGGACAACGATTTCGAAATGTCATGGCAGGTTGAGTCAGACTCGCAGAAGGTCGTGAACGAGATCGCCAAGGCGGTCAAAGGCGCCCGCCGTCTCATCCTCGCAACCGACCCGGATCGCGAGGGCGAGGCCATCTCATGGCATCTTCTCAAAATCCTGGAGCAGAAGCGCGCCTTGAGCGGCGTCTCGGTGGAGCGCGTCGCGTTCAACGCGGTCACGAAAGACGCGATCCTGACGGCGCTCGCCCATCCGCGCGCCATCGACGAGCCGCTTGTTGACGCTTACCTCGCGCGCCGGGCGCTCGATTATCTCGTGGGCTTCACGCTTTCTCCCGTGCTCTGGCGGAAATTGCCGGGCGCCCGCTCGGCAGGCCGGGTGCAGTCGGTCGCGCTTCGCCTCGTGGTGGACCGCGAGGCGGAGATCGAAGCGTTCAAGACCCGCGAATATTGGACGGTCGAAGCCATCCTTCGCACGGCTGCCAACGAGGAGTTCGAGACACGCCTCGTGGCGCGCAGCGGCAAGAAGCTCGACAAATTCGACATTCCGGACGAGGCGACGGCGCACGCTTATCGCGACGCGATCCGCGGACAGCCCTTCCGCGTCGAAAGTATCGAGGCGAAGGAGCACAAGCGCCATCCCGCGCCGCCCTTCACGACGTCGTCGCTGCAGCAGGAGGCGTCGCGCAAGCTGGGCCTTTCGCCGCGCCAGACCATGCAGATCGCGCAGCGGCTTTATGAGGGCATCGACATCGGCGGCGAGACCGTGGGCCTCATCACTTATATGAGAACGGACGGGGTGCAGATCGTGCCCGAGGCCATCGCTCAATGCCGCGGGCAGATCGAGACCCAGTTCGGCAAGCGCTACCTGCCGCACGCCCCGCGAAACTACAAGACGAAGGCGAAAAACGCGCAGGAAGCGCACGAGGCGATCCGCCCGACCGATTTCCGGCGCCACCCCGACAAGCTGAGGGGCTGACCGGCGAGGAAGCCCGGCTTTACAAACTCATCTGGCAGCGCGCCGTCGCCAGCCAGATGGCGAGCGCCGATATCGAACGCACCACGGTCGACATCTCCGTGCAGGGCCGCGATGGCCAGCCCTATGCCGTGCGCGCGACGGGCTCCGTCGTGATGTTCGACGGATTCCTCAAGCTCTACGAGGAAGGCCACGACGACGAGGAAGGCGAAGATGGCGGCCGCCTTCCGAAGCTGACGAAAGGCGAGCAACTCCGCGACGCGCTGGTTAAGGCGACGCAGCATTTTACCGAGCCGCCGCCGCGCTACACCGAAGCCACGCTTATCCGCGAGATGGAGCGCTTGGGCATCGGGCGCCCCTCGACCTACGCGAGCACCATGGGCCTCCTGCGCGAGCGCGAATATGTGAAGCTCGAAAAGAAGCGCCTCATGCCGGAGGACAAAGGCCGTCTGGTGACGACCTTCCTCGAGGCGTTTTTCAAGCGCTATGTCGAGTACGACTTCACGGCCTATCTCGAAGACGGCCTCGACCAGATCTCGGACGGAACGCTTAATTGGAAAGAGCTGCTTCGCGAGTTCTGGCGCGACTTCATCGCGGCTGTGAACGATATCAAGGATTTGCGCGTCGCTCAGGTGCTCGACGCGCTGAATGAGCTGCTCGGCCCGCATATTTTCCCGGCCAGGGAGGACGGCGCCGATGCGCGGCTCTGCCCCTTGTGCAATCAGGGCCAGCTCTCGCTGAAGGTTGGCCGGTTCGGCGCCTTCATCGGATGCTCGAACTACCCCGAATGCCGCTATACCCGCCAGCTCAAGACGGGAGACGCCGAAAACGGCGAAGCCGCCGCAACTCCAGGGGACACGGCGCTCGGAACCGACCCGGATACGGGCCTGCCCGTCTGTCTCAAGAGCGGGCGGTTCGGACCTTATATCCAGCTCGGCGAGGGCGAAAAGCCGAAGCGCGCGTCGATCCCCTCCAAGACAGACCCCGCCGCGATCAATCTGGAGTATGCCTTGAAGCTCTTGGCGCTCCCTCGGCAGGTTGGCCTTCACCCCGAAACGCAAAAGCCGATCATGGCGGGCTTCGGCCGTTACGGGCCTTATGTTGAGCATGACGGCAAATATGTGAAAATCGACGCCGACGAGGTTTTCACGATCGGCCAGAACCGGGCCGTCACCGTCATCGCGGAAGGCAATGCCGGAGGCCAAGGCCGGGCGGCGCGGACTTCGACGCCGATCAAGGTCCTGGGCGAACATCCCGAGCTTGGCGGCAAGATCGAGGTTCTCTCGGGGCGTTTCGGTCCCTATATAAAGTTTGGCAAGGTCAACGCGACCATTCCAAAGACCATCGCGCCCGAGGCTGTGACGCTGGAAGAGGCCGTCCGGCTCATCGCCGCGAAAATGGAAAACGGCGGCTCCAAGACCAAGGCGCGCGGCAAGGCCAAGACCGCAAAGCCGAAAGCGGCTGCGGCGAACGGAAAAGCCAACGGCGCGAAGCCTGAAAGCGACGCCAAGAAGCCGAAAGCATCGGCCAAAAAGACACCAGCAAAAGCGGCAAGCAAGGCCCCCTAGCCCGTGCCGCGCAAGAAAGAAAGTATGGAACTAAAAGTGAAGCGCGCGGAACCCGCGCGCTCGAAAATACCGACCAAGGAAGACATTCTTCAATTCATTCGATCCTCCACCGAGAACATCGGGCGGCGCGAAATCGCCAGAGCCTTCGACATCAAGGGCGCAGATCGCATCGACCTGAAGCGCATGCTCAAGGAGCTTGCCGCCGATGGCCTCATCGCCGACGCCCGGCGCGGGATGCGCAAGGACGCCCTGCCGAAGGTGGCGGTCATCATTGTTCGCGCGCAGGACCAGAACGGCGATCTCGCAGCCTCCCCGCTTCACTGGAATGAAGACGAAGACGGCGCGCCGCCGCGCATCCTGCTCGAAGTCACACGGCGCTATGAAGGGCCGGCCATCGGCGTCGGCGATCACGTGCTCGCCCGCCTCCGGGAAGCGGAGGGCGAGGATAAAACCTATGCCTTCATCGCATCCCCGATAAAGCGGCTTCCGCGCGACAAGCCGCGTCAGCTCGGCCTTTTGCGCAAGACGGGACGCGGCTTTATCGTCGAATCCATCGACAAAAAAGACATGAAAGAGTGGCCCGTCGTTTCGGACCGCGATATGGACGGCGCGGAGGATGGCGAGCTCGTTCGCTTCGAAATCGCCCGCGACATGCGCTTGCATCGCCCGTCGGCCCGCATCACGGAGCGCATCGGCCATCCAAGGGCCGAAAAAGCGGTCAGCCTCATCGCAATCCATAATCATGGCCTGCGGGACCATTTCGGCGACGATTGCATGGCCGAACTTGAGGCTCTGCCCGAGGCGACGATGGCCCTTCGGGAAGACCTCACCCGCGTTCCTCTCGTCACCATCGACCCGGAAGACGCGAAAGATCACGACGATGCGGTCTGGGCGGCGCCTGACGCCGATCCCGCCAATGAAGGCGGCTGCGTCGTCATCGTCGCGATTGCCGATGTGTCTTTTTATGTGCGGGCCGGATCGGCGATCGACCACGAAGCGAGCCTGCGCGGCAATTCGGTCTATTTCCCCGACCGGGTCGTTCCCATGCTGCCGGAGAAGCTGTCGAACGGCCTCTGTTCGCTGCACGAGGGCGAGCTTCGTCCCTGCCTCGCGGTGCGCATGATTTTCGACAAGAGCGGCAAAAAGCTGTCGCATCGCTTCACTCGGGCGATGATGCGCTCGGCGGCGAAGCTTTCCTACAACCAGGCGCAGGCCGCCATCGACGGGAAGCCGAACGCGAAGACGGCGCCTCTGCTTGAGCCGGTCCTGAAGCCGCTTTGGCGGGTCTACTCCGTATTAAAGGAAGCGCGCAACCGCCGCGGACCGCTTGATCTCGATCTGCCCGAGCGCAAGATCGTGCTCGACGAGCGCGGGCTTGTGTCGCGCGTCATCGTGCCCGAGCGGCTTGACGCGCACCGGCTCATTGAGGAATTCATGATCCAGGCGAACGTCGCGGCGGCGGAAGCTCTTGAATCGAAGAAATCGCCCCTGATTTACAGGGTGCACGACGCGCCCTCTTCGGAAAAGCTCGTGGCGCTCAGCGAATTTCTGGCGAGCATCGACATCAACGCTCCCAAGACAAGCTTCAACCGTCCGGGACAATTCAACAAGATCCTGGCGAAGGCGGTGGGCACGGAACATGAGGAGATCCTGAACGAGGTGGTGTTGCGTGCGCAGGCCCAGGCGGAGTACAGGCCCGGAAATCTTGGGCATTTCGGCCTCAATCTGCGCCGGTATGCGCATTTCACCTCGCCGATCCGGCGCTATGCGGATCTCATCGTGCACAGGGCGCTTGTGAGCGCTTTCGGACTTGGCGAGGGCGGCCTGTCGGACGCGGAGAAGTCAAAGCTCGACGCCATTGCCGAGGCGATCTCGCAGAGCGAGCGCAAGGCCATGTCGGCGGAGCGGGAGACCGTGGACAGGCTCATCGCGATGCACCTCGCTGAAAGGGTCGGCGACCAGTTCAAGGCCCGGATTTCGGGCGTCACGCGGTTCGGCCTGTTCGTGAAGCTTCTCGATACGGGGGCTGATGGCTTCGTTCCGATCGCGACGCTCGGGCGGGAGTATTACAAGCACATGGAGAACCATCATGCGCTTGTGGGCGAGCGCAGCGGTGAAAGCTACCGGCTCGGCGATCGCGTCGATGTGCGGCTCGTGGAGGCGAACCCGGCGGCAGGCGCGCTCCGGTTCGAGATGATGAGCGATGGCCGCTATTCGCCGGCGCTCGCAAAGGCTGGGAAAAAGCGCGGCGGGAAAGCCGCGGAAGACAGCAAAGGCGTCCCCGAAACGGTCGAAACAGAAAGAGTAAATCAAGTGCAGCACAACTTCGGGAGCGAGCCCGCTCCCAGTCATGTTTGGACGAACGCGTATGCTCCCGCCGATCGCAGGCCCGTTCTTAAGTCGATCCTGCGCGGAGCCGCTTTGAAGTGCCCTAAATGCGGCCGAAAAGGGCTATTTTCGTCCTATCTGGCCGTTTCGCGGACCTGCGCAGGGTGCGGCGAAGAGCTGTTTCACCATCGCGCCGACGACGCGCCGCCCTATTTCACGATCTTTATCGTGGGCCACATCATCGTGTCGCTCGTGATAACGGTGGAGCTTTTATATGGGCCTCCTTTGTGGCTGCACTTCGCGATCTGGCTGCCGCTGACCGTTCTGTTGAGCCTGGCCCTTCTGCCGGTTGTGAAGGGCGCGATTGTCGGACTCCAATGGGCGCTGAAAATGCATGGCTTTGAGGACGCCGCCAGTCCGGGCCATGCTCTGAACCCTTCAGGCTTGCAATGGGAAAGCGATAGCGGCGCACTGTGACCGCGCCGCCAGGATTTTTCAACCGGCGTGAATTTATCCTCGTCTTCGGCTTGACATACAATGGTAACTTGGCCACTTTGCAGCCTGCGTTGGAGATATTTCGGAACCTGCCATGGCTAAGCCTGTTACACAGAAAATCAAATTGTTGAGCTCCGCCGGGACGGGTTACTACTACGTAACGAAGAAGAACCCTCGGAATTTGACCGAAAAGCTTGCGTTGAAGAAGTACGACCCGGTCGTCAAGAAGCACGTTGAATTCAAAGAAGCCAAAATTAAGTAACTGGCGGCGCGCCGCAGCGCTCGCAGGCAAGCATCTCTCAATTGGAAAAATGATCAGCTCCGCAACCATCGGCAGCGGGGTAAGTCCGATTGAAGATGCGGAGCTGATCGTAGCGCCATTGGATCAAGAGGGCGTGATCCAATAGCCTCTACCGAAGCCGTCCAGTTTGCGACGACATAGAGGCTTCGGCCTATGCCCTACGGACCCAGGAGATGCGGCGGACCTGAGCACTCCGCAGGGTATCTTTCAAATGCAAGTATGAGAAAAAATAGCGGTTTGGCAAGGCCAGATTGACATCTTTCTGCCTTAATTTCGAGATTTTGCGCCGATCCTCCTTAACACGCCGCCAATTTCGTCACGCAAAACTCTCTTCCGCTTTCCTCGAGAATATTCTCAAAGCGCTTATTTATCAACGCTCTTCGATTTTATCGTAAACGATAAACCGAAAGCGTTGCACTTTTTTAAAGGAGAAAGCGGTGTCCGAGTTTTCCCCGTTATCCCCAAGGCGTTCAGGCGAGCGCGGGTGGGATAAACTGGCGGATCGTTTCAAGGAATCGCGACACGGAAATAGGCTTCGAGACATAAGCCTCACAGCCGCCTTCCCGTATGCGCTCTTCATCGCCCTTCATCGCAAAGGCCGTGACGGCGACAATCGGGATGTGACGCAAGCTATCGTCTTCCTTCAGCCATTTCGTGACGTCCAGGCCTGAAACTTCCGGAAGCTGGATATCCATGACGATCAAATCCGGGCGATGCTTGCGAGCAAGCGCGATGGCGTCGATCCCGTTTCGCGTCTGCAGCGTCTTATAGCCGTGCGCCTCAAGCAGATCGTGGAAGAGCTTCATATTGAGCTCGTTGTCCTCGACAATCAGAATGGTGCTGTTGCCCATGGCGCTTTTGCTCGATTTTTGCCGCAGGCTTCCAGGCGGCGGACCCGCCATCTGCCTTTGCGGTCTCGTACCGCGTTTTGAATAGGAGTTCAGGCGCATGTGCCACTGTCAAGAGAACGATCCGCGCCGTCATATTCTCGTGAACCGGTTAATAAATCCTCACTTCGTCGGATTGACTAACACACACCTATCGCTTTTTGCGCCGACTTGAAGTTGCGACCGAAGGTTGGCGCACCGGTTATTTCAATTCGGTTTCCTGCGGCGCTTTCTCTTTGCGCGACGGCTTCGGCGTAGCCTGAGATCGCTTATCCAAGTATTTTTCCACCGCTGCGATCAAGTCGTCAATCTTGTCCTCGAAGAAGTGGTTAGCCCCCGGTATGATTTCGTGACTCACAACGATGCCTTTTTGCGTCTTGAGCTTGTCCACCAGGGTTTTGACGGAGTTTGCGGGCACAACCCGGTCGCGATCGCCATTGATCATCAGGCCCGAAGACGGGCAGGGAGCAAGAAAGCTGAAGTCGTAGAGGTTGGCGGGCGGAGCAACCGAGATGAAGCCATCGATCTCAGGCCGCCGCATCAAGAGTTGCATGGCGATCCAGGCGCCGAACGAGACCCCCGCGATCCAGCAGGATTTTGCGTCCGGATTGGCGAGTTGCAGCCAATCGAGGGCTGTCGCCGCATCGGAAAGCTCTCCCGGCCCCTGGTCAAAGATGCCCTGGCTGCGCCCGACGCCCCGGAAATTGAAACGGAGCACCGAAAAGCCCCTCTGCACATAGGTGTAATAAAGGCTGTAAACGATCTGATTATTCATCGTCCCGCCAAACTGGGGATGGGGGTGAAGAATAATAGCTATGGGCGCGCCGGGCGCGGCCTCATGATGATAGCGTCCTTCGATACGGCCGGCAGGCCCATTAATGATGACTTCGGGCATTCTTGAACCTCGTTTTCCGGATGCAAAATCCGGCTTCTCGTCTTGCTTTTCTAACTGAAGGTCGCGGCCGGTTGTTGAAAGAGCGGATGGCCCTTGAGCCAAGCCGTTAAGGCGTCCCCGTTTGAAACAATTTCAGTCAGGAGGGTGCTGTCAATAGTTGACTCCTGCAGTCGGAAATCCTATACACGGAGTAGAGAATCCTCGACTTGTGCGAGCCCGTCGCGCGCTCTGGAGCAGCGTCTGATGTGGCATATCATAACAGCGGCGTAAATTTCCACGGCCTTCGCGCAAATTTGGCGCGAAGAAGGAAGAAAATGTTGCTCAGTACGAAAGGACGCTACGCCGTCATGGCGATTGTCGAAGTTGCGAGACAAAGCGACGCGCGGCCGATATCGCTTGGCGACATTGCAAGCCGGCTGGAGCTGTCGCTCGCCTATCTTGAGCAGCTTTTCATGAAGCTGCGGCGCAAGGGTCTTGTCAGGTCGATCAGAGGGCCGGGCGGCGGTTACGTGCTTGGCCGCGACGCCAAGGCGATCAGCATCGGGGAAGTTATGGCGGCCGTGGATGAGCCCGTGAGAATGACGCGGTGCATCAGCGAGGGAGAAGGATGCATCGCCTCGCGCCGATGCAACACGCACTTCCTTTGGGACGCGCTTGGTTCTCACATCGAGCAATTTCTTTCTACGGCGACGTTGGCAGACGTCTTGCATGGACGCTATTCGGCGCCGGGCGCGAGCATATCGTTGAGCGAACTCGCCGCGGCGGCAAAGGTTCAGTCATCATGAGCGTTCGCAGCTACCTCGATCACAACGCGACATCGCCGCTTCGGCCCGAAGCGCGCGACGCGATGATGGCCGCGATGGCGTACACTGGAAACCCATCCTCAGTTCACGCGGATGGCCGCGAGGCTCACGCTGCGGTCGAGAACGCCCGTGAAACCGTGGCTCGAGTTTTTCAGGTAAAGCCTCAGGCTGTAACGTTCACCTCCGGCGGCACAGAGGCGGCGAATTGGCTTTTGCAGGCGTGGCCTGGGCGCAAGCTCGCTGTTTCGGCTGTCGAGCATCCTTGCGTTCTGAAAGGTCATCGCTTCCCCGACGAGGACGTTCGCGTCGTCCCGGTTTCATCGGACGGTGTTATCGACCTTGAAGAGCTGGAAAAGGCATTAGCGTGCCCGGCGATCGTGGCCGTGCAGGCGGCCAACAATGAAACAGGCGTCGTCCAGCCTTTGTCGGATGTCGCATCTCTGACAAAAAACGGTTTTGTCGTGTGCGATGCCGTTCAGATGGTGGGACGTGTTCCGCTTCGAGACCTCTCCGCAGCCGGCGCGCTGTTTTTCTCCGCTCACAAGTTCGGCGGCCCGAAGGGCGTCGGAGCCGTGATCTGGCAAAGCGCCGAGCCCGAACCCGCGCCTTTGATCCGGGGAGGCGGCCAGGAGAGCCGCCGCCGCTCCGGTACGGAGAATGTGGTTGGCATCGCCGGTCTCGCGGCCGCCCTCGACGCTGCCGATAAAGAGCAGGTGACTTGGAAAAGCCGGGCCGAAGCTTTACAATTGAAACTCGAACAAGGATTGCGAGTCCTCGCTCTGGACGCGGTGATTTTTGGAGAGAATGCAGAGAGGCTACCGAACACGACCTGCTTTGCGATCCCTGGCAAGAGCGCCGAGACGCTTTTGATCGCCTTCGATCTTGAAGGCATAGCGATCAGCTCGGGCTCCGCCTGCTCGTCGGGGAAAGCGGCGCGGTCTCATGTGCTTGCAGCGATGGGCGTCAAGGACTCTCTGGGCGAGGGCGTGATCCGCGTCTCGACCGGGTGGAACACCGAGGACGCGGATATCGAGCGGTTCCTGGCCGCTCTGGAAAAGATGTGCCGTGGGCGCGCAGGGCGCCGGGCGGCGTGAGATAATGTTCCTCATGGTTCGACAAGCTCACCATGAGGTCTGCCGAGGGCCTCATCCCGAGCATGTCGAAGGATGAGACGTCGAATTAGGGAGTGACACATGGCGACGCCAGTTCAGGACACGATTCAGCGGGTCCGCGAGATCGATGTCGACAAGTACAAATACGGTTTCACGACAGATATCGAGAGCGTGCGCGCGCCGAAGGGCCTAAGCGAAGACGTTGTGCGCTTCATTTCCGCGAAAAAGGGCGAGCCCGAGTGGCTGCTCGAATGGCGGCTCGAGGCTTACCGGCGCTGGCGCACCATGGAGGAGCCCAAATGGGCGCGTGTTCATTACCCCAAGATCGACTATGAAGATCTGTATTACTACTCCGCGCCAAAATCGACGGAGGGGCCGACAAGCCTTGCCGAGGTCGATCCGAAGCTTTTACGGACCTATGAAAAGCTTGGCATCCCGCTGAAGGAGCAGGAGGTGCTCGCAGGCGTGCAGGGCGCGCAAATTACGGGTCCGCGTGTCGCGGTCGACGCCGTTTTCGACAGCGTGTCCGTGGTGACGACATTCAAAGAAGAGCTGGCGAAGGCGGGCGTGATCTTCTGCTCGATCTCGGAAGCCGTTCGCGAACATCCGGACCTTGTGCGGAAGTATCTCGGCAGCGTCGTGCCGACCTCCGACAACTATTTCGCAACGCTCAACTCGGCGGTCTATTCCGACGGCTCGTTTGTGTATGTGCCCGAGGGTGTCCGCTGCCCGATGGAGCTTTCGACCTACTTCCGCATTAACGAGAAAAACACCGGGCAGTTCGAGCGCACGCTCATCATCGCCGACAAGGGCGCCTATGTGAGCTATCTCGAAGGCTGCACCGCGCCAACGCGCGACGAGAATCAGCTTCACGCCGCAGTCGTGGAACTCGTCGCGCTCGATGACGCCGAAATCAAGTACTCAACCGTGCAGAACTGGTATCCGGGCGATCAGGACGGCAAGGGCGGCATCTATAACTTCGTGACGAAGCGCGGCGATTGCCGCGGCCGCAACTCCAAGATTTCCTGGACGCAGGTGGAAACCGGCTCGGCTATCACCTGGAAATATCCGAGCTGCATCCTGCGGGGCGACGGGAGCCGCGGCGAGTTCTATTCCATCGCCATCTCGAACGGACGCCAGCAAGTGGATAGCGGCACCAAGATGGTGCATCTCGGCAAGAACACGTCGAGCCGCATCATTTCGAAGGGGATCGCGGCAGGCAGATCCGACAGCACCTATCGCGGCCTCGTCTCCGCGCACCGCCGCGCCACGAACGCGCGCAACTTCACCCAGTGCGACAGCTTGCTGATCGGCGATCAGTGCGGCGCGCACACCGTGCCGTACATCGAGGCGAAGAACGCGACCGCCCAGTTCGAGCACGAGGCGACCACGTCGAAAATCTCCGACGACCAGCTTTTTTACTGCTTGCAACGCGGGCTTTCGGAGGAAGACGCGGTGGCGCTCATCGTGAACGGCTTCGTGCGAGACGTGCTCCAGCAGCTTCCGATGGAGTTCCTGGCCGAGACGCAAAGGCTGATTTCCATTAGCCTCGAAGGCAGCGTGGGATAAAAGGAAGGGAGAACAACCAATGCCACTAACACGTGTCGCGCTCAGGCGCGGAAAATCGGCCGAGTATAAGCGCGCGATCCTCGACGGCGTCTATGCCGCCATGCGCGAAACATTTCGTGTGCCGGAAGACGACAGGTTTATGTTGATCGACGAGTATGACGCCGAGAACATGCTATATAGCTACAATTATCCCGGCATCGCGCACTCAGATGATCTCATAATTATACAGCTTACCGTGAATGATACTCGCACGATCGAGCAGAAAAAGGCTTTGTATGAGAGCATTGTTGAGCATCTGACCAAAAGCCCAGGTGTGAGGCAAGAAGATATCTTGGTCAATCTGGTTGAGGTAGCGAAAGAGAACTGGTCGTTCGGCGCCGGGATCGCTCAATATGCGGAAGAACCCTGGTCGTCCGGCGCCGGAACCGGCCAATATGCAGAAGACTGACAGGGATAAGAGTAGGATATGGCGCTGATCCTGGCCGGATTATTGGGAGTGTTCATCAGCCTCGCCGGCGTGTGGTTTATCACGTCGCCGTTCAACGCCGTGCAGGCGTTCGGGGTTGATCCGTCCCATCTGGCCGATATCGCGCTGGCGCCCGGGCTTGGCGTTCGAGACGTTGCGCTCGGGCTGATCATTATCGGCTTCGCCTTGGCCCGGAAGCCCGCCGCGACGGGCGCTGCGCTGCTCATCACCTCGATCGTACCCATCGGCGACTACGCCATCGCGGGGAAAGCCTTTGGTTACGCCGCCGCCGTCCGGCATTTGATCGCGCTGCCGTTTCTCGTCATCCTCGGCCTTATCCTGGTGCGCAAATGACGTATTGGTTCAGGCCGAAGCGGTATGGATGGGGCGCGACACCGGCAAACTGGAAGGGATGGCTCGTAACCGTCGGCTTCATAGCCATCATCTACGCCTTCCTCGCAGTACTTTTGGCTTATCGAGATGAGCTGACCATCGGCGTTGTTATCGCCTGGGCTATAGGCTTTGTCGCTGCCGAGCTCGCCTTTATTTGGATTGCATGGAAAAAGACGGACGGGGCCTGGCGGTGGCGCTGGGGTTCCAAGGACATCGGGAAGTAGAGACATGCTTGAAATCAAAGACCTGCGCGCGGAAGTCGATGGCAAGGAAATCCTGTGCGGCTTCAATCTGACGGTGCCCAAAGGTGAGGTCCACGCGATCATGGGGCCGAACGGCTCCGGCAAATCTACGCTCGCTTACGTGCTTACGGGCAAGGAAGGATATGAAGTTACGGAAGGCTCCGTTACGTGGGACGGCAAGGATCTGCTCGCCATGGAGCCAGACGAGCGCGCGCATGCGGGCGTGTTCCTCGCCTTCCAATATCCGATGGAAATTCCGGGCGTCGCCTCTCTGACATTCTTGCGCGCGGCGGTCAACGCGCAGCGCAAGGCGCATGGCGAGGGCGAGATTTCGATTCCCGATTTCATGCGGAAGATCCGCGCCGAAGCCGACAAGCTCAGCATCTCCATGGACATGCTGAAGCGGCCCGTGAACACCGGCTATTCCGGCGGCGAAAAGAAGCGCCACGAAGTGCTGCAAATGGCGCTATTGCAGCCGACACTCTGCATTCTCGACGAAACGGATTCGGGCCTTGACATCGACGCCATCCGCATCGCCGCCGAAGGCGTGAACCGGTTGCGCTCGCCGGATCGGGCCATACTCGTCATCACGCACTATCAGCGCCTTCTGAACTACATCGTGCCCGACAAAGTGCACGTCATGGCGCGCGGGCAAATCCTTAACTCGGGCGGGAAGGAGCTTGCCCTCGAGCTTGAAGAGTCCGGCTATGCGGCATACAGCACGGCAGCGGCTTAAGGAGTGGCGATGACGATCCATCAGACCACAATCCGGTCGGCGGCGACGCCGGCAGAACAGCGCTTCCTCGATCTCTACGTGGGCGTTTCCGGTAAGCTTCCGGGCGCGCGTTCCGCTGCTGATCCGCGCCTGGAGAGACGCCGCGCTCGATGCCTTCATCATGCTGGGCGTGCCCCACCGCCGCGTCGAGGAATGGAAATACACCGACCTGCGCGCGCTCATGCCGGAGGTCCATCCGCTTGGCAGCCTTGACTCGAGGGCTCCCGATGTCAACATCGAGGCGGCGATCGGCAAATCGCTCGCTCAGCTGGACGCTTATCAAGCGGTGTTCGTCGGCGGGTGCTTCCGGCCGGATCTCTCCACCATCCACGATGCTCGCGGCGTCACGTTTGAACCGTTGCAGCAGGCGCTGGAGGATGACGGCGCTTCGGCCAAGGCGATCACGACGCAGAGCCTCCGGCAGCGCGACGTCATCGCGGCGCTCAGCGCGGCATTTGCGACCGATGGCGCCATTCTCACCGTTGCGCCAAAAACGCGGCTTGAAAAACCGATCCATCTGATTTTCGTTTCGACAGATGAAAAACCTGCGCTGTATGCGCTCCAGCACGCGATCAGCATCGGCGAAGGCGCCGAGGTTTCGCTGATCGAAACGCACGCAGCCCATCAGTCGCAGGCCATCTCGCACACGCGGTTCGCCATCGGCGCGGGCGCGTCCGTGAAGCATGTCAGGCTGGCTGCGAGCGAGGCGTCGAAGCATTTGTCATCGATCGCTGTAACCCTTGCCGAGGGCGCGCACTACGAGCCGGTGCAAATGGCCATCAATGGGACGCTGTTGCGCGCCGAAGCCGCGATCCGTTTCGATGGCCCGAATGCGCGTTGCCATTACACAGGCGCGATGCTTTTGCGGGCGCGTTCGCACGCGGACTTCACGCTTGTCGTCGATCACGCCGCCCCGGACTGCGAGAGCCGCGAGCTTGTGAAAGCGGTGCTCGATGGCCGGTCGCGCGGCGTCTTCCAGGGCAAGGTCATCGTCGAGCGCGGCGCGCAGAAGACGGACGGCAAGCAGATGGCGAATGCCCTTCTCTTGTCCGACGACGCGGAGTTCGATTCAAAGCCCGAGCTTGAGATCTTCGCAGACGACGTTGTGTGCGGCCACGGATCGACGGCGGGCCAGCTCGATGAGGACATGCTGTTCTACTTGCAAGCGCGCGGCATCCCCGAGGCTGAGGCGCGCTCCTTGCTGATCGCCGCTTTCGTCGGCGAAGCGCTCGACAGCATTGAAAACGAAGCCCTGCGGGCCGCGCTTGACGAAAAGGTCGCCGCATGGCTTGCCGGCAACCCAACCATGGTCGCGCCTGCCCTATAGGAGATGTCGGTGACATTGATGGAAAAGGACATCGCCGCAAGGCCTTACGACGTGGAGGCGATCCGGCGCGACTTCCCGGCGCTGTCGCTTGAAGTTCATGGCAAGCCGCTCGTCTATCTCGACAATGCGGCAAGCGCCCAGAAGCCGAAGGCTATGCTGGACGCGCTGATGAAGTCCTACACGGAAGAATATGCGAACGTCCACCGCGGCCTTCATTATCTCGCCAACGCCGCGACGGCGGCCTATGAGGGCGGGCGCGAGCGGGTGGCGAAGTTCCTGAACGCTCCGAGCCACGAGCAGATCATCTTCACCAAGAACGCGACCGAAGCGATCAACCTCGCGGCGCAGTCCTTCGGCGGCCTCCATATCGGTCCCGGCGACGAAATCGTGCTCACCATCATGGAGCACCATTCGAACATCGTGCCGTGGCACTTCCATCGCGAGCGGCGCGGCGCCGTCATCAAATGGGTGCCGGTGACGGACGACGGCGAGTTCCGGATTGAGGACTTCGAGGCCGCGATCACGCCGCGCACCAAGATGGTCGCGATTACGCATATGTCGAACGTGCTCGGCACGATCACGCCGGTGAAGGAGGTCTGCAAGATCGCCCATGCCCACGGCGCATATGTGCTCGTCGATGGCAGCCAGGGCGCGGTTCATCTTCCTGTCGACGTGCAGGACATCGATTGCGACTTCTACGCGCTGACCGGCCACAAGGTCTACGGGCCGAGCGGCATCGGCGCGCTGTACGGCAAGCGCGAGCATCTTGAAGCGATGCCCCCCTATCAGGGCGGCGGCGAGATGATCGAAACCGTGACCTGCGACGCCATCCGCTATAACGATCCGCCGTACCGGTTCGAGGCGGGGACGCCGCCGATCGCCGAAGCAGCCGCGCTCACCGCCGCGCTCGATTACATCGACAGCATCGGCAAGGATCGCATCCGCGCCCACGAAACCGACCTCCGGCGCTATGCCGAGGAGCTGTTGAAGCCGATCAACTCGCTGCGCTTCATCGGCAATGCGGCGGAAAAGGGCGCAATCATCTCCTTTGCGATGGAAGGCGCGCACGCCCACGACATCTCCACGATCCTTGACCACTCGGGCATCGCTGTGCGCGCCGGAACCCATTGCGCCGAGCCCCTTCTCGCGCGCTTCGGCCTGACGGCCACCTGCCGGGCCTCGTTCGGCCTCTACAATACGCGCGCCGAAGTGGAGGCGCTTGCGGAAGGACTACAGAAAGCGGAGCGTTTTTTCAGATGACCGAGACCATGCAAGAAAGAAAAGCCCCCGTCGAGCACGCGCCGTGGGACGCTCCGCAAGAGCCGCCAGCGCACAAGGATCTGCCCGAGCCATGCGCGCATACGGTTGAGTTTGTCAAGGAATTCAAGGACCACCCGATCCCCGAGGAGGAACTTGAGCGCATCACGCAAGGGATCATCGCCGCCTTGAAAACCGTCTACGATCCCGAAATACCCGTTGATATTTATGAGCTTGGACTCATTTATAGGATTGATATCAATGATGACCGGGAAGTGGACGTTGAGATGACGCTCACCGCGCCGGGGTGCCCGGTGGCCGGCGACATGCCTGCCTGGGTGGAGAATGCAGTCGGCTCCGTGGAGGGTGTCGGTTTTGTGCGTGTGCAGATCGTGTTCAACCCGCCTTGGGATCCGAGCCGCATGTCGGACGAGGCCCGCGTGGCGCTCAATATGTTTTAGCCAAGCAGGGCGAAGGAAAGCAGGGAATGGTAAGAGCGAGACCGAAAGTTTTGACGCTGACGGATGCAGCGGCTGACCGGGTGAAGGCCATCATGGCGCGCTCGGACACGCCGGTCGCAGGCTTGCGCGTCGGCGTGAAAAAGGGCGGCTGCGCGGGCATGGAATACACGATGGAATACGCCGCCGAGGTGCGCCCCCTCGACGAAGTGGTCGAGGAAAAGGGCGTGCGCATCCTCGTTGAGCCTTCGGCTATCCTGTACCTCCTCGGAACGGAGATGGACTTCAAGACCGACAAGCTCACATCTGGATTCGTCTTCAATAACCCCAACCAGTCAAGCGCCTGCGGCTGCGGCACCAGCGTCGAAATACGCCCCGCGCAACAGGCCTGATCAATCGGCTTCGCGCATCGCCGCGCCCACTATCCCCTGAGGAAGCGCGCGGCGGGGCCTTTCGCCTTGCTAACCACCACGTCCAAGCCTACTCCTCGGATGCGATCCTTTTTCCATCACGAGGCGGTTCATGTCGCAATTTTCTGGGCGCTTGGCTGGCGGACGTTTCTCCGTTTTCATCATTGGGCCGATGGGCAATGACAAGGACCTTTCGCAAGACGAGGGCGGCCAGGGCGTCTTTGGCCGGTGGTTTCGGCGCCGGCGAGCTCCAGAAAGAACCCAAGTTCCGGTCTCGGCGCACACGAGCAACATCGGCGAAGCCGCAAAATCAGTCCTTCGCTCGCTTGGTCTGACGGAGGCGCAGTTCGACGTCTATGTGCCGCAGCAACTCGTTAGCGCCGCTATCAAAGATGACGTGTTTCATCGCATCGACATGGCGGACTTTGGCATCGCCGACATTTCGACGACGAGCCGCAACGTCATGTATGAGATCGCGTACTTCAATGCCCTGGGCACGCCTCTCGTCTTGATCGACTACCGCAACACGACCCCGCCATTTTATCTGACCCAACAGCGCGTTCTGACGGTTGCGGACTTCACCGTCGAGGAATTGGCGTCGCAGCTTAACCCGGTGCTTGGCGCGTATCTTCGCGCAGACGATGTGAACCTCTCGGACAATCCGATCACGCAATTCTACAATTCCGCCTTGGTGGATATCTCGGCGGCTACGGGCGTCGCCGTTGGGTTCTTCGAGAATTTTGCCCATCATGTGCTGGTGCAAGGCGGCGTATTAAGCGAGAATCCCGAAATCAAGGAACTCGTGATGATCCGGCCCGAGCGCATCAACGACTTCCAGCGAGACAATTCGCGCGTGAACGCGTGGCTGCAACAAGCCGCGCGCCGCACTCTGAAGGCGCCGCCGCCATCCTCGCGGAGAGGTGACCGCGCGCGTGCTTGGCAACGCCATCGTGGACTTCCCGACGCCGCTTTACGCCCTCGACAGCGCTCCGCGGTACCGCAAGCTGCGCGACCGAATGCGCAACATGACCGCGTCGTCGGACCAGGATCAATGAGATGCTGGCCAAGTTCGAAGCGGGATTGATCGATTCCTATTTCCCATGGTCGAGAATCTCGATCTCCGATGCCAAGAACATGTCGAAGCAATCCTGGCGCGTGGTCGACATCGCAGACTTCGAGGCGAACGGTCTGCAGCGTCCCTGATTAGCCTCAGACGAGCAAGGAGAGCTGTTCAGGGTTCTGCCCGGTTTGCTCCTGCGCGGGCGCTGTCGCGCCCTCTTCCGGCGCCGGCGCAATCTTGTCCGCCAAAGCGGGATCATTGTTGGCCGGAGAGTTGACGCGGGTTGAAACCGTCCACGTCGCCAGCGCGTCTGAGGGGCAAGGCTTGAGAAGCGCCGTGTCGCCCGTTTTCAGCCAGGCGAACGCTTCTTCTCGCGAGAGGATGGCCGGCATCCGGTCGTGGATTGCGGCGACTTTCTCATTCGCCGGGACGGTGATGACGGTGAACGTCAGAAGCCCGTTCCACTCTTCCCACAACCCGGCGAGCGTCAGCGGCTCGCCGCCCACGCTCGTGACGAAGTGGGGCTGCTTGCCGCGGCCCTGCCGCCGCCACTCATAGAAGCCCGAAATCGGAACGATGCACCGCCGCGATCTCAGCGCCCGGCGGAAGGCGGGCTTTTCAGCAAGGGTTTCGCAACGTGCGTTGATGAGCTTCGAGCCGATGGACGGGTCTTTCGCCCAGGACGGCACGAGGCCCCAGCGCATGGGCTGGAAGCGAAGACCGTCGCGGCCAAGAACGATCACGCCAGCGTTATGCGTCGGAGCGACATTCCACGAAGCGGATAACGACGGCGCGATCTCGTCTACGAGCTGATAAAAGGCGACAACCTCCGCCCATGTAAAAGCCTGCGTAAAACGTCCGCACATGGCGAGCCTCCCAACGGTCGTCATCCCGGCCAAGGAAAGCGCTGAGCCGGGATTGCAAAAAGATAGGCGCTCTACTTGTTGCGATCCCGGATAGGCTTCGCTTTTCCGGGATGACGGCAGTCCGTTAGCCGTCGCGGTAAAGTCCGCCTAGACTGCGACCTGCCGCCCTATTTCCACCACCTGATCGACAGGCAGCCGGAAAAAGTCGGTGGCTTGATTGCCGTTGCGCTCCATGGCGGCGAAAATGACCTGCTGCCATTTGGGAAGTCCTGTGCCGTCGGGACGCGAAACAACTGTCTCCCGGCCTACATAGTAGGTCACGTCGCTCAAATCGAGATCGCAGCCTTCCGCATTCGCTTCTTCAAGGATGGGAGGGATCTCAGGCCGCTCCATGAAGCCGTAATGCACGGTGGCCCTCCAGAAATTCGGCGCTTCCTCGAAGAAGCGGAAGCGATCGGTCGGGTGAATGAAGGGCACGGGCTCGATCGACACATTGATGACCATGATCCGCTCATGGAGCGCGCGATTGTGTTTGACGTGCCAGGACATGACCGGCGGCACGCCTTCCTTGGAGCGCGTGAGGAAAATCGCAGTTCCGGGCACGCGGGGAACTCCCTTTGCGGCGAGGTGATTGAGGAATGTGTCGGTCCGCTGATTTTTCGACTTGAGAACCTGCGCCACGGCATCGCGCCCGGAGTGCCAGACCCACATCACGCCATAGACGATAGCGGCAAGGGCAATGGGGATGTATCCACCGTCCAGGATCTTTGCCGAGTTTGCGATGAGGAACGCGCTGTCGACGAGAATGAAACATCCGGCCACGGCAGCGCTTTTCGGCACGCCCCAATTCAGCTTTTCAACCATGGCGATGTAGAGAAGCATCGAGGTCATAAGCATCGTGCCCGAAACAGCGATGCCATAAGCGGCTGCAAGGTTATCGGATTTCCGGAAAGCGATCGTGAGGCCGATGGTGATGACCATCATGGTCCAGTTCACGGCGCCAATATAGATTTGGCCATAACCAAGCGCGGAGGTTTGCGTGATCTTAAGGCGGGGCAGCCAGCCGAGCTGGATGGCTTGCCTTGTCATCGAGAAAGCGCCGGTTATGATCGCCTGGCTCGCAATGATGGTGGCTACCGTCGCCAGGATGACGAAGGGCGCCAGAACCACTCTTGGGCAGAGAGCGTAAAACGTGTTCTCGGTGATCGGAGAGCCGTTCAGCACAAGGGCGGACTGGCCGGCATAATTCAGAACGAGGCAGGGGAACACGACGCTGAACCAGGCCAGGCGAATCGGGCCGCACCCAAAGTGGCCCATGTCTGCGTAAAGCGCCTCGGCGCCTGTGACGCAGAGAAAGACCGCGCCGAGAACGAAGAAGGATGTCATTCCCCCGGATACAAGATAATGGAGGCCATACAGCGGGTTGACGGCCGCGAGCACCGTGGCGTTCTGAGCGATCCCCCAAAGGCCAAGCGCGCCGAGCGCCAGGAACCATATGGCCATGATGGGCCCGAACAAATTGCCGATACGCGCCGTGCCCTGCGGTTGGAAAAGGAATAAAAGAATGAGAATGAGGACTGTCGCCGGCACCACATACGCATCCAGATGGCTCATTACGATCGAAAGCCCTTCGAGCGCGGACAGCACGGAAATGGCCGGCGTAATCACGCCGTCCCCGTAGATGAGCGAGGCGCCGATCAGGCCCACCCCGACGATGAACGTTTTCTTCTTCGTGCGCGCCTTTCCAAGACCTTTTCGGCCGCCGAGAAGCGCCATCAACGCCATGATCCCGCCTTCGCCGTGGTTATCGACCCGCATGGCCACGCCGACATACTTGATCGTCGTTACGATGATCAGCGTCCAGAAAATGAGGGAGAGGCCGCCAAGCACCATGGCGCGATCGGCAACCTGCGCGCCGGTCGCGCCGAGCACGACTTTCAAGGTGTAGAGCGGACTTGTGCCGATATCGCCGAAAACGACGCCGAGCGCCGATAAAGCCAACGCTCTGCTATGTCCTCGGGGAAACGCCGCGATGCCTTGCGGCAGGTAAGCCGTAGAGATTGTGGTGCTCATCACCGATCCAGGTCGCGCCTCTGCCAGGAGATATGCAGTTTAACACAGGATCGTTACAGCCGGACTACGTCCGTTTCATTGACCTGAATTAAGGCGCGGCCACAACCAGCGTCCAATACGTCTTAAACTTCGTGTCCGGCTTATACTCGTAGGCGATGCCCATATGCTTCGCATCGGCGAGCAGCAAGTTTCGGCTGTGAGGCGGGCTTTGTTTCCACCCCTCGACGATTTGGGCAAAGGACCTCTGGCCGACGCTGACATTTTCCGCCGCGACCTTGAAGCGGTATCCCGACATGGTCAGACGCTTCTGAAGATCGGCTCCGTTCGGGCCAAGGTGAGACATCTGATCGTGGTTGGCCATGTCTTTGGCGAGAATTGCCGCCGCCGCCGTGGCGCGGCTTTCCAAAGAAAGGGCAGGAAGGCCTTTGGATAACCGGTACTCGTTTACAAGGCCAAGCGCCTCGTTCGGGTCCAGTCCCGGCGCCATGTCATCGCCGCCTTTTTGCGAAGCTTGCGCAGGCTGATCGCCGGAGCTGAAGGTCGACGAGAAATTCGCCCAAATGCCGCCGCTGCTTGAGCTTTGCGATGCTGGCGTCACGGCGCCTTTGATGGCATGTCGGAAGAGCCGCCTCCTCCTATGCTCGTCAGAGATGCAATGCCGCCCGACGTCGCCGAGCAGCCCCCCAAGGCTGCACAAAACAACAACAAACGGACCGCACGCCACATCGTGAACCCTCACACGTATGCATACAATGCCGAACTCGGGTTACAACTCGCTTAATTCGGCCTGCGGCAGGCGGATTAGACCTGGATAGCGTCAACATGATGATAATTTCACTCAATGAAGAACCTTACGGCGCGCGCTCCTGCCCGTTCTGCGCCAATTCGCGGGCGCGGTCGGCCAAGTCGCGCAAGTTCTGCGCCATTTGATCGAATATGAAGAGCAGGACGAAAACCCGCCGGATGTCCTCCCTTTCGGTGGAGGTGGCAAACCGCTTCTCGCTCACCTGTGCTATCGCGCTGCGGAGATCTTCCAGGGCCGCCTTCATGTCATGCAGGCTCGGCGCTTCCTTCCGGGAAGAAAGCGAGTCCGCCATAGCCGAAAGCCAAGCCTCAAGAGCATGAAGCACGGCAGTCAACGCGTTCACAAAAGGGACTCTGCATCGCTTCCGGGAAGGGCGCAACGAGGGCACGCGCCAGCATGGCCATGTCGTGCCGAAGACGGCGAAGCGTGCGGGAAAGCGGCTCCGGATCGGGGCCGTCGGCGAGGCGGTTGGCGCGCTCTATCTTCGCCTCCCCAGCCCTCAACTCTGCTTTTGCGATGGCCGCGCCGCAGCGCAGCTTGAAATCTTCAGGAGGGCCTCCCGGTCCACGCCCTGGCCGTGGGCCTGCGCCAGCATAGAGACGATGCGGGCCATATCGGCGACCGCTTCGCTGACAGATCGCGCCAAGAGGGCATGAGCGCGAGCCGGAAAAAGAAAAAGCGCCACCGCGACGGCGACCGCGCTGCCAAGGGTAATCTCGAAAACCCGCTCCAGCGCCGCGGAAAAGGGAGCAGCCTGCTGAAGCGCCGCGCCCATCAGAACGATAATCGCCGTGATAGGAGCGACGCGGTAGTCCATTCGGAAAGCGGTGACCACCGACAGCGGCGCAATCGCCACGAAAAGCGCGAGCGCGAGCGCCACGGGATTGCCATGCGGCATCAGGCCAGCCACGACCGCGCCCCAGAACGCTCCTCCCACCGTGCCAACGAGGCGATAGAGACCTGTCCTCAGCGAACCGCCAACGCTTCCCTGGATGACAATCACAGACGACAGCACCGCCCAGTAGACCTGAGCTAATCCCAGGGCTTCGCCAAGCCCGTAGCTTAAAAGCGCGGCCACCGTCATGCGAAGGCCGAACTGCAGCTTGCCGTGATGGGTTTGAAGCCAAGCCTTCATTGGAATGTTTCCATGAGTATGCCTCGAAATCGTCGCGGATTGGTTCGCGGCAATGGGAAATATGAGATTGAGAAATTCTCACGCGGACTTCACGAGTTTCATGCCCATCCTCCGCGAACGCGGCTTGCTTAATCCACGCCGCAAGGCTAGTCCCCCTTGCGAGGGATAACCATGGAAGCCAAAACCGAATCCTCCGATGTAGAACCCAAACAGCTTTTCGGCCACCCGCGCGGGCTGTCCTTTCTGTTCGCGACCGAGATGTGGGAGCGCTTCTCCTATTATGGGATGCGCGCCTTGCTCGTCCTCTATCTCGTAAAACATGTGCTGCTGCCCGAGAATTCCTCTCAGGTGATCGGGCTTTCCACGTTGAAAGGCGGTCTTGAAACGATCTTCGGGCCGCTCGAAGCGCAGCCCTTCGCTTCGCAGATTTATGGAACCTACACGGCCCTTGTCTATCTCACCCCGATCTTTGGGGGGCTGCTCGCCGACCGGGTGCTCGGCCAGCGCAAGACCGTGGTCATCGGGGCGACTTTGATGGCGATCGGGCACTTCATGATGGCGTTCGAGCCGCTTTTGCTTTTCGCGCTGCTGACGCTGATCCTGGCAAATGGCCTCTTCAAGCCAAATATCTCGACGCAAGTCGGCGGCCTCTACAAGGAAGGCGATCCGCGCCGCGACAGCGCTTACTCCATTTTCTATGTGGGCATCAATGTGGGGGCCTTTCTCGCGCCGCTCATCTGCGGGACGCTGGGCGAGAAATGGGGCTGGCACTACGGCTTCGGCGCGGCGGGCGTCGGCATGGTGATCGGGCTTCTGATTTATCTGCGTGGGCTTCGCGAGTTGCCCCCGGACGAGTTGCAGAAGGCCAAAGCCGCGCATGTCGAGCACAACCCGATGAGCCGGGACGATTGGCGCGCGATCTTCGCGCTGTTGATCCTCTTCTTGCCGAACACGCTGTTCTGGGCGACCTACGCAGCAGCAGGGCGACACTGTCGCGCTGTGGGCCGACAGCTTCACCGACCGTTCCATCAACCTTCTGTTCTGGCAAGGCGGAGATCCCGGTGACGTGGTTCCAGGCGTTCAACCCGTTCATGATTTTCGCCTTCACGCCGCTGATCGTGGAGCTATGGGCGATCCAGTCGCGAAGGGGGCGGGAACCGTCAACCGTGACCAAGATGGCGATGGGCTGTTTCATCGTCGCGCTCTCCTACCTCGTGATGGTCGCCGCCGCTCTCTATCTTGGCCCGAGCGGCAAATCGAGTTGGCTTTGGCTGTTCCTGTACTTCGCCATCATTACGATTGGAGAGCTTTATCTGTCCCCCGTCGGGTTGTCGCTCGTCTCGAAAGTAGCGCCGGCGCGCATATTATCGATGATGATGGGGGTCTGGCTCTCCACGAGCTTCTTGGGCAATTTCCTGGCCGGGTGGCTCGGCTCCTGTTGGAGCAGCATGGAGAAGCCCAACTTCTTCCTCATGATCGCAGGCGTGGCCGCCGCCGCAGGTCTGTCGATCATGCTCCTCAATAAGCCTCTCCGTAAGTCCTTACAGACTGACCCTTTTCATGGATCGTTCGATGCCACGTAAAATTGTCTTCGTTTGCCTGGCTTTTCTTGTGAACTGCTCCTTCCCGGCAAGGGCCGATGAAGGCATGTGGCTTCTTGATAATTTCCCCTCGGATCGCGTCGAAACGCTTTACGGTTTTCGGCCCGATCAGAAGTGGCTCGACCGCGCGCGGCTGTCTGCGGTGAGGCTCGCGCAGGGATGTTCGGCCGCTTTCGTCTCATCAAGAGGCCTCGTGCAGACCAACCACCATTGCGCCGAGGAATGCCTGGAGCAGCTTTCGACGAGCGAGAAAGACCTCTTCACAACGGGTTTCTATGCAAAAGAGGAGAAGGACGAGGCCAAATGCCCGGACTACGAACTCAATCAGCTTGTCGGCATCGGCGACGTGACAGCCCGTGTTCGAGAGGCCATTGATGGGAAAGAGGGCGCAAACTTTACGGACGCTAAGCGCGCCGTTAAAGCCGCGATCGCCAAAGAATGTTCGGGCGGCGATGATGCGCTCCGCTGCGACGTCGTCGAACTCTACGATGGCGGGGTCTATAACCTCTACAAATATCGCCGCTTCCAGGACATCCGCCTTGTTTTTGCACCCGAGCAGGCGATCGCATTTTTTGGCGGCGATCCGGACAATTTCGAGTTTCCCCGCTTCGATCTCGACGTGAGCTACCTTCAGGGTCTACCAGAACGGCAAGCCGC
Source organism: uncultured Alphaproteobacteria bacterium (assembly GCA_963819665.1). Taxonomy (GTDB): domain Bacteria; phylum Pseudomonadota; class Alphaproteobacteria; order Rhizobiales; family Rhodomicrobiaceae; genus Rhodomicrobium. The sequence goes on from CAWFXN010000011.1 coordinate 107,202, forward strand.
TCGATACCGCTGCGAATTACTTCCCTTATGCGCCCGAGGATGTGAAGCCGGGCGACCTCACCTTCACGGTCGGCAATCCGGGCTCCACGCAGCGCCTCGATACCGTCGCCGAGCTTGAATACGACCGCGATGTCGCTCTCCCGCGTTCCCTGTTCCGGCTTTCGGAGCTGAGGGGTTTGCTTACGGAATTCCGGACAAAGGGGGCCGAAGAAAAGCGCATTGCCACGACCAGCTTTTCGGCGTTTGGAAGCTCGCTCAAGGCACGGAAAGGTGACGGAGGCGGTGATGGAACCAGCACTGATCATGGCGAAGACGGAAGAAGAAAACAACTCCACGCCAAGGTTGGCAATGCCCCTGCCTTGCCAGCGAGGCTGGCGCGGCCTCGGACGCCGTTCGCGACACGCTGAAACGCTGAAATCGAAAGTGAACACTACGCGTATGCCGAGGGCCACGCCGCCTTCGGCACCCTCCCTTTTTGGCGATGCGATGGCTGTCGTCCGCTCGCAGCGGCGAAATCCTCCGGAGCAGAAGCGGCTCCCGGAAGATCCTCAACGCATTTGTCCAAGTCTCGGCGATCAATCCTGGCGAATCCGTCGTCCTGTCTGCAGCTTCCGAAAGCTGACCCTGACCTTTTCGCTGACGAAGCTCCGGGAGATTCTCGGCCCCGACGATCCTTTTTGTCCGCGGATCCTTCGGTGAGGCATGGCTGCAGAAGTCGGCGGAAGAACTGGTCGATCGCTCCAAGCTCGGTCACGTAGCCATCCGCAAGCACTTCTTGAAGGCGGCAGCATCAGGTCGCCTTCCTCCGTTCCCATGATCAGCCAGGTCGCGCGCTCTCGACCCCGATTTTCGTAGGGTTGGCAAGGACTTCGGAGCCAGTTTGGCCGCGCCGCTGAACTAGGTCAGCAGCCACATGGCCGATGCGCGTTTCAGAAGTTTTTCGAAACATCGAATGTACCCTCGCCACCTTCACGATGCGGATCTCCTACGGCACGGTGAAAGGCTCTGGCGGCGACGATTTTCTGGAACCGTGCCCGGATCGGAGGGCTGTTCGAGCGCGCGACAGGGGTGTCTCCCTATCAATGCGGAGGACTGGATCGCTGCGAAGGCCATCCTCGATATGGATCAGCCCATGAACTCGTGACCACAAACGACATTGTCGGCCGCAACTCCAGCTCCACGTGATCGACGAGGCGGGTGCGATCGTCGGGCTGGTTTTCGTCGGAACTTTCAATCGCTCAGCAGCGACTTCGGATTTGACCCGGCCGTCGACCGCGCTGTCGCGGTGAATGTAGAGGCGCTCCACGAGGCACTGACCAGGGTGTATCATGCAGCCGCATTACGACGACTTCGATGAAGTCTGGAACAGTCGCCACAACTATGATGCCACATGGCAGAAGCAGTTCGGCAAAGTTCGCGGTCCAACCGACCCTTTCGGCAACAATGGCTCGCTCCGTTCGTGAGCGGAGGCGCGCATGACCCGATCGAGCCCAGAACCTTCAATTGCCTCGGACTTTGTAAGAGAACTCACACGCAGAATCGGCGTGGTACAAAGACATTTCCGCGGACGCCGAAGCACTCAATCAGGATCCATACGAAATCAGTTGGATCGTCGCCAGCCTCGTCGTCCCGGGAGGGCAACTACGCCTGTGCAGGATCGCAGAGCACTGGCATTTGCAGCGATCCGGATGACGCCCTTTGGCTTTTCCGGTGAGCGCAGCGAAGTGATCGAACCGGATTCGGTGTCATTAATCGCTGACGTCTGCGCCGGAGGCATGCAGGCCAAAGCCGAGCGTCCGGTTGTTTAGTCGTTATTAAGGTGGATCGCGCGCATGATAGGCTTCCCTATTCCATCTAATGAGCGCCAGCGCCTCAAGGAACTTCGACGGCTGCGCTTCGGTGAATGTGGAGCTGGCTCTCCCCTCAGCGAACTGTGCGCCATTACAGCGAGGTTGCTTGGAACATCCAGTTCCCTCGTTTCGCTTGTCGGCGAGAACGAACAAACATATGCGGGCCAGTTCGGGCTCAATATCGATCGGACGGCAAGGGAGGTTTCCTTCTGCGCCCAGGCGATCATGACATCAAAGCCCTTTGTCATCGAAAATGCCGACAATGATCCGCGCTTTTCTCTAATCCGCTCGTGACGTGCGAACAAGGCATTAAATCCTACGTCGGAATCCCGCTTGAGACGTCACCGGGATCCGGATCGGCGCATTGTGCGCCGCTGACAGGAAACCGCGCTGCTTTAATGAAAATGATATACGCACCCTCATCGACCTCAGCCAGATTGCAGTCTCAATCCTCAATAGTCATTGCGTGACTTTAGAGCTTGACGAGCAGCTTGCGAGCGCCGTCGCCCTTCAGAATGATATGCTTCCAAGCGCTGCGCGCATTGCGCAGATCCAGGCCCACTGCCCGCTGGACGTGTCGAGTTATTACAATCAACTCAATGGCGTAGGCGGGGATATCTGGGGCATCGACATGACCCGCCCCCAGCGTGTCATGATTTATATTGCTGACTTTACAGGTCACGGCGTTGCGGCGGCGCTCAACGCAGCTCGTTTCCATTCCTTTGCGCATATGATGTGGCAGCGGACCGAAAGGCCTGAATCCTTCCTGCGAAAACTGAACCAAAGACTGTGCGAAGTGCTGCCCACTGGCCGGTTCGCAACGATGTTCTGCGCAATGATCGACTTCGCAATGCAGAAATAGAATACGCTTCAGCAGGCGCCCCTCCGCAACTCTATCGCGCATCGCCCCTTCATCCGTTCGAGGTCATTTCTCAGTCGAGCCTGCCTCTCGGCATCGTTCCGAATGCAGTCTATGAGAGCAAAGCGATACCTTCTTCGCGGAGGGATCGCTTATTCTTTACACTGATGGTTTAGTGGAAACTCCCAGCCGCCCCAAAGCATACTAACGACGAACCGCCTGAGAGAGCTTCTGGAGGAGGTTGAACGAAACAGTGGCGCGCACCAGCTTTGCCAGATGTCTGTCACCTGGTCTCTGAACCGACGACTAGGGCGGTCGATGATATCACCCTTGTCATCGCGAAACACGCGGGCGCCGCTTAAGAGGAATCGTCATTGACGATGCGTTTGAGGCGCCGATCTTTCAGATACTCTTCAATAAAGTCTCGGGAGGATGTCATGGACGAAGACCGGTTCAACATGTCGCTGCGAAAATTCCTGAAGCAGGTGGGCGTCACGTCGCAGCAGGAAATCGAGCGTGTCGTCCGCGAAACGCATCTCGCTTCAAGGAAGCTCAAGGTTCGCGCCGTTCTGACGGCGGAAGGGACCGATCTGAACCACGTCGTCGAGGGCGAAATCGAGCTGCCAGGCCGGTCCGGTTAGGTTTTGCTTTTTTGCATAACGGCCTCCGTGCTACGAAATCCCCGCCTTACCGATCGAGGGGACTTCAATGGATGCCTACGAAGCGCTCATAACGCGGGTCAGTCCAATAGACATCGGCGACCCTGCTCCCGATGACGAAACCTTGCGCAGGATTGTGGCCGCCGCCTTGCGGGCCCCAGATCATGGCAGACTGCATCCCTGGCGCTTCATCGCCATTCGCGGGGAAGGCAGACAACGCCTCGGCGATGTTTTTGCGTCAGCCCTCCAACGCCGCAATCCCAAGGCGGCGCCCGAACTCCTGGAGCGCGAGCGGCAGAAACCATTACGCGGGCCTTTGCTTCTCGTTGCAGTGGCCCGAATAGCAGAGCCGTCCAAAATCCCTGTGGTCGAACAAATCCTCTCGGCGGGAGCGGCCGCCCAGAACATCATGCTCGCATGTCACGCGCTTGGCTTCGCCGCGATGTGGAAAACCGGCGAGGCGGCCTATGATGCGAGCGTCAAAGAAGCGCTCGGCCTTGAAGCCTCGGAGGCCATCGCCGCTCTTCTTTATATAGGCACACCGAAAGCGATGCCAAAACCGCCAGCGCCCCTTGACCCGGAGGGCTTCATTCGGACCTGGCCCAAGACCGCGTAAAGACTTTGCAGAGGCGGTCCACGCTTCCGGCGTCACCTCAAAAAATGTATCGGCCAGCAAAAAGCCCCGGGGGCGGCCCCGAGCCGGGGTGCGTTAGCCGAGATCTGTTAATGCTTGCTTGCCGAAAAGTTTCGTCACAAGCTTTACGATTTCCCATTTTTCGGTAAATAAAGTTACAATTTACATCTTTTTGGTTGCAATTAACCTTTCTCTCCACTCGAAATCGATACAAACGCCTGGTGCATAAGCAAAAAATTCACCTCAATCTAATCATTTCAATCGCGCGAAAGCCATCTTTTGATATATTATAAAATTGTCGAGGAAAGGAGCGTGAAGCAGAAGGTACATGTCATGAAATATATAGTTGCTGCGTTCATCGCGATTGGAGCGATGCTCAGCGTTTCCGCGCAAGCAGCTCCGCTTTCACCGGCTTCCGTGCAGACTGAACAGGCTATGGCAACTAGCGGTTCGGTTGAGAAGGTTTGCTGGGGTGGCGGTTGCGGCTGGGGCGGCGGTGGCGGCTGGGGTGGCGGTGGCTGCGGCGGTTGTGGCTGCGGCTGGCGCCCGTGTTGGCGTCCTTGCGGCTACTACGGCTATGGCTGTGGCGTTCGCTGGTGGCCGGGCCGTTCATGGGGCTGGGGCGGCGGCGGCTGGGGTGGCGGCTGGGGCGGCGGCGGCTGGGGTGGCGGCGGCGGCTGGGGTCGTCCAGGCTGGGGCTGGTAACCCAAAATATGTAGCGATACCCGGCATTTAGCCGGGTAGCACAGTGGGGTGGGGGCTTCTTCCGAGGTCCGCTTAGAAACTAAAAATCGAAAACTAAATCTTATTTCGGCGCGGGTCGGTGGCTCCCCCGCCCGAAAATTTAATTATTTTCGGCTTCGCATTATTAGCCGCGAGCATCTGCTCGCGCCGCCATGAACCGGTCGAATCAAGAAAATGACTTTATTAAGCCCTACAAGGGGCGGGTTCTCTTAGGCATGCTCCTCTCATGCTCGGATGCTTTTAGCGAGCGCACGAGATGAGGTTCGAGCCATGCGTCAAGCAAAAGACCGCGCCTTCCTTGCCGCCATCGCGGCCGTCATGATCACGAGCGCCGCCTCAGCTGCTCCACAGGACAGTGAAGGATCATACCTGCCGCCGCAATCTTCACGATCTCAGGACGTAGCGAAGAGCGAAGAGGCGCCCGTCGCCCGAAATGAGGCGTCCGCAGCATAAGGTCCGGGCCAGAACCCGGCGCCACCACTTCGCAGAGGAATTCCAGCCAGGGCCACCGGATATGTTCGTTTTTCCGGGCATGCCCTACTTTCCATTCTTTTGAATCTCGCAATCGGCGCGGAACTTACGGTTGCATCGCGGCTGCGAATAGTTCTAACGCTGATTTAAGACAACCATCGCCGTCATTCTTCGGACGCTGAAAAGGTAATATTTGGGGAGAGATATAATGAGCGCATATCACGCACAGTTTCGCAAAGGCAGAAAGTACTGGGCAATCGCCGCCGCGATTTCGCTCAGCTTATTGGCCGCACCTGAAGCGCGAAGCGAGAGCGCCACGCTTGCGGGCACCTGGATTGGCGGCGGGGTAGTGGCTTACGTAACAGGCGGGCGCGAACGAGCCAGATGCCAAGCCAGCTATTCGGCGGCTCATCCACCATCTCGGTTAATGCGACCTGCGCGACCCCATCGGGAAGCATCTCCCAGTTCGCGCGCCTTCGCAAAACAAGCGCCAACAGCTACGCCGGGACGTTCTTCAACACCCAGTATAATACGAGCGGCAGCATCCATGTCGTCGTCCATGGGAATACCCAATCGGTATCGATAGCGAGCGGAAGCGGATCGGCTTCCCTGTCGCTAAGACGATAGGCATTTACACCCAGCCATGAAGCCGACAGACCGCGGGGCGCAGTCGCGCTTTGCGCCGTGTTCTTCCGCGCCGCTCCGGCAAGAAAGCCCGGAACGGGTGATCTTCATGCGATGGGTTGTTATGCACATCATATTCTTCCGCATGTTCTTCTGCCTTTTCGAACCGGAAAGTTTCCGCTAAAGCGGTGACGGTATTTTCGACGGGGAGGTATGCATGAGTAAGCGGAAAGTTTTCGGTTGGCCGCCGCGGCGTTGCTGGCGTTTGGCGTTCAGCAAATATCGGGGCGGTGACGGCGGCGGCGCAAGGGACTTCGGCCGAAAGCTCGGACGACCAGCCTAGCATTGCTAAAGCGGTCTACAACGAACGGCGACCCACTGAAAGACGCGGCAACGTCTACGGAGCCCACGGAGTTGTCGGCCACACGAACGAGGCGCGGCGCGGCTACTATGGCGCGGCGGGTCATCGCTCACACAGTTATGCGCCTCGTTATTACCGGCCTCGCACTTATGCTGGCAGAGGATACTATGGCGCGGCGGGTTACTATCCTCGATCCTATGCGCATCGCTATTATCCGGCTCGCCCTGTTGTAGCTGACGGATATTACGGTTCGACAAGCTATGACTCTCAATATTACTCCCGTCGCTATTACCCAACCCGGCCTGTCGTAGCTGACGGCTACAACGGCTCGACAAGCTACTTCCCTCAATATTACGCGAATCGTGATTATCCGGTCCGGCCCGGTTATGGCGATGGAGCTGCGGTCGCCAGCACGAGCTCGATTTTTACGCCAACCAATTGGAGCGCGGCCTGTGTTAACGGCAGGGTGTGCACCAGCTCCTATTATCGTGGCGGCGTTCCGATTTGCCGCAGCTGGGCAGCCTGCAATTACTAAAACGGAAGCGCGGCCGCCGGTTCGATTTCCGGCCGCCGCAAACATCCCCGCCGTTCATACGGCTCTGGCGACCAATTTGGATGGCGCGCCATCTGAGGCGGGGATCATTAGAGCTATGCACAGGTGAAGGCTCGGTCGCCACGTTCGCAACCTTGAACAGGACGCCTGCCTGCCGCAGCCGGTCACTCAGAGCTGCCTTTGCCCGACAGTCTTGATCGCCTTGGATCTCGATCAGACGATAGACGCGTTGACTGTCCGGGCGCCAAGATTCCCTTCCTGCGTGTTCGATGATCACTTCAGGCGCTCGGCTGTTCTCAAGCCAGCGGTCGATCCCCTTCTCCACCGCAAGAGTGATCTCAATGACCTCCACACTTCAAATGGTATTACTGCTTTTCGCCGTTCTCGTTGCGGTGGCGATTGCCGCGCGGAGGCTCGACATCGCTCCATCGATCCTTCTCGTCGTGGCCGGCGTCGTGCTCGCGCTGATACCTCGCTTGCCAAGGCTGGAACTGGCGCCGGAGCTTGTGCTGCTGGGCGTTTTGCCACCTCTGATCTATTCAGCGGGCGTGGCAATGAGTTGGCGGGAGTTCCGCTTCAATCTCAGGCCCATCGCCTTGTTTGCGATTGGATGCGTCATCTTCACCGCTTGCGCCGTTGCTGCAGCCGCTCATTGGCTTCTGGGTCTGCCATGGGCCGTCGCCTTCGTGCTAGGCGCCATCATTGCGCCGCCCGACGTGGTCGCCCCTCTTGCGATCGCGCGCCGCCTGGGTCTTCCCCGTCGCCTTGTTGTCGTCCTCGAAGGCGAAGGTCTTGCCAATGACGCAACGGCGCTGATCCTCTATCGCTTCGCCGTTGCAGCCGTCAGCACAGGACTTTTCTCGTTTTCCCAAGCCACAGGCACCTTCGCGCTCATCATCGTCGGGGAAATCGCCTACGGAATCGGAATTGGCTGGCTCAGTCTGCGCCTGCGCCAATGGGCTCGCGATCCGCGCGTCGAAATCACTTTATCGTTGATGACGCCCTATGTCGCCTACTGGATTCCGGCTGAATTGGGAGGGTCTGGCGTTCTCGCGACCGTTGCGGCCGGGCTGTATGTCAGCTGGAATGGTCCTCTCCTCATCCCGGCGGCGACGCGTCTTCAGGGGATCTTTTTCTGGGATCTCGTGATCTATTACCTCGAAGGGCTGATCTTTCTTGTCATGGGCCTTCAGGCGCGGTCGCTGATCGATCGCATGGATGAGTTTTCACCGGCGGAGCTCGCCTTTGGCATCCTCTTGACCGTTGGAATTGCCGTCGTTGCACGGTTCATCTGGGTGTTTCCGGCGGTTTACGTGCCGCGTTGGCTCAGCCCCGCGCTTGCGAAGCGAGACCCCTCCCCGCCTTGGCAGTGGGCCTTCCTCCTGGGGTTTGTCGGCATTAGGGGTGTCGTTTCGCTCGCGGCGGCTCTCGGGATTCCGTTCTACACAGCGAGCGGCGCCCCCTTCCCTTATCGTGACCTCATTCTCTTCATCACATTCGGCGCCATCGTTTTGACGCTTATCGGGCAAGGCTTGCTCCTGCCGCGGCTCGTTCTCTGGCTCGGGCTGCATCGCGATAGCATCATCGAACGCCGGCAGGAGAAGGAGGCTGAACATCGGGCGAGGCAGGACGCGCTCAAGGTCGCGAAATTGCGGCTCGATGAACTCGCAAACGGGAACGACGTTCCAGAAGGCGTGCTCTCCGCCCTCCAAACGCGCCACGATTATCGGGTGAGTCGACTGCATTATCCTTCAAGCAAAGCCGATGGGGCCGAGATGACCCTCGGTCCGAGCCTACGCTCCGAGCTGATCGATGCCGAGAGGAAATTCATCTTCAATCTTCTGCAAGAGGGGCGGATCACCGACGAGTTCCGCCGCCGCATGGAACGGGAGTTGGATCTCGAGGAAGCAAGCATCACTTGCCAGAAGGAAGGCGGCATAGAGCCGCCGCTCTAAGGAGGAAGGCCCGCTGAGCGCAGGCTTAGCAGGCGTCGCCTTGGCAATTCTAAGTGGACTGAAATTCCAGGACTTCGCGGCAGGATTGACTTTTTGTGCATTGCACTATATATATTGCACTGCAGCATGCATCTGCGTGCTGCATGCCCTCCTTGGGCGTTTCCTCCCTAGACTTGGGGCCGTTCTTTGAACGGCCCTCTTTTTTGTGTGGTGAGCGTCCGGCGTCCTGGGACGATGATGGCGGCCCTGATCACGGCAGGGGAAAGCAAGACGCCCGCCGTTGCCGCCGCGCTCGCGATTGAATACCGTCGCACCGTCAATTGCCCACCCATCAGGCTCTTTTCCATCAATGTATTTGGCGTATCTCTGGCATTCAGAAAATTTTCAGATAATTATCAAGATCGTATACGCGGCGACCCTTTGTTATGGGTGTGCCTCAGATATAAAGAGCCTGAAGATCCCAAACGCCGTTTCGGTGATCGTCCTCGCTCTTTTTCTTCTTAATTATCTGCTTTTTGGGCCGACGGACGGCCTCACGAAACATATTATCGTCGCCGGCAGCGCACTTCTCTTGGGCTTCGGCATCTTTGCCGCAGGCTTGATGGGCGCAGGCGACATCAAGCTCATCAGCGCTCTTATGCTTTGGGCCGGCCCTCAAAACGGATTTGTTTTCCTGATCGTCATGACGTTTGCGGGCGGCCTTTTCGCAGGCCTGCTCCTGATCACGCGCACATCGATGGCTGTTTGGCCATCCGCCCAGAATTACATCCCGTCGCGGCGCCTCAGGACCTGGGCTCAGCGCGGGATTTTTCCTTACGGCATCGCGATTTGCACAGCGGGCCTGCTCTTGATGCCCTCATTTTTCGCCCAGCACTGACTATTTCGATCACCTCAAACGCGGCCCAGCGCCTGGTCGAGGTCCCCGATCAAATCGGCGGGATCTTCAATCCCGATCGAGAGCCGCACCATCCCCCAGCCGATGCCGAGTTCCGCCCGGCGTTCCTGGGGAAGCGAACCGTGGCTCATGGTAAGTGGATGACCGGCGAGGCTTTCGACGCCGCCCAGGCTCTCCGCCAGCGTAAAAAGCTTGAGCGATTCCAGCATACGCCGGACGCCCTTCTCTTCCGCATCGAGCTCAATCGTCACCATGCCGCCGAAGCCCTTCATCTGCCGGGCTGCGAGCGCATGCTGCGGATGGCTTTTGAGGCCGGGATAGATCACGCGCCTGAGCTTCGGGTGGCCTTCCAGATGTTGAGCGACAGCGAGCGCATTGGCCGAGTGACGCTCCATGCGGAGCGCGAGCGTCTTCAGGCCGCGCGACGCGAGGAAGGCCGGGAACGGGTCGAGGACTGCGCCCGTCGCATTTTGCAGAAACCGGATGCGGTCCGCCAAGTCCTGATCCCGCAGAGCCAGCACGCCCGCCACGATGTCGGAGTGGCCGCTCAAATATTTCGTGGCCGAATGGACCACAATGTCGAACCCGAGATCGAGCGGGCGCTGGATCATCGGCGAGGCAAAGGTCGAATCCGCAACCGTGAGCACGCCGGCCGATTTGCCGATCTTCGCGATGGCGGCGAGATCCACAACTTTGAGCAGGGGATTGGTCGGCGACTCGACCCAGATCATCCGGGTTTCGGGCGTGACGGCCGCCGTGAACGCATCGAGGTCTGTTGGGTCCACGAAGGTAACGGAAAGCCCGGCCGAGCGCTTGCGCACGCGCTCGAACAGCCGCCAGGTGCCGCCGTAAAGATCGTCGCTGGCGATCACGTGGCTTCCCTGGTCGAGAAGCTCGAGCAGCGTGGCTTCGGCCGCCATCCCCGACGCGAAGGCAAAGCCCGCAACGCCGCCCTCCAGCTCGGCAACCGCCTGCTCGAAGGCCGCGCGCGTGGGATTTCCGGTCCGGGCATATTCCCAGCCTGTATGCGCGCCGGGCGAGGATTGCGCGAAGGTTGCAGAGGCATAGATCGGCGTCATCACTGCGCCGGTACGGGGGTCCGGTATGCTGCCGGCATGGACCGCCAGCGTGGCCGGCCTCGCCTTCTGTGAGCGTTTTGACAAATCAGTCCAGCTTTCTGCGCAGGTGGTTGAGGAGATCGATGCGGGTGATGAGGCCAAGGAAGTGCTCGCCATCGACGACAACGGCGACCATTCCCCGGTTGAAGAGGGGAAGGAGGTTCTCCGGCGGGGTATCGGGAGAGACGGTTTCGACCTTGGCGGCCATGGCTTGCTTGACCGGGAGCTTGAAATCCAGCGTCCCTTGCGTGAGCGCGACAAGCAGGTCGGACTCATCCAGAAGGCCCACGCAGCGGTCGCCATCGAGCACGGGAACCTGCGATACGTCATACAGTTTCATGCGGCCGTAGGCCGTTTGCAACGTATCGTCGGCCCCCACGGTCACGACGGCGCCCTCGTCAAAGCGGCGCGCGATGAGATCGCGAAGATCGCCGTGGCCCGGCCGCTGCAAAAGCCCTTGCTCGACCATCCAGCGGTCGTCGTACATTTTCGACAGATACTTGTTGCCGGAATCGCAGATGAACGTGACCACCCGCTTCGGCTCGGTCTGTTCGAGGCAATAGCGCTGGGCGGCGGCGATCAGCGTGCCGGAGGAGGAACCCGCCAGCAGACCCTCTTTCCTTAAAACGGTACGGGCCGCGGCGAAACTTTCGCCGTCCGAAATTGTGTACGCCTTCTTGACACGGGAAAGATCGCTGACCGAAGGGATGAAATCCTCGCCGATGCCTTCGACGAGCCAGCTTCCGGCCTCGCCGACCGTGCCGGTATGGATATAGTCCGCGAGCACGGAGCCCTTCGGATCGGCGAGAACGAGTTCGGTCGCCGGAGAAACGCGCGCAAAAAACCGGGACAGGCCGGTCATCGTCCCGCCGGAGCCGACGCCCGCCACGATGGCGTCGACCTTGCCTTCCATCTGCTCCCAGATTTCGGGCCCGGTGGTTCGTTCATGCGCCGCGGGATTGTTCGGATTGTTGAACTGGTCCGTGTAGAAAGCGCCCGTTTCCTTGGCGATGCGCGCGGCGAGGTCCTGATAATATTCGGGATGGCCTTTCGGCACGTCCGAGCGGGTGAGCACCACTTCGGCGCCCATCGCGCGGACATGGGCGATTTTCTCGCGGCTCATTTTGTCGGGTATGACGAGGGTCAGGTGATAGCCGCGCCGGGCCGCTACGAGCGCCAGAGCCAGCCCCGTGTTGCCGGCCGTCGCCTCGATGAGCCGGCCTCCTGGCTTCAGCGCGCCAGAACATTCGGCGGCATCGACCATCGACATCGCGATGCGATCCTTGATGGAGCCCGTCGGGTTCTGACTTTCCAACTTTGCGAAAACTCGGCAGGGGCCAAAATCGAGGCTTGTCAGCTCGATCATCGGCGTATCGCCAATGAGAGCCAGAGGCTCAGCAATGTCCGGCATCAGTTCTTAACCCCTGTTGCGACGCGCACGATACCCAGTCAAAATGTCGTCCTGCTAGCCTGAATCAAGACGGCGCCTCGGGCCGCCACCCGCCGGTCTACGTCCGGTTCGGGTCCGAAGTCAAAGAACATTTTGATAAAAAATTCTCAAGAACCATCAAATGACGAGCTCTGACAAAAAGCTTATTCTATGATTGGGTGCAAATATCAGATTGCTGTCTTACGTCAGTCGACCGAGGAGGCTGCGGCTCGCCAGATCTGAGAATAACCCGCACGAAGCATGTATGTATCCCAAAATGGCGCGGTCTTTCTAAGAAATAAATGCACACATTGCAGACAATGGCGAAAAATTCCCCTTTTGCTTCATGTTTCAGAATACCGGGAGAAGCGCCGCAGGGCGGCTGGCGCCGCTCATATGTTGGAGAGCGTGACCAAGACTTTCTTCTGTGGCGGCTCAACAGAAAACAAATTCTCACACAGAACATGCATTTTGATAAATTCGATCCATAACTTCGGTTTTGATTGGTTTACATTCCTTTTTACTGTCAAAAGCGACCCATTCTTGAGAAAAATTGTTTCTTGATGCAACCGGAGAGGCTAATTTAGAGCTCGGATTATCTACGCAGGGGCACGCCCGTGAACGCACCTTTCAATGAGAACTCTGCGAACGCCGGTTTTGCGCCGCGGAATGATGAGGCGCAGGCTCCAGAACTTCTGAACAGGACGGCGCGCGATCGAGACGATACGCTTTGGACCACATTACGCGCCGAGGCGGTGCAGGAGTGCATCGAAGAAAGGGCGCTAAAACCTCTTTACGCCGCCGTGCTCCAAGCCAAGAGTTTCGAGGAGGCCCTCATCTTGAGGCTTTCCGTAAGGCTCGACCATCCATCGTTGCCCGCTGATGCGCTCAGGCCGATACTCTTGGAATCCATTCTGGCGGACGCATCCATCGGGCAGGCCGCCCGCGCAGATCTGTCCGCGGTCTGTGGAGCGCGATCCGGCTTCCAGCCGGCTTCTGGAACCCTTCCTTTTCTTCAAAGGCTACGCCGCGATTCAAACCCATCGCATCGCGCATTGGCATTGGAATGGAGGAAAACGGAACGTCGCTCTCTATCTGCAGAGCCGGTCATCCGAGATTTTCCAGACCGACATCCATCCGGGCGCGCAACTCGGCAAAGGCGTCTTCCTCGACCATGCAACAGGCTTTGTGGCAGGCGAGACGGTTGTGATCGAAGACAATGTCTCAATCCTGCATGGCGTCACGCTTGGCGGCACCGGGACGAGCAAAACCGATCGCCACCCAAAGATCCGAACCGGCGTCCTGATCGGCGCAGGGGCCCAGATCATCGGCAATATCGAGGTCGGAGCCTATTCCAAGATCGCGGCCGGTTCGCTGGTGACCGAATCCATCCCGCCCCGGAGTACGGCTGTCGGTGTTCCAGCTCGCATCATCAAGGGAGCCGGGACGGAAAACCCCGCCGAGAGCATGGACCAGCGCCTCGGGCAAGAGACCTACGAGTTGTTCACATATGTTATCTAGGAAAGCAGCCGGCGCGACGCAGTAGCGGGCGCCGCGATACATCGCATTCTTGGATCACGCCTATGGCGTCAATATTGGCGGCGCGTATGGCGGCTTCGACGGCGCGCCAGTCACAACATACGCCGGGAGCGTGACCATAAAAGAGGCGCCGGAGGTCGCGTCCTCGAGACGAAGATCACCGCCATGGGCGCGGACCAGTTCAGCGGCGATGACGAGGCCGAGGCCATTTCCGTTGCTCTTGGACGAGGTCTGGAACGCCTTGAACAAATTCTCTCTTAGATTGGCTGGGACCCCGGGGCCGTTATCGCTTACCTGTATGAGCGCAGTCTCACCGTCCTGACGCGCCGTCACTTCGATCTTGGGGTCATTGACGGGAGGATCGGCCTGCCGCAACGCCTCCAACGCATTCCGTATCAGATTTGCAAGAACCCGGAATATCTGATCGCGATCGGCGAAGAGGTTGATCGTTTGCGGCACGGAGATTGTCATGCGCACGCCGCACACTTCCTCCACGCCGAGGCTTTCATTGACCTCGGTGAGAAGGGCGCGAAGTGGCACGCGCGCGCGCTTCGGGGGAGCCTCTTCGCTCCGGCCATATTTGATCGTGTTCGCGCAGAGGAGGATGGCGCGGTCCAGCGCCCGAATAAGGCGCGGCACAAAGCGCTGAACGGTGGGATCTGCAACCGTGGCCAGCCGGTCCGACACCAGTTGCGCGCTTGAAAGGATGTTCCGCAGATCGTGATTGATCTTCGAAACGGCGAGCCCGACATTTGCAAGGCGCGCTTTCTCCCGGAGGAGGCCCGAAAGCTGCATCTGCAACGTCGCCAGTTCTTTCTCGGCTACGCCAACCTCGTCATACCGCCCTGATGGCGTAATGATCCGGGAGGTGTCTTCCGGATTTTCCCGGTAAGCCACGATGTTGCGCGTAATGCGCATCATGGGCCGCACGAGAAGCCCCGTCAGGGCGAAATAGACAAGCGCCGCGGTGAAGATGGAGATGATGATCGAGAGCCAGAAGATATTCCGCGCGTAGCGCCACATGGCGGCGCGAAGCGGCGTCTCGTCGATCGCAACATCGAACTCCTCGCTGGGGGCCATGGAGTTCTGGCGCTGCGATAACGCGAATGAGGCGGCCGGGAGGAGCGGCGAGCGCCTGGAGGGCATCCGATATGAGCTGCAGAAAATTTTCCGTGCGCAGATCATAGACATCCACGATTTCGGCTTCATCCGGCATACCGAGAACGAGGCGCCGCATTTCCGGCCGCTTCACCGAGACGGCGTGAACGCCTGCGGTCCTTAACAGCTCGTGTCGCACGCGCTCCGGAACTTCCGCGCCGCCCGAGGCTTCAAGAGCCAGCGAGGCGATTTTCGCCGCCATGACGCGCTCCATCAGCCAGTTGCGGCGGAAGTTCGCAACGGATGGCACGAAGATGAGCACCTCGGCCAGCATGACAAAGGCGATGGTGAGCAGGAGTAGCTTCGCAGGCAGACTCGTGGCGATGCTCCACACGCCGCATAACGGCTGCCTGGCCGGCCGGTCGCGCTCAGGGCGTGACGCGCCCGGATGCTGCAGGTTCTGTGGTGGTTTGCTATCCAATTGCGACACAGAGTCCGCTGTTGCACTCCCTCCTTAAATAGCTTCGCTTACCCGAATTTCGCAAGCAACGTGATAATTCGCCGTACCAAAGGATGTTGCGCGCGCGGCTCGAAATAGCTCACCGCGGCCCTTTTGTTAATTTCTGCGAGCGTTGGATAGGGTGACACAATGCTACGCATCGCTTCAAGTGATATACCCTTTTGCATGGCGAGGCTCCACATTTGGATGATCTCGCCTGCTTGCGCGCCGACGATGCCGGCTCCCAGGATTTTGCCTCGCCGCGAAGCGATGACCTTCAAGAACCCGCCCGTTTGCCGCTCGGCCTGTGCGCGGTCGTTTTCGTGATAAGGCCAGCGCAGGATTGTGAGCTTTCCGTAGCGTTCACGCGCCTTCTCTTCCGTCAGCCCGACATGAGCGACTTCCGGATCCGTGAACGTGACCCAGGGCATGGTTGCATGGTCGGCCTTCGCCGGCAGCCGGAACAGCGCATTCTTGATGACGACGGTTGCGTGATGATTGGCGGCGTGCGTCAGGTGAACTTCGCCGGTCACGTCGCCGATGGCGTAGACCCTCTTGTTCGATGTCAGGAGTCCCTTCGTCACTTTGATGCCGCGGTCGCCATAATCGACGCCTGCGGCTTCGAGATTGAGGCCGGCGACGGCAGGAGCCCGCCCGGCCGCAATGAGCAAGTCGGTGCCTTCTATCGAGAAGGATTTTCCGAGCGTCGCGAAGATGACCTGCAAGTTGGAGCCGAAGGGCTCGATCCTCTCCACGCGCGCGTTTTCCAGCACGCGCACACCCTCCTCGCGCAGGCGCTTGAGAAGGTATTCCCTGAGCTCGGGATCGTCCTTCGATAGAGCGCGGCTCGCTTCGACAACCGTAACCTCGCTGCCGAGCCGCCGGTGAGCCTGCGCCAGTTCCAGACCCACGGCGCCGCCGCCAATGATAATGAGATGCGAAATGCGATGCTTGTTCGCGAAAATCGTCTCGTTCGTGAAGTAGGGAATGCGGTCGAGCCCTGGAATGGGCGGTATCAGCGGCGCGGAGCCTGTCGCGATGATGAAGCGGCGCGCCTTGACCTGATAATCGCCAGCCTCGACCGTATTCTTGTCGGTAAAGCGGGCGGTCGCCTTTATGACCTCGACGCCAAGCCCATTGAAGCGCTCGACGGAATCGTTCGGCGCGATGGCGTCGACGACGCCTTGCACATGCGCGGCGACCCCCTTGTAATCGATGCTCATCTCGCCCACGCGAATGCCGAACTTGGCCGAGTCCCGGATTTCATAAGCGCGTTTGGCGGCGGCAAGGAGCGCTTTGGAAGGAACGCAGCCATTGTTCAGGCACTCGCCGCCCATCTTTCCCCTCTCGATGAGAACAACGGGAACACCGAAGGCGGCGGCGATGGCGGCGGCGGATAGCCCGCCCGATCCGCCGCCAATCACGCAAAGATCCGGCGTCAAAACCTGTGGCATGGCTGCTCCGTTTTAGGTCAAGGGGTGGATGCGCGCTTTGTTTCGCTCTGCGGCGGTGATTTGGCAAGATCAGGGAGAGAGGCGCAAAAAAAGATAGGATCTGCGATGTGGCGCGGCTAAAGAAGCGGCTCGCTCACGCGCAGATGATAATAAGAGGAGAAAATCGCAAATGCGAATCGACCCACGAGCAGGCCTCTTGATGGCGCTCGCGCTCGGCATCACTTCAGCCGGCATCGCCCTTGCGGGCGCACCCTCTCAAGCAATGGCTCAAGCCGCGGGGAAGACAATGACAACACAATCAGGCCTGAAAATCACGGACACCAAAGTTGGCGATGGAGCGACTCCCAAGACCGGCCAGACATGCGTCATGCATTATACGGGCTGGCTTTACGAGAACGGCGCCAAGGGGAAGAAATTCGACAGCTCCGTGGATCGCGGTGAGCCGTTCGAGTTCGCCATCGGCACGCATCAGGTGATCCGCGGCTGGGATGAGGGCGTCGCGACCATGAAAGTTGGCGGCAAGCGCACGTTGATTATCCCGCCCGAACTCGGCTATGGCGCGCGCGGGGCCGGCGGCGTGATTCCCCCGAACGCTACGCTCGTCTTCGACGTCGAATTGCTTGACGTGAAAAATTAGGCTCTCCCAAGCTGAAGCTTCGGCGTCAATTCGAGGAAGCAGAGTCTGGAGCGGTCTTGATGGCGAAGCCAATATTCGATTAACCTGCCGGTGTTGTTTGCGATATGTGGCTTCCAATCAGGAGGCGAAGCATCCAACACA
This sequence comes from uncultured Alphaproteobacteria bacterium, assembly GCA_963819665.1. Taxonomy (GTDB): domain Bacteria; phylum Pseudomonadota; class Alphaproteobacteria; order Rhizobiales; family Rhodomicrobiaceae; genus Rhodomicrobium. The sequence continues at coordinate 124,722 of CAWFXN010000011.1, forward strand.
TGAGAAGCCATGATCTCATCGAGAGTGCTGGTCGTCGAGGACGACACCCTGCTTGCGTTTGAAATGCAAGACATCCTCAGCGATGCCGGTTACGATGTCGTCGGGCCGGCGGCAACGGTTGCGAAGGCGCTTGCCCTGATCGACAGCCAGGCTCCCCATGCCGCCTTTGTCGACTGCAATCTGAATGGCGAGCTTGCCACAGCCGTCGCACTCGCGCTTGCCGCAAAGAACATCCCCTTCGCTGTTGTGACAGGCTCCGATCACGAGAGCCTTCCGGCTGCATTCAGCAACGCCTTATTTGCCGGAAAGCCTTTCAAAGCCGCCCGTCTTCTGGAAATTGCGCAGTCGCTCTTATCCGGCTCCCGGCTTTAGCCGCCATGCCGGGCGCCATGAAATTTCGTGCGCCCTCTGCGCTGCCGCATCTTCGCCGCAATCATTGGGCCGTAGCTGATTATCTTCTCAAGAAAATGTGACCGCGTTGTTCTCCGAAATACTGAAAAGGACTCTCACTTTGCGCGCGGCCGTCGCACCCGTTAATCTCAACCATTTCTTTGATTGCATCTGAAATGGCTGTGATTGATCAGCCGCCGTTTCCGTTCGAAGCATTGTCCCTTCAAATTCCATTGATCATCGCAGCCAGAACGCTACCCCCGCGACAGCCATTCTCGCATTTATCGCCGCTTGCGCCATAGCCAAACTCTTTGCCGCCAGGGCAAGCGGATTCACCGGAGACGAGGCTTACACGATTGTCATTTCGCGCTCGTTCCAGCTCTCCTATTTCGACCATCCGCCCCTCCATCAATGGATCGTGCACAGCTTCGGCGCGCTGTTCGGCGAAGGCTGGTGGCTTTGTATTCCGTTCCTGGTAATGGCCGAGGCGATCAACCTGCCTCTCTACGGCCTGACACGCCGCCTTTTCGGCCGGGATGCGGCGCTGTGGGCCTTATTCGGATTTAACGCCACGGTCTATTTTGTTGTCTGGCCTGACGGACTGATCCTGCCAGATGTGCCGCTTTTCCTGTTCCTCACCGTTGGCGTATGGGCGATTGCGGAGATCCTGTTCGGACCTGCGCGACGACCCCGCGCAGTCTTGGCCCTCTGGTTATTGGCGGGGGCAGCATTCGGGTTTGCCGGGCTTTCCAAATATGCGGCCCTCTTTGCGCCCATCGGCCTGTTAGGGTTTCTGGCTTTCTCGCCTCGTCACCGATGCTGGTTTCGGCGTCCGCAATCTTACTTGGCCGCCGCGCTCGCGCTTGCGATATTCTCCCCCGCGCTGGTCTGGAATTACCAGAACGACTGGGTTTCGTTCGCTTTCCAATCGGGGCGCGCGGCGTCCGGCGCATCGGTGGACACATCCGCTTTCGCCGCCTTTGGCGCAGCTTTCGGCGCCCAGGTCGCCCTCCTTTCGCCCTGGGTAGGCGTACCGCTCGTCATCGCTCTGGCAGGCGCTGTGCGGTCTTCAAGCGCCAGCAGCGCAAGCCGGTTCCTGTTGTGGCTTGTCGCTGTTCCACTCGTGCTCTTCCTGTCGATGCCGTTCATGGGGAAGACTTCAATCCCGCACTGGTTCAACTCCGCATGGTTGTTCGCATTCCCGCTCCTCGGGCATAGCCTGAGCAAAAAAAGCGCGAAATGGCTCCGCTCCTGGGCTCAAGCAAGCGCGGCGCTGACGGCCGCAAGCTTTGCGTTATTTGTAACCTACGTCACCGCTCGGACCCTATTGGCAGGCGGCAAGCGCGAAAGCCTCGAAGCAGGACCCGACGCAGTGGAGCTATAACTGGCGAGGTCTGACAGAATCTTCTACATGGCGCAGCTTTGGCGCCGAAACTCATGCCTTTGTCGTCGTCGACAATTGGCGCGTCGGCGGCAAGACAGGCGCCGCGTTTGGGCCGGATGTGCCGGTGTGCGCCTTCTCCCAGGACCCTCGTGAGTTTGCGTTTGTCTGCCACGAAACGGCGCTGTTGGGACAGGACGCGCTGATCGTCATTCCAAAAGAACGGTCCGAGAAGGCTTTGGCCGCGCTTGCTCCCTATTTCAAGCAATTCGACCCCAGCGAGGAGATCGCCCTCGGACGTGGCAAGCGCGCCGAGCGGATCATGACCCTCACCCGCGCGCATGTGCTTCTGCGCCCCTATCCGCTACCCTTTGGCGATGTGCATCAGAAACTGTAGCCCGCTCAATGATTTCAGCCCCAGATTGTGCTTCGCCCAGCGCGTCCGATGATTACGCCTGCGGGAAGGCTGCGGCGTCAATAAGCCCCCGTTATCGATGTATCGATTTCTTATGATGGGGCTTGCAAAGCAAGAGCCCTCTTGCCACGATGGCCCACTCGGAGCTCTTCAGGAGCGCCCCACCCCACAAATAGAAGATATTCCGCGTTAAGGAACAGCAACATGAGCGGAAATGGAAATGCGGATGGCAGAAGTCCCCGCTGTGTCGCGTTGGTTGGTCCCCATCCAAGCGGCAAGACAACCCTTTTCGAAGCCATATTAGTTCGCACGGGCGCGGCCCATGAAGCCGTCGATCAGCGAAAAACGATCGGAGACACATCTGCGGAAGCGAAAAGCCACGGCATGAGCGTCGAAATGAACGTCGCCAATTTCGATTTCCTTGGCGACAAGTTCACGCTGCTCGATTGTCCGGGTTCGGTCGAGTTCCAGTATGACGGCATGGGCGCCATCGCCGCCTGCGACGCCGCCGTCGTGGTCTGCGAGGCCGACGAGAAAAAGCTGCACGCCCTTCAGATCGTCCTGAAAAGCCTTGAGACCGCAGGCGTCCCGCATTTCCTTTTCGTTAACAAAATCGACAAGGTCGGCTTGGATAAGGCTGGCCAGGGCATCGGCGAAATTTTGACCACGATGCAGCCGGCCAGCCGGCTCCCGCTTGTGCTTCGGCAAATCCCGATTTGGGAAGAAGGAACCGTGAGCGGTTTTGTGGACCTCGCTCTTGAGCGCGCTTTCGTCTATCGCGAGCATGCGCCGAGTGAAGTGATCGCAATCCCGTCCGACCTCTCAAAGTTCGAGGCCGATCAGCGCTTTTCCATGCTCGAGAAGCTCGCCGACTATGATGACGAGCTGATGGAGCAGCTTCTGAGTGATGTCGCCCCGACCCGCGATAAGGTTTTCCAGGACCTCGTCGCCGAGTTCAAGCAATGCCAGATCGTCCCCGTCTTCTTCGGCTCGGCCGAGGAAGGCCATGGCGTCAACCGGCTGTTGAAAGCCCTTCGCCATGAGACGCCGTTCGCGCAGGAGACAGCCAAGCGGCTGGGCCTCGGGAGCGCCAAATCGGCAGCCTACATCATGAAGACCCACCACACGTCCCACGCGGGCAAACTTTCGCTGGCGCGTGTGCTTGCCGGGCAGTTCGCGGACGGCGGCTCTGTTTACGCCCCCGACGGCGAAGAGAAGATTTCGGGGGTGTATTCTGTCGTTGGAACAGACGTCAAGAAACGCGGCCCTGGCACAATCGGTGAAACGGTCGCCCTCGGGAAGCTGGAAAGTCTCCCGACAGGAACGACGCTCACGGGCGAAAAAACAGGACCGCTGTCCATCAAAGCGTTGGTTCCCCAGAAGCCTGTGTATGGTCTTGCGATTGCGGCGGGCGAGCGAAAGGACGAAATCAAGCTCACCTCCGCGCTCAACAAGCTGATTGACGAAGATCCCTCGCTGCTCCTTGTCCAGGACCGCGACTCAAACCAGATGGTTCTTTGGGGCCAGGGCGAAATGCACCTGCGCGTCGCTCTTGAACGGCTCAATCGCCGCTTCGGCATCAAGGCCGAAACAAAGAAGCGCGACATCGGCTACAAGGAGACAATCCGCAAGAGCGTCGAGATCCGGGGCCGTCATAAGAAGCAAAGCGGCGGCCATGGACAGTTCGGCGACGTTGTGGTGGAGATCAAGCCGCAGCCGCGTGGCGAAGGCTTTGCCTTCTCCGAGGTGATCACGGGCGGCGCCGTCCCGCGCAATTACTTCCCCGCGGTAGAGTCGGGCGTTCGCGACTATCTTACCAGCGGACCGCTCGGCTTTCCGGTCGTGGACGTGGCGGTGTGCCTGAAGGACGGCTCCTACCACACGGTCAACTCGTCGGAGCAAGCCTTCCGCATGGCTGGACGCATCGCGATGTCGGATGGCATGCCAAAGTGCTCGCCGGTGCTGCTCGAACCCATCATGGCGGTCAAGATCGCGGTGCCATCGGAGGCTACGGCGAAAATCAATGGCATGATTTCCGCGCGGCGCGGACAAATCCTCGGCTTTGACAGCCGGCCGGGCTGGTTCGGATGGGACGTTATCGACGCGCACATGCCGGAAGCCGAAATTCACGACCTCATCATCGAGCTGAGATCGGTCACGGCGGGCGCAGGCGGTTTCGAGGCGAAGTTTGATCATCTCGTGGAACTGACCGGCAAGTTGGCGGAGCAGGTCGCAGCCGATCACGCGTCGAAAGCCGCGTAAGACAAGACGCATCTTGTTCAGCAGGAGCGAGCGGCCTTAAGGGCCGCTTTTCTTTTTTTGCCCGCCTCCGGAGCCGGTTGCGCGGGCGATCCCAATCTCGACAAATTGTTCGCTCAAACTTTGGATACGCAATCGGTTATTGAGAGGCTTTTTGCCTCGCAGAGTGTTCAACAGGTGTCTCACTGTGCTTTCGTTTCGTCCAGGAGTGGATCGCAACGGCAAACACATAGGTTAATTTGCTCGACGCCACTTCTAAGGCTTACCATGAAAAGCAGGTCGTGCGTTTTCGCCATCGCCATTCTGTTGGGGATGCCAGCGTGCTATAGTGACTTTCGAAATTCAGCGTGGGCGTTTCACGATCCACAAATACGCAGTAATCCGAGTACGATGACGCAGTTCAAGAAAACGATAACAACCATTTTCTGGGTCGGTGAAGGCGCGACGGAAGAGAACGCATTTATCCATAATAGATCCAGCTATTGGGATGATAACTGGATGAAGCATTATGGCGGCGTCGACAGTCCCCTGAACAGAAAAGGCTGGCTGCCGGCGGCGTTCACCCCGAAGCAAAATCCTTTCTATGTCGCGCTTCCCTTCGCAGAGGTCGACGGGGATGGAAACCTCAAGGAAATCGCGAAGAAGATCCCTGGTTTCGGCCAGAATGCAGGACCGCTGACGAGAAATCGCTGGGTTGAAATTCGTTATAAGGGAAAGTCCTGTTTCGCCCAATGGCAGGATGTCGGGCCAAACGGAGAAAACGATTTCGACTGGGTTTTCGGCAACGCGAAGAAGCCGAAAAACAAGTGGGGGCTGAAGGCCGGCCTCGATATTTCGCCCGCAACCGCCCAGTACCTCAGCATCGTTGACAGCGAGACCACCGAATGGCGTTTCGTGGACGAGAAGGATGTGCCTGATGGCCCCTGGAAGGCCATCATCACGCGATCATAAGCCCGTCGCATGAAGAGGGACAGCCGCGCCCTCTTCCTTAACCTCAGCCTCCGCCGCCGTCTTGACCGTTGCTTTCCGCTCGAGCTTGCCCCAGCCGACAAGCCGGCCCTGCAAGGCCCTCAGCACGGATTTCGCGACCACGTAGTACATGATTTGCCGGTAGCCGAACCGTTGCAGGACAAGCCACCACAGGAGCGAGCGGTCTTCCTTCTTCTCAAGGAGAAAGGCGATCACCGCGGCGGTCAGATCGACCGCCATGAACACGGCGTAGTAGGTTGCCGTTATCATGAGGTTGCTTGAGTTGAATTGCTCGCCGTGCTGGAGGTAATCGGTCAGCGTTCTGAGGATTTGATAGATCAGAGCGAGATCGATCAGCGGCGACAAAAGCGCAAGCGCGATCTGGAACATCCAGACCTGCGGCATGGCGACGAGGCCGAGCGCGCCATAGCGCGGATTGAGGTTGACGCGCCGATGCTTCCAAAGGCATTGCAGCGTGCCAAAAGCCCACCGGAAGCGCTGTTTCGCCAAGCCGTTCATCGTATCCGGCGCTTCGGTCCAGGCGATTGCCTGCTGATCGAAAAGCGCCTTATAGCCCGCGCGTTGAACCATGATCGTCAAATCCTGGTCCTCGGCAAGCGTGTTGGACGGAAAGCCGCCAAGTTTCACAACGGCCTCGCGCCGCCAAGCCCCAACTGCGCCCGGCACAACGGTTATGCAGCCAAGCGTCGCAAGCGCCCTGCGCTCGAGGTTTTGCGCCGTCACATATTCGAGGGCCTGCCAGCGGGTCAGCATATTGAGGCGGTTGCCGACCTTTGCGTTGCCAGCGACGGCTCCGACCGTAGGATCGGCGAACCAGCGCACCAGACGCGATATGGTTTGCGGCTCGAACTGAGTATCGGCGTCGAGCACGACGATGATGTCGCCGTCGGCATGAGCCAGCCCGAGATTGATAGCGCGAGCCTTGCCCCCGTTCTGTGTTGTAACCAGGCTCACCCGTTGGTCGCCCGCGAAACTCGTGCGCACAACATCGGACGTCCCGTCCGTCGAGCCATCGTCGATGACGATAATCCGGACCTTGCGGTGCGTGCTCGCCAGGATCTGCCGGACCGAGGCGGCGATGACCTTCGCTTCGTTGAAGGCCGGTATAAGGACTGAAACGGACAGTTCGTCCGCGTCGGCCGGGACGCCGCGCTTGTTCGCCCGCGCACGGCCGACAAGGGCCAATCCGCAGAGGGCCAGCAGCCTTGCCAAGCCGAGCGCGATGGCGGCGAGGAACAAGGTCGTCACCGCCCCTTGCAGCCAACTGTAAGTGAAGAAGACGTAACGGTTGACGACCGGAGAGGCGTCATCGACCGGAACCGGAGGCATGGCCTCATCCCTGGTCAATCGCGCCAGTTCGGAGACCGTCGCGAATTCGAAGCCCTTGGCCCGAAGCGCGTCGATCAGCTTCGGCAGCGCGGCGACAGTGGCGGCGCGATCGCCCCCCGCATCATGCAAAAGCACTATCTGACCGCGCTTTTCGGGGTCTGGGTCCGTTGCTTGGGCCAGAACGCGCTCGACGATCAGGTCCGGCGCCGGTTTCTGCCAGTCGTCGGGATCGACCTTCAGCCCAACGATGAGGTAGCCCAACCTCTCGGCTTCCTGCATCGGCGCGATTTCCTCGGCGCTTGTGGGTTCCGCATCGCCTAAATATGGCGGACGGCAAAGTCTCGTGGACCGCCCCGTCAAGGCTTCGATCAGGCGCTGGGTCGCATTGAGCTCAAGGGCCGCCACGCCGTTCGGCGTTTCTCCGAGATTGGGGTGGGTGAAGGTATGATTGCCGAGATCGTGCCCTTCGGCGAGCGCTCTTTGAACGAGTCTCGGATAGGCCGCGCCGTTCTCGCCGATAATGAAGAAGGTTGCGTGGACGCCTTTCTCCTTAAGGATGTCCAGGATTTTGGGCGTCCATTGCGGGTCGGGGCCATCGTCGAAGGTGAGCGCGATCTTGCCCGGCATTTCGCCCGCCCGCCGCATCACGAACGAGGCGGGCATCTTCGTGTACGTCTCTCCCGTAATCGTGGCGTTCGCGTCGTCGACTTTGATTGTCCGCGAACCCGCCGAGGGCTCGGAGGCGATCTGCAAAAGCTCGCCACGCCCAATGAAACTTGACCTCGGTGCTCGGGTTGATGGTTTCGAGAGAGGCTGGCGGCGGCGCGCCGTAGGCCCGGGGCATGACCTGCCATATGGATGGGATCTTCCGCGCCGAGCCGCCACAAGAGCGTAGCCCGCCGGGCGATATCGGTCGGCGGCGCGCAAATGGTTGTAGGCCGTCACTGCGTCGAGGAACCAGACACGATGGGCGGCGCCATCTTCCAGATAAGAGAAGCGCGGATTGAGCGTATCGGGATCGAGCTGGATCGATACGTTGGAATCGCGGGCGGTGAGGATCGCCTCCTGGAAGGTCAGCTCTTCCGCGTCTCGTTTTCCTACGGTCCAATCGTACCCGTAATTAGCGATGGCCACGATCGTGTGGGCGGGATCGAGGTCCCGCATCCTCGCCGCAAGCCGGGTCGAAAACCACGATTGTGAAGCGACCGACCCTGGCTGCGAGTCGGACCAGTGTTCGTCGTAGCCCATCAGCATGAGGTAATCGCATACTTTGGCGTAGGCTTTATAATTCCAATGCGGATCGTCGAACGGCGCGGCGACGGCGACAATCAAGCCCTTGGCCTTGAAGGCGGCATGGACTTCACTGAGGAAAGCCAGCGTATCCTTGTGAGCATCGTCCGGGATTTGCTCGAAATCGATCATGATGCCTTGGAGCTTATGCTCCTCGATGAACGCCAAAACGCTGTTCAAGCGCTCGCGCCGTCTCGCCGGGTCGGCCATGAGGCGGCCAAGGTTCGGCCCGTCCCACTTTGTAATGGATGAATTCTGGATCATCGCCAGAATGGATGTTCCCGGCTTCTCCCTCCGGATCAGATCGAGCGACTTCTGATCGAGAGTGACCTTGAGGTCCATGGAGCTTCCCTGGAGATAGAGCCAGCTCGGAACCACCCAATCGAGGTTTTGGAGGTTGTTTCGAAGCGAGGAAAAGCTGCTGTCGTCCCAGTTCGCATAGAAGCCGATTGTGAGC
>CAWFXN010000012.1:0-111711 GCA_963819665.1 uncultured Alphaproteobacteria bacterium
TGTCCATGAACCCATTGCTTTGCTGGACGAGGACCTCGTCGAAGGTCTCCATGTCGTATTTGGCTTTGCGGCCTTCCTGCCAGTTCTGGCGTCCCGCCATGTTCGGGAAGGGCGCTCAACGGGCCTTCATCGACGATTTGTCGCTTGCCGATCTTGCCCCAGCGCGGCTGCTCGGTTTGATCGTCCGTGTCCGTCGCCCAGGAATGCACGAGATCGCGCGGGCCGTATTTGTCGATCCAGTCTTGCGGGTAGTCAAACCAATAGGGTTCGAGCATCGCGTCGAGGTGGTACAGATAGCCGAAAAATTCGTCGAACCCGTGCAAGGTGGGCAAGAACTTGTTCAGGTCGCCCAGATGGTTCTTTCCGAACTGGCCTGTTTCATAGCCGAGCGACTTCAAAACCGTGGCGAGCGTGACGGCCTTGTCCGGCATGCCGACATCGGCTCCGGCCTGGCCGACGGTGGTCAGCCCGGTTCTGATCGGAAGCTCGCCCGTGATGAAGTTCGCGCGCCCCGCTGTGCAGCTTGCCTCCGCATAGTAGTCGGTGAATTGCATTCCTCCGCGGCGAGTTTGTCCAGATTTTGGCGTCTTGCCCGACATTATTCCCTGATGATACGCGCCAATGTTGAACCAGCCGACATCGTCGCCCATGATCACGAGGATATTGGGCTTCTTCTCTCCTTGGGCGAATGCTTGCGGCGTCAACGTCGCTATGGGAAGCAGTGTGACCGCTGCGGCCAGCAGCATCACACGCTTGAGGCGTGAGACTGAAACGGACATGCCAACGCTCCGACTGAACTGAAATTATAGGGAAGGTACTTTTCTAGCTATAGCTAGGAGTTCGTTAAAACATAATTCATTGACGTTCGCTAATCACTAATCCGCAATTACATGGCAATCCTAAGATTTGCCATGTATAAGCTGCAAATTAAAGTTGCACACTATTTATCGTCTGTATGCGTTAAGCTCGAGCGGTGACTGAGAAACTCAACACTCCCTTAGTCATCCCCAAAACGCCGCAAGGCGTTATCGGGAATCATTGCAGGCGCTGGCGCCTTTTACGCACCCGGATAAGCGCTGAAGCGCTTTCCGGGACGACGACACACAGCACTCAACCGGCCACAAAAAAACCTTAACCGGCCAGGCCCGAAAGCGTGCGCCGCCATCAGGCCAATTGTCTGAGTTTGTCCCGCACTACTTCTCGAAGGAGAAGATTTGCTTCCAGTCGTCTTTCATGCTGATGACGTGCCATCCGTCCTTCTTCGCTTCATCGTAAAGCGCCTGAGTGAATGTCCCGACTTTCGTATCGGGCAGTCCCTGGGCAGGCCCGTAGGCATATTCGCGCGCCGGGTCGTCGTGAAGGACCAGTAGCCCAAGCCGCGCGCCGTTTCCCGCGGTCGTGTATTCGAGCATCTCGCGGTCGCCGGTCGAATTGCCGAACGCGATGACCGGCCGCACCCCGATTTCGAGATGGATGCCCTCCGGTTTGCCCGCGAAGTTGTCGTTCAGGAGCAGTTTCGGCTCCTTGGTCAGGAATGGCTTTCCGTCCTTGTCGTAGCCGTATTTTACGCCGCCCGCCGTGCCGACGACTTGTCCGGGCGGGATGCCGTAGACCCGCCGCGCATAGACGCGCACGAAATCCTGACCGCCTCCGGTGACGATATAGGTCTTGTAGCCATTGTCGCGCAGGTAGCGCATTACTTCCAGCATCGGCTGGTAGGTCAGGTCGGTGTAAAGCCGGTTCCAGCGCGGATGCTTCGCGGTCTCGATCCATTCCGCCGCCTCCGCCCGAAACTGATCTACGGTCATGCCCGTAAGCGTCGCCACGGCGATCTCCTCAAGTTCCTTGAGGGAGAGTTTCGCGATGGCTTCGCGGTCGCCGGACAGCACGGTTTTGAAGGCTTCGGCCTCCTTCAGATGCGGCTTCGCCTTCACGACCGCGGGGACGCGGTCCAGGCAATAGACCACCTGCGTATAGACCGGGTGCTCGACCCAGGTCGTTCCGTCCTGGTCGAAGGTGGCGATGCGCGCATCCGGCGGCACGAAATTGGGGCTTGCCTCGTCGGTCGTCGATTTGACGAGGCCGATGATGGCGGCTTTGGCGGGCCCTTCGTTCCATGATGGCAAGGGATCACCCAGCGCCGTTTGCGCCCGCGCGGAGATCGAGAGAAATGGTCCCGGCAAGAGCGGCAGCGCCGCAAGCCCGCCGAGTACAACGCGCCGGTTCAGGCCTGATGAGGAGGGTGGCATGATCGTCTCCTGTCAGTCGATTGAGATGGGCCAGTCCGCCTGGCCCGGCGATTGAGAGCGGGCTGCCCTGATGGCCGCCCGCATCCGCTTTCAGCGATCAGTCGCCGGGGTGATTGGCGTTGGCCTTCTTGACCTGCTCCAGAATCTGACTGAGGTTGTAGCTTTCCGGCGCCTGCAGCGGCGGAAATTTTTCGTAGGATTCGAGTTCCTTCAGCCATAATTGCTGGCCGATCGGCAGCATGTTCCAATCATATTGAAAGGCGGTCAGTGGGCCGCCGAGTGCGCCGCCCAGCCCCATCGCCGTCTTCTGCTGGAGGCCGACAGCCTGCTCGAAGGGATCGCGCTTGATGTTCTGCACGAGCGTGAAGTGGAAGGGCACCAGCGGCAGGATCCAGCCTTCAGGACCGGGCTGGGACATGGTGTAGTACATCTTCCAGTTCTTGTAGCGCACGGCGGAGGGCGTCGCGCCTGAGTAATAGAAGAAGACATCGCGGGCGGACTTATCCGATTTGCCTTCGAGATAAGCGCGCTGGTCTACACCATCGAGCGTGGTCTTGACGATGCCATTGTATTCGCCCGCCTCGATCTGCTTTTTCAGGTCGTCGCCCTTGGGGCCGCCCGCGATGTCAATCAGCGTCGGCAGCCAGTCGAGCGCCGCAAACAATTGATTATGGATAGTGCCGGGTTTGATATGTCCAGGCCAGCGGACGACGAGCGGAGCACGATAGCCGCCTTCCCAGGCTTCGCCCTTCTGGCCCTTGAACGGGGTCACGCCGCCATCGGGGAAGGAGATCGCCTCGGCGCCGTTGTCGGTCGTGAAGACGACGATGGTATTGTCGAGCTGGCCCATGTTCTCGAGTTTCTGCAGCACATAGCCGATGTTGTCGTCCATCTGCTTCATGCCGGCTTCGTTGACGCCCCAGTCCTTGCCGCCCCGCTCACCCAGCATCGCCTCGTATTTCGGCGGCAGCACTGTGGTCACATGCATGCGGGCCGGATTGTACCAGACGAAGAAAGGCTTGTTGGTGTTCTTGGGATCGTTGCGGTCGAGGAAATCGATGACCTTGGCTGAAATCTCCTCGTCCACGGTCCGCGAGCGGTCCAGCGTCAAAGGCCCTTCATCATGGCAGTTTTGATTCTTGGCTGTCCCATCGGACGACTTGCACCAGAGAACGGGGCGTGGCGGCGTCAGGCACGTTGTTGTTTTGGGGTCCACCGCGCCAGGGACTTCTGGAACGCCTGGAATCGGCGTGTTCTTGCAGGGCGGCGCGACAGTCTGGATTTCCGGGTTCTTGTTGATGTCGGGGAAGCTCACCTGCTGCATCGCGTCGAGGTGGTAGAGATAGCCCCAATATTCCTGGAACCCGTGCGCGGTCGGCAAGGAGCCTCGGTATGGTCGCCCAGATGGTTTTTGCCGAACTCGCCGGTCGTGTAACCGAGATCGTGCAGGAACTTGGCGATTGCCGGCGTGCCAGGCCGCAGATAGGAAGGGCTGCCGGGAAGCTGCGGCGGGATCATGCCGGTGCGTAGCGGATACATGCCCGTGAAGAACGCGTTGCGCCCGGAAGTGCAGCTTTGCATGGCGACATAATCGGTGAACATCGCGCCTTCGTGGCCGATGCGGTCGATATTGGGCGTCTCGCCGACCATAAGGCCGCGATGATAAATGCTTGGCTGCATCCACCCGATGTCGTCGCCCATAATGAAAAGGATGTTCGGCTTCTTATCTTCTTGTGCGAATGCTTGTGGCGTCGAACTTTGCTATGGGAAGCAATGTGCACCGCTGCGGCCAGCCACATCACGCGCTTGAGTTGTGAGACTGAGACAGACATACCAACGCTCCGACTGAATTGTTACAGAAAGAAGCTACTTACCTAGTCCCCGACTGAGAAGATGACTAAAACATAATTCTACATTTTTTCCGAATCACCGATCCGCGATTCATGGCGGGCGGGCGCTCCAGGCGAGATGTAGAAACTTGGAATGCCCCCTTCGACGGCACGCTTGCGAAGGGGGCATCCAATACCCATTTAAACTCATGAACATAAGGGTTATCACCCTTCGAGCTCGCTTGGGGCGTGGCCGGCGCCGTCCCATGGTGGTGCTCATGCGCCAACCGGAAGGAAAACCATGGCTGCTACGACAAAGACCAAGGCTGCGGAGCGCTTCGCCAATCTTCAGAAACGCGACCAGGCCGTCAGGCATGATATTGAGGCCGCAGCTCGCCTGCGTTCGGAAAAGGTCGCAAAATTACGGGAGTTGAGACTCGCCAAGGAAGCCGAAGACGCGGAAGCCAAAAAGAAGGAAATGGCCGAAAAGGAAAAGATGCAGGCCCCGAGGAAAAGCCGCAGCCGCGCCGCGACTGCTGCCGCTGGATAACGCTCCTACCGGACCCAGCGCTCGGCTGCGGCGTCGTCGGCGTCGCGTGGAGCCACCCAGTGGCGGTCTTCCCCGTTCTCCTCGCTCTTCCAGAAGGGCGCAGTCGTCTTGAGATAGTCCATCAGAAACTGGGCGGCTTCGAAAGCGGCGCGCCGGTGTTCGGATGCCGTTATAACGAGCACGATGTTATCCCCCGCTGAAAGCCGGCCCGTGCGATGGACGATGAGGCAATCGAGAAGCGGCCAGCGCTCGCGGGCTTCGGCTTCGATGCGGGCGAGTTCGTTCTCGGTCATGCCCGGATAGTGTTCAAGCGTCATCGACGTGACTTCGCGGCCCCCGGCGTGGTCGCGGACAAGGCCGACGAACGCCGCAATCGCGCCAATATCGGTGCGGTCCTTCCGCAAGACGGCGATCTCAGCGCCGACATCGAAATCCTGTTGCTGAACGCGGATCATCGGTCTTCCTTCGCGAGTCCGATAGTCTCCTGAGAGATTGCGGCTTTGCCTTTAACGGTCAAGTGCTTCTAAGCCGCTCCGTTCGCGGCGTACCAGGCAAGGATGCCGTTCCAGATTTCCTCCGCCGTTTCCGCATACCAGAACAAGTCGCGGTCCTCACGAGCAATCACGCCTTCATCCGCAAGAAAATCGAAATTGACGGCTTGCCGCCAATAGTCTTTGCCCACGAGGACGACCGGGATTTGCTTGAGCTTCTGTGTCTGGACGAGCGTCAGGACCTCGAACAGCTCGTCGAACGTGCCGTATCCGCCCGGAAAGGCCACGAGCGCCTTCGCGCGAAGCACGAAATGAAATTTCCGCATGGCGAAGTAATGGAAGCAGAAGCACAGGCTAGGCGTGATGTAAGGGTTGGGGAATTCCTCGTGCGGCAGGGTTATATTGAGGCCGACAGACTTGGCTCCGGCGTCGAACGCGCCGCGGTTCGCCGCCTCCATGATGCCGGGGCCGCCTCCGGTCATGATGACGGCGAGCTGCTCCTGGCCGCCGGCGTTGGCTTCGCTGACGAGGCGCCCGAATTCGCGGGCGACGTCGTAATAGCGGCTCTTGGCGAGGATGCGCTCTGCGGCGGCAAGGCGATGCTCCAGCTCTTTATTGCCGCGATCCGCGCCGAGCGCCTCTGTCAACCTCTCCACCTCGCGCGATGCCGCCGCACGCTCGCAGATGCGGGTGCTCCCGAAGACCACGATGGTTTGGCGCACGCCTGCTTCCTGGAGAAGGAGGTCGGGCTTGAGATAGTCGAGCTGGAGGCGAAGGCCGCGCAAATCCTCCCGCCCGAGGAAGCCAAAGTCGGTATCGGCCCGGCGATAGCTCGGACTTTTGAGAATGGCTTCAATGCGGGCGTGCGCCTCGGGGTCTTCCTCGGTGGATTTTGGAGTATTCCCAGGGAAGGGGCTCGCGCCGCTGAACCGGCCGAGATCGTTTCATGAGTTTTAAGCCATTGCGAGCGGCGTCTTTTTTGGCCAAGGGATGACCTCCATGCAGTTTCCGGACGGCTTGCCAAACTCTCCTTACACAGCCAATGTCAAGGAAATATCACAGGTGGGCATGAGATATGGCGGAACGCAGTTACAAAATCGCGGTGATCGGCGGTGACGGGATCGGGCCGGAGGTCGTCCAGGCGGGGCAGGAGGTTCTGACGGCGCTCGCGCTTGAGGATGGCGGCTTCGCGCTTTCCTTTACAGCCTATGATTGGGGCTCGCACTATTATCGTCAGCATGGCCTCATGATGCCCGCCGACGCGCTGGCCCAGCTCGAAGTCTATGACGCAATCTATTTCGGTTCGGCTGGCGATCCGGGTCTGCCCGACGACATTACGCTCTGGGGCTTGCGGCTTGCGATCTGCCAGGGTCTCGATCAATACGCGAATGTCCGGCCCGCGCGGCCTTTGCCCGGCATAGCGAGCCCGCTGCGCGCCGATCTCGCCCGCGAAATCGACTGGGTCGTCGTCCGCGAGAACAGCGAGGGGGAATATGCAGGCGTCGGCGGCCGCGTCCACCGCGCCTTGCCCCATGAGGTGGGCATGGACGTATCGGTGTTCACGCGCGCGGGCGTGGAGCGGATCGCGCGTTACGCGTGCGAGCTTGCCTTGTCCCGGCCCCGGCAGAAGCTGACGGTCGTCACCAAATCGAATGCGCAGCGCCACGGCATGGTGTTTTGGGACGAGGTTTGCCAGGAGATCGTTGCCGATTATCCGGGCCTCGACGTCGATTTCATGCTCGTGGACGCCATGACCCAACGGATGGTGCTTCGGCCCTGGAGCCTGGACACGATCCTGGCCACGAACCTGCACGCCGACATCCTCTCCGATCTTGCAGCCACCTTGATCGGCGGCCTCGGCATCGGCGCGACCGCCAATATCGACCCGACGCGCAGCCTGCCGTCCATGTTCGAGCCCATCCACGGGTCGGCGTTCGACATTGCAGGGAAGGGGATCGCCAATCCCATCGGCGCGCTGTGGACGGCTTGCCTGATGCTCGACCATCTGGGCGAGTTCGAAGTCTCAAAGCGGCTGATGCGGGCGATTGAGACGGTTACGGCGAAAGGGGAGGTTCTGCCGCACGATCTTGGCGGCGGCGCCTCGACCGACGAGGTGACGCAAGCCATCATCGCCGAGATCAGGAGCGCAAGCGCGTAAGCGCCCGCCGCCGTCATCCCGGAAGGGCGGAGCCTTATCCGGGACCGTAACACGTTGGAGCGCCTGCCTTTAGGCGATCCCGGCTCGCGCTTCGCTAGGCCTGGATGACGAATTGCGAAGCGAGACTGGAGAGTCACCTTGGATATTTCGCCATGCCGGAAGACGTCTTCCTAGAACCCTGCCGCTTTACAGCAGCGGCCAAGCACTATCTCGCAGGCCGGCCGGCTTATGCGAAGGGGCTCATCTCATGGGTCGTGAAGGACCTTCGCCTGGGAGCGAACGACGCTGTGATGGATCTTGGTTGCGGGCCAGGAACTCTGGCGCTGTTGTTCGCGCCGTTCGCCGGATCGGTGCTCGCCATCGATCCGTGTCCGGACATGCTCGAAGTCGCTCGCCATGCGGCGAACGAAGCCGATAATGTCCACTTCAAATCTGGAAGCTCCTTCGACATAGGCTCCGAGCTTGGCACATTCAAATTGGTGGCGATTGGCCGCGCATTTCACTGGATGGACCGGCCAGATACGTTGCAGCGCCTTGATGCAATGATCGAAAAAGAGGGCGCAGTCGCGCTGTTTTCCGATTCACACCCAAAGCATCGCGACAACGCATGGGTCGAACCGTACCAGCAGATCATCAACGATCATGGTTCAGGCGATCTGATAAGAGGGAGCCGCCTTTCAGCCGGTTGGCCTTCCGACGAAGAGATTTTGCTCGCTTCCCCTTTTACGCGGCTCGAACGGATTTCCGTCATCGAGAAGCGCAGCTTGCCTGCTGAGCATCTTGTTGAACGCGCGCTGTCCATCTCGGCCATCAACGAGGCCAATCTTGGCGGCAAGATGCAGCATCTGATCGATGATATTAAAGAGCTAAGCGCACGCGTCAGCCATGGCGGCGTCGTAAGCGAAGTCATCGAGACCAGCGCGCTCATTGCGCGCCGGGCATGAGAGCAAACATATATCGCCTCGCCAACGAAGGGGCGGCGGACACAGCGCCTATAAGGTTTATATAAAAGCCGGTTAGCCGCGCGCTCGCATTTATATGCGGGGTACGGCACGTTCGCGTCATGACTCGTCACCAAGTCCTGCCGTTGCAGGCGATGGCATCGACATGACCGCGCTTGAGATTGTTACTGTCACCGCTGGCGTTCTTCTGGTCGGTTACCTCGCCATATCCGAATTCAGGACCGATTTCTCCCAGCGCTCCCACATGAAACGCCTGATCGCGGAGGGGTACGCCCGGTTGCGCGCGGCGCGTTACCGGCGGCGATCCCATCGGCGTGTTCATCGAAAAAGCAAGCTCCGGGGAGCCGTCAGGCGGCACAGCGGGAGATGCGCAAATGCCTGCTGCGAAGCGAAAATCCCCCCTGCATCGCAAAGCGTTCCGCCGCAGGATCGGGGATCGGGGGCAGGAGGACGGTGAGGCCCCCGGCTATCAGTGTTTGAACGTCTTCCCGAGCCAATCGGCGATCGGCTGAGCCGCGTCGCGCCAGTTCCTGTCGAGCATCATCGCATGAGCGCCATTCGGCACGATGACGGAGCGCGCGCCATAATAGATGGCGGTCAGCCGGACATCGGCGACAGGCATGAACTGGTCCTTTTCGCCGCCGACCACTAGAAGCTTCGGCATGCCCCAAGGAAAAGGAGCAAAGGGAAACCAGCCTATGAGCTGATGGCTTGCCTTCTCCGCAATGTCGCTGACGCCTTCGGCAAAGCGCTGGCGAAGCTCTCGCGAGGGCGGTTCCGACAAGAGGCCGTCTTCAATAATGTTGAAATTGGCGGCGCTCACCCCCTGATGCAGGACGGTCTTCATTTCATGCGCGAGTTTGGGATTGGCGGTATACATTGCAGCCGACGCCCGGAGCAGCCCATGCGGGGGCGCAGAGCACAAGAGCACCGCGCCCGCAGCCTTCCCCCCGCGTTGAACGAAGTGCTGAACCACGCCGCCGCCAAACGAGTGACCGATCATCACGGCTGGCCCGTTCATCTCGCCCAGCGCCCACGCGATGTCGTCGGCGAAGTCTGAAAGCGCGAACTCGCGCACTTTCTCGCGGCCTTCGCTCTTGCCGTGCCCGCGCAAACTCAGCGCATAGCTGTCATAGCCAAGCTTCGCAAAGAACGGCAGGAAGTGGGGTTCCCAAACCCAGGCTCCGGTGCAAATCCCATGAATGAAAAGCAGCTTCACGGGCTTGGCGGCACCCTCTGGGGCTTTGTGAAGGAGTTCAAGCTTCATGAGACACCGGCACAACGAAGAACTGCGGCATTGAATAGCTGAAATTTTGAGCAGAACAAGAGGAGAAGAGCGAATGACGCTTCGCCATGAGCTTTCATTTGTTGAAATGCTCGAAGCCTTTGCCGGCAAGCTGGAAAGTTGCGCCGTCAGATTGAAGGAAAGCCGGCGCGCCTGCTCCTTGTTTGACGGCGCCGATGTTCGTTACGCGCAGGCCCGCTTCCTTGCTGACGCTTTCGAAAGCGGCGCAGCGCCCGGAAGGTACGGCGGCCAGAATCTCGTAGTCGTCGCCGCCCGAGAGAATAATTTCGACCGCTTCGGGAAAGGCCGTGGCGGCGGCGCTCGCCGCCGCCGACAGGGGAATTGAAGCAACTCCGACCTCCGCCGATACGTTGGAAGCGCCGCACATCCGGGAAAGATCGAGCGCCAGGCCGTCCGAAATGTCCATTGCGGCGGAAGCGTAACGCGCAAGGGCTTCCGACAAAGCGAGCCTCGGTTCCGGATAGAGGTAGCGCTTGAGCAGGAAATCGCGGTCGGTCGGCGACAAGGCCTGCTCGAAGTCCGCCTTCCCGAGCCGAAGCTTGAGGCCGAGCGCCGCGTCGCCGAGCGTGCCGCTGACATAAAGACAATCGCCGGGCTTGGCGCCGCTGCGAGGGATGAGCCCGCGAGCGGGGGCTTCGGCAAAAGCGGTCACGGACATCCACCAGGAACCGCGCGCGGTCACGGTGTCGCCGCCCAAAAGAGCAATGCCGAACGCGCTTTGAGCGCGCGACAGGCCGCTTGCGAAACGCTCTGCCCAGTCCTCAGTGGGGGCTTCAGCGAGCGCGAGCGTCAGCGTGTAGCCCAGGGGTTTGGCGGCTTTTGCGGCAAGATCCGAAACGTTGGTCGCAAGCGCCTTGTAGGCCGCGTCGCCCGGATCGTCGTCCTCGAAAAAGTGGACGCCGGCGACAAGAGCGTCGGCGGTTATCACAAGCCCATGTTCTGGAAGCGCAGTTAGAAGCGCGACGTCATCCTTGAGGCCGAATGCGGCGGGATGGCTCGCGAGCGGCGCCAGATAATCCGCGATGAAGGCGATCTCACCGAGCCTGGCCATGTCCTGGCGTCCTGTCCCCGAATTGCCGTCCAGCCTGCGGTCCCCTTGCGCGATCATCCTTCGACAAGCTCATGGTTCGAGACGGCCTTCGGCCTCCTCACCATGAGGCCGCGTGTTTTCAACGGCTTAACCCTCATGGTGAGCCTGTCGAACCATGGGCAACATCGTTTTTCGGCAGGGAGAAGCCACGCTACCCCGGCTTCTTAGCCCCCTTCCGTCCAAACTCATCCTGACGCTGCTCGCGCGCCACGCGGTCGAGCACGCCGTTCACGACGGCGGGTTCCTCGCCGCCAAAGAAGTCATGCGCGATCTCGACATATTCGTTGATGACCGCGCGCGCGGGCACGTCGGACCGTGCGATGATTTCATACACGCCGGAACGAAGGATGGCGCGCAGAATGCTGTCGATGCGCGAGAGGCGCCAGCCCTGCGCCAGATGCGCGCCAATCTGCGGGTCGATCTCGGATTGACGCTCGGCCACGCCCGTTACGATGTCGCGAAAGAAACCGCGATCGGCGCCGGCGTAAATCTCGACCGTCTGGAAACGATGGTTCAGAAATTCTTCCAGCACCGCGCTCAAGTCCCGCTGCGTCATGTCCATCTGGTAGAGCGCCTGAACCGCAGCCAGACGCGCCCGCGTTCGGGCGGGTCCCGTCGGCGCGCCATTGTCAGGGCCGGGTTCGCGGCCGTCCTCAAGGTCCATCGGTCAAGCTTTCGATTCTCTGTCCGGCTTAGCGAGGCGCTCAGCGGTGTCTTTTGCGGAAGTCGCGTTTGGCGCGAAGCACTTCAAGGCAAGCTTCGGCGGCCTCATGCCCTTTGTTTTTGCCGCTCACGGAAGCCCTCGCCACGGCCTGGGCCTCGTTTTCGACAGTCAATATTCCATTCCCGGCCGGGATGCTGTGCAGCGTTGCGAGCGCCAACAGTCCACGCGCGGACTCATTGGCGACGACGTCATAATGGGATGTCTCCCCCCGGATGACGCAGCCGAGCGCGACACAGCCGTGGAAGGGCTTCGCACTCTCTTCCTTGAACAGTCCGGCGCTGACCGCCGCCGATAAAACCTGCGGAATTTCAAGCGCGCCGGGAACCGTCACGACCTCCCAGGTAGCGCCAAGCTCCCGCAGCGCCATCTCCGCGCCAAGCAAAAGGGCGTCCGAGATGTGGTGGTAATAGCGGCCCTCGATGACGAGGATGTGGATCGGATCATTCATTGGTCGTCAATGGGGCGGCGCGCGATGAGGTTCAACCCGTAACCCTCGAGGCCGACGATTTTCGGGGTGGGAGAGTTGGAAAGCAGGATCATGTTCTTAACGCCAAGATCAAGCAAAATTTGCGCGCCGATGCCATAATCGACGAGGCGCTTCTCGGCCGGTTTCCCGGCCGGGGCAGGAGCGCCGGGATCGCTGAGCCGCGACATGATGGTTCCTTCGCGAACATCGCGGATCACGACCACGACGCCGCGGCCTTCCTCCCCGATCTGCCGCATGGCCCGTTCCACAAGCGAACGCCGGTTTCCGTTGCGGCCTATGCCTATGAGGTCTTCGAGGATGTTGACGGCGTGCATGCGGACGAGCACCGGGTCGCCATTGGCGACGTCGCCCTTGATAAGGGCCAGATGCTCGGTGTTGTCGACGGTGTTGAGATAGACGCGGAGCCTGAAGGCGCCGCCGTGAGGGGACGTGATCTCCTGTTCGTGTATGGCGCGGACGTAGCTTTCCTTGCGCCTGCGGTAGGCGATGAGATCGGAGATGGTGGCGATCTTCAGCCCATGCCGCTGCGCGAAGGCGAGCAGATCGGGCATACGCGCCATCGTGCCGTCGTCGTTCATGATCTCGCAGATGACGCCGGCAGGCAGAAGTCCCGCGAGGCGAGCGAGATCCACCGCGGCCTCGGTGTGGCCTGCGCGCACGAGCACGCCGCCGTCGCGAGCGACAAGCGGGAAAACATGGCCGGGGCTCACGATGTCGCGCCAATCCTTTTCCGGATTGATGGCCACCGCGATGGTCTTGGCCCTGTCATAGGCGGAGATGCCGGTCGAGACGCCTTCCTTTGCCTCGATCGAGACGGTGAACGCGGTTGAATGCCTCGACTGGTTCGAGCGCGCCATGCGCTCGAGATGCAGCGTGTCCGCGCGCTCGGCCGTCACCGCGAGGCAGATCAGGCCGCGCCCGAAGCGGGCCATGAAATTGACGGCGTCGGGCGTGGCCATCTGGGCCGGAATGATGAGGTCACCCTCGTTTTCGCGCTCCTCGGCGTCCACCAGGATGAACATGCGGCCCTGGCGCGCGTCTTCGAGGATGTCGTCGATGGACGAGAGCTGCTCGTGGAGCTCTGGCTTGTCGAAGACGCGCAATGGTTCGCCTTGCATTTCAATCCAACCTATTGGCCCAACAGCCTTGCGACATAGCGGGCAATCAAGTCCACTTCCATGTTCACGTCGTCGCCCGCCTTGCGCTCACCCCATGTGGTGACATCGAGCGTTGTTGGAATGAGGTTGATCGTGAAGAGGGAGCCAGAAACCTCGTTCACAGTAAGTGAAACGCCGTCGAGCGCAACCGAGCCTTTCGCCGCAAGGTATTTCGCGAGAGCGTGCGGCGAGCGCACCTCGATAACCTTTGAAAAGCCTGAAGGCTCGATGCTCACGATGCGGGCGACGCCATCGACATGCCCCGAGACAAGGTGGCCTCCGAGTTCGTCGCCCGCGCGAAGCGATCTTTCGAGGTTGATGTGGCGGCCTGGGGACCAGTCGCCGAGCGTCGTCTTGCTGAGCGTCTCGTTCGAGACGTCGATCTTGAATTGCGCGCCGCTCTGCATGGGCTCCACGCCCGTAACCGAAAGGCAGCAGCCATCGCAGCAGATCGAAGCGCCGAGCGCGATGGAGTCTGCCTCCCACGGGCAGGCGATGGTAAAGCGCCCGTTTTCCGCGGCGAGGACGGTCGCCCTTCGCCTGAACAAGTCCGGTGAACATGAGTTAGCTCTGCCAGTGCAGGGTGGAACGAAGGCTAAGAATGGAGTCGGCGCCTGCTTTGCGGCGGTCCATAAGCGCAAATGAAGGTGACTCTGTTATAATGTCGAGGCCGCGATCGACAAGGGGAGGCATACTGGCGTTCCGCTCCAGCGTCTTGTCCCCTTGCATGATGATGATCTCGTCGGCAAGACCCGCGTCTATAAACCGCCGAGCTGTCGACGGTCCGCCCTCGACGAGCAGACGCGTGACGCCTTCGGCCGTGAGGCGCATCATGGCGAGCCTGAGATTAAGAATTCCGCCCGGCGACGCTCCGATGTCGAAAAAACGCACGCCGCGCCGCCCGAACAGGGGACCGCACTTCGAGGAGTCGCCGCAGATGATCCAGACGGGCGGACGCTCGGCGCCGAAAATGCGAGCTTTGGAAGGGACATTGCACTGCGGCGCAAGAACCACCCGGACGGGCGAGCGGTCCTCCAGGCCGGGCAGACGGCAGGTCAATTCCGGATCGTCGGCTTCGATGGTCTTGCGGCCCACCAGGATGGCGTCGGCTCTTGCCCGCAGGAGGTGGGCCTGATCGCGCGCCGCCTCGCCCGTCACCCAGACGGGCTTGCCCGTACCGAGCGGCACGCGGCCATTGGCGTCCACGGCGAGCTTGATCTGCACGAAGGGGCGGCGCTCGGTCACGCGCAGGGAGTGACCGAGGTTGATCCAATCGGAGTCCTTTGCGAATGCGCCTCTGACGGAGGGAACGCCATGCGTTTCGAGCCAGGTCAGCCCGCGGCCTGAAACGCGCATGTCGGGATCGCGAGACCCGTAAACGACAAGCGAAATCCCGGCTTCGGCGATGGTATGCGCGCACGGGGGCGTGGCCCCGAAATGGCTGCAGGGCTCGAGCGTGGTGAACATGATGGCGCCGCGCGCCCGCGAGCCTGCGTCGCGGAGCGCAAGAACTTCGGCATGGGGTCGTCCGCCCCGAGCCGTCACGGCGCTTGCAATGATTTCGCCGGTTGCGGCGTCCGCGACCACAGCCCCGACGGATGGGTTCGGCGCCGTCGCTCCGAGGTTGCTTTCGGCGAGGAAAAGCGCGCGCCGCATCAAGGACGCCATGACCTCGGGCGCAAGCGAAACGTCCGCGCCCGCGCGAGGGATCGCGCTCAAGGAGGGAGCCAGCATCTCCGTCATCACGTCTCGTCCGGGGCGCGATTGAAATTGTCGCCAAGCTCGCCAAGGACGCGATGGAAATCCTTCGCCTCGCGGAAGTCGCGGTACACGCTCGCATAGCGGACGTAAGCCACGCCGTCGAGCGCCTTCAGGCCCTCCATGACCTGTTTGCCGACGGTCTCGGAGGGGATTTCAGGCTCGTTGCCGTTCTCGAGCGTGCGCACGATGGAGCTGACAAGCTGCTCGATGCGATCCTCGCCGACGGGGCGTTTCCTGAGCGCGATCTCAATGGAGCGCCGCAGCTTTTCCCGGTCGAAGGGGGCGCGCCGACCGCTGCGCTTGATGATGGTCAGCTCGCGCAATTGCACGCGTTCGAAGGTCGTGAAGCGCGCTCCGCAGGCCGGGCACGAACGGCGGCGCCTTATCGCGGCGTGATCCTCTGACGGACGGCTGTCGCGCACCTGAGTGTCCAGGGCGCCGCAATGGGGGCATCGCATGTCGTTTCAGCCTGCCTAATACGGGGCCATCGGCCGCTTCACTTCAAGCTTTACTGCCTGGATAAATCGGAAAGCGATTGCAAAGCGCAATAGCCTCGGCCTTGACTTTCTCGGCCGCCGCTCGCGCCTTATCCTCGCCCGCCTTCAGGCCATCGAGAACGGCGCCGATCATGTCGCCGATCTCGCTGAATTCTTGCGTTCCAAATCCGCGCGTCGTTCCCGCAGGAGAGCCGACCCGAATGCCGGATGTAATCGTGGGCTTTTGCGGGTCGAACGGCACGCCGTTTTTGTTGACAGTAATATGGGCGGCGCCAAGGGCTGCTTCCGCCGCCTTTCCGGTCAGGCTTTTTGGACGCAGATCGACAAGGAGAAGATGCGTGTCGGTTCCGCCCGAAACAAGTTCCAGGCCCGCCGCCTTGAGGCTCTCTCCCAGCGCCTTCGCATTGTCCACGACCGCGCGCGCATAGGCTTTGAATTCCGGCCGCAGCGCCTCGCCAAAGGCGACCGCCTTCGCGGCGATGATGTGCATCAAGGGTCCGCCTTGCAGGCCAGGGAAGATGGCGGAGTTGATCTTCTTGGCAAGGTCCGGGTCGTTTGTGAGGATGATCGCGCCGCGCGGACCGCGCAGCGTCTTGTGGGTCGTGGTCGTTGCAATATGAGCATGGGGGAAGGGGCTCGGATGCGCGCCGCCCGCGACGAGCCCGGCGAAGTGGGCCATGTCGACAAGGAGAAGCGCTCCAACCTCGTCCGCGATCTGCCGGAACCGCTTGAAATCGATGATGCGCGCATAGGCGGAGCCGCCAGCAATGATGAGGCGCGGCTTATGCTCGCGCGCCAGACGTTCGACCTGTTCGTAGTCGATAAAGCCATCGTCGCGGCGCACGCCATAATGAACGGCGTTGAACCATTTGCCGGACATGTTCGGCGCGGCGCCGTGCGTCAGGTGGCCGCCCGCGTCGATGCCCATGCCGAGAATGGTGTCGCCGGGTTTCAGGACCGCCAGAAAGACGCCCTGGTTCGCCTGGCTGCCCGAGTGGGGCTGCACATTCGCGAAGTCGCAGCCGAACATCTGTTTTGCGCGGTTGATCGCCAGCGCCTCGGCGACATCGACAACGTGGCAGCCGCCGTAATAGCGCTTGCCCGGATAGCCCTCCGCATATTTGTTGGTGAGGACGGAGCCCGCCGCCTCCATCACCGCTCGCGAGACGTAATTCTCGGAGGCGATCAGCTCGATTTCATCCTGCTGGCGGAGAAGCTCGCTTTCGAGCACGCCGAAAATCTCGGGATCGACCTCCCGAAGCGGCGCGGAAAAGAATTTGCCTTCGGCACAATGCGATGCTTGCGATGGGTGATGTTTCGCGGCTGCGGCTGACATTTGGGTCTCTATGAGATGGAATGAAGTGCGCTGAGTATAGAAACTTCCGGTCAGAATGCAATGAAGGCCGGAGAGCTTTCGCCGCGACCTTTAAGGGGCCAAATGGCCAGAGTTCGCCGGGGAGCCGCCGCGCGCTCAAAGCTCTCCTGGCAGCCCCGTCATAAAATAGCGAGGGGGGACAAGCTTATCTTAGTGTATCCATGGAATTATTTGTAACACCATGTATAACATAAATAGAATCGCACATTGCCTAGTACATAAGTTGCTTTAGGCGTAGCACTTTCATTCAAGTCGGTCTGTAGCTTGGTCAATGCAGCTCTTGGGCGCTGCGCCGAATGAATGCGTCCATGCAAGCGATATACGCCGGGATTCACGAGGCCGAAGTGTTAGGTGTTTGTGCGTTCGATTGACGCAGCGAAGGCACAAGTTCAGTCCAATATTAGTGCGGCAAAATGGACCAGAATCCAATAATCGCAAGCGGCGACCACCGTCAAAGTGCTGAAACGCTTCTCAGAAAATATCTACAAATAAGGGTACAACCGTCGCGAAGATCAGTTGCCACAAAATCGCAGGCAAGCGATTTCTGGCCGTAATTACCAAATTTATGCCTCATTTACCCGTTTGATCACGGCCGTCCTAATCGGTACGACAAGGAAAGGTTGTGATGAATATAGTGAAGCGTATCCCAGCGGCTGTTTTGCTTGCAGCGGCGTCTTTCGTTGGCTGCCAGCAGTCGTTCGCCGAGTGCGGAGTCGCCTCCACGTACTCCGGTGGTTCGCGGACGGCGAATGGCGAACACTACAACCACATGGGAATATCAGCAGCGCACAAGAGCCTGCCTTTCGGAACACGCGTCGTGGTTCGCAATCAACGGACAGGCCACAGCATTACGGTGCGCATTAACGACCGGGGCCCCTTCGTTGCGGGCCGGATCATCGATTTGTCCACGGGCGCCAAGAACGCGCTTGGCATGGCTGATGGGCTTGCTCACGTCTGCCTCGAAGTTGTCAGCTACGGCGGCGGAAGGAAGGGTTTCCGGGACAACGACCTTCGTGAACCGCTGCAGGAGGCGAACGCTACGCAGCCGCATCATGTGGTTCGTGAGGCCCATCATTATACTCGCAGCGCCGCAAGGGTGCGCTACGCCCATCAGGGCCGGAACCATTCCGCGCATTCGCGTGCCGCCCGATCCGAGCATCATGCGCGCGGCCGGCGGTACGCCTCTAACTAAAAGCTAAGCAAAACTTTATGCGGCGGCGCGCCGGAATCCGGGCGCGCCCCGCTTTTTTTTGTTCGTCCAAAAGGAAGCGTTTGCGGCGTTCAATCTTTTTTCGAATAACATCGTTAACGGATCTCGCGAACTTTCCGCAGTTCCAAATGTTGATACAATTGACACTGGAACTTTTGAGGAAGTAACTGGGATGAGCGCACTTCGCTTCACCGGTATCATTCCGCTCAGCTTTGTGATTGGCTTTTCGACTTCAGCGGCAATGGCGGAATGTGGGATCGCTTCAAACTATTCGAGCGGAAAGGTGACCGCGAACGGCGAAAGGTTCAATCCCAACGCATTGTCCGCCGCCCATAAAAGGCTGCCGTTCGGCGCCAAGGTTGCGGTGATCAACAGGCGAACAGGTAAAAGCATTGTGGTGCGCATCAACGACCGGGGACCGTTCGTCAAGGGGCGCATCATCGATCTCTCCAGAGGCGCGGCAAGGGCGCTTGGAAGCGGCAGTCTGGCGTTCGTCTGCGTCAGGGTCCTGAAGTATGGCAATCAAACCGTGCGCCTGAGAGAAACGTCATTTCACGGCAGGCTAGGGCTTGCGGCCCGGCTGGCGCGTGCGGCGGACTAGGCAAACTTCGCTGCCCGCGCCAACGGATCGCCCCTCCCCGTCATCCCGGAAAGGCGAAGCCTTATCCGGGATCGTAACAGACCGAAACGCCTATCTTTTTTGCGATCCCGGCTCGCGCTCCGCTTGGCCGGGATGAGGGTCTGCATCCGGCATCTTGCGCTCGCCGGGAGTTTGTGTCCGATTATTTATCCGGCTTGTCGCGAAAACGCCGCCATTCCAAATTTTCTGAGAGGACAGAAACGCAAGTTTCAGCTCAGAGTGACGCGCATCGATAGACCTCCACTGTTAAATCCCATCATAGACCAGGAGCTTTCATGAATACGAAATTTGTCGCCGCCATTGCGGTTTGTGCAGCCTTCGCGGCTACGTCTGCAATCGCGCAGCAGAAAGCCCCGCAGG
The DNA here is from genome assembly GCA_963819665.1 of uncultured Alphaproteobacteria bacterium. Lineage (GTDB taxonomy): Bacteria > Pseudomonadota > Alphaproteobacteria > Rhizobiales > Rhodomicrobiaceae > Rhodomicrobium. Next base: position 18,847 of record CAWFXN010000012.1, read on the forward strand.
CGGAGCAGGCTGCGCCGAAGGCAAGCAAGGCCGACGTCCAGAAACTCGTCGATGGCATCAAGGCCGACAAAGCGAAGCTGTCCCAGTTCTGCAACCTTATGAAGCTGCAGGAGCAGTACACGGCCGCGGCGGAGAAAAAGGACGAGAAAAAGCTCGAGGCGCTCGACAAGCAGATGGAGGAAGGAGCGAAAAAGATCGGCTCCGACTTCGACAGGATTACGCAGTCCGAGCTGGACGAGGAGGCGACCAATCTTCTCGATGGGCTCGCCAACACCTGCAGCAAGACCTGACAGGCTGCTGGAAAAGCATGAAATTCTGGCTTCATCCTTCGACAAGCTCAGGATGAGGCTTCGACAGGCTCATGGTTCGAGACGGCCTTCGGCCTCCTCACCATAAGGTCGCGTGTTTTCAATGGCTTGCCCTCATGGTGAGCTTGTCGAACCATGGGCAAGCGCTCTGTGTTGAGGGCCGGTCTCCAGCGTTATAGTTTGAGGAATGGGGACAGCGAGGAAGCCTTTCCCATTCCCTCTTTGGTGTTCTCATACCTTTGCAGCGAGACGTCATGCGTCGTCCGGCAACGCCTCGTGCTTTGATCGGCCGTCCGCGATGCTCTGACCGCTGACCATATAATTGACCGCCTCGGCGATATTGGTGCAGTGATCGCCTATGCGCTCGATATTTTTCGCGCAAAAAAGCAGATGCGCCGCATACGCGATGGTCCTCGGATCTTCCATCATGTAGGTCAAGAGTTCGCGGAACAGAGAATTATATTGCCGGTCGATGTCTTCATCGTGCGTCCAGACCTTGAGCGCCAAGGCGGCGTCGCGCTGCGAATAGGCGTCGAGCACGCTTTTCAATTGCATCAGGGCCGCGTCGCCCATAATGCCGAGGCTTTTCGTCATAGGCGAAAGCCAGGCCTTTTCGTCGAAACTTGCGATCCGCTTTCCGATGTTCTTCGACATATCGCCTATGCGTTCGAGATCGCCGGCGATGCGCATGGCGCCGACGAGGGTGCGGAGATCGACAGCCACCGGCTGGCGTCTGGCAATGATGTGGACCGCGAGGTCTTCGATCTCGCGCTGCATGACATCGATGGCGGCGTCGCTCGCCACGGCCTGCTTGGCCTGTTCGGGGTCCGCGCGCGCTATGGCGCCCAGCGCGGCCGCCAGTTGATGCTCGGCCAAGCCCCCCATCCGCAGGATTTTGCTGTCCAGGGACTTGAGCTCTTCATCATACGAGGTGACGGTGTGGGCGATCATGTCTTGCCCCCTTTTATCGAATGGATATGCGCGCCCGCAGATTGCAATCAAGAAGCCATCACGCTAGGCTCTCTGCGCGGAGTATACTCCAGGCACGAGACAATAGCGTAACATCCCCTCTTGCGCTTCTCGGCATCGCGCGGGGAAACGCAGTTATTTAACCGGCCGCTTTCCGGCTGCTTGCATTGGCGAGAATTTCAAGCACAAGCTCGGAAGGGCGGCATAGGCGCACGCCTTTCGGCGTCGCCACGATCGGGCGGTTCATCAGGATCGGATGGGCGATCATGAAATCGATAAGCTCGTCGTCCGACCATTTCGGGTTCGACAGATCGAGATCGCGGTAAAGCGTCTCCTTTTCGCGCAACAGCGCGCGCGCCGGGACGCCCATCGCGGCGATCAGCTCCTTCAGCCTCTCCCGCGATGGCGGCGCCTTCAAATATTCGATGACTTCCGGCTCCTCGCCGCTCTGGCGGATCGTGGCGAGCGTGTTCCGCGACGTTCCGCAAGCGGGGTTGTGATAAATGGTGATGCTCATCCGATCCGCGCGCCTTCCTTCAATCAGCCCAAACTGCGATTCAACACTTCCATGAGCTCGGCCACCTTGCGGCGCTGCTCTTCGGCATTCCCGCTCGTGATCGCGTGCTCGACGCAGGTATTCACGTGGTTCTGCAAAATCTCGCTCTCGACCTTGCGAAGCGCGGCCTGCACGGCGGCGATCTGGGTGAGAATGTCGATGCAATAACGGTCCTCGCCGACCATGCGCGCGATGCCTCGCACCTGCCCCTCGATCCGGGCAAGCCGCTGCAGGCGCTTCTCCTTCATCTCTTGCTGCATGAAACGCTTGTACCACCGGAGGGTATGTCCATCAACACAAGCAGCACGCCTCTTAGGATGCTGCTCCCAGCTCGCCGAAACAGGGTGGCCTCAAGCGTGCTTTGCGCGGTTCCCCTTGCAGCATAGTACCCTACGGGGGTATATAGGAGAGCGGGCAAGCGGAGCGCATCATGGATACCGGCAGCGATTTGCATCGTCACCATGGCTCGGGAACAGAGGGGACGAAGGCCGTCGATCTCGTCTGCGGCATGACCGTGGACCCGCAGACGGCGAAGCATAAAGCGATCTACCAGGACCGGGCATACTTCTTCTGCTGCTCCGGTTGCAAAACCAAGTTCGAAGCCGATCCCGGCCGTTATCTGAAAGAGGATGACAAGAGCGCCCACTGCTCCTGTTCAGCATCCGAGGCAGGAGAAAACGCCCTCACCGATCCCGTCTGCGGCATGACCGTGGACCCGCATAATGCGAAGTATCGGTCGAACTACGAAGGGCGCCCCTATTACTTTTGCAGCGCCGGATGCAAGGTGAAGTTCGAGAGGGAGCCCAGGCGCTACCTGGAGCCAAAAGCATCGGCCGCCGAGCCTGTGCCGGAGGGGGCGATTTATACCTGCCCCATGCACCCGGAAATCAGGCAGGTTGGGCCTGGGTCGTGCCCGATTTGCGGCATGGCGCTCGAGCCGGAATTGCCTTCGGCGGCGGATGAACCCAATCCCGAGCTTGCAGACATGTCGCGCCGGTTGTGGATCGGCCTTGCGCTCACGGCGCCCGTCTTCGTCATGGAGATGGGCGGCCATCTCCTCGGCCTTGGCCACGGCATCAATCCGCAAACGCTGAACTTTGTGCAACTCGCGCTCGCAACGCCCGTCGTTCTCTGGTGCGGATGGCCCTTTTTTCAGCGCGGCTGGCGATCGCTTCGGACCGGCAATCTCAACATGTTCACGCTCATAGCCATGGGCACGGGCGTGGCGTGGGTCTATAGCGTGATCGCCACCCTGTCGCCGGGCGCGTTTCCCGCCGCATTCAGAACGAGCGGGGGCGCGGTCCCGGTTTACTTCGAAGCCGCCGCCGTCATTACCGTGCTCGTTCTCCTTGGCCAAGTTCTGGAGCTTAGGGCGCATGCTCAAACGAGTGGCGCCATCCGGGCTTTGCTGAATCTTGCGCCGAAGCAAGCGCGCCGCATCGAGGCGGACGGAGCTGAACGGGACGTTCCGCTCGACATGATCGCAGCCGGTGATCGCCTCCGCGTCCGGCCGGGCGAGTCCGTGCCTGTCGATGGCGAGGTTCTGGAAGGGCGCAGCTCTGTGGACAAGTCGATGGTGACGGGCGAGTCGATGCCCGTTTCCAAGGGGCCGGGCGCGAAGGTCGTCGGCGGCGCCATAAATCAAAGCGGCAGCTTCGTGATGCGCGCCGAAAAAGTCGGCCGGGAGACGATGCTGGCGAAAATCGTGCAGATGGTGGCCAAAGCGCAGAGGAGCCGCGCGCCGATCCAGCGGCTTGCCGACCGTGTGGCGGGCTGGTTCGTTCCCCTTGTCATTGCGGTCGCCATCGCGGCCTTCGTCGCCTGGTCGATCTGGGGGCCGGAGCCACGCTTCACCTTCGGGATGGTCGCCGCCGTCTCCGTTCTCATCATTGCGTGCCCTTGCGCGTTGGGTCTGGCTACGCCGATGGCGATCATGGTCGGCGTTGGGCGAGGGGCGCAGGCCGGGGTGCTCATCAAGAATGCCGAGGCGCTGGAGCGGCTCGATCGCGTCGATACCATTGTCGTGGACAAGACGGGCACGCTGACGGAAGGCAAGCCCAAGCTTGTGGCGCTGCATCCTCTGTTCGGATTTACGGAGCCCGATATATTGCGTCTGGCCGCGAGTGTGGAACGTGGCAGCCAGCATCCGCTCGGCGCGGCGATTGTGAAGGCGGCGGAAGAAAAGGGCCTCGCTCTTGCTGACGCTCAAGACTTCGAGGCGCCGGCGGGGAAGGGTGTCCGCGGCATCGTCGACGGACGCCGCGTCGTGATCGGCAATCTGCGCATCCTGCAGGAGGCTGGCATTGACGCCGGCCCGCTCGCCGCAGCGGCCGACCGGCTTCGCGACGAAGGAGCAACCGCGATCTTCATCGCGCTCGACGGACGCATCGCAGGAGTCGCTGGGATCGCCGATCCGATCAAGGCCAGCACGCCCGAGGCGCTCGCCGCGCTCAAGGCGGACGGCCTCCGCGTCGTCATGCTGACCGGCGACAACGCTGTGACGGCGAACGCGGTCGCTCGCAAGCTTGGCATAACTGAGGTTGAAGCCGAGGTTTTGCCAGAGGACAAGAGCAAGGTCGTCGAACGCCTGCGCAGCGAGGGCCGCGTTGTGGCCATGGCGGGCGATGGTGTCAACGACGCGCCCGCCTTGGCCGCCGCCGATGTCGGCATCGCGATGGGGACGGGCGCCGATGTCGCCATGGAAAGCGCGGGCGTCACGCTGCTCAAGGGTGACTTGATGGGGATCGTCCGGGCGCGGCGGCTGTCGGAAGCGACGATCCGGAATATCCGGCAGAACCTGCTCTTCGCTTTCATCTACAACGCTGCAGGCGTCCCCATTGCGGCCGGCGTCCTTTATCCTTTCTTCGGGATTCTCCTTTCCCCAATCATTGCGGCGGCCGCGATGTCCCTTTCATCGGTCAGCGTGATCGCCAACTCGCTGCGGCTGCGCAACGTGGCTTTGTAGCCCAAGCTTCGTCGTCCCGGCCAAGCGAAGCGCGAGCCGGGATCGAAAAAGCGCAGGATGTTCAATATGTTACGAACCCGGATAAGGCTTTGCCTTTCCGTGATGACGGTGGCGGGCGATCCGATGGCGCGCTCAGCAAAAGTCTGCTCAAGCGGCCCCGAAGGGGTTCTTCACCTTCTGGGCCGGCTCCGCCGAGGCGACCTTGACCGGCAGCTCGGGTCCATTCTCAAGTTCGTGCACGATCTTCCTGAAGAGCTCCTGCAGCGCCTTGGCCGCTTCAAGCCCGGCGCGGTCCTGCGTCAGCGCCAGTCTACCGTAAATCGCAATGTGATCCTCGCGGTTCTCGATCTTGAGATCGCCAAGCGTGACGGCGTCGCATTCGTTCTTGAAGGGTGCAAAATTCATTATCGTCCCTGGCCGGAGCGTTGCTGAGAAGCCTCCGAGGTCTGGAGGCGGCATCCAAAATGTGGTGTCGGCGCCGGCAGATTCATAGCATGTCGCCGCACCTGTCCGTCAAGCTGAGGAAAGACATCGACGCCGACGCGCGTCTCGAGTTCCGCAATGGAGAGCGTCTCCCAGTTCTGGCTGTCGTCATTGGGCGCGAAATAGGCTGCGGCGGCGTTGCGTGACGGCACGTAAACGGCCTTGTAAATATGAGTGGGCACGAGCACGCGGCCCTTCAGACTTTCCAGCTCGGCTCCCAGAAAGGCGGGGCCCGTGACGACGAACACGTCATCGCCCCCAAGCGCGATGTCCCTCACCGCGGACTCGATGCCCTCCCACAGCACTTCATTGTTGCAGGGGTCTTGCGGGATCATGTTGGCGAGCGAGAAGGATTCTTCCTGGGCTTCGGGCGTCGACATGTCTCCATTCGGCGCCATGTGCCCGCGATCGAAGCCGCTGCGCCGGTAGTCGGAAAGCTCGGAACGTTCCGCTTCCGGCACTTTCGGTTCTTCGTGAAAGGCATTCGACCGAAGCCTCCGAAGGCTCTTCGCCTGCTCGATCCGGGTCGGGGTCAGATGCTCGGCCGACCAGAGCGGCGTGCGGGAGACGCCCGAATATAAGACGGCAATCTCCGAAAAGCAGATGGGATGGGTCTGCGCCGCCAGCGCTTCAGTTTTGATCGCAGGAGCGGTCTCCCGATAGAGCTGCGAGGAGCAGCCACCCTGAGCGGCCAAAACAGGGGCCGAGAACGAAACACATGCTGAAAATACAAGCGCCTGGAATAATGAAAACCGAGCCATGCCATCCCTCAAGGTGAACCTGCGGCTGCAAGCTCATCGAGGGGTAGGCTGATTCGCCCGCCTCGCAGAAGGCGCGCACTGTGAGGACCTCATAAGCGGAGAACACCGGGGCGCGGATAGCCAGTGACGATGATCAAGAGAGGATTACGGGTCTGAGCTTCAGTGGCTGTTCGCTTCCTGAGCCTCGCCCGCCTCTTCAACCTCGAAGGACCAGTTTAGGGAAGCGGTCAATTCGCCAAGAGCGGCGGTAGCGGCGCTTGAGGACCGGCGTTCGACGGAGCGGAAGAGAGCGACGAGCCGCTCGCCGAATGCGGTGACTTCCGCGCCGCCGCCACGCCTCCCCGGGAAGGTTTCGACCACCTTCGTTTCGAATGTCCGGTTCAGGGCGTCCGTCATCAGCCATGTCTTCCGATAGGACAAGCACATGAGCTTGCTGGCGCCCAGGATCGAACGGCATTTGTGGACAGTTTCGATGAGTGCGATATCGGCCTCATCGAGGCAGCCGCCGTTCGGCAGCGAAAGGCTCACATGAATACGCGCTCCCTTCCTGTCAGCCATCTTATCTCCCCACTAGCGCATGCGTTGTTATTATATCGATGCAGATAGAGCACGAGCTAGCCATCAAGAACGGTATTACAAAGGCGCTCCCCTTCTATAGAATAAATGACTTGTGAACAGACCATATCGAGCATCGTTTGCTTTCAGCTGTCGCCCTGGTGGACCAGGCGAGGTCGCCTCCCCAGCTAAGCCCGATTGATGACATGAGCGGTGCGTCTGCTGCATATTCGTTGTAGACCATCCCGATATGGCCTGAAAAACAATGAAGCGGGTGCGGCGGCCTTCCGGCGATGAGAGACACGGAAACGAGTAAACAAGAGACAGAACGGAGCCTCTGGCGCTTCTGTGTCGCGCCGATGATGGACTGGACCGACCGGCATTGCCGAGTCTTCCACCGGCAACTGACGAAGCGCGCGCGGCTGTATACGGAAATGGTGACCTCGGCGGCGATCATGCATGGCGACCGCGGCCGGCTCCTTGGCTTCGATCCGGTCGAGCATCCGGTCGCGCTGCAACTTGGCGGGTCCCACCCGGAAGAGCTGGCGCGCGCCTCCGAGATCGGACTCTCCTTCGGTTACGATGAGGTCAATCTGAATTGCGGCTGCCCGTCGGAGCGCGTTCAGTCGGGCCGCTTCGGCGCCTGTCTCATGGCGGAACCCGAGCTGGTCGCGGCCTGCGTCGCGGCGATGCGCGGCGCCGTCGGCGAGGATGTTCCGGTTACGGTGAAATGCAGGATCGGCATCGACGATCAGGACAGCGAGGCCGAACTCGCCAGGTTCATCGAATGTGTCGCGGCTGGTGGTTGCAAGACATTCATCGTGCATGCCCGCAAGGCGTGGCTTCAAGGGCTAAGCCCCAAGGAAAACCGCGAAGTTCCGCCGCTCGATTACGATCGTGTCCACCGCCTCAAGGCCGCCTTTCCCGAGCTGACAATCGTCATCAATGGCGGGATCGGGACCATCGGTGAAGCTTCGGCGCACCTCAAGGCCGTCGATGGCGTCATGCTCGGCCGTGCAGCCTACAAATCGCCTGCGCTCCTTGGAAATGTCGACGGCAGCTTGTTCCGGGGGGATTGCCTTCCTCCTCCCGCACATGCCGTGCTCGAAGGGATGCTGGATTATGTGGCGGCGGAATTGGAGCGCGGAACGCGCCTCTCTTCCGTAACGCGCCACATGACCGGGCCTCATGAATGGACGGCCGGGCGCGAGGGCTTTTCGGCGGCTCCTCACCGAGGAAAGTGTGAAAGCAGGCGCGGGCCTCGATGTGCTGAAAGCAGCCCTTGAGGCGGCGCGCCGGGCGGAGGAAAGACCCGCGAGGCTCGCCGCCTGAGTAACTGGGCACGGACTTCGATCGCGGTGGGAAAGACGACGAAATGGTGATTGGCGGCGGGGGAGGGTAGCCTGTAGTGTCCGCGGCGCATGACCGCTAATGCGTCGGGCGCTTCTTCATGATCACAAGCCTGCCCTGGAGCGAAATCGCCGAGCTTTCCCTCGCGCTTGTGGCAGGCGGGCTCGTCACCGGCTTTTTCGCGGGGCTGCTCGGCATTGGCGGCGGGGCGATCATCGTTCCCGTTCTCTATGAACTTTTCAGGATCACAGGCGTGGACGACAGCGTCCGCATGAAGATCTGTGTCGCGACCTCGCTTGCGATCATCATTCCGACAGCCATTCGCTCCGTGCGCTCGCATTGGCAGCGAGGCGCGGTGGACGTGAGCGTCATCAAAGCGCTTGGGGCCTGGGTGGTGGCGGGAGCCATTGCGGGCGTCTTTGTCGCCTCGCATGCGCCCGCGAATTTTCTCAAGGGCGTCTTCGTGGCGTCCACGCTGTTCATCGCCGGACGCCTCGCTTTTGCAAACGGCTCGACGGGCGGCGGCGCGAAGCTGCCGGGCTTGCCCTGGGACGGGCTGGCGGGCGCGGGCATCGGTCTCATCTCGACGTTGATCGGCATTGGCGGCGGCGCCTACATCACCGCCTATATGAAGTTTTTGGGCTGGCCCATCCATAAGGCCGTCGGGACCGCCGCCGGTTTTGGTCCGCTCATAGCGATACCGGCCACGATAGGGTTCATGGCGGAGGGATGGGGCTTGCCGCTGCTGCCTCCGCTCTCTCTGGGCTATGTGAGTCTTCTCGGGCTTATCGTCGTGGCTCCTGTCAGCGTGCTGGCGGCGCCGCTCAGGCGTCCGGGTTGCGCACCAGCTTTCGCGCCGCGCCCTCGAATATATTTTCATGATCTTCCTGCTGCTGGTCGCCGCCCGGTTTGCCGCAAGCCTCGCTTTCGGAGTCTTAGGGCTCTGATTCAGACCAACCCGCTGCCATGCTCAATCGGGAGCCTTGAGATTGCCGCCCTCGATGAAGGTGACATAGGCGTCGTCATATTTCCTGATGTGATAGGTCATCCAGCTTCGCAAGTTCACGCCGATGTCAGGCGAGAACGAAACCGTGCCGTGACTGAGCGACGACGTGAAATGGATCAGGCTCTTGAGCAGATAGTCATGGTCGCGCTTGTGAGAAACCGCTCCTGGGAAATTGTTTTTCGCCATCAGCGTTTCCTCGTGCAGAAAATGTGTCTGCGCTATATCCCGCAGATCTTCAAGAAGACCAATGATCCGTTTTGCGTCGAACTGTGTCTGATTGGCCGGCGCCGCAAAGAATTTTTCGATCTCATAGGAAGCGGCGTCAATTCGATCTGTCAGGAGGCGGTGCTCATCTATGATCGAGGATGAAACGTCTGAGTCTGCTTCTTGGTCTGCTGTTACATTATTCATTGAATGTGTTCCTTAATAAGGGGAATCGCTGAAACCAGCGCCATCACAAAAAACGTTACTACATTTGCCACAAGCGGGGCTGTCAAAGCACAAAAATGTCAGACTACCAACTGTAACATTTTGGGACTGCGCTGCGAAAAGGATGAGAGCAGCCGGTCAGACCCGGCGAAGCGGGCCGCGCAAACCCTCTCTCTCTTGTGATAGGGGGCAAGGTTTTGCGGGCTGGCGATCAGGCCACTGTCAGCCCAGATCAAAAGTGGGCCGGGAGTTCGACATGACACGACGCATTGCTTCTTCAGAAATAACGCCGCGCGACGTCTATCTGCGGCGCCGCGAGTTCATCGGGGGAGCCATCGCATCTCTTGCGCTTGCGGGTACGCCTTTGGCGGATGCCGCCCCGCTCTCATTCGGCAAAAGCGCGTTCTCGACAGATGAAGCGAAGACCTCGAAAGCGGATGTCACGAGCTACAACAACTTTTACGAGTTCGGAACAGGGAAGGACGATCCTGCGAGCTATGCCGGCTCCCTGACGACGAGCCCCTGGTCGGTTAAGTTCGATGGTTTGGCTTCGAAGCCTGCGACGTATACTCTGGAGGATATCCTCAAGCCGGTGAGCGCTCGAAGAGCGCATCTACCGTATGCGCTGCGTCGAGGGCTGGTCGATGGTCATTCCCTGGATCGGCTTTCCGCTGTCGGCTCTTTTGAAGCGCGTCGAGCCGCTGGGTTCGGCCAAATATGTCGCCTTCGAAACGCTGGCGCGGCCCTCCGAAATGCGCGGGCAAAGGGGTTTCTTCCAGCCGCTGGACTGGCCCTATGTCGAGGGGCTGCGGCTCGACGAGGCCATGCATCCGCTTACAATCCTGGCCGTGGGCCTTTATGGCGAGACGCTGCCGAACCAGAACGGCGCGCCGATCAGGCTGGTCGTGCCGTGGAAATATGGGTTCAAGAGCATCAAGTCCATCGTGCGGATCAGCCTTGTCGAGAAGCAGCCGATGACATCCTGGAACAAGCAAAACCCTGGTGAATACGGCTTTTACTCGAACGTGAATCCGGACGTCGATCATCCGCGCTGGAGCCAGAAGACCGAGCGGCGGATCGGCGAAGGCGGCGGGCTGTTTGCAAAGCGCCGCCCGACGCTGCCCTTCAATGGCTATGCCGATCAGGTTGCGAGCCTCTACGCGGGCATGGACCTGAAAGCCTACTTCTGATCCGGATTTCGCCCATGGCCGTGCTGGCATCCGCTTCCAATCGAACCCTGCAACGCGCGATCAACGCCTTCCCGCGATGGCCGCTCTATGTGTTCGGCTCTTTTCCGGGGCTTTGGGTCTTCTGGCTGGCGCTGAACGACAGGCTCGGGGCCGACCCGGTCAAAACGCTTGAGCATACGCTGGGACTTTGGGCGCTCCGCTTCATTATTGCGACCCTTACCGTCACGCCCATCAGGCGTTTCGGCGGTCCTAATCTCGTTCGTTTCCGGCGCGCGCTTGGGCTTCTCGCCTTCTTTTATGCCTGCGCCCACCTCTCGGCCTATCTCATCTTCGACCAGGGCCTCGACGCGCGCGCGATCTTCGCCGACATCCTGAAGCGGCCCTACATCACCATCGGCATGTTTGCGTTTGCGATCCTCGCGCCGCTCGCGGTCACCTCGAACGCTACGATGATCAAGAGGATGGGCGCCGCCGCGCTGGCAAAGGCTGCACCGCTGGATTTACGTGGCGGCCATCGCCGTCGTCGTGCATTTTCTGATGTCGGTGAAGTCGTGGCCGGCGCAGCCTATCATCTATGCCGCGATCGTCGCTGCCCTGCTTCTCATCCGCGTTGGATTCGCCGTCAGGAAGCGGGCATTGCCTTCACCGAGAAAGGTTTGATTTCTCAACGCCGCTCCAGCATCATTGCGAGACGCCACGCTAGAACGACCGCAACCATGAACGCTGACAAATATCTCGTTTCGAAGCGTCCGTCGCTCTCTTCCCTCAACCATTTCCCGAAAGTGGACTTCGACGAATACGAGAGAAAAATAAAGCCGTTGCAGTCGAAGCTGCAATTGATCCAACAGGCTTATCTCGGCACGCAGCAACACGCGGTTATCGCTCTGGAGGGCCGTGACACGGCAGGGAAGGGCGGCGTGGTGCGGAGGCTCGGCTGGACGCTCGACCCGAGAAGCTTCAAGGTGCATCCCATCGCCGCGCCGACGCCCGATCAGAAGATGCAGCATTATATGCAGCGCTTCTGGAAGAGGCTGCCCGACCAAGGTCAGATCGTTGTCTTCGACAGGTCATGGTACGGCCGCGTGCTGGTGGAGCGCGTTGAAGGGTTTGCCAGCAAGTCGGAATGGAAGCGCGCCTATCGCGAGATCAACGAGTTCGAGCGCACGCTCATCGACGACGGGGCGCGCATCGCGAAGGTCTTCCTCCATATCACGGCCGAGGAGCAGGCCAAGCGGTTCAAGGACCGGCTCGCCAATCCCCTGAAGCGCTGGAAGCTCTCCTACGAGGATTTTCGCAACCGCGATAGCTGGAAAGGGTACACCGAGGCGATCGAGGATATGATGGAGAAAACCTCGACCGGCCACGCGCCCTGGTATCTCGTCCCGGCGAACAACAAGAATTATTCGCGGCTCGCAGTGTTCAACATCCTTATCGACCGCCTGGGACACGGCGTGGATCTGTCGCCGAAGAAGATCAGAGGCTCGACCAACTCAACCTTTGCACCCAGGCAATTTAGCCTGCACCACAGACCTCAGCTTTAATCATCCCCCTTATTACGTCTCTCATGCGATATTGAGCCTTCCAACCCAATTTTTGCTCGGCTAACGATGCGTCCCCCCTGCCGAATTGAATCTCTGAAGGTCTAAAAAGTGCCCTAGATGAAACAACATGCCTAGAGTAATCGAGGTTGAGCTCTTCGAATGTTGTTTTGCAGAACTCTTCTATTGAATGGCTTTCACCTGTGGCAATAACGAGGTCGCATGGCGCATCTAGTTGCAACATCCTCCACATTGCGTCGACGTATTCTGGAGCCCAACCCCAATCACGGTACACGTTCAGGTTACCAAGTTCTAGCACGCGTTGCCCGCTTTTTGCGATTGCGCAGGCTTCGGATATTATTTTTCTGGTTACGAACCGGCGCGGGCGTAATGGCGACTCATGATTAAAAAGAATACCCGAACATGCATGTAAGTCATAGGCTTCACGATAGTTAGCTGTAGCCCAAAATGCGGCCGCTTTGGCCGTCGCGTACGGGCTCCTGGGCCGGAAGGGGGTTTCCTCGTTGGCAGGTTTTCCTTCGGTATCGCCAAAACATTCGCTTGAGCAGGCATTGTAGATGCGAACTCTCGATCCTAAAAAGCGAATGGCTTCCAATAGATTAATGACGCCAACCGTGATGCTCTCAAATGTTTCGACCGGCTGTTGAAAAGACAGACCAACGGAGCTCTGCCCCGCGAGGTTGTAAATCTCAGCAGCCTCGGCCCGCGTAAGGGTTTGAATTACACTTCTAAAGTCGGTGAGAACCATTGAATGTGTTTCGACCTGCTCTGCAATACCGAGCTGGCGAAGATTACCAAAGTTCGCAGTTTGAGCGTCGCGAGAGGTGCCCACGACACGATAGCCCTTTTCCAATAGAAGACGTGCCAAATAGGCCCCGTCCTGACCGGACACGCCGCATATCAGCGCGCTTTTGCTTCTTTGGACTGTCACGGCTTTCCTTCTTACTTAAGAGCTTTTACGTGTACAAAGCTTCCATAATGTGGCGCTTTGAACCCCAATATCGGCGTGACTAGCTGATCAATCGGTCCCGCTGTTTGTCACCCACAAGCACAGCAACATGTGGGCATTTGGCGTTTACCCATGGCGCTCCACGCGTTCCCGTTCCAGAAGAACGGGTTTTATACGGAACCTGCCGGGCAGCCCCACCAGTTTTTCTGTCGGGGATATCCTAACCGCGATGCATCGCCCCTGCTCGATATCCTTCCTACCGCAGGCGATGCTCTGTCTTTTCTGTACGGCCTGAACGGGGAAGCTTTCATGAGGAGCCCATTGCACCAGTCAATACACGAGTGTTCGCCGCCTTTCGCTTTTGACGATGCCGGTTCACGAGGTCCTGCATGATGTGACGCTTCGCATCTAGTCCATATTGCGATGCAACCCTTCGCCTTGCTTCTATGCCAAGGCGCAGGCAGAGGTCCGGGTCGGCGCGAAGGATGCGTAGCCAAGAGACCGCCTCGTCGATGTCCGGCTCCGCCCATCTCGATCCTGGCGGAACGTGCGCATATTCACCTTCTGCAATAGGTCTCAACTTATAACCAATTGGTATCCCACTCGCAGCGTCGAGATAATCACACGATCCTCCCCAATTCGTCGCCACGACAACCTTCCCCACCGCCATTCCCTCGAGGGGTATGAGGCCCAAACCTTCGGAGCGGTGCAGTGAGAGAATCACGTCGGTTCGTTCGAGAAGCTTCTTAAATTGCTCTTCGCTGAAATTCTCTGCGATGAGTTCGATGTTGCCCTGGTCGGCGACGATCCTGGCAAGGCTCGGTAACCTTTCGTCCAGGTGGTCGGCATTCTGAACTTTTATGATCAGCCGCGCATTCGGATCACGGCCAAATGCCTTCACAAACGCTTGGACGGCCCCTTCCGGGTTCTTTCTCTGCGGCCAAGAATTCAGGTCGCTGGCCGACAAAACCACAAACTCTCCGCCGGTTCGCCGTCTCAGCTCCGAACCGTCAACGTCAATCGAGATTGGAAACAGTGACAGCTTGAAGTCGTGCAGGTGGTTCGAGAAAGCCGAGTAGACGAACGCCGACGAGACCCAAACTTCGTCGAATTGCTGCACGATTGATAGCCACTCGAGCGGAATCTGCTCAAGCTCCCACCATAGATAGCCGATGAGCCACCGTCCCTCCAATATCCGTGCCGGCAATTTGCTCAATGCGTGCGGGATTTCTGGCGGGTTCATGCACAGAATAACGGTTCCACCTTCCGGGCACTCGCCTATCGACTTGCGCCAGTCCGGATAAATTTGAGGTTTATGGAACTCGGCCGACAAGTCATGAATTCGAGGTTCGATCTGCACGGAGCGCAGGGAGGCGACAAGCTTGCGCGCGGCCACACCTAAGCCGATCGAAGAACTCATGAACCCTACAACGATGACGGGACCGTCGCGCAAGGATTTCAAGTTGTCCAGCAACTGGCTGCGAAGCGGCGGCCGGAGCTGTTCCCGATAGGCGCGAGCCCTCCGTTTCGACGAGAGCTTGAGGGTTTCATAAACAAGCCTCTGTGTTGTGTTGAGCTTGATTTTCACTCCCGTCTCCTCACCCTACTCCCTTGGCGAGCACCTTGCTCTCTGGTACGCCCGGGGGGAAGTCCTGTCCGCTCGCATCGAGCACTTCCAAGATTTCCGCGAATAGGGCGCATTGGCAAACTATTGACTCTCGCATAGCTTCCCGGAGCCAAGTTCGCTTGAGGGCCTGCCGTGAATGGGCTCGAACTTGCCCCATATTTTTGCTCAGCAGCTTGTGTCGACGCCGAGCTGAATATTCCGAAGCCGTTTCCATTCTGCGAAGAATTGTTTCGCCTTCGATCGTTCCACAGCCACCGCCGCAAGATTTTCCTGAAGTCGCTCAGCCATTGCGTCCCATGAAAAAGTTGAGGCCCGGCTGCGACCGCGCGATACAAGCTCTGCACGGCGAAGCGGGTTGCGCACGGCATCGAGTGCGCGACTCATTTCGGCGACATCTCTACCGGAGATAAATTCCGCCGCATCTCCGGCAACCTCACCGAGAGAACCATGAGGCGTCGTAACGACAGGGCAGCCGCTCGCGAATGCTTCAATGATTGGCAAACCGAAGCCTTCATAGAGCGAGGAGAAAACCAGCGCTTCCGAGCCTGAATAAGCACAGGCGAGCGCATCGTCGGAGAGGTTACAGTGGCGGAGACGAACTCCTGAGGGCAGCGCCTCGATCAAGGCGGGCTGAATTTCGGGTTCGCCCCCTACGCATAGAACATCGACCGAAGCGTCCCTAGTGCGCTTCAATGTCTCGAAGAATATTTCTGCGTTCTTATAACCCTTATGCTGCTCGCTGGAGCCGACGAAGAGATAATAGGGCCGGTCAAGATTATGCTCGCGTCGGAATTTCTCAACTTCAACCGGGGGTCTTGGATAAAATATTTGGGTGTCGACGCCGCAATGTGCTACCGCTGTCCGGTCAGCGGGGATCTCTGGATGCAGTCTCAAGAAATCCGCTTGGGTGTTTTTGGATATGCACACGAAACGGCGAGCGTATGCAATTGCGACCTCCTTCTCCTGCCATATCCGGTTAGACATGTCGAAGCCGAACAGTTCGGGTATCATGTCGTAAATTAACAAGACGGAGGGAATGGTCACGGGCGTCGTGTAATAGGTCGAAATGAAAACGTCGGCGCCGAAGTCCATTCCAATCTGCTCGATCAGAAACGAATCCGCCGCTGTGCTCTTTCCATTGTAAGCCGGAAAAGCAATGCGGCGCGTCCCCTCTAGATTTGGAGCATTGCCACGATCGAGTAAAACTATATCCAAATCGCGGTTTCCGGCGAGACGGGGCAATAGCGCCGACCATACTCGCGCGATACCAGACTGCGCCAATTGAAAAAAGACGCCGTCCACTAGTAGCTTCATCAAGCAGCTCCCCTCATCATCCAAGTTGGCCGGTCCGTGGAGGTGGCTTAAAAGCGTCCTTCGATAGATTTAAGGGTGTGATGGACAACATCGAAGGTTGAAGTCTTAAAGGCCCAGTGTGGCGGCACCTTCAACGTTGCCGCCAGCTCGCTGCGAGACATTAGAAGATACGGAGAAACAAGTCTGCGGCTGTAAAGCTTGAGAACTCTCTTACCCTCCGCAAGTCCTGTTGTCTCCGGGGATGTTGAGATCCCCTCTGGGTTCCGATAGTAAACGACATGAGGATCATTAACTTTATAGAATTTCTTTCCTGCCGCAACGCATCGCAGCCAAAACTCCCAATCTCCGGCGGACTTGATATGAAATATCGAAAAGCCCGACTTCCGCATGAAGCGACGCTCGCCACATCGGCGCATTGTGAGGTGAGTTGAAGCAAAGCAAGTTATTTGGAGTAAGGATCGGCAAATCGCTCTTGAAGCCGAATGCGGCCACCTCCGTGAAGTCCAGAGCGCTATCAAAACTGTAATAAAAATCTTGGTAGGTGACGTCGGCGAAGGGATGCTCGTCTAGCGTGCGAGACTGAATCTCCAAGGAGTCCGCACGCCGCAAGTCATCCAGGTTCGTATTCGTTAGATAACGGCCCCGAGCAAGACACACCCCCTCATTCCAGGCATCGTAAATGCCAATTCTATAATTCATTCTCTTGTATATAATATTTGGATAAACCTTCTGATATTTCCTGATTAAATCACCTTCACCTTCCGGTGAATTCGCATCAATAATGATAAGTTCACAGTGGTCAAAAATACTCTGGGCGACAATGTTATTAAGAAAAGCCTCTAGATGGCGGCGCCCTTTGTATAAACTTGCGATTGCGGACACCGTATACTGTCCTGAATGACAAAAAGCCCGTTCGTCAAGCGGAGTCGCGATTTTCTTTGCTGGCAGCGCTAATCTTTTTACCTTTTCGGCACGTTCGTCCCAGATCTTTTGCGTTAAAAATTTGGAGGTTCCCAGGATCTGGCAGGGGGGCTCGCTCCTTTGCTCCATCGTTGCTTGGCGCGCGATGTGTTCGAAAATCAATCTTTGAGCAAGCTCCATCCGACGATCGGCATCCTCGCACAAATAGTGCTTGTAACTTTCGATCGCGTGGGGAGAGGCGTTACAGCCGTCAGATAAAACTTCCTCGAGCGCGACGATAAATTCACCGTCGGACAGGTGATTTTCACCGCTCAATGTCTCGGCGACGGGAACAAGTTTCCCGATAAGCTTTCTCACACGTTTGAAAGATCGGCGACGCCTAATCACCACATGATAGAATAAACGAATAAGCAAATGGGTTAAGCGCAGCCGGGTTGGTTTCTTGGGAACGACAGAAGCCCTCTTGAAATTATGTATATATCTACTTACTTTTGGTCCAATTGTGTAACCAATCAAGGAGATGCCCATATACTCCGCCCTCGCAAAATCCAGGTTACCCTGGACAATTTTGTGACTGGCTAACTTGTGTCCCATTTGCCGCACTCGATAAAATTGGCTAATGCTTGTGGCGCCCACGCGAATGACCGAGGTCTGGGAAGGATAGGCTCAACCGAAAACTTCTCGCATTCCGTCGTCCACCCGATCGAACCCGGACCGGCATCAACAGGTCCAAACTGAGTTTGCGCCTGAGGCACGACCGCGCCAACCATTCCTCCAATGCGATTAGTTAATTTGGGTATAGATGATCGCGTGGCATAATTATGGCGGTAAGGCCAACTTCTGGTGAGCCAAGACCGCATTTCGCATCGGAAGTTCATTACCGGCGATGGGACATCCAGGGTCTCGGAACTGAAGGACAGGGACAAGCGCAATTTGCGCGCAAAGCTGGTCGCGCGCTGCTGCTGGCAATCGGATCAGCGTTCTGTCTTCCGGCTGCTGCTCGGGCTGGCAATAGGTGTCTTTGGATGCTTGTCCGACTCTTCGGCTTAAGGCATGGTGGGACGCCCGCTCGGCTTCATCGGCAGGCATGTTGCCTGGTTATTGGCTTCTCAACATAACGCCGTTACCATGGCCAGCCGGACTCCGCTGAACTTTCAGTTTGCGGCTGACATCTCCAAATATATTTCCTGGGCGTACCTCGATATTGCTGACGCTGATTGGGATAAGCTCTTGGAAGAGGCAGACGTTGTTCACCATTATGCGTGGACATCATTGCCTGCGAGCGCAAACGCCGATCCGGCGGCAGATCTAGCCGTTAACGTTACGGCCACGCTTCGGTTGCTTGACGCCGCGCGACGACACGGATGCCGGGTGGTTTTTGCGTCCTCCGGCGGCACAGTCTATGGGGCGCCCTTCGAATTTCCTGTGCCCGAAGAGCATCCCCTGGCGCCGATCACCGCCTATGGGGCAGGGAAGGCGGCGGCTGAAATTTACCTGAACCTTTACCGTTCGCTTCACCGGGTTGACTGCCGCATAGCCCGGTTGGCCAATCCCTACGGCGCGGGTCAAAATACGGAGCGCGGCCAGGGAGCGGTGAGCGCCTTTTTAGGCAAGGCTCTGAGAAATGAGCCAATTGTTATTTGGGGTGACGGCGCCATTGTCCGCGACTACATTCATATCTGCGACGCCGCCGTGAGCCTGGTCAAGCTCGCGCAGGCACAGGAGTTGGGTAATCATTGCGTTTTCAATATCGGAAGTGGAGTCGGCTATAGTCTAAACGATGTCATAAGTGAAATTCAGAGACTTTTGGATCGCCGTCTCAATGTTGAATACACCTTTGCTCGATCGTTTGATGTTCCGGTGAACATATTATCGATAAAAAGAGCGCAGCAAATTCTTGGGTGGGAGCCGGTCCTGTCTTTTCCAGCGGGCCTGAGCCGCATGCTCGCCGACGTGAGAGCCGGTCGAAGGCTTTCCACAATTCCCTAGAGCGTATCCGCTTTTGCCACGGTTCATACTATGCGCATAAACATTGTCTCGGGAACAGACCGGCCAATCCTTCGGTCCGATGTCAATCACCGATGCTACGCCAAGCTTCACGGTTATGAGTATAAGCTTGACACGTCTATTTATAACAACCTGCAAACGCCCCATTTTCGGAAGATACATTCAATAAAGTCTGTCCTGGATGACTGTGACTGGGTCTTTTGGTTGGACGATGACGCCTTTTTTACACAAATGGCAGTTCCGTTGGAGACGTTCCTGAATGATATCCAAGGAAATCATTTCCTGGTCATTTGCAAGAGCCCCGTTAATCCGAAAGGAGGTTGGACATTTTTGTCGGCAGGGCAGTTCCTTTTAAAAAACGATCGCCGTTCTCAAGACTTCCTGGATGAAGTGCTGGCCACGCCGCTTGAAACGGTTCGGGCGTGGTGGGATGCCTCGCGCTACGGGATGTTTACGGGCGGCGACCAAGACGCCATCGTTTACACGCTGGTGTCCCGGAATATGTTGGAGGAGACCAAGATGTGCCCCTACGATGCTTTCAATACCCGGCCATATCACTATAGTCGCCGGCTGGATGAGCATTTTCTCGTCCATTTTCCAGGAGGGCGCAATAAGCGCGACGCAGTCACCGAATTTGGCGCCCGTTTTGGCGTCGATGAAACCCTGATCAATTCTGATCAAACGCTGGCGCCCACAGCCGATGAGGGATAAGCCCCTTCAGGGATACAGGAAGGCATCCCTGAAGCGGCTTCGATCGGGACGATCAGATGATGCAAATGTTCACCTCACCAAAGCTCGTTAGAACGTTTGCCGAGCCATCTGTCGTTGTTTTAGCTCCGCATATGGATGATGAGGTGCTCGGTCCCGGCGGGACAATCGCGCTCCATCGTCAAGCGGGGGCGACCGTCACGCATGTTTTTTTGACGGATGGGCTGGGCAGCGGTCCGGAGTTGAGGGATGGGCGGATTTCCGCGGAGGAACTCGATCGCCGGCGGCGCGATCTGGCCGAGACCCGGAAGCGCGAGAGCCGCGAGGCGGCGGAACTCGTGGGCGTCAAGGAGCTGATTTTTCTGGACGCGCCCGATGGGAAGCTGCATGAGACCCCCGAGATTGTCGATCGCGTCCGTCGTATTCTTGCGGAGAAGAAGCCAAACCTCATCTATGCGCCCTCGATTGTCGACGATCATCGGGATCATCGGGCGACCAATCGCATTCTTCGGCTGGCGCTGGAGCAGTCGCCGAAAGAGATCGCGTCAGGACTACGCATTCGCGGCTATGAAGTGTGGACCCCGCTTCCCGCGAACCGCATGGTTGATATTTCGCCGGTGGAGGCTCTCAAGCGGCAAGCGATCGACCTTTTTGCTTCGCAAACCCGGTTTGTGGATTATGCGCGAGCCATCCTTGGCCTTAATCAGTACCGGTCGATGATCCATCTTCTCGGCAGATCGACGGCGGAGGCGTTTTGGGAATGCACGTGGGACGAGTATAGGACGCTCGTTGATCAGACGCTGCTAAGCAAATCCGGCAAGCAGGTGCTGGAATATGCAACGCCGACGCAGGCCGGGGCGATCGGCCCGGAGACTTTGCCGGGGGTGGTGATTGACGACGAGGACGCTCAAAGGGTCGGGTTCACGGCGGTCAGCTCGTCGCTTGCGCCGTTCGTGGGCGCCGGCTACCGGCATGACGGGAACGACAGCCGCAGGAAACAAAGCGCGGAATTTCTTCCGGACCTGCCGATGGCCGGCACTTATGAGGTGCGGCTGGCGTACACGGCTCACCCCAACCGGGCCACAAACGTGGCCGTGTCGGTGACGCACGCGGATGGCGCGGAGGCTGTGACCGTCAATCAACGGAAGGCTCCGCCAATCGACAAGCTGTGGGTGTCACTCGGGACCTTCGGGTTCGCGAAGGGAAGGGCGGGGTCCGTGACGGTGACGAACGCCGGCGCCGACGGGTATGTGGTGATTGACGCGGTACAATGGCTGCCGGTCGAGAAGTGACGGTGTCAGGTCGCAAGCCGCTTTCCGGCGCACTCCCTGCCGTCCTGCGAAAAGCGACGCGACTGCGCGCAATCAAACTTATCGTGGCGAGCGGCGCTTTATGCTTGTCTTCCGCTTCGCGAGCAGAACTGCCGGATGGTTTCGTTTACTTGTCCGATATCGATCCGAGTATTATTCAGGACATCCGGTATTATGGCGGCCATAATTTTGTGGGGCGGCGGATCGACGGATACGACGCGCCGGAATGCGTCCTCACAAGAGAAGCGGCACTGGCGCTGTCCAGAGTTCAAACGCTTTTACGCAAAGAGAATGTGTCCCTGATCGTCTGGGATTGTTATCGGCCCGCGAGGGCGGTCGCCGACTTTATGCGCTGGAGCAAAAATCCCGCCGAGAAGGGGATGAAGGCTGAGTTTTTTCCCAACACGGCGAAGAATTCCCTATTTGCACGGGGGTATATTTCAGCGCGTTCCGCCCATTCGCGCGGAAGCACGGTAGACTTGGGGCTGGCGCCGAAGGCCGCTTCTTCCGTCGCGTTCGATCCAGCCATTCCGCTCGTGGCTTGCACGGCGCCTGAAAAGCAGCGCTTCCACGACGGCGCTCTCGACATGGGAACCGGCTTCGACTGTTTCGATTCAAGAGCAACAATCGCCAACACTGCGCTGACGGGTGAAGCACACAAAAACCGGATGCGTTTGCGCGGAGCGATGATCGGCGGCGGCTTCAAGCCCTATGACAAGGAATGGTGGCATTTTGAACTTGAGAATGAACCGTTTCGCGGAAAGTCCTTTGATTTTCCGGTCGAGGCCAAGGGGCATTGAGGTCGCGAGCCCGCCCAGCGGCGCCGTCCGCCAGCAAACAAAAAAACAGCGGCGCCAGAAGGCGCCGCTCTTCACTTAGCTAGGACGCTAGTTAGTTCAAGGGGCCAAGCCCGCCGTGGCCCAAACTGTAGTTCAGGCCGAGGCGGAAGGTGTTCACCTCCGATCGATCGCTGAACAGGGACCCGTTGAGGGGGCCTGGGCCAGTTATCGTACCCGTGACGTTCTGGTTGGTCGCATCAAGGTTGATGAACTGGTACTCGGCCTTCATCGACCAGGCCGGGTTGAATTTGTATTCGAGACCGCCGCCAACGACGTAGCCGGTTTGCGTCTCACTCATATTATACGGGGACGTGCCTGGGCCATACTTGGCTTCCACCTCGCCGTAAGCCAAGCCGCCTGTCGCATAGAAAAGCGTCGAGCCGTAAGCGTAACCGAGCCGTCCGCGTACAGTGCCGAACCAGTTCAGGCTGGCCTGCTGGGTATAGTATCCGTAGTCTACAAAAGTATTGGAATGAGCGTTCCCCGAGATGCCGGAGCCCTGTATGTCGGCCTCAATGCCGATCACCCAGGGGCTGTAACCGAACAAGCCCTGCCAATTGTACCCGATCTGGCCGCCGCCAAATCCCCCTGACGGCGAGAGTTGAGCGCTACCTTCCCCGCCCCAGCCATCGTTTATGCCGTCATTGGCGGTCCAGCCGTAGCCCCCGTTCACGCCGACATAAAAGCCGGTCCAGATTGGCGCAGCGACGTAAAGCGGAGGCGGAGGCCCGTCCTTCAGGCCGCCACGATATGTATCGGCCGCGTTTGCGGAAAGCACGGGCGTGCTCGCCAACATCAGGCCAAGAAAACCAGCGCGCCATTTATTCATTGTGTTCGATCCCTCTAATACCAATAGTTCCCCGATGCATTCCTTGACATCCCCCACCCATCGCCACGAGGACAGCGCCCATATACGATGGAAATGCCCGGATCTCTCTCGTGAGCCAAGCGATAAAATACGCGCGACGGCGCAGGAACCCCCACGCCTCTCAACAACGGGCGAGGGACGTTTTTAATCCGCCGGGATTATGACGATGGAACGGCGCCGTTTGTCTGGCGCCGTTCCCCCCGGCGGCGATGCTGGCTAATTCAACGGTCCGAACCCGTGGCCCAAAGAATAGTTCAGGCCGACCCGGAAGGTGTTCAGCTCGGATCGGTCGCTGAACTGCGATCCGTTGAGCGGCCCTGCGCCGTTCAAGTCGCCCGCATCAAGGTCGATGAATTGGTACTCGGCCTTGACCGACCAGGCAGGATTGAATTTGTACTCGACGCCGCCGCCGACGACATAGCCGGTCTGCGTTTCGGAAATGCTGGCGGACCCCAATCCGGCAATGCCGATTTTGGATTCAACCCCTCCATAGGCAAAGCCGCCGGTTGCGTAGATCAGGGTTGGACCGATGGCGTAACCGAGCCGTCCCCGAACGGTGCCGAACCAATTAAGGCTGTTCTCTATAGAGGTTACCCCGTCACTGGCGCTATCCGAGATGCCTGCGCCTTGTATGTCTGCTTCAATGCCGATCACCCAGGGGCTGTAACCGAACAGACCTTGCCAGTTGTAGCCGATCTGGCCCCCGCCAAACCCGCCTTCGGGCGATAAAGGTCCATCGTTGGCGGTCCAGCCGTAGCCCCCGTTCACGCCCACATAGAAGCCGTTCCAGATTGGCGCAGCGACGTAAACCGGAGGCGGCGGTCCATCCTTCAGGCCGCCACGATAGATGTCGGTCGCGTTGGCAGGAAGCGCGAGCGTGCATGTCAACGTCAGGCCAAGCAGGCCAGCGTGCCATTTGTTCATTTTGTTAGTTCCCTCAATGCCAGAGTTTGACCCGGTGCATTCCTCTCACACCTCCTCCATCGCCGCGGGACAAGACCCCGCGCCAACATGGGAATGCCTGGGATTTCTCTGCGTGAGCCAGCGACTGACGCGCTTTACTATGTGCCGGATACGCCCACGCCTTTCGATAACGCGCGATGAGCATTTTTAATCCGCCGAGACTATAACGAAGCCGTGGCGCCGCCGATAGTCAGATCGGCCACAATTTAGCCGAAGCAACCGGATAGGAGAGCAAAAACGTGGTGAGTTCTGTTTGATTCTGTCCTGTCATTATTATCTCGGGGGTGCTTCAGGCCGCAGGGGCTGCTGTGAAGGCTAGGCCAAGGAACTACTTAGCGAATTCTTGGCTTACGCATTCTGTATGCTTTGTTCCTATTGCCTTTTTCTTTGCCAGCATGTTCGCGATCCAGCCTCTGCGGCGCCTTGATGGTCGGACGTCGCTCTCGTCTCCAAATTCTAAGAGGTCCCATCTTCCGCCGGCGCCCCCGGAGCGCATTGAGCCTCAGGCGCGAGTTCCGTCACCGGGAACCGTGGGCGTTCGCTTTGCAGTGGAGGTCCTGACCGATTGGGCAAGCGGCGCGCGCGCTCCCGAGGTCAGGCTATCGTTATCTTGAAAAATAAAGCGCCCGAAATGCGCTCTGCGAAATTATTAGCCGCGGGCTCTTTGTTCCACCCACGCATAAATCAGGCCTGCAACGACCATCGTTGGCGCCAGGACGAGCATTGCGACGACAAAGGCGAAATAGACTTGAATGATGCCTGGGTCGAGATAGATTGGGTCCATCGCTGACATGGTCTATTCCTTTCTACGCGGGTTTTGAAAGGGAGCCGAAGCGGATAGCTCCAGCCCTTACTCTCACGCTACGCAACCAACGCTTACTGAACGCCACGCAAAACAACCAGACGCATCAACGCTTTACTATGTAGGGCAACCGGCGCTTCGGCCTGCCGGAAGAGGTTCCGGCTTCCCTGATACGTAAGCCAAACGATTATTTGTCCCTCGAGGTTCCGGGCCTTTCGCGTCTTTTTTTGTCACGGCAGCAAAAACCGATGGCTGCCGTCAGCGCCCTCACGATTGAGGCCAGAGCGACGTGCTGAGATGAGTGCTTGCGAA
The DNA here is from genome assembly GCA_963819665.1 of uncultured Alphaproteobacteria bacterium. Classification (GTDB taxonomy): domain Bacteria; phylum Pseudomonadota; class Alphaproteobacteria; order Rhizobiales; family Rhodomicrobiaceae; genus Rhodomicrobium. Next base: position 43,598 of record CAWFXN010000012.1, read on the forward strand.
TTTCACGCGGTCATTTTCCAGCCATGCCGCGCCGCTCGCCACGAGCTTTAGAGCCAGCGGGTAAAGCCTGTGCTCCATCGCAAGGATGCGGGCCGCAAGCGTATCCTCGGTGTCGTCAGCTTCAACCGGCGCCACTCCCTGAGCGATGATCGGGCCTGCATCCATCTCTTCGCTGACGAAGTGGACGGTCGCGCCTGACACGCGAACGCCCGCCTCCAGAGCGCGCGCCTGTGGATGGAGGCCGCGGAAGGCTGGCAGAAGGGAAGGGTGGATGTTCAGTTGCCGCCCGGACCACTCCCGCACGAAAGACGCCGAATGCAGCCGCATGAAGCCTGCATTGCAGACGAGGTCGACGCGCGCTTCCTTGAGCGCGCCTGTGATGACGGCGTCGAAGTCCTCCCGGCTTGGAAAGCCTTTGTGGCTGACGACGCGCGTGGGGATATCCGCTTCCTTCGCCCGGACAAGCCCGTAGGCATCGGCCTTGTTGGAGAGAACGAGCACAATCTCCGCCGGGTAGCCGGGGTCGCGCGAAGCCTCGATCAGCGACGCCAGATTGCTGCCGCGCCCGGATATCAGCACGCCGACGCGTTTGCGGATCGTCATTCCGAAGCCCCGAGCTTGCCGGTGAAGCGGACCGCGGGCGCATCGTCTCCGCGCCTCTCGATCGTGCCGATTGGAAAAGCCTCCTCGCCGTGATCGTGAAAGCAGGCGGCGACGGCTGTCGCGTCCTGGGGAGCGACGACGGCGACGAAGCCGACGCCGCAATTGAAGGTGCGCAGCATTTCGGCCTGTTCCACATTCCCGGCCTTGGCCAGCCAGTGGAAGACAGGCTGGCAAGGAAGGGCGCCAAGGTCGATCGTGAGTTCGCGCGCCGGGTGGCAGCACGCGGGGCACATTTCCCGGCAAGCCGCCGCCGGTGATGTGCGCGAAAGCCTTCACGCGCCCGGTTTCATGGGCTGCGAGTGCGGCCTTGACATAGATGCGGGTCGGATCGAGAAGCGCCTCGCCAAGCGAGCGGGCGGGTTCGAAAGGCGCGGCGTCCTTCCAGCCAAGGCCACTCTCGCGCACGACTTTACGCACGAGCGAAAAGCCGTTGGAGTGAACGCCCGAGGAAGCCACCCCGATGAGAACGTCGCCTTCCGCCACATCGTCGCGGGGAAGAAGCGCGCCTCGCTCGGCCGCGCCAACGCAAAAGCCTGCAAGATCATAGTCGCCCGCAGCGTACATGCCCGGCATTTCGGCTGTCTCGCCGCCGATCAGCGCCGCGCCCGCCTGGCGGCAGCCCTCCGCGATCCCCTTCACGACGCACGACGCGGCGTCCACATCGAGCTTTCCGCAGGCGAAATAGTCGAGGAAGAAAAGAGGCTGCGCCCCCTGAACGGCCACGTCGTTCACGCACATTGCGACGAGATCGATGCCGATCGTTTTGTGAAGGCCGGTCTCGATGGCGATCTTGAGCTTCGTTCCTACGCCGTCGTTCGACGCGACGAGGATGGGATCGCGAAAACCGGCTTCCTTCAGGTCGAAGAGGCCGCCGAACCCGCCAAGCGCCGCCGAGGCTCCGGCTCGCGCAGTCGCCTTCGCGAACGGCTTGATCCGCTCGACGAGCGCCTCGCCCGCGTCGATGTCCACGCCTGCCGCCGCATAGGAGCCGTTCGATTCTCTGGTCATGCTACCTGCCGTAAAACGATTGCAGTGAGACCGGCGAAGACTTGCGGGGTCTCGGGACACGATTTAAAGAGGGGCTATCATTGAGTGCGCATTCTACGCAAGCGCCACCGGCCTGACGAGCGGGGAGTTCAATCCATGGCGACGGACACAGTACAGCCGGAGGCAAGTTCGCGCCCCAACGGCAGCAAGCGCTCAAGCGAACTTGCCTCCGCGAGCTGTACTAGAGTTAAAAAATCTCTCGTACGCCTTATCCGCGGGAAATCCTGGATGCGCTCGCGGCAAACGGGGCAGGATTTCCCGCGGGGCGAACGAGCCAAGATATTTGCGGGCGCGATGGCGATCGTCTTATCCCTGTGCGCGCCCGCTTCTGCGCAGAAGGCGCCGAGCCTCTTCACCGTGGCGAATGTGAACGCCGCCGCGGAGGCCGCAAATGCGGTCGAGGCAAAAAAGCTTGCGACGCAATCCGCCGAAACGCGCGCTTTTCGCTTGCTTGTCTCCCGTCTGGCGGACTACAGGAGCGCGGCGCGCATACCCGATCTTCCGGCCGAACAGATCGAACGGCTTGTCTCCGATATCGACGTCCGCGGCGAGGGCGTTTCAGGAACATCCTATGTCGCCACTTTCGGTGTGACATTTTCGGAGCGCGCGATTGTGGGGCTTCTCCGTCAGCATGGCGTAACCCCAATTGTCGATCGCGGACCGGAAATCCTCATCGTGCCGGTGTTCGTCGAAGATGGCTCCGCGATGACCTCGGACCGCAATCCATGGCGAAATGCGCTCGCGAGCCTCGATCTGGCGCATACGCAAGTCCCGGCGAAACTTGCGCCGACCCGTGGCGATCTCACCGCGGCGATCGCAAAAGCCTACTTTGCGAACCCCGCGTCCGGCATGGAAACGCTCAAATTGCAATATAAGACGCCGCAAATCGTCGTGGCCCTGGCGGAGCCGGATGGCGGCGGAGACAGCCTGACGGTCAAACTCGTCGGAAACGACGCGCTTGGCCTGTTCTTATTGCAGCGCAAGGTGAAAGCCAGGGACGGCATCGACGAGGCGGTCTTGCAGTCGGCGGCCCGGCTGGCCTTCGAGACAGTCCAGGAGCGCTGGAAACTGACGCGCGGCTCGCCCGCCGTTGCGACCGCAGCCGCGAGAAGCCACGAGTCCGACGAGGTATCCCCGGCTGGGGAACTCGTATCGATCGAGGTCACCGCCGAGTTTTCCGGACTCAAGGAATGGCAGACCATTCGTACGCGCCTGCAAAGCGTTCCAGGCGTTCAGCACTGGAACCTGAGATCGGTGAACCCGCGCAGCGCTGAAATCGGCCTCGATTTCCCTGGCGGGCCGGAGCGGCTTGCGGAGATGGCCGAGTCTCGCGGGCTTAGCGTGGAGAACAGCCCCGAGGGGCTGGTCGTCAAGAGCCGGTAAGCCATGAAGAAGAGGCGAGCGCCTTTGAGGAGAAGCGCCCGCCGCGTGCGTCCCTGCCTTGGCTAATCGCCCGTCGAACTTTTCAACTTTTGCAAGACCTGATCGATGGAAAAGCTCGCGGCCTTCTGCCGGGGTGGGAACTCTTTGAATGTTCCGAGAAAGTTTGCGACGTAGGCTTGAGCCGGGACAAGCAGGAAGATGTGGTCCAGCATCCAATCGTAATAGGTGTTGGAGGTAATGTTGGCGCGCTCATAGGGATCGAGACGCAGGTTGAACAACAGCGGCACTCTTAGCTGCGTATAAGGCTCGGCCCAGACGCGTAAAGTTCCCGGCGCGCGCTGCTCGGCGAAAACGAACTTCCAGTTGTCGTAGCGCAGCGCCGTCAGATCGCCGTCGTCGGAGAAATAGAAGAATTCCTTGCGCGGAGAGGTTTTTTCGGCGTCCGTCAAGTAGGGTAGGAGATTATAGCCGTCGAGATGGACCTTGTAGGTCGTATTGCCGGCCTTGTAGCCCGTGAGCAGCTTCTCCTTGATGTCGGGCGCGCCCGCGGCGGCGAGCAGGGTCGGCATCCAGTCGAGATGCGAGACGATACCGTTCGACACGCTGCCCGGCTTGCAATCGCATCCGAGGGATGCGCTTCGATCGGCGCAACGCATCCGCTATGCCGGCCAGCGCTGCGACCATCGACAGGGCGCTGGCGGTCCGGGCTGTTTTAGCTCGCCCAGGGACGCCCATAAGCCCCGCCGGGCAGCCGGACGGAAGATGCTTCGCTTTAGCCTCCCCGGTTCATGCCGGGGATGGCGGGCGAGGCGCCGATATTGCGGAAGAGTTCCTTCAGCAGCCCCTCATCGCGCGTGTAGGAGGGGGTTTCGCGGCTTACGAAGTCGACCACCTGGCCATCTTTCAAGCCGTAATTCGCGATCTTCTCGATGCGGTCCTGCTTGTTGAAGTAGACCGCGACGATCTGCCTGTCCGTCACGGACGGCGTCATGAACGCCATGGGCTGTACGCGCGTTGTCGAGATGTAGTAGTAAGCGCCTCCGGCGACTGCGGACTGGGTGTCGGGCGTGCCTAGCGCGAGCGTGACCTGTTCCTTGGTCATGCCCTCGCGGACCTGCTTCAAATCCTCGTCCTGAAACTGATGACCTTGCCGGATGACGTTGCCTCCGCAGGCGGTTAGAAGGAGGCAGCCCGCGACAACGGCGGCAGGAACATGGCGGGGCCGCGCCTGCAAGCGCTTCAGTCCCAAGCCCTTAGAGGATTGATTTGACATTAGGCCCCCAAATTTGATGTTTGCTGCAGCGCTTCGGTTCGTGACCTAACTTTGCCGCAACATAATGGCAATGTTTTCGGATGCGATTAAGGCTTTATAGGGTACATTCGCCGACAAGCGCACAACTGGAGTTCAGGCTCAACAATGTTCCGCTGGTTTGCAGAACGCACGGCTCGCCGTGAGGCAGCTGAGAAGATATACGATTCGATAGTCGCACAGTCGCGCAATCCGGTTTTCTACGTGCGATGCGGCGTGCCCGACACATTATCGGGCCGTTTTGACACGCTCGTCATCCACATGTTCATCGTCATGCAGAATTTGAAGCTGGGGGCGAACGAAGGAAAACTTCTCGGCAAAGAAATCATCGAGGCCTTTGTGCGCGAGATGGACAGCATGGTGCGCGATCTCGGCATTTCGGATGTTTACGTCGCCCAGGAAGTCCGGAAGATCGCCGATCTGTTCTATCGCCAGCTTGTCGTCTACACCAACGCCGTCGAACAGAAAAACGCGACGGCTTTGGCCGAAGCGATCTGGAAAAGCTTTCAGTCCGGCGACGAAAACGCAGAATGTGGCCGCTGACGAGCTGGCCTCCTATATATTCCAGGCCATCAAGAACATCGGGGAGATGCCCCTGAACCTTCTCCTGCAAGGGCATCTGAATTTTCCCGAAATTTACGGGTTGAAAAAAGCCGTGTGACGGCGTGGTGAGGCGTCCATGAACAACCCTCCGCTTCCGTGGTCCATCGATGTGAATTCGGTGCACGCGCCATTGAGCCTATCCTATGGCGCCGACAAGCATGAACTCGAGGCGCTCAAGCGCTATGCCGAGATCGAGGATGTCACAAGCTTCAAGGCCCAGGTAAGAGTAGCCCCGCTGTCAGCCGGGAAATTCAAGGTGACGGGGAGGCTCCTGGCGGACGCCGTGCAGGCGAGCGTCGTTGACTTGAGCGCCGTTCCGGCCGCGATCGATGAAACGTTCACGGTCGAGTTCTGGCCGCAGGAGCTTATCGAGGACAGGAACGAGGAGGGCGTTCCGTTCGAAGACGATCCGCCCGAGCCCATCTCCGGAGGACGGATAGCGATCGGCGAGTTTCTGTGCGAATTTTTCTCTGTCTCGCTCGATCCCTATCCGCGAAATCCGAACGACACGTTTGCATGGGAGCCGGCCGAGAAAGAACCGCGTGTCACGCCGTTCGCGGAACTGGCCAAGCTTGCGTCAGAAAAAGCCGGATGGACGATGAGAAGGCGCGGATTTGTTGGCCGCAATCTTTTTCGTTGTCACAAGACCTTTATCCAGTATGTTCTCTGCTCAGTCGGCGCTGCTGTTACTGAGCAAGCGCTCTAAACGCCTGCGAGCTTTCTGGTTTCAAGAATGGGGTCGCCTGTTACAATTGCGCTAGACGCGATGGGTGGAGATTTTGGCCCATCCGTGGTCATTCCGGCCGCGGCCCTTTCGCTTATCCGGCATCCCGACACTCACTATATCATCTTCGGGCAGGAGCCCGAGATCCGGGCGCATATGTCGGAGGATTCTCCGCTCGCCAAAGTCAGCAAGATCGTACACACCGATATCGCCGTGTCCATGGACGAAAAGCCGAGCCAGGCTTTGCGTCATGGCCGCTGGAAAAGCAGCATGTGGCTGGCGCTCGACGCCGTCAAGAAGGGCGAGGCGCAGGTCGCGGTTTCAGCGGGCAACACGGGCGCGCTGATGGCGATGGCGAAGTTCTGCCTGCGCACGCTGCCGGGGATCGATCGGCCGGCTATCGCTGCGCTGTGGCCCACGCTGACAAGCGAAAGCGTCGTTCTCGATGTTGGCGCGAATGTCGGGGCGGACGCGCGCTCGCTTGTGGATTGCGCCGGAATGGGCGCGGCGCTCGCTCGCGCCTTGTTTTCGGTGGAGAAGCCGTCCGTCGGGCTTCTCAATATCGGCGCCGAGGAAGTGAAGGGCCTCGATGAAATCAAGGCCGCCTCCGCCGCGCTCAAGAATCCGAGCCTTCCCATCGATTACCGCGGATTTATCGAGGGCGACGATTTGGGAAAAGGCGTCGTCGATGTGGTTGTGACCGAAGGGTTCAGCGGCAATATCGCGCTGAAGACCGCCGAGGGCACCGCAAAGCAGATCGGCTCGTATCTCAGAGCCGCGATGAATCGTTCGCTCTTGGCCCGCATGGGAGCGGTTTTGGCGCAAGGAGCCTTCCAGGCGTTGCGCGCCAAGATGGACACGCGCAAAATGAACGGTGGAATGTTTCTTGGGTTGAACGGTCTTGTCATAAAAAGTCATGGGGGCGCAGACTCCGTGGGGTTTGCAAGCGCCATCGACCTGGGCTACGACATGGCTGCCAGCGGGCTCGTTGAGAACATTCGACACGATGTCGAACGCTTCCACGACGCGCTGCAGACAAAACCAGCTCGAGCCCTAAAGGCAGCGGCGCAGTGACAGAAATCCGATCAGTCGTTCTTGGCTGCGGGGCTTATCTCCCCAGCAGGGTCCTCACCAATCATGAACTCGCCCGCATGGTCGACACCACCGACGAGTGGATCACGGAAAGGTCCGGGATCAAAACCCGGCATATCGCGGCCGAAGGCGAAAAGACGTCCGACCTCGGGATCGCCGCGGCGATCGCGGCTCTCAAGGACGCGAATGTCGATGCCGGCAGCATAGACTTCATCGTCTTGGCGACATCGACGCCGGACAACACCTTCCCGGCGACGGCCGCCACCATACAGGCGGCGCTTGGCATGACGCGAGGCTTCGCCTTCGATGTGCAGGCGGTCTGCTCCGGTTTCGTTTACGCGATGAACGTCGCGGATAATTTCTTGCGCCTGGGGCAGGGAAAGCGCGCGCTCGTCATAGGCGCGGAGGTTTTCTCGAGAATCCTGGACTGGGAAGACAGGGGCACCTGCGTTCTGTTCGGGGACGGGGCTGGCGCCGTGGTTCTTGAGGCCCAGAAGGTGGAAGACCCGATGCGCGAGCGTTGCATCATCGGCTCGATGCTTTTCTCCGACGGGCGCCATTGGGACAAGCTCTATGTGGATGGCGGACCGTCCTCGACGCAAACGGTTGGGCATTTGCGGATGCAGGGCAAGGAAGTCTTCCGCTTTGCCGTAAATGCGATCGCCGGAGTCGTGGAGCAGACGCTGCAGGCTCATAATTTGAGGCCAAGCGATATTGACTGGTTCGTTCCCCACCAGGCAAACAAGCGCATCCTCGACGGGACTGCGAAGAAGGTTGGAATCGCTAAGGAAAAAGTCGTTGTCACCCTCGACAAACACGGAAACACGTCCGCGGCCTCGATTCCCCTCGCGCTTGTGACTGCCGTGCAGGATGGCAGGATCAAAAAAGGTGATCTTATCCTTTTGGAGGCGATGGGCGGCGGCTTCACCTGGGGAGCAAATCTCCTGCGGTGGTAATTGTAGAAATCTACAACACTAAGTAAATAGATCGGCCGCCTGCGGCATTCTTACGCAAAAAAGTTGTTTCCAAAGGGATTTTTCTAAGATTAGTATTTGCTATATCGCATCTGCGACGTTATCTATGTCCGCGCTTCGTTCTTTGGGGAGGGACACAGCGCGTTATGGCGCTCAATGGCAAAACACTGACACGGGCCGACTTATCTGAGGCGGTCTTTGAGAAGGTTAATTTACCTCGCAACGAGGCGGCTGAGCTTGTTGAGTCGGTTCTAAAGCAAATCGTGTACGCTCTGGAGCGGGGAGAGCCCATAAAGCTTTCTTCTTTTGGCTCCTTCGGGCTCCGTCAGAAGTCCGAGCGCGTCGGGCGAAATCCCAAGACGGGTGAGATCGTCCCCATTACGCCGCGCCGCGTTATCGTCTTCAAGGCCAGCAACATCATGAAAGATCGGATCAATGCCGCTCTTTCGAAGCCTGCGCCAGCGCCAGCGAAAAAGAAGGCCGCGGCCGCAAAAAAGACAGCACCGGTAAAGGCGGCGCCGGCGAAAAAACGAGCAGCTTCTTCCTGAGCGGGCCGAATACACGAATATGTGAGTTCTGTCAGTGACGGTGCTTGACGGGCAGGGCGATTGTCCGCAAAGTGCCCGGCACGGAGCGTAGCGCAGCCCGGTTAGCGCACCGGTCTGGGGGACCGGGGGTCGCGAGTTCAAATCTCGCCGCTCCGACCATTCAAACCACTGAAAATTCGGGCAAAACTGCGAGGATGGCGTCCAGAGTGGTTCCGCAGATTACGCCTGCGGAACTCAAAAGGAGCGAAGCCAATTCCAAGATGCGACCGCCTGCCGCAGATAGTACTCGCCCGATTCTAGCGCCGGTGCCAATTGTCTATGCCGCGACTCGATGCGCCAGGATCTCCGGCTTGTAGGTTATCTTGGTGGAAGATGGCGTTGCAGCCTTGCAACAATCAATGGACACGCGCCATGAAAGTTGTAGTCGAAAATTCCGAGGCCGACATAGAGAACCGACGCAAGGAGCAGGCGAGAAGCTTTGCAAGAGCCGAGGTCGAGCGGGCGCTGATTGATTTGTTCGAGGCGCGGGCAAACCCTACCAAATTGCTAGGGAAACGGCTGCGCTATATTCTGCGCTCAAGCGCTACGCTGACGAAACGAATGAACTTCCCTATCCCGCATATCTCACCGGCGCCGCGATCAGTGAACGGTGTCGCATATGGCGACCCTTGAGAGTTTTCGGGGCGCTTTAAGAGGCGCGGCTTATGCGCCGGGTCTTCGAGAGCCGGCGTGTTTGCACCTTCCGCAATGTATTTTTGACAGGTGGACACGAGCCGTTTCAGGCGGCGAAACATAGTCGCCGGTGAGCATACGCGAACACGCCCTTCATGGGGCTGGCGGACGCGATAGCGATCTTTACGCGCCGGACGCTGACCGTCACTAGCGCGCCAAGCTTCAGGAGTTTGAGGCGGATGGTTCCGGCTGTGGCTTTTGCAAGTTCCGTTCCCTGCAAAGCCATGCGCCGCAAGGCGGTCATGAGCACGTAAGCAAGTGATGCGAACCACAACCTCAGCTGATTGGCGCTCAGACTTGCCGTCGAGGTCCGGTCGGCAAAGAGATCGAGCTGGCATTCCTTGATGCGGTTTTCCATCTCGCCGCGCGCGCAATAGATGCTCTCGTAAAGCTCTTGTGCTTTCAGCTTTTCAGGCGTCAGCGAGGTGACGATGAAGCGCGGATTTTTGCCTTTGGGAAGATGCTCCGCCTTGGCCACGACGCGGCGTTCGCGAGACCAGCTGTTCAGAAGTCTGGTAGCGCAACTCTTTGAAGAGGCGTTCGGGCTGACCGCTGTCCTTGGCTTTGGCCTCAACCTCGGCCAGTTCATCTGCGATCAAGGCTTCCAGCCGTGGATTGCGGGCCAAGCCGAAAACGTAGTGAACGCCGTGGTTTTCGCACCAGGCCATCAGGTCCTCGCGGCAGAAGCCCGAATCCGCCCGAAGCCAGATGTCAACGTCCGGCCAGCTCTGCCGGATTTGCGCGACGATAAAGGCGACCTCTTCCTTGGCGCCCGCCGAGGCGTCGATGTTCGCGGGCCTGAGTTTCGCCAAAAGCAACTCGCGGCCGCAGAAAATATAAAGCGGCAGATAGCAGTAGCATTGGTAATAGCCGTGAAAGAACCGGCCCTCCTGATCGCCGTGGATGGGATCGTCGGTCGCGTCGAGGTCAAGGATAATGCGCTTCGGCGGGGCGGCGTGAGCCTTGAGAAAGAGGCTGACGAACAGCCTTTTCATCGCGTCCCCGTCTACACTCAACTTGCGATAACGGTCTTCGTCTGTTCTTGGCGCGTGCTCAAGACGGTTCAGTGTGGACTTCCCCGCCAGCACAGCGCAATCGGAGCGGCGCGCTTCCGCCTTGCCCGAGACAAGGCCGAGAACAGGATCGTGGCGCAGTTCCTCGTGATCGCTCAGGTCCTCGTAGCCAAGGGCGATCCCATGAATGCGCTGGGCGAGGAGCGTCTCGATGCTGTGTTCGATCCGGTCCTGCCTGCGGCCGTCTGTGAAGCAGGCTGCCGCCTGCCGTGTCAGACCGATGGCGCGATCGGTCTCGCGCAACAACAAAGCCCCTGCGTTCGAGGTGATGGAGCCGCCGTCAAAAGCCGCTGTTACTTTCCGGCTGCCGAGGCTGGCGAAATCGAAGGAATCCTGACTACACTCTGTCTGCATCGGGGTGGCCTCTGCTTCAGCTCAAGCCTTTGTCGCAGAAGAACTTTCGCTGATTCAGACCCCCGATGCACCTACCCCTCGTGAGATATTAGGGCTATTCCGGGGATCTCCAGCAAATGCTAAGCCTTTCCTCGGCGAGCGCCGATATGAGCATTTCGGAGGAGATCAGGGCATATGACGCGGTCAGCGCCGCTCAAGACACTGTCATAGGCGGAGCGCTCCAAATCGCAGCGTCACGGCTTCTCGGCCAACAAACTCAGCAGAGTATGGGCGAAAACGAGATGTATCAGGGCATTGAGAATCTCTCTCAAGCCCGGAAAGAACGCGACGCGGAGTGGGAACGAAATAAAGAAAAGCACATGGCTGAATTCAAAGCCTCATTGGAGAAAAAGCGGAGCCGCAGAGCTAAAAGGACAAAAGCCACCTAGTCACCCCAACGCAGCTAACAAGAGCGAAAGCTTCGTATGTGCCTGGAAAGAACCAATCACCGCCGCACTTCCCAATGGTGAGCCGAGTTAACAGAAATCCTTGCCCGTTAGGCAAAGGGGCATTGCCCTGACAATGTACCTGCGGCACCATTACGTCATCTCCTCCGCTTCATGTTGATGCGAACTCACAGGGGAAGATAAATGAAAGTGAACCCGCGATCCGTTTTTATTCCGGTGACCCAATGCTAGCGGCAGCTCCCAAGAAGATGTCGCGACATCTAGACACGTTCTGTCTGGCATTGCGTCTTATCGAGCAGGGGCGCGCTGATATTCCAGATCATGTGGCCCATCATTTTGACGACATCGTCGATCAGGTCCGCGCGCTACTTCGTGACAGACACGGTGTCCGCCACGCTATCTCCCCCGAGGCCATCGCGCTCCTCCTCGAGATCCGGAGCAAAGAGCGTCTTCGCGATGCCATAGGGGAGTTGCCGTGCTTCAACGCCATCAGCCGCGATACTGCCCGAAGCATACTTTCAGACATGGAGCAGAGGTTTGCGCATCAGGACTGACCTCTACCTACTGCGTGACGCGATAAGTCAACTGGGCGAGACTACCTATTTTAGTCGCCGGCTTCACGAGTTCACGGAGCGGATCGTGGAGGTAATCGAATACGTGCTGGTCAATGAGGCTAACATTGCCCCCGATATCGTCAAAGGCTTCCGCGAAATCATGCATCAGACCTATGTCTATCTTGCGGGCAGTACCACGAAAGAAGCGCCATACGAGATGGAGTACTGCCTTCAAAAGGCCCTGGTGCCGTGGGTAAATCGTGACACGATCATCACAACCGCGCTTACCAACTACCACGATTTTCACTTTGCGCCGGCCGATCCATGGAAATTTGTAACGAGCTATCTTGCGACAGTGGGCGGACAGCCCGGCTACGACGTCCGCGGCTATAATCCACTTCTCGTGCAACTCGGACTCCCGCAACTCTACCGACACAAACCGATCTACTGTCTGCCCCTTTATCATGAGCTCGGCCATTTCGTAGACGAGCTGTATAGCATCACCGACCTCTCCGCTATCTTGGAGCCGAACAGGATTGCAACGTTGCATTTGGGAATTCCTGGAAATATACCAGCCGCGCTGCACGACCGGATCGAACGCAATCACCGCAAGGAATATTTCTGCGATCTGTTCGGCGCCACCTATGCGGGCAACGCTTCTATCGAGGCGCTACAGACAATTGCTCCTTCGGCACCCGCTTCCGATACACATCCAGCGACAGCGGACCGAGTTCGTTCTGTCGACGAGTTTCTATCCGGGAGGACCACGCCACTCATCGATGTCTTCCAACAAGCCCTTGCGCAGCAACAGAAGCCGCCGCTCTGCGTCCGCTTCAAACTCCCCACGCTCAGCACCTGTTTTGATGACTTACGTCCCTACCAAGTCGCAGATGAGCAGGAGATACACGGCGCGCTCGGGGCGGCGTGGGACTACTTAGCAAGCTGCCTTGATCATCGTCGTGCTCCATGGATTAGCGGCGCCACTGCTGACGCCGAGATAGAGCGCGTCGCGAACGATCTTACGGAGAAAACTCTGCGAAACGCCTCTATTCGTGAAAGCTTGGCGAGTTGATCGAGTGCGAGAAGCCACGGCTCGGAGATCCCGTGAGCTTCGGAAAGCGCCTTGAAACGCCGTTCGCCGATGGCCTGAAAGCGGCTTGCGATGTCGCCGGCCTCCCATTTCTTCGCAGTCTTCTCTGTCATGCCGGCCGGAGCGTAGAAGGTGGCGATGTCCAGACCGAGCACTTCGCGAGCCTTCTTCAGCCTTGCCCCGATAATTTCGCCATGCGGGCGTTGGATCACCCAATTCTCCAGGAAATGCCATGGCATCTTGTCCCGCCCAGTCGTGGACTTTGCCGAGTGGGCCGAGCACGGCGATAAGCTCCTGCGCTGAAAACTCGTGCGAGTGACTGGGCTCCGGCGCGCCGTTGTTGGCGTAGTAGTCGAGGTGACGGCAGATCATGGCCTTGCCATCGCGGGGCTCGAACCATGCCGGGTTGAGTATGATGGAAAGATCGTCGCCGTAAGCGATCACGGATTGAACATAAGCGCGGCATGCTTCGAGCCGCTCGGGTGAAATATCGTTCATGGTTGCAAGCCTTTCAGCGTGGTGTCGACGGCCGCCATTTCATCGACAAGCCGCGCAGCAATGTCGTTCATCCGCGACGCAGTTGCGGCGTCGCCGTCGTTGAAAAAGGCGGAAGCTACCCAGAGCACGGAAGCGTGCGCCTTCTGGAGAAAAACCCGCGCCTTAGTTAATTCGGCAGTTGTGAGCATTGTCCAGCCCCATTCCAATGCTGACAGATCAATAACCATACTTGATCCGTCCGGTATTATCGGTAATATGCCCCCGCGGTCAATAGGCCAGGTGTGGGAACGTCAACATTTTTTATTGATGGGAGCCGGGAAGCATGCGATGCAGCCTTGTGATCAGCGCAGCGCAAATACGGGCCGCGCGCGGCCTTCTCGATTGGACGCGGCAACAGCTTTCCGATGCGAGCGGCGTACCTCATTCCACCATTGCCGATTATGAAAGAGGCCGCACAAGCTCAATGCTGACGGAGAACGCTGGCAAGCTGGTCGCGGCTTTCGCCAAGGCTGGCGTTGAGTTTACCGACGCGGACAAGCATCACGGGGCGGGTGTCCGGTGGAAGGAAGCAGCGCAATGAGCGCCGCGGTTTACGTTTTCAAAGGGCGTTCGGCTGAAGGCGTCGGCAGAGGCGAAGGAGCCGGACGAAGAGCAGCAAACCGTCGAAGAATTTGCCGCCTCTTTGCTAGCGAGGGAAGAGGGATTGCGCACGAGCAAGAGGAAAGGCAAAGTTTAGCGATGGCCGATGAAAACATTGATCTCCGGTTTCGGGCTGAGCAGGGATGCGCCGGGTGCTTGCCCGCGCATAGCAAAGAGGCTTGAATCGTGATCCCTTGGGATGTTGTAGAGGCGAAGATCATCGATGAGCACTTGATCGCAGTCACGTTCGCCGATGGCCTGCAGGGCAAAGTTCATATGGGCCGATTGATCAATTCGAAAGACGCCGGCATTTTTGAACGCTTGCGTGATCCGGACGTGTTTGAACAGGCGCACATTGAGCACGGGACGCTTGTTTGGCCAGGCGAGATCGATCTTCCGCCCCATGTGATGCACGACGAGATCGAGCGGCACGGCATTTATGTGCCTTAACATATGAGGCACTGATAGGCATGATCACGCTATGACGGATGAACCGGAAAATCTCACCCTAAAGCTCCTTCGCGAGATGCGCTCCGAGATGCGAGAGGGCTTCGAAAAGGCCTTCGGCGATCTAGCGGAGTTGCGCGGCTCTGTTTCAGAGCTTCGCGGTTCCGTGTCCGATCTTCAGGTTAGCGTTGCTGCCATGCGGGCCGATCAGGGACGCGCGAACGAACTGTTAGAGCAGGTCCACGAGGTTCAGAAAAACCAAGGCGCCCGCCTCAACGTGATCGATGGCCGGCTTGCAATCATTGAGAAACACATCGGGCTGGTGGAGGCATGAGCAATGGCTGACGAAGTTGAAAACCTCACCTTGGCCCTGCTTCGCGAAATCCGCGCGGGACAAGTCGCGATGCAGAACGATATCAACGATCTTCGCGCCGACATGCGCGAGGTGAAGCCAGCTGTTTCGCTTGTCGAAGTACTGTCTTCTCCCGGTATGACGACGCACCTTCGCACAAGGTATGGCTCCGCAATCGAGGAAGCAATTGCCAAGGTGAAGGCCAGCGGCGGGCTTGTGAATATCAGGGCTTTTGATGGTGCGACAATATACGCCTATCCTCACGGCGAAGGTATCGGGTGGGGCGTAAACGCGCATGAAAGCGGCCTGAATATTTTGCGAGGCATTCGGCGGCCGGATGGCTCTGACGAAGCGGAAGGCTGATCATTTTGCGAAAGCCAGCCTTGATCTCGGCGGCGTTCGCAGAAAGACGGCCTCGTAAAGCGCGGGCGCCTGCCTTTGTAAGCGGCTGAGGGTGTAGGCTTGCGCGCGATCGGCGTCTCAGACTGCGGGTTTTCCCTGTTTTTCTCCAGTTATTACCGGGAACGCGAGACATGCCAACGCCCGCAGCAGTCGAACCGCCGACGTCGGAGAATGTGCATCTCTATCGTGCCGCAGTCCTCGTGTGGCGCAAAGCTTGGCGCGAAGAACTCCGCCGCCATGATGGCAATCACAAGCTCGCAAATCCGCACGCGCCCAAGCACGCGGCAGCGCTCGCTGTGCATGCGCGCATCGCAAGCTGTGAATGCTGGCCGCATGTCTGGCGCTGAGAAGGCGAAAATTGACGCGAAGGCTGATCGCGTCATCGGAAAAGATAAGTCCCGTGGTTCGCGCTCTAAAGGCAGGTGACAACACCTTAAAAAAACCAGACAAAACGCGAGGCAAACCGTTTGTTGCTGGTGGAAAGGGCGGTCCCGGAAGACCAAAGGGCATCTCGAGGCCGATCTGCTCGCAGAGAAGGCGACGAATTGGGCCGCGCAAGCGCATCACGCATGGTTTTGGCGATGCGATCCCTATTAAGGCTCAAGCCTGCTTTCAACTCTCGTCTTCCGGCAGTACCATCACATCCGATCGGCCTAAGAGCCAATCCACGCTGACATCGAGGCGATCGGCGATCTGCGCCAGGCGGTAGATATCCAGCGCCTTAAGTCCAGAATAGGCGAGGTCAACACGGCGACGACTGCCAAGCCCGATGCTTCGGCAGACGGCATCCGGTTTCGTGCCACGAATGCGGCAGGCTTCGGCTAGGCGCTCACGAAAGAGGCTGAGGTTAGTCGACATCGTGCATACATGGAAGGTCGCAGCGCTCCGAAAAAGAGCGCTGCATGGGTGCTTATTTCGCGGTCGCGTCATGAAGCAGGCGATAGACCGAAGAGCGCGCCATCTTAAGCAGTTTTGCGATCGCAGCCGGACCTATGCCGGAAGCGCGCAATGCCTTGACCTTCTCGACACTCGAGTTGGCGCTTACGGCGCAGGTTTGTCTCGAATTCGGCAAACACGCCGAGCATATAGAGAAAGGCCTTGCCGGCCGCGCTGCCCGTGTCTATCGGCTGCTCCGTGGCTGTCCGGCCTGATTTTGCGCCTTACCTAGTAATTCTGTTCCGTTGCTACTTCAGCCCCCCCTTTCACAAAGAGACGCGCAACGCACAGGGCGCTCTGAGCGCTTGGAACCATTTCGGGCGAACGCAAGGCTTTGTGGTATGCTACATGTCAACGTGCGCGTGCGTGCGCGTACCGCTCGCCTCGCGGGCAGACTAGCGTCTGCTGGATGCTAATAGATCGGCCGAGCGGCATTCCGGCCTTCGCTCGTTTGGCCGGGAGCGCGGGTGCGCCTGCTGTGATCAAAGGTTAGGTGGATCCTCGTGGTTCAGGAGAGCGGTCGAAAGAAAATAAATCTGGCCCTTCAGGGTGGCGGATCCTACGGTGCTTTTACCTGGGGGGTTCTCGATCATATCCTCGAGGATGGGCGGCTCGATATTGAAGGCGTGTCGGGCGCATCAGCTGGCGCGATCAATGCCATAATGCTCACAGACGGATTGGCTCGAGGCGGTCCCGACGAGGCGCGTAACCGCCTTGCAGATTTCTGGCGCGCAGCGAGCATGGACGGCAGGCTGCCGGAACTACAGCGCAAAGTGATTGATGCATTGTTATGGCCGACTAAGATTTGGCTGGAAGTGGTCTGCAATATCCAACGAGGCTCCTTAAATCCTCCCATTATCTCGCTCTATGACTTTGACCTCCTCAACATCAATCCGTTGAAAGATCTCATTGAGCGGTTTGTGGACTTCGAAGCAATAAGAAATTGCCAAGCCCCGAAACTGTTCGTCTCTGCCACCAATGTGGAAACTGGCAAGCTTCGCATATTTCCTCAAGACAAGATTACTGCCGAAGTCGTTGCCGCATCGGCCTGCCTCCCGACCTTATTCCGCGCCGTTGAGATTGATGGAGTGCCTTATTGGGACGGGGGTTATTTGGGTAATCCATCAATTTCCCCGCTCCTCAGGACGGCGACGTCCGAAGATGTGCTGCTGGTGCAGCTCAATCCGTTGCAACGCCGTGGGGCCCCAACTTCAATCGCGCAAATATTGCGTCGTTTAAACGAGATCACATTCAATTCATCCCTGATGAGCGAGTTGCACGTAATTGAAGTTTTCCGCAGGCTGATTGATGAGGGTCGGCTGCATTCGGCGACCGGGCCGGCCATATACAAAGCGAGTCAATATGCATCGAATTGTTCTCGATGCTTTCGACAAAAGAACTCGATCCCATGAGCCCAGTTAATATCGACTACGAGTTCTTCGAAATGCTGCGTGAGAATGGTCGGGACGAAGCACGACGTTTTCTGGATGCTCATTTCGAGGACATCGGTGTTCGCGAGACGATGGGCGCGGCCGATGAAGGGCAGGCTGAATGGGCAGGCTGATCAAGAGCGGGTCCACGGCTACTTCTTCAAAAGCTGGGAGCGGCAGTGCCACCCTCGGAGCGAGAACTTCTCACGACGCGATCGGCAGATCGCGTGACGCGCAAGATCGACGGCGATGGGGAGGGCGAGACCGGTGGACGTCCTCCACCGGAATTGACCCAACCCTGCGTTCACCGCGAAACCTCACGCAGTATATTATCGATGTTGTCGAATATTTCTTGAGACCTTATCATGGGGCCAGGCTGAAAGGTAAGGTTACGCCGGCGCGTCCAACAACGGCAATCCCGGAGTTCGATGAGGGGCACCTGTCCGAACAACAGTATCGCGCCGTCGTGGAAATCGTCGACTTCGCCAGCCGCCTTCAGGAGGCGGACCTTAACCCGTCTGGCGGTCCCACACTTCACTGGCGTGTTGAGGTTGCTGCAGCATTTCTTGCGGCGATGATAGACCATGCCAAGCTCGCGTCAGAGGCCTTCTCAAAGGAAGAGGGCCACCATGACATCGTGGGGCATCATCGTGAAGCCGCCCCAGGCGTCGGGTATTGCCTGCAAAAGGACGGCGCCTGCTGGTATTCGGCGGATCAGCGCGAATATCACGGCGGAGATAAGCGCGTCGTCGACATCGATGACGGCTACCTAGCGGCTCAAGGCCCTATTGTTCGCGAGCGTCTGAAAAAGGCGGCCGTTCGGCTGGCGGCGATCCTGAACGTCGCGCTCACGCCAGGCTTCTGATCATTCCCAAGCAGCGCAGGCTTCAGCGAAGCGATCACGAAAGAGACTGAAATCTGTCGACATCCCGCAAAGATGGAAGGTCGAGGCGCTCCGGGAAAGAGCGCCTCATCGGTGCTTATTTCGCGGTGGCGTCCTCAAGGATACGGTACACGCTGGCGCGGCCGATCTTGAGCGTGCGGGCGACCTCAGTCGCTCCCATGCCGGACTTGAGTAGCGTCCGCACCTCGTCGGCCTTGGCGCGCGCCGTTGGCGCGCGGCCCTTGTATTTGCCTTCCGCCTTGGCCTTGGCGATGCCTTCGCGCTGGCGCTCGAGCATAATCTCACGCTCGAATTGGGCGATGGCGCCGACCATGTTGAAGACCAGGCGGCCGATCGACGTTGACGTGTCGAGCTGCGGCGTCAGCACCTTGAGGCTCGCGCCCTTCGCATGAAGCCGGGCCTCGATCTCGCAGAGGTTAGCCACCGAGCGCGCAATGCGGTCAATCTTGGTGATCACCAGCACATCACCTTCGCGGGCGAAGTCGAGAGCGGCTTCGAGTTGCGGCCGCTCTGCATCGACGCTCGAAAGCTGTTCCGAGAATGTCTTTTTAACGCCGACCGCCTTCAGATCGCGAAGCTGAGCCTCGAGCCCGGCCGTCTGTTCAAGGGTGGAGGTGCGTGCGTATCCGATTTCCATTTTCTTGCCCCGTTTGTCTCAATGACGTTGGGGACGTTATGAGATGATTGTCTCAAAAAGTCAATACCCACTCGTGCGAGACGGTTTTAGGGTGTTGCTCCAATGAGGCGTTCCCTCTAGTCAAAGCCCGTGGAAATTTGACCGAGGTTGCTTTTCGTGCTTAGACGGGGTCTTTATAACTTTCTAAGAGGTTTTATCATGAACCGCATTTTCGCCGTCTCGCTTATCGTTGCCTCTACAATCACAACCAATGCCTTTGCAGAATGTCGCTGTGCTTGCGTTAATGGCGCAATGCAACCGTTGTGCTCCAGTAGTCTCGATATTCCGCCGATATGGCCAACGATGATTTGCAACATTGTTCCGCCGTCAATCCCACCGATAGCAACACCGATGGTTCCTCCGATAGGAACTCAGTCATGCGCACCACAGCAAGTGCAAAACCCGTACACTGGGCAATATGAGTGGAGCACCATCTGTCGGTGACTGGCGCGCCAATTGGTCTTTTGCGTCTCGGTGAAATCAACGGCTTTCAGCTGTGGGAAGACGTCGGCGACTTGCGACGATCGATCCCGACGCTTCGGAAAGAAGGCTTAGGCCTTCACAAGCCCCGTGTGCTTTTCGATGATGCCAAGGCGGCCGTCGATGGCGTTGAGGCGAGCGCCGTTGTTCTGCTGGATTTCGTACAGCTTCCCGAGCAACTCGGAATGACGAGCCAAGACTTGCGAGTGATGGTCTTGCGTTTGCGCAACCGCCGTGACGGCATCGCTCACCTTGCCGAGAAGCGAGGCAAGGGCGTGTTGCTCCGCTCGCACTTCCTTGACGCCCTCAGGCATTGCCGCCTGCTCGGCGCGAATCTCGCGAAGCAGCACGAGGGTTAGGCTTTCCGGTTCATCGGCCATGGGCAGATATTGCCTTTCTGACACGGCAAGCGCAAGGGACGCTTCCGCCATTTCTCTAATTGTCGGGCCGCTATCGAGGATGCGACGTGGAGAAAGGCAAAAGCGAATTGCGTGATCGCGGCTTCTCGCGCTAGAGCAACCGTGAAAAGGATTACTTAAATGCTTAGCTTGCTGCGAAACGCCGTTTTGAACTCTGAAAGTTCGGCTGAGAAAGGCCACTGTTGCAAGGAAATCATGAAACGATATGTCGCCATCGCTTTCGCAGCCGTCTTGGCAGAGCTTCCAGCAACCGTCCACGCCGGCCTATTTGATAGTCCCGCTGTCAGCTCAGCGCACATCAACATGTGCTCGAACGTGAGCACGATTTTCTCGTACTTTTTTCGAGATCAGCTCAACGAAGGCTATGGCTTTTTTGGCCGAGGGACTTTTCGCATTCCCGGCGAGACCGACGAGAGCAAACAACCGGATTACAATCTAACGCAAGTCGCTTGTGACTGGAAATACGACGACGAGCGGCAACGCAAAATCGGCCTTGAGTGCAAGGTCACAAGGGCAGGCGTTAGTGCCAATCCCGGAACTCCTAACGCGGCTAATCCGAGCTGCTTTCTCGATGTTGATGTATCCACCTACGACATGAAGGAAATTGCGCGCGGCATCTTTGTTGGCGTTGCCGACGGCGGCAACTCAACGAGCTGCTACAATCCGCAGCTCACGCTCAAACAGAATACCAAGCGAGTTTTGCTTTCCTTCGAACTGACGCAGTACGCCGCCAAATATGACGCCATTGCGGCTGGAACTTGCGGAAAATCACCACCGCGCCAGCAGGCGCTCATGAACTGCACCGGCTGGGTTGCGGTCACCCTGACCTCCAGGCGAGCGCATTTGCGACTTCGAGGAGCACTGAGGCTCCATAAGCCCACAAACTGCACCTCGCAGTAAGGCTTATCGTGCCAGTGCATCGAGTTCGCCAGCTAAAATGGCCGCAAGCGTGTCCTTGCTTTGTCGCAGCATTTCCTTGTATGAGCGCTGTTCACTGAGAAACTCGGCCGTTCGAAGTCCATGCTTGTAACGTCCGTGCGCCTTCCCTTTCGGAGCGCCAGCACGTGCGCCGTGAAAGCGACAAACCTTAGAGCCGCGTTCGGCGGGAGACTGGCAAGGCTTCCTGGTTCGTTTCGATGTCGCCGAGCAACGTGGAGCCGTTTGGAACGGGTAAAGCTTTTTCATGGGATTAACGCCGCTTTTTTTCATGTCTCCCCTATCCCCTGGCAGAAGTCTTCTGAGTCTTTGAAATAGCTGGCAGTGAAAGCGGCTCGTCATTTGCTGCGGCAGGGGCTGCCAATTCCTGCCCATTTGCCACCTTGCCGTGCGGTCTACGTCAAGAACAAAGTACAAACATCAACTGTAATCAAAGTATAGCAAGAATGGTAATGTTGTAATTGTGCATTTCTGTGCCCGCGATCGTAACAGAAAGAGGCTTCGTTTATCCAGATGCCTGCACATGACGAGTGATAAAAGCCCCCCAAGCTTCGAAAGCTGCTCTTTTTTCCTCTGCATACAAAGCGCGGTTGTAAACACCCGCAACACCTCCGCGATGGCCGCTTTGATGGTTGACGCAGGCTTCCACAATATGAGGCGGCGCAAGTTTTTGCTCGACCAGATGTGTGACAAAGCTTCGGCGAAGATCGTGAAGCAGCCATTCGCTGATCGGCTCTTCGCCGCAGGCTGATCTTGCTGCGTTTATTTTTCCGTCAAGAATACGCTTCGAACGCGACCAAGCCTGAAAGCCTGCATTCAATCCATGGCCGAAGACGAAGTCACGACTAGCAATCGCATCCGTTTGCTCCAGAATTGCCAGGATCTGCGGGCTCATTGGCAAGACATGCTGGAGACCGTTTTTCGTCCGCTCTGGTGGGAAGGTGATTTCTGCGCGGACGAAATCGATCTCGTGCCATTGCAAATTCGCAATTTCATTACGGCGTTGCCCGGTGAGAATAAGAAGCTTAACAATTTTGCCGTAGTCGCCAGCAGAACAGGTGTTCCAAACGTCGGCAAGTTCAACGAAGCTTAAGACGCGACTTCGCGACGGGTTGGCGCCTCGGCGCTTAATGCCAAGAACGGGATTTGCGTCGCAATAGCCGCGATCCAGGCACCAGGCGAAGAAGCCGCAGAGCGAAGTGTTCGCGCGATCCGACGCCGTTCTGCCGTGATCGTCCGCAATCCGGTCCATCCCCGCCACGCCCATGGAGCGACGCCCAATGACCTCTCAAGTGAAGGACAATCCCTTCCATAGTGCGCGGCTTCAGTCGAAGCTGACGTTCCGCAATGTAACCTTCGATGAGGCCTCCAATTGTTGCTGATTTCTTCGCCGCGGCTTCCTTCTTTCTTGTCGCAACGTCCTGCCCGAGCTTGACTTCAGCCAACACCTTGGCTGCTTGCCGACGAATGTCTGCCAATATGCCGGGCAACGCGTGGCCAAGCGTAATTTTCCTCTGCTGAGCGCCGAGCCGATATTTTACAAAGTAGGACGCTTTGCCGGACGCGAATTTGCGTACGCCGAAGCCGGGTAGGGCGTCGTCAAAGACGATTACGTCGCGCTTTCCCTCCGGCACTTTCAGCGCCGCAACGGCGCCTTCTGTGAGCTTAGCCATCAGTCGATCACCGTTTTGCGGAACGCCAGCGGAACCATCTTCCCTAGAGATGTTTCTGCTTTGTTCGTTCAATGACCGGTGGTTTAAGCTGGAAACCCCTATGATTCAAAGGCTATTTTTGTGTAGTTCGCATTCCTTTGTATTAACTGCGCCGGTCTGGGGGACCGGGGGTCGCGAGTTCAAATCTCGCCGCTCCGACCATTCAAAACCCCAAAGACACAAGCAGAGCCAAAAGAGGCCGGTTTTTCCGTAACATCGGCGGAATACGATAGACTTTGCGAACACCACTTGCAATGGCGCCGCAGCCCAAAGGCGGCGGCTAAGGCGGGTTGCGTTTAAACGGCCTCGCTCTCCTTCGTCATCCCCGAAACGCCCCCAAGGCGTTGTCGGGGATCGTTTCAGGCGCTGGCGCTTGTTGCGGTCCCGGATAAGCGCTGAAGCGCTTTCCGGGACGACGGCACAACGGGATCAATGCGGCTTTCTTTTTACGGGCGGCAGGTCGGTGCAAACCCCTTCCGCGACCTCGGCCGCCATGCCAACGGATTCCGATAGCGTTGGATGCGGGTGGATCGTTTTGCCGATGTCGGTGGCGTCGGCTCCCATCTCGATTGCAAGGCAGACTTCGCTGATGAGATCGCCCGCATTCATGCCAACGATGCCGCCGCCGATGCAGCGATGGGTATCCGCATCGAAGAGCAGTTTGGTGAAGCCCTCGTCGCGGCCATTGGCGATGGCGCGGCCCGAGGCCGCCCAAGGGAACACCGCCTTCTCGAACTTGACGCCGTTCGCCTTGGCTTCCGTTTCGGTCACGCCCGGCCCAGGCGATTTCGGGATCGGTATAGGCGACGGAGGGAATCTGGCGCGCATCGAAATAGCTGTTCTGGCGGGCCGCGGCTTCGGCCGCGACATGGCCTTCGTGAACCGCCTTGTGCGCAAGCATGGGGCCGCCAGCGATATCGCCAATCGCGAAAATATGCGGCATGCTCGTGCGCATCTGCTTGTCGACGCCAATGAAACCACGCTCCGAAACGGCGACGCCAGCCCTGTCGGCTTCGATCTGCTTGCCATTCGGCGTGCGGCCGACCGCGACAAGCACCATGTCATAGCGCTGAGCGCCTTTGGGCGCCTGCTCGCCCTCGAAAGTCACATAGATGCCGTCAGCCTTGGCTTCGACTGCGACAGTTTTCGTTTTCAGCATGATCGCGTCGAAACGCGGCGCGTTCATTTTCTCCCACACTCTGACAAGGTCGCGGTCGGCTCCCGGCATCAAGCCGTCCAGCATCTCAACGACCTCAAGGCGTGCGCCGAGCGTGGAGTAGACCGTCGCCATTTCGAGCCCGATGATGCCTCCTCCGATAACGAGAAGCTTTTTCGGGATCTCCCGCAGCTCAAGCGCGCCCGTCGAATCGACAATGCGCGGATCTTCGGGGATGAAAGGCAGCTTCACCGCTTCCGAGCCGGCGGCGATAATCGCGCTTTCGAATTTCACGATCTTTTTGCCGGAGCCATCCGTCAGCGTGACTTCGATATGGTTCGGATCAAGAAAGCGGCCGGCGCCCGTGACGACCGTTACTTTCCGCGCCTTCGCCATGCCGGCAAGGCCCGAGGTCAGCTTGCCGACAACCTTGTCCTTGTGGTTGCGCAAGGTCGGCAGGTCGATCTCCGGCGCCTGGTATTTAATTCCATGCCCGGCCATCGCCTTGACTTCGTCCATGATTGCTGCGGTGTGCAGCAGCGCCTTGGACGGAATGCAGCCGACATTCAGGCAAACGCCGCCGAGAACGGGCCAGCGCTCGACCAGCACAGTCGACAGGCCGAGGTCGGCCGCGCGGAACGCCGCCGAATAGCCGCCAGGGCCGGCGCCCAGCACCATCATCTGGCAAGTGATGTCCGACCCGCCGGAATGGGATGCCGCCGCCGGCGCGGGCGCGGCGGGGGCTTGGGCCGGAGCAGCCGATGCGGGTTTGGCGTCTCCCGCCGCGGCGCCCGCCGATTCCAGAACGAGGATGACGGTCCCTTCCGAGACCTTGTCGCCGATTTTCACCTTGAGTTCGGCGACCCTGCCCGCGCTGGGCGCGGGGATATCCATGGTCGCCTTGTCGCTCTCCAGCGTGACGAGCGCGGTTTCCGCCGCGACCTCGTCTCCGGGCTTCACCAGCACCTCGATGACCGGCACGTTCTTGAAGTCGCCGATGTCGGGAACGCGAATGTCAGTTTTTGCCACCGTTCGCCTCCCTAGAGCACGAGTTCGCGCACGTCGCCGAGGATATCGGCCAGGCGGCGGGCGAAGCGGGCGGCAAGGGCGCCGTCGATGATACGGTGATCGTAGGAGACGCACAGCGGCAGAATCAGGCGCGGCTCAAAGGCTTTACCGTCCCAAACGGGCTTCATGGACGAGCGCACGACGCCAAGGATGGCGAGCTCGGGAGCGTTTACGATCGGGGTGAAGTTGGTCCCGCCGATGCCGCCGAGGCTCGATATGGAGAATGTTCCTCCCTGAATATCGGCCGGAGTGATCTTGCCGTCACGCATCCGCGCGGACACGTCGCCCAACTCTTTCGAGAGTTCTTTAATGCCCTTTGCGTTCGCGTCCTTGATGACGGGCACGACAAGGCCGTCGGGCGTGTCGACGGCGACGCCGATATTGTAATACTTCTTCAGAATGAGCGTGTCTTTGGCCGGACTGAGCGAGGCATTGAAAACCGGGAACTCTTTGAGGCAGGCCACCGACGCCTTGATGAGGAACGCGAGCAGCGTCACCCGGTACCCTTTGGCCTTGGCGCCCTCGTCGAGCCGCTTGCGATAGCTTTCGAGCTCGGTGATATCGGCTTCGTCGGTGTGGGTGACGTGCGGAATGTTCAGCCAGGCGCGATGCAGATGCGGGCCGGACAGCTTCTTCAGACGGCTGAGCGGCTGCTCTTCGATGGGGCCGAATTTGGAGAAGTCCTGCGCGGGGATCTCGGGGATGCCGAAGCCTCCCCCGCCTTCGGGCGCTGCGGGGGCGCGGACGCCCAGCGTGCGCTTCACATCCTCCTTGGTGATGCGTCCCTTCTCGCCGCTGCCCGTGAGTTTTGTAAGATCGATGTCGAGCTCGCGCGCCAGCCGGCGCACCGTCGGGCTCGCATGGGCGTTTCCGAAATCGATGGGCGGCGGTACGGAACGCCCCTCCGTGCGCGAGGGAGCAGGGCGCCTGCGTTGCGGCCGGCGCCTCCGGAGGCAGGAGTTCGGCCGTCTCCTTGACGGGGGGAGCCGCGGCGGCTGCTTCGGCGTCGAGCTTGAGGATTGGCGTGCCTTCCGACACCTTATCCCCGATCTTGACCAAAAGCTCGCCGACGCGCCCCGCCAGCGGCGAAGGCACATCCATGGTCGCCTTGTCGCTTTCGAGCGTGATGAGAGGCGATTCGAGCTCGATGGCCTCGCCCGGCTTCACGTGGATTTCGATGATGGGGATGCCCTTGAAATCACCGATATCTGGAACCCTAACGTCTACCAATGTCATAGTGGTCAAGT
Source organism: uncultured Alphaproteobacteria bacterium (assembly GCA_963819665.1). Taxonomy (GTDB): domain Bacteria; phylum Pseudomonadota; class Alphaproteobacteria; order Rhizobiales; family Rhodomicrobiaceae; genus Rhodomicrobium. The sequence continues at coordinate 69,492 of CAWFXN010000012.1, forward strand.
TCCTTATGAAAGAGTTGGCGAGCTTATGCCTTGGCCGGATAGGCCTTTTCCGGATCGATGCCGTATTTCTTGATTGCTTCCGTCACCTTCAGCGAGGGCGCCTTGTTTTCGTCCGCAAGCGCTTTCAGCGCGGCGACGGCTACGAAATGGCGGTCGACCTCGAAGTGATGGCGAAGCCTGCGGCGGAAGTCCGAGCGGCCGAAACCGTCGGCGCCGAGCACATGGTAGGCCGAAGGAACGTAGGGGCGGATCTGTTCGGCGAACAGCTTCATGTAGTCGGTCGAGGCGATTGCGGGCGCTTCTCCGCGCCCCGCCATGCATGCCGTGACATAGGGCACACGCGGCGGCTCCTCCGGATGCAGCATATTCCAGCGCTCGACCGCAGCCGCCTCGCGGGCAAGCTCGGTGAAGCTCGTCACGCTCCAGACATCGGCGGCGATCCCGAAATCCTCGGCCAGGAGGTCGGCCGCGGCCATCACCTCTCGCAGGATCGCGCCGGAGCCCATGAGCTGCACCTTGTGGCCCTTGTTCGCGGGGTCGGCCGCCTTGAGAAGGTACATCCCCTTCTTGATGCCTTCCTCGGCCCCCTCCGGCATGGCGGGATGCTCGTAATTCTCGTTGAGCACGGTGATGTAGTAAAACACGTCCTCCTGCTCCGCGATCATGCGGCGCAAGCCGTCCTGCACGATCACCGCAACTTCATAGGAGAATGTCGGGTCGTAGGAGATGCAGTTCGGAATGGTGGCCGACAGGATATGACTGTGCCCGTCTTCATGCTGCAGGCCCTCGCCGTTCAGCGTCGTGCGCCCGGATGTGCCGCCGATGAGGAAGCCGCGGGCGCGTGAGTCTCCCGCCGCCCAGGCGAGGTCGCCGATGCGCTGGAAGCCGAACATCGAGTAGTAGATGTAGAAGGGGATCATCGGGCAGTTGGACGTCGAATAGCTTGTGGCCGCCGCGATCCAGCTCGACATGGCGCCTGGCTCGTTGATGCCCTCCTGAAGCATCTGCCCCGACTTGTCTTCTTTGTAGTACATCAGCTGATCGGCGTCCTGAGGCCGGTAAAGCTGGCCCAGTTGACTGAAGATGCCGTATTGCCGGAACATTCCCTCCATTCCGAAGGTGCGGCTCTCATCGGGGACAATGGGAACGATGCGTTTGCCGAGGCTCTTGTCGCGGAGCAGCACATTCAAGATGCGCACAAGCGCCATGGTGGTCGAGAACTGGCGTCCCTCGCCGCTTGCCCCGAGCAGGGCATTGAAGGCCGAGAGCGGGGGCACCTCGAGGACGACATCGGATTTTGCGCGCCTTGACGGCAGATAGCCGCCGAGCGCCGCCCGCCGCTCCTTGAGATATTTGAGTTCCGCCGAGCCTTCCGCCAGCTTGAGGAACGGCAGCTTCGGCAGATCCTCGTCGGAGACCGGGATTTGGAACCGGTCGCGGAAATGCTTCAGCGCGTCGACCCCCATCTTCTTCGCCTGATGGGTGATCATTTGCCCTTCGCCGGCGGACCCCATGCCATAGCCCTTGACGGTTTTGGCGAGAATGAGGACGGGCTTGCCCTTGCTTTCGACGGCGAGCTTATAGGCTGCGTAGACCTTTGTCGGATCGTGACCGCCGCGGGTCAAAGCCCAGATGCGTTCATCTGTCCAACCGGCGACCATCGCCGCCGTTTCGGGATAGCGGCCGAAGAAATGCTTGCGGACGTAGGCGCCGTCCTTCGACTTGAAATCCTGGTAGTCGCCGTCGAGGCATTCCTCCATGAGCTGCCGCAAGCGGCCGGTGGTGTCGGATGCGATCAGCTCATCCCAGCCGGCGCCCCACAGCACCTTGATGACATTCCAGCCCGCGCCCCGGAAGTTGGCCTCGAGTTCTTGCACGATCTTGCCATTGCCGCGCACCGGGCCATCGAGACGCTGCAGATTGCAGTTGATGACGAAAATCAGATTGTCGAGCTTCTCACGTCCCGCAAGACTGATGGCGCCAAGGCTCTCCGGCTCATCCATCTCGCCGTCGCCGCAGAACATCCAGACATGCCTGTTGCTCGTATCGGCGAGACCGCGGCCATGCAGGTATTTCAAGAACCTGGCCTGATAGATCGCCATGATCGGCCCAAGCCCCATGGACACGGTCGGGAACTGCCAGAAATCGGGCATCAGCCAGGGATGGGGGTAGGAGGAGAGACCCTTGCCGCCCGTCTCCTGCCGGAAGTTGACAAGCTGGTCTTCCGTCAGCCGGCCTTCGACGAAGGCGCGCGCGTAGATGCCGGGCGAGGAGTGCCCCTGCACGAAGATAAGGTCTCCGCCATGCGTTTCGGAGGGAGCGTGCCAGAAGTGCATGAAGCCGGTGTCGTAAAGCGTCGCCGCCGACTGGAAGGAAGCGATGTGGCCGCCAAGCTCGGAGCTTTCCTTGTTGGCCTTCACGACGATGGCCGCGGCGTTCCAGCGGATCGCCGCGCGGATGCGTCTCTCGATCTCCCGGTTGGCGGGATATTCGGGCTGGGCTTCGAGGGGAATGGTGTTGATGTAGGCGGTATTGGCGGCGAACGGGACCCGCCCTCCCGAACGGCGGGCCACCGCCACCACTTCCTCGAGCAAGTCGTCCGCCCGGCCCGTGCCCTCGAAGGCGATCACCGATGAAATGGCATCGGTCCACTCTTTTTGTTCGGCGATGTCGTCAAGTCCAGCCATCTCGGTACCCTATCTTTTACAGCTGCTTCAGGGGCTCCAGCGCCGGCGTTAGCCGGCGCTTACTTCATGGCGTCGCTCACAATTTTGGGATCATCCACGGTACGAGGAATTGCTGCGCGGCGACCAAGGCGCCGAGCAGCGAGCGTCAGAATGATGCTGTGCTTGAAGATGCGGGCGAACACCAGGCCTTCGTGCCCCGACAGCTTCGTCACCGAGACGCCGGTTGCAATGTTCTGTGGCGAGATCATCTTGCCCATGACGCCGCCCGACGAGTTTGTCGCGGCGAACAGCACGGGATCGAGACCGAGCTGGCGGGCGGCCACGACCTGGAGATTGCCGAACAGCGCATTGCCCGATGTGTCACTGCCCGAGAGCATGACGGCGACCCAGCCGAGGAAGGGCGAAAGCAGGACGAAGAGGTGCCCCGTCGATGCGACGCCTTTGCCAAGCGTATAGGCGAGGCCCGAATAGTTCATAAGATACGCGAGGCCGATGATAAGCATCACCGTGATAACGGGAAGCCAGACTTGACGAAGGGTGTCGCCGACGCAGGCTAAAGAAGGTTCTCAAAGGAAGGCGAACAAGTATCGCCGTGATGATGGCGGCGAGCAGGATCGCGGTCCCCGTTCCCAGGGGCTGGAAGACCCACACCGCGTCATAAGGCTTGGCGTTGTAGAGCGTGATCGAAATTGCCCGGTGCAGGCCCGGCCACTCGATTTTCTGCTGGCCGATGCCGGCGATCTGAAGGGACGTCCACGCGATCACCGTCAGCGAGACGACGACCCAGGGCAGCCAGCCCTCCCAATCCGGCACAACGGTCTGGGAGCGGCGGCCCTCCATCGTATGCGAGACATAGAATTCCGGCTCGTCTGGCGGGCTCCAAAACTGGAGGAAAAGGACCGTGCCGATCAGCGATCCGAGCGAAGACAGAACGTCGGTCAGAGTATAGTCGATATAATTGGAGGCGACGAATTGCGATATGGCGAAGCTGCCGCCGGCCACGAGCAGGACGGGCCATGTTGAGCGTATGGAACGCCACCCGCCGTAGAGCGCGATCACATAGAAGGGCAGGATGAGGGCGATAAACGGCAATTGCCGTCCGATCATCGCGCCGAGTGTCGCGGAGGGAAGCCCCGTCACTGCGCCGAGAACTGTCACGGGCACGCCCAGAGCGCCGAAGGCGACCGGAGCGGTATTGAAGATCAAGACAAAGACAAGCGCCTCAAGCGGCGGGTAGCCGACCAAAATCAAAAGCGAGCTTGTGATGGCGACAGGGGTGCCGAAGCCCGCCACGCCTTCGAGGAGCGCCCCGAAGCAAAATCCGACGACCACAAGGACGACACGGCGGTCATTCGGCAGATAGCTTGCGACCCAGTTTCGGAACGCGTCGAAGCGGCCCGAACGCACCGTGACATTGTAGAGCAAGAGCGCATTCAGCACGATCCACATGACCGGCCACAGCGCGAAAACGGCGCCGTTGGCGACTGAGTTCAAGGCCAGATTGGCTGGCATCTGCCAGACGGCGATCGAGATAATGAGCGCGACGATGAGCCCGGCCAGCGCGGCGATCCACGCGGGCAGGCGAAGAAGTCCAAGAAGAACAAGCACCGTAACAATGGGCAGCACCGCCACGAGGAAGGAGAGCCCCAGGCTGTCCGCGACTGGCGTCAAAAGCTGGCTAAACATTAAACCTCCCCTTGTCTGTTTTTCTTATGAGGCTGCGGGCCACGCCTGCTGGCGCTTTTCAGAAAGCCGCGCTATCTCGATTTCATGCGTACACGCTCACAGATTCATTTTCAATTTCTACCATTTAAGCCATTGCAGCCTCGCTATTTGGCCGCTCGCCTTGAACGGGAGACGCGGGGCGATCTTTGAAGCCGGCATCGGCGAGCGCCGCGGGAAGTGGGCCGCCCTGCGCCCAGTCGATAAGTTCCACGGTGTGGACAATCGGCAAAGCCGTGCCGTGTCCGATCTGCGACAATGCAGCCGATATTGCCGGCGGCGATGATCTCGGGTTTCGTCTTCTCGATATTGGCGACTTTTCGCGCGCGCAGCCGGCGGGCGATCTGAGGCTGCATGATATTGTAGATCCCGGCAGAACCGCAGCAGATGTGAGATTCCGGAATGTCTTTCACGTTGAAGCCCATCTGCGACAGGAGACGCTTCGGCGGTTCCTTGATCTTTTGCCCATGCTGCATCGAGCAGGCCGAATGGTAGGCGACAGTCTGCCCTGTTCCGCGCGCGGGCTGGTTCAAAGCGAGAGTCGCCAGATATTCCGTGATGTCCTTCGCGATAGCGGAAACCCGCTTGGCCTTTGCCGCGTAATCGCGATCCTCGCGGAACATTCACGCCGTAGTCCTTGATCGTGGTGCCGCATCCCGATGTCGTGATCACGATGGAGTCGAGGCCTCCGCCATCCATCTCCGAAATCCAGGCGTCGATGTTCTTTTGGGCGTAGCGATGCGCGTCATCTTCGCGGCCCATGTGATGGACGAGCCCGCCGCAACAGCCTTCGCCCTTTGCGCTCACCACCTCGATCCCGTGGCGCGTCAGCACGCGGGCGGCCGCCTGATTGATCGACGGCTGCAAGACTCTCTGCGCGCAGCCCGCCACGAGCGCGACACGGCCCTTCCGCTCGCCTTGCGGCGCCGTCTCCCATTTTTCGGCGGAGGATGGAAATGTCGCCAGCTCAAGCATCGCGGCGATCCGGTCACCGGCGGGCAAGCGTTTGAAGAGGCCTTTCAGCGGCTTGGCGAGCGTCGCGGCGCGAAGGGAAGGCCCCCATGAGCGAGGGGTTGGGGAGCACCCTCGCCAGAAGGTTCCGCATCATGCGGTCGATGAGCGGACGCTTGTATGTTTTCTCGATATGGGCCCGCGCGTGGTCGACGAGATGCATATAGTCGACCCCGGACGGGCATGTGGTCATGCAGGACAGGCAGGAGAGGCAGCGGTCGATATGCTTCACCGTCAGCTCGTCGGCCGGCCTGCCTTTCTCCATCATGTCCTTCATCAGGTAGATCCGGCCGCGAGGCGAATCCAGTTCATCGCCGAGGAGCAGGTAAGTCGGGCATGTCGCTGTACAGAAGCCGCAATGAACGCAATTCCGTAAGATGCGCTCGGAGCGGGCGACAACCGGATCGGCAAGCTGGGTCAGGGTGAAGTTTGTTTGCATCAGAGGTCGTCGCGCATGCGCCCCCTATTAAGAATGCGCTCGGGGTCAAAGCTGGTTTTGACCCGCGCGGATAATGCCGCCAGCGCAGGCGGCTGGGGGTGGAAGACGGGGAGGGCGGCGCGCGCCGCTTCCGGAGCGCGAATGAGGGTTGCGTGCCCTCCGGTTGTATTGACGGCGGTTCGGACAGCTTTCTCATGGCAATCCGGAGCCGGGGCGACCGCGAGCCAGACGAGCCCTCCGGCCCAGTCGTAGAACCAGCTCTTGAGCGGAACGCCGCTGCTCTTGATGAGGCCCACGACGCGCGCCCCTTCGGCGGGCGCGGTCGAAATGCGCCAGATGTCCGCATCGAGCGCGGCCAGAGGAAGGGCGTCGCGCAACGCCGTCCAGAATTTGTTCGATTCGGCGGCGTTCAAACCGCCGAACTCCTTGCATCGCGCCTTGAAGTGCGAAATGAGGTCCTGCTTGCGCTTTGCGATGGAGACCGGAGGTCCTTCGAGCCTGAGCGCGGTGACGCTTTGGCCGCTGAAGCCTCCGTTCATCGCGGGCGCGGCTGCGGCCGGGGCATGGGCGAAGCTCGAAACTTCATGGGGAAGGCCGGACGCTTCGGTCAGAACCTTGATCGCCTCATCGTCCCCCAGCCCCAAAATCAAAAGCGTCTCTTCGGTCTCGGCTTTCGGCAGAACCTTGATCGTGACCTCGGTCAGGATGGCGAGAGTGCCGTGCGACCCGGTCACGAGTTTGGAGAGATCGTAGCCCGTGACATTCTTCATCACGCGGCCGCCGGACTTGAAGGCTTCCGCGCGCCCGCTCACGGCGCGAAATCCAAGCAGGTGGTCGCGCGCCGCGCCCGCCCTGATCCGGCGGGGACCCGATGCGTTGACCGCAATCAGTCCACCGATCGTGCCGGACCCTCTTTCCATGCCATACAGCGCGCAGTAATCCATGGGCTCGAAGGCGAGTTCCTGCCCGCGCTGCGCCAACAAATCCGTAATTTCGCGAATGGGCGTGCCCGATCCCGCCGAGAGCACGAGTTCCGACGGCTCATAGAGCGAAACGCCGCTCATTCCGCCTGTGCTGACCCGCGCCTGCGCAGTGACGGGACGTCCAAGCCCGGTCTTCGTCGCTGCTCCGCTGACTTCCAACGGCGCGGCGTTGGCGATCGCAGCCGTTACGATTTCAATGGCGTCACGCTCATCTCTTGGAATGAGAGTGTCCATCGCTCAAAACCTCGGCAGGTGAGGGAAGGGCAAATTCCCCTTGTGAACGTGCATCTTTCCGAGTTCCGCGCAGCGCCTCAGCGTGGGAAACACTTTGCCGGGGTTGAGCCGGTGATTGGGATCGAACGCGCATTTCACCCGCTGCTGCTGTTCGAGATCGATCTCGTTGAACATCGTGGGCATGAGATCGCGCTTCTCGATGCCGACGCCATGCTCGCCGGTAAGCACTCCGCCAACCTCGACGCAGAGCCTGAGAATGGCGGCGCCGAAGGCTTCGGCCCTTTCTGTCTCGCCAGGCTTGTTTCCGTCGTAAAGGATGAGCGGGTGAAGGTTTCCGTCGCCGGCATGGAACACGTTCGCGACGCGCAGGCCGAATTCGCGCGCCATGTCCTGCATCTTTTCCAGGACGAAGCCCGAGCTTGTTGCGGGGGATTGTGCCGTCCATGCAGAGATAATCCGGACCTATGGCGCCGACGGCCGGGAACGCGTTCTTGCGGCCCGACCAAAATCGCAGCCGGTCTTCTTCGCCCTGCGAGAGTTTGATAAAGGAAGCGCCTTGGCCTTTCGCGATCTCCGATACGCGATCGATCAGATGGTCGACTTCGGCCGGAGTGCCATCCACTTCACAGATGATGAGCGATTCCGCATCGCGCGGATATCCGCAAGGAGAGAAGTCCTCGGCGGCGAGAATGGCCATGCGGTCCATCATTTCGAGCCCGCCCGGTATGATGCCGCGGGCGATGATCGCAGCCACGCAATCGGCGCCTGCTTCGACGCTCGGAAATCCGATAAGGATGCCGCGGGCGCATTGCGGCTTCTTCAGGATACGGACCGTGACTTCGGTGATGACGCCGAGCAAACCCTCGGACCCCGTCATCAGGCCCATGAGATCGTAAAACTCGGAATCGAGATGCTTGCCGCCGAGCCGCACCACCTCGCCGCCCATCAATACGATTTCGAGACCAAGAATGTTGTTGGTCGTCAGCCCGTATTTCAGACAGTGCACGCCGCCTGAATTCTCCCCGACATTGCCGCCAATGGAACAGGCGATCTGTGATGACGGGTCGGGCGCGTAATAAAAGCCTTCGTCCTGGACGGCATGTGGTGATCGCGAGATTTGTCACGCCGGGCTGCACACGCACGCAACGGTTCGGAAAATCCACTTCGAGAATGGAATTAAACTTCCCCAAGCCGAGCAAAATGCCATCCGCGAGCGGCATCGATCCCCCCGACAGCGATGTGCCCGCGCCTCGGGGAACCACCTTCACGTTCATCTCGGCGGCGAGCGCCATGATGCGCGAGACCTGTTCGACGGTCTCCGGCAATACGACGATCAACGGCAGTTGCCGGTACATCGTGAAGGCGTCGCACTCATAGGCGCGAAGCTCGGTTTCCTGGTCGATGATATTTTCGGATGGCAGGATTCGGCGCAGCGCAGCGGCCAGAGCGTTCCGGTTGCTCAGGATCGCGTCCTCGGGCTTCGGCATCAAGAGCGACATGACGCCCTCCCGCCATGCGAGAGCTGGCCGGCCATTGTGTTTCCTCCTCCTTATACCGGCGGGCTTTTTATCCCTTGCCGGAAACTTCACTCTTACATCATGCGCTTCTGCCTACGCCGCATCACTCAGACCGTTCATCGACAAGGATCACTCTGAAGTCGTTCACGTTCGTGAGCGTCGGGCCAGTGACAAGCAAGTCGCCAAGCCGTTCGAAAGCGGTATAGGCATCGTTATTGGCAAGATACGCCTTGAGATTGATCCCGAGCGCCTCTGCGCGCGCTGGCGTATCCGGCAAGAGGAACGCGCCCGCATTGTCCTCGCTTCCATCGACGCCGTCCGTGTCTCCGGCAAGGGCTGCTATTCCAGCCTGTCCGTCGAGCGCCAGACCGAGGCTTAGAAGGAATTCGGCATTACGCCCGCCGCGTCCGTTTCCACGCACCGTGACGGTTGTTTCCCCCCCGGATATGACAGCGCACGGGATGTCGCAGGGCTGTCCGCGTCTTGCGATCTGCTTCGCGATCGCGGCATGAACGAGGGCGACGTCGCGCGCCTCGCCCTCGATGGCGTCGCTCAAGATGAGCGGACGAAAACCTGCGTCCTCCGCCACGCGCGCGGCGGCCTCGAGCGAGGCCTGCGGCGTCGCAATCAGGATATTCTGCACATCTGCAAGCCGCGGATCGCCGGGCTTTGGCGTTTCGGACTGCTTGCTGTTGAGGTGATTTAAGACGGACTGGGGTACGGCGATTTTATATTTGTCCAGGATGGCGAGCGCTTCCGCGCTCGTTGTCGCATCGGGCGCGGTCGGCCCGGACGCGATCACGGAAATATCGTCTCCAGGAACGTCGGAAATAATCAGCGACACGACTTTCGCGGGCGCGGCGGCGGCGGCGAGCCTGCCTCCCTTTATGGCCGACAGGTGCTTGCGGACGCAATTCATCTCGGTGATCGTCGCGCCGGACTTGAGGAGGGCGCGGTTGATCGATTGTTTGTCGTCGAGCGTCAAGCCGGGCGCCGGCAGCGCAAGGAGCGCCGAGCCGCCGCCGGAGATGAGGCAAAGCACGAGATCGTCCGGCCCCAATCCTTGCACCTTTTCGAGGATTCGCCGCGCGGCGTCCCGCCCGGCTGCGTCCGGCACGGGATGGGACGCTTCGATGACCTCAATTTTCTTGCACGGCACTTTGTGGCCGTAGCGCGTGACGACCACGCCCTCTACAGGGACATCCCAGTGAGCCTCGACGGCCGCCGCCATCGAACCCGCGGCCTTGCCCGCTCCGACAACCACGACTCTGCCTTTTGGCGGCGGCGGAAGATGTTTCGGAACACAACAGTCCGGCAAAGCCGCCGCCGCGGCCGCGTCGAACATATCACGGAGCAGTTTGCGATGGTCGGTAACCATTCGGCTGTCTTCCTTAGCGGCTCCCAAGCCCATGCCCCGGCTTACGCCGGCTTCGAACCAATCTCGAAATTCGCAAGCAGTTCCAGCGCCCGGACCATGGCCGAGTGATCCCACGCCTTGCCGCCGTTCGCGCTGCACGCGTTGAAAAGCTCCTGCGCCGTCGCCGTGTTGGGCAGCGAGACGCCAAGCGCCCGCGCGCCCTGCAAGGCAAGATTGAGATCCTTCTGGTGAAGCTCGATCCTGAAGCCTGGATCGAAGGTCCGCTTGACCATCCGCTCGCCGTGGACCTCAAGAATTTTGGAGGATGCAAAGCCGCCCATCAGCGCCTGGCGAACCTTCGCCGGATCGGCGCCAGCCTTCGCCGCGAACAACAGCGCTTCGGCCACAGCCTCGATATTCAGCGCGACGATGATCTGATTGGCGACCTTGGTTGTCTGCCCATCGCCATTCCCGCCGACATGCGTAATGTTCTTGCCCATCGCCTCGAAGAGCGGCTTGACCTTCTCGAACGCGCTCTCCGGCCCTCCCACCATGATCGTCAATGTCGCGGCTTTCGCGCCAACCTCGCCGCCGGATACCGGCGCATCGAGATAATCGCAGCCAAGCTCGTTGATCTTCTTGGCGAAGACCTTGGTTTCGATCGGGGAGATCGAACTCATGTCGACCACGATCTTGCCCTTGGAAAGCCCTTCCGCGACACCGTCCGCCCCGAACAAAACGGACTCGACGTCCGGCGTATCGGGCACCATCGTGATGATGATGTCGGACCTTTGAGCCACCTCCTTGGCGCTCTTGCATTCGACGCCGCCGCCTTCGACCAGGTCCCGCGGCGCCTGCCTCCTCGTATGCAGAAACAGCTTGTGGCCCGCATCCTGAAGATGCTTCGCCATTGGGCGCCCCATGATGCCTAACCCGATAAACCCCACGTTCGCCATGAAAGCACCTTTCTTGTTTTTGGGACAGGCGGTTCGTTCGCGTTATGTCTGATATGCGCGCATCCAGCCGAGGCCTTCTTTTGTTCCATGCCGAGGTTTGTATTCGCAGCCGATCCAGCCGTCGTAACCGAGGCGGTCGATGAAGTTCAGCAGAAACGGGTAGTTTATTTCGCCGGTGCCCGGCTCGTTCCGGCCAGGATTGTCGGCCAGTTGAAGATGAGCGATCCGCGGCAAGAGGCGTTCAATGGTATTGGCCAGTTCGCCTTCCATGCGCTGCATATGATAGATGTCGTATTGCAGTTTGAGATTGGGCGAGCCCACTTCGTCGAAGAGACGCGATGGCTTGCGCGGAGCGGTTCAGGAAGAAGCCTGGAATGTCGTAAGTGTTGACCGGCTCCGCGAGAAGAGTAATGCCCGCGTCCTGCAGTTTCGATGCGGCGAACTTCAGATTTTCCGCAAGCGTCCGTCGCGCGACTTGCGGCTCCACGCCCAGCGGGCGCGATCCCGGCAAGGCAATTGACCTGAGCGCAACCAAGGGTCTTTGCGTAATCGATGGCCTTGCCGACGCCGTCTTGAAATTCGGAGACGCGATCCGGATGGCAGGCGATGCCGCGCTCTCCTGCTTCCCAGTCTCCGGCGGGCAGGTTGAACAGGACTTGGGTCAGGCCGTTCTTGTGGAGACGCTCGGCGATATCGTCCTTCTCGAACGCATAAGGGAAGAGATACTCAACTCCCCGGAAGCCGGCTTCGGCCGCCGCCGCAAAGCGGTCCGGAAACGGCGCCTCCGTGAAGAGCATCGAGAGATTGGCGTTAAATTTCGGCATTCGATTTTCTCCAGGGCGGCTGCCGTAGCGTTCACTTCTGGGATGTGTTCCCCTGCGTCACCGATTGAAGGGAGGGCGCCGCCGCCTGATCGGCCATGCTCACCCAGCCGCTCTCAAGGGTCAGGCTGGGATCGAGACAAAGGATTTCCTCGAACTCGTTGACGCCGCTGATCTCGGTTCCCATCGAGATGTTCGTGACGCGCTCCACAATGAATTCGAGGACCACCGGCACCTGATGTTCCTGCATCAGCGCTTCCGCCTTCGCGAAAGCTTCCTTGAACTCGTTGGGGCTGCGGACACGGACCGCCTTGCAGCCCAGGCCCTCGGCTACGGTGACGTGATCCACGCCATAGGCCGGAACCGCATTGCTTTCATCGGTGGCGTTGATGTTTTCGAAGGCAAGGCTGACCTGGAAATCCATCTCGAAGCCGCGCTGGGACTGGCGGATCAGGCCGAGATAGGAATTGTTTATCACCACATGCAGATAGGGCAGCTTATGCTGCGCGCCGACGGCCAGTTCCTCGATCATGAACTGGAAGTCGTAATCTCCCGAAAGCGCGACGATCCTGCGGCTTGGGTCCGCGGCCCTGACGCCGAGCGCGGCGGGGAGCGTCCATCCGAGCGGGCCGGCCTGCCCGCAATTGATCCAGTTCCTGGGGCTGTAGACGTGAAGGAATTGCGCGCCTGCGATTTGCGACAACCCGATTGTGGTGACGTAGCAGGTGTCGCGGTCGAAATGGGCATTCATCTCCTCGTAAACGCGCTGCGGCTTCAGCGGCACCTCGTCGAAATGCGACTTGCGCAGCATGTGGCCTTTCCGGTGGGCGCATTCCCGCGCCCAGGCGCTGCGGTCCGGCAGCTTTCCCGCCGTCTTCCACTCCGCCGCGACATCGCAGAACAGCTCCAGCGCCGCCTTGGCGTCCGAGACGATGCCGAGGTCAGGATTGAAGACGCGGCCGATCTGCGTCGGCTCGATATCGACGTGAACGAATTTCCGGCCTCTTGTGTAGGTCTCGATGGACCCCGTGTGACGGTTCGCCCAGCGGTTGCCGATCCCGAGCGCGAAATCCGACCGCAGATACGTCGCATTCGCGTAACGGTGGCTTGTCTGCAAACCCACCATTCCCGCCATGAGCGGATGATCGTCGGGAATTGAACCCCAGCCCATCAAGGTCGGGACAACGGGCACGCCGACAATTTCGGCGAATTTCACAAGCAAATCAGAAGCATCGGCATTGATGACGCCGCCACCGGCGATGATCAGCGGACGCTCCGCGGCGTTCAGCATCGTGATGGCGCGTTCGATCTGCTTGCGGCTCGCCTTTGGCTTGTAGACCGGCAGCCGCTCATAAATCTCATCGTCATACTCGATCTCGGCCGTTTGGACGTCGACGGGGAGATCGATGAGGACGGGACCGGGACGCCCCGAGCGCATGAGGTGAAAAGCCTGCTGAAACACCATCGGCACAAGGCCCGGCTCGCGAACCGTCACGGCCCACTTTGAGACGGGCTTTGCGATGGACTCGATATCGACGGCCTGGAAATCTTCCTTGTAGAGGCGCGCGCGCGGCGCCTGGCCCGTAATGCACAGGATCGGCAGCGAATCCGCCTGCGCCGTATAGAGCCCGGTGATCATATCGGTCCCGGCCGGTCCGGACGTTCCGATGCAGACGCCGATGTTTCCAGGTATCGTGCGCGTATAGCCGTCCGCCATATGCGACGCGCTCTCCACGTGACGCGCGAGAATATGCCGGATGGTTCCTCTCGCTCTGAGCGCTGAATAAAGCGGATTGATTGCGGCTCCCGGAACTCCGAAGGCGCAAGTCACGCCTTCCTTTTCGAGCACACGGACAGCTGCGTCCACCGCTCTCATCCGGGGCATTCCGAACTCCCTTGCACAATTTTTATACGGACATTGTATTCACACGGGGTGTATGCGAGCAATCACGAGTCCGTGATTCCTCGTTTTTCTAAAAGGCAAAAATGGTAACATTATTATAGCGTTAGCTTGGCGTTTACGGATGATCAGTAGCAGGCCGGATAGGGGCTCCGGCAAGGCCGTCCGGCGCCAGTCATGCCGCCTCGACAGCGTTTCGCCGCGCTCCAGACTTGCCTAAACCCCAAAGCTGCGCGAATGACATCAGGAATGACGCAGACGTTCAGCCTTAAGTCTTTCGCCCCCGACTCCCCGCTCGTGTCGCATCTCGCGCCGAGCCCGAATTTTGGCGAACGGCGCGGGCGGCTGCGGCCCGATATGCTGATCCTGCATTACACGGGGATGCCGTCCTGTGAGGCGGCGATCCGTTGGCTCGCGTCGCCTCAGTCGGGCGTTTCCTGTCATTACGTCGTGGATGAGCTAGGCGCGATCACCCAGATGGCGCCGGAAGCCTTTCGCGCCTGGCATGCGGGCGTCTCGCATTGGCAAGGCGTCGAGGACATCAATTCCTGCTCCATTGGGATCGAGATCCACAATCCCGGTCATGACGGCGGTTATCCCGATTTTCCGGATGCGCAAATGGCAGCGGTTGAGGCGCTGTGCCTGGACATCGTCCGTCGTAATGCAGTGCCGCCCCAGCGCGTTCTCGCCCATTCCGATGTTGCCCCGCGCCGGAAGATCGACCCCGGCGAGAAATTCGATTGGAGAAGGCTGGCGCTGGCCGGGATCGGGCATTGGGTCGAACCCGCAGGTCTAACCGGCGAAGCTCGTTTCGAATTAGGCGATGGCGGCGACGGCGTCATGACTTTGCAGCGGAATTTGCGCGCCTACGGCTATGGGATCGACGCCACGGGCGCTTTCGACGAGGACACCCGAATTGTGGTTTCCGCCTTCCAGCGTCACTTTCGTCCCGCCCTCGTCGATGGCCGCGCCGACCGTTCCACGGTCGAGACCTTGGACGCTCTGCTTGAGGCTTTGAAAGACGGTTGAACGCTAATTCGTCATCCCGGCCAAGCGAAGCGCGAGCCGGGATCGCATAAAGGCAGGCGCTTCGATGCGTTACGATCCCGGATGGGGCTTCGCCCTTCCGGGATGACGGCTGCGGCGATTTGTTGGCGCTCCCGCCAAACTCTGCTGAGGCCGATCCAACCCCAGCGCCTCCAGGCCCGAAGCGACGGCCTTTTTCATGACGGACGGAAGCGCGAAGGCCGAAAGATTTGCCAGCGCCGCCCAATCGCCGCCGAAGGCTTCGGCGGCTGGCTTTACCTCGTGGTGATGGGCTGCGAGTACCCGCATCTCCAAATGGAAATGCGTGAAAGTGTGCTGCACCGTCCGGCCTTCCGTCCAGTTCCCATCCGGCGGCGAGGCGAGCGGGGCGCCGGCCGCCCACTCGGAGCACGGCGCCTCCATCATGCCTCCGAGCAGGCCCTTGTCCTTTCGCCGCCGCAAAAGAATGTGCGGATCGCCACGCTCCGTGCGGACGATGACAAAGGCGTCGCCGCGCCGGACCGGCCTTTCTGCTTTCGGGGCCTTGACGGGGAAGCGCTCGGCCTCGCCGCGAGCGGATGCGGCGCAAAACGCTCGCGCCGGGCACACCGGACAGGAGGGCGCGCGGGGCGTGCAAACCGTCGCTCCGAGGTCCATCATCCCTTGCGCGTAGTCGCCGGGCCGCACCGAAGGGGTCAGCGCCTCCGCAAGCTTTCGGATCGTCAGCCTCGCCGCAGGGAAGGGCTGCTCGACGGCGAACAATCGGGCGATCACGCGCTCCACATTGCCATCGACCACGGCGGCCCGTTCGTCGAAGGCGATGGCGGCGATCGCGGCCGCCGTATACGCGCCGACGCCGGGCAGCGCGCGCAACGCCGCCTCGCTCGTGGGAAAGCCTCCGCGCGCGACAGCCTGGGCGCAGGCGTAAAGGTTTCTGGCGCGGGAGTAGTAGCCAAGCCCCGCCCAGGCCGCGAGAACCTCGTCGCGCGACGCGGCGGCCAGCGCCTCGGCGGCGGGCCATCTCGCCACGAAGGTCTCGAAATACGGGATCACGGCTTTGACGGTGGTTTGCTGCAGCATGATCTCGGAAAGCCAGACCCTGTAAGGATCGGCCTTCTCACCCGGCCCCGCCCGCCAGGGGAGCGTGCGCCGCGCGCCATCGTACCAATCGAGGAGCGCGCGCTGAAAATCCGCCAGCTCGAAGGGCATCGGCGGGATGTGGCTATTCTGCATCACATTTTTGGATTTCGCGGTGAGTCTGCCCATCGTTCTTTCTAGCGCGCGTCGAATCAGCCATCCGCCAAGCTATGGCGGTCTTCCATAATCAGGGCAAGGGCATCGCTTCCAAGGATGCTGCGGGCGCATATAACGGCCCCGTCTCGGTCGGGCGCTTTGTAGCGCCCATCGCAGGCAAGACGTTGAGCCGGGGCGGCGCGGTCTTGACCGAGCTTGTTTGCGAGTGGGCCGCTATCGCCGGCCCCGCGCTTGCGCTTTATACATGCCCCGAAAAGCTGACCAAGGGCGCGCCGGAGCCCAATTCCGCGGGAAGGCCCGCGCCTTCGGTGCTTCATCTGAAGGTCGATCCGGCAAGGGCGCTCGAAGTCCAGTACAGCACGCCCCAGCTTATCGAACGGATCAACCAGACACTCGGCTTCAGGGCCGTGTCCGGCTTGCGCGTCGTGCAGGCTCCGGTTCTCAAGAAGGCTGCGAAGCCGCAGGCCGCGGCAAAGCCTGCCGCGCCTTCGAAACCCGCGCCTTCGAAAAATGAGCCGCCCGCGCCCGAAAATCGCCTGAGCGCAGCCCTTGCGCGCATGGCCCAGGGCGTAAAAGCCCGTGGATGTTCGGGGTAAGATCCCTGCCTTCGGCGTCCGCCGCCTTGAAATTTACTTTTCGCCGCTCCAAAACAACGCGAAATGGATCTAGTTTGGAGACGCCTGTGTACAGGAACCTGAGGATTGCCGTTTTTGCGCCGGGGGCGATGGCTCTAGCAGCCCTTTTGGCTTTCAACCCGTTCCCGGTCGGGGGGAGTAGCGTGGGCTTCGCTGTGGCGATGGCGGAAGAAGCCGCGCCCGCAAAGGAGGCTGCGCCCGCAAAGGAGGCCGCTCCCGCTCCTGCGAAGGAAGCTGCTGCTGCTCCCATGGAGAGCGCGCTTCCCGATATGGTTCTCGGCAAGGAAGACGCTCCGGTGACCATCGTCGAGTATTCCTCCCTGAGTTGCCCCCACTGCGCTCATTTCCATAGGGATGTGATGCCGACGTTGAAGTCGGACTACATCGATACGGGCAAGCTGCGCTATATCGAGCGGGAGTTTCCGCTGAACAACGCAGCCCTCGGAGGCGCCGTGCTCGCGCGGTGCGTCGATCCCAGCCGTTTCTTCGCCTTCACGGATCTGCTGTTCTCCAGACAGGAGGATTGGGCCTTCAAGGAAGACGCTCTGCAACGGTTGCGGATCTACGCAAAGCAGGCGGGGCTGACGGACGCGGATTTCGAGAAGTGCCTTGAGGACGAATCGCTTCAGAAGAAAATCCTCGCCGTGCGCGAACGCGGGGAAAAAGAAGGCGTGAAGGGCACGCCGACGTTTTTCATCAACGGCAAGGTTTTCAATGGCGCGCCGACGCTGGAGGCTTTGACTGAGGCGATGAAGCCTCTTTTGAGCACGCAGTAGAGATAAGGCAGGCCCGGCTGGCGGCTTTGCCGCCGCAGGCTTCCCGGCTTTCTATTAGGGAGACCCCCTCACCCCAGCCCTCTCCCGCGAGGGGAGAGGGAGCAGGCTGTGCCCCCTGCAACGCCGTTCCTTCTCCCCTTGCGGGAGAAGGACAGGATGAGGGGGGGTCATCGAGCACAGCGCTCGCCATCAGGCTCTCTCGCGTATGATGTTGTTGAAAATCGAGGGCTTCGACTGCGGCGAACTGCCGCCCGCCTTGCGAATCAAATCATTGTCGATCCGCTGGCGATAGCGACCAGCGCGAGCCGCGTCCGCGGACGGTCAATGGCCAGCGAAACGCGGGCGGTCGAACGGAAGGGCGGAACTTTTGCATATTACACGGCTGAGGCTTCTTGGCTTCAAATCCTTCGTGGAGCCGACCGAGCTTTTGATCGGACCCGGCCTCACTGGCGTCGTCGGTCCGAACGGCTGCGGAAAATCCAACCTTCTCGAAGCGCTGCGCTGGGTGATGGGCGAAACGTCCTACAAAAGCATGCGCGCCTCGGCGATGGACGACGTCATCTTTGCGGGCACGGACAAGCGCCCCGCCCGCAACATGGCCGAGGTGATGGTCGCCATCGACAACTCGCAACGCACCGCGCCCGCCGCTTTCAACGACGCCGATGTCCTGGAGATTTCGCGGCGCATTCAGCGCGAGGCGGGCTCCATCTACAAGGTGAACGGCAAGGAGGTGCGCGCGAAGGACGTGCAAATCCTTTTCGCCGACGCCGCAACAGGCGCGCGAAGCCAGGCGCTCGTGCAGCAAGGCCAGATCGGGCAGCTCATCAATGCAAAGCCGCAGGAGCGCCGCCGCATCCTCGAAGACGCGGCAGGCATCGCCGGGCTTTACAGCCGCCGCCATGAAGCCGAGTTGCGCCTCAAGGCCGCCGAAGCCAATCTCGAACGCCTCAGGGATGTGATGGGGCAGATCGGCTCGCAGCTTGCGAATTTGCGGCGGCAGGCGCGGCAGGCGCAGAAATACAAGGAATTGACGGCGGAGCTTCGCAAGCTCGAAGCGATCCAGCACCATCAGCACTACGCGGCGGCGAACGCCGCCGTGCAAACCGAGGAGGCGCAGCTTCTCGACGCTTTGCGCGCAGTCGGCCAGTTCACCCAAGCCGAGGCGGCGGCGCTGCGGAGCCAGACAGCGGCGGCGGACGCCTTGCAGCCGCTCCGCGATGAGGAGGCCACGCGCGCGGCGGTCTTGCACCGCATTCAGGTTGAACGCGACACGCTCGACCGCGAAGAGTCCCGCGCCAGGGAGCGCGAAGCCGAGCTGAAAGCGCGATACGAGCGAATCCAGCAGGACGCCGAGCGCGAAGACGCCGCGATCGCCGAGGCGCGCGAGCTTCTTGCCCGGTTCGACCGCGAGGAAGAGGCCATCAGGGCGCAGGGCGACGGGTCCGAGGCGAAGGCGGAGACGTCCGAGCGGGCGGGCGTCGCGCTTGACGCCTTGAACGAGGCGGAGGCGGCGGTTTCCGCCCTGACCGCCAAGGTCGCTGAGCTTCGCGCGGAGCGCCGCCAACTCGAAACGCAGATTTCGGAGCACAGCTCGCGTGCGAGCCGTTTCGCTGCGCAGGAAGCCGAGATCGGGCGCCAGCTTGCCGAGCTTCGCGCCAGGGCTGGCGCGTCCTCGCCGGTCGAGACGCTTCGCGAAGATGTGGCTATGCTGGAAGATCAGCTCGAAACGCTGGAAGGGGACATCATCGCGGCGGAGGACTTCGTCGCCCAGTCGCGGACCTGCGAGAAGGACACGCGCGACGCCGCTCAGGCCGCGCGCCTCAAGGCGAAGGCCCTCGAAACCGAGGTGGCGACCCTTATCAAGCTTTTGAAGCCCGCCGATGCCGGGCGGTTCAAGCCTATCGTCGACCAGATCTTCGTCGCTCCCGGTCTTGAAATCGCGCTGGGCGCGGCGCTGGGCGACGATCTCGACGTGACCGCCGATCAGGCCGCGCCGACGCGCTGGAGCTTGATCAGCGTTGTGGCTGGCGATGCGGCCATGCCGGAGGGCGCGGAGCCGCTTTCGGCCTCCGTGCGCGGACCGATCGAGCTGTCGCGCAGGCTCGCGCAGATCGGGGTTGTCGCCTCCCGGGAGGATGGCGACCGGCTCAAGGATCGCCTCAACCCGGGCCAGCGGCTTGTCACGAAAGAGGGCGATCTCTGGCGCTGGGACGGATTTGTGTCGGCCGCCAATGCACCGAGCGCCGCCGCCCGCCGCTTGGCCGAGCGTAACCGGCTTACCGGCCTCGAAGCCCAGCTTGAGGATTTGCGGGAAATGGCCGATCTTGCCGATGCCGAGCGCCAGGCCGCGCAAGCCGCCGCCGCCGAAGCGCAAGCGGCCGAAAAGGGCCTTCGCGACGCCGCGCGCGCAGCGCAAGCGGCCTTGGCCCAGAAGCGGGCGTCTTTCTCGCAGGCCGAGCGCGCGGCGATGGAGCAGGCGAACAAGCTGCAAAGCCTCGAAGAGGCTCGCGAGCGCGCGGCTTACGCCAGGGAAGAGGCCGAGGCGGCGCGTGAGACTGCCGAAGACGCGCTATCCTCCGCGCGCCCCGTTGTCCATGCCGAAGACGAGCTTGAGAAACTGAAGAGGCAGGCGGCCACGCGGCGCAACGCCTATACCGAGGCGAAGGCGGCGCTCGATGGCATTGAGCGCGACATTCGCGGGCGGCAATACCGGCTGAAATCCATCAATGAGGAGCGCGTTCGCTGGCTGCAGCGCACGAAAAGCGCGAGCGCCCAAATGGCGAGCCTCGACGAGCGCCTGGGCGGCATCAAAGCCGAGCTTGTTTCGCTTGGCGAGCTGCCCGGAAAGATCGCCGAGCGACGGGCCAAGATCCTGAACGAGATCGGACAGGCCGAAACGGCGCGCAAAGCCGCGGCCGACAAGCTCGCCGGGGCGACGAACGCGCTCCGCGACGCCGACAAGATGCTGCGCGAGGCCCAGTCCGGATTGTCGTCGGCGCGCGAGACGCGGGCGCGCATCGAGGCCCGGCTGGAGGCGGCCCGCGAGCGCCGCACCGAATACGCGACCATGATCCGCGATAGTTTCGAGTGTCAGCCCGCGGATCTGCTCAAGAGCGTCGGCTTGGAAGAAGCCGCAGACCTGCCCGCCGCTCATGACATCGAGCAGACCCTGGTGAAGCTGAAAGCCGAGCGCGAGCGGCTTGGCGGCGTCAATCTGCGCGCGGAGGAAGAAGCCGCCCAACTCGGCGGCGAATTCGACGGCATGGAGAACGAGCGCTCCGATCTCCAGGAAGCCATCGTCAAGCTGCGCACCGGCATCGGGAACCTGAACAAAGAGGGCCGCAGGCGCCTGCTCGACGCGTTCGACACGGTGCAGGCGCATTTCGAGCGGCTGTTCAAGGTGCTGTTCGCGGGCGGCGAGGCGCATCTTCAGCTCATCGAAAGCGACGATCCCTTGGAAAGCGGCCTCGAAATCTTCTGCCGCCCGCCCGGCAAGAAGCCTCAGGTGCTGACGCTGCTCTCGGGCGGTGAGAAGGCGCTGACGGCGCTTGCGCTGATCTTCGCCGTGTTCCTCACGAACCCGTCGCCGATCTGCGTGCTCGACGAGGTGGACGCGCCGCTCGACGACGCGAACGTGGACCGCTTCTGCTCCATGATGGAGGAGATGTCGCGCTCTACGAGCACGCGCTTCCTCGTCATCACCCACCACCCGATGACCATGAGCCGCATGAACCGGCTGTTCGGCGTGACCATGCAGGAGAAGGGCATCAGCCAGCTCGTGTCGGTGGATTTGCAGGCGGCGGAGCGGTTTCGCGAGGCGAGTTAATAGCTTCCCCTTTGACGTAGGCGCCCGCTTGTTCTCTGTAAGGAACACGAGCAAGTGGTTTGATATGGGCTGGCTTGCTTCCGCTCTGTGGCGTGATAATTTCAGCTTATGAATAGAGTGAATGAAAGCGTGGGCGAGTCCCGCATTACCTTCAACCCGGCCCAATGTGGCGGCCGGCCTTGTATTCGCGGCATGCGCATTCGCGTGAGCGACATCCTCGAAATGCTCGCGGATGGCGTCAGCGCCGAAACGATTCTCAGCGATTTTCCCGATCTTGAGGCTGAGGATATTTCGGCTGCACTGCGCTTCGCGGCGAAGCGCGTTGATATTCCGCGCCTTGCCGCATGAGCGGCAAGCCAAAGCCAGAGGTCTGGGTGGACGCTCAACTTCCCCCGGCGTTGGCGGGGTGGCTGCAAGAAAGTTATAATTTGAAGGCGCTCTCCCTGCGGGAATTGGAACTCAGAGATGCGGACGATCTTGTTATTTTCCACGAAGCGAACAAGCGCGGCGCAATTTTGATCAGCAAGGACAGCGACTTCGTGGATTTGGTTCAACGCTTCGGACCACCGCCACAGTTGATTTG
Organism: uncultured Alphaproteobacteria bacterium; assembly: GCA_963819665.1. Lineage (GTDB taxonomy): Bacteria > Pseudomonadota > Alphaproteobacteria > Rhizobiales > Rhodomicrobiaceae > Rhodomicrobium. Next base: position 91,219 of record CAWFXN010000012.1, read on the forward strand.
GGTCACCTGCGGCAACGTCACCAACGCGAATCTTAAAGTGATTTTTTCGGCGATCTTCGGGAGAGCAATGGATTTGTTGGCTGCTGGCGAAGCGATTGTCGAAATCGGTTAGCTGAAGCACGGCGTGCCCATGCAGGAGAAGGGCATCAGCCAGCTTGTGTCGGTGGACTTGCAGGCGGCGGAGCGGTTCCGCGAGGCGAGTTAGTTATCCCCGCTGAGCCCTTCGACGCGAGCTAGCGCCCAAAGGGCGCAATCCGCGTCGATCAAAACTTCTTCCCTATCTCGGCCTGCTTTAAAACTTCATTCGCTGTGTGGCGCGATTTGATCTTTCCGTCGACTGTGAAATAGCGTTTGGAGATTGGGCTGAACCAGATTTCGTGATCGCCCTTGCCTTGGCGGTGAAACACGCAGTCGTATTCGGCCAGGATTTGCGCACTTCCTTTTCAAAGGAAGGCATCAGCGGAAGTTCGGGATGCGGGCCGTTTGTCCTGCCAAGATGTGCACCGGGATTTCCGGCAGATCGGAAGAAAGGCCGTTCAGCTCCGCCAATTCCGCCACGATGCCCAGAACCTTGTCGCGCAGCTCCTCTAGCGTCGCGGCTTCGGTGGCAAGCCCGTCGACGTCGGCGCTGCTCGCGACCCAAACTTTAGCGTCGCCGTCCCAGTCGGCGCGGACAAGGATCAAGGTGTGGCTTGGTGTCTTGCTCATTTCGCTCGATAACTGTGGGAGTATGCACCGGATGCAGACCCTGGCGATGCCCCTGCAAGCCTTCACACGCAGCGCCTCTCAATGCCTTCCCAATATAACGGTTCGCCCCGGATGTGCAAATCGGAGCGGGGCGAAGCTGCGGCAGGTGCGGGAGCATCGCGCCGTCCCGGCGGCGCCAATGACAAGTCCTGCGAACCCGGCTTAGGGCAAGGCCAAGATTTTGAGCTTGGCCGTTCCTGTCCCCCCGCCGAAAAATGCCGAAACAGGCCCGAATACCACGGCCACATATTGCTTGCCATTAAGCTCATACGTGAACAGCCCGCCTCCGGCCGAGGCTCCAAGCTGATGACGCCATAACAGCGATCCGTCGCCGGAGCTTACGGCATAAAGATTGCCTTTCAAATCGCCCGCAAAGATAACGCCGCTTGCCGTCGCCGTCACATTGGCAAGCATCGGAGCCTCGGTCTCGACTTTCCAGCGCAACTCACCCAAGGAGACATCGGTGGCGGCAAGCACGCCCCGCGCCTGCTCGATCGGGTCTTGGTCGATTTTGCCTCCGTAATAATGCTCGCCAACCTTCCAAACAGGCGCCTCGGGGTTGCGGTGCGCTGTGCCGCACCAATTGACCATGGGCGAAATCACGATTTTGCGGCCCGGATCATAAGCGGAGCTGCTCCATTCCTGCCCGCCAAGCAGGCCCGGACAAATATGGACGCCTTCGACGGTAACCGGCGTTTCAGTGTTTTCCTGCTTCGAGATGGGAATATCGGCAAGTATCTCATGCGTGTCGCGGTCCACGAGGCGGAGGCGGCCATCCTTGCCGCTAACCGCAATCATGTTGCGAAGCTTTCCTTGAAACTCCGCAGCGAACAGCGGACTGACTTGGCTTAAATCCCAGTCGCGCTCGTCATGGGGAACGAATTGCTTCCACCAAACGGGTTTTCCGGTCTTCAAGTCGAGCGCCACCAGGCTGTTGGTATAGAGGTTGGCGCCTGGGCGGACGCCCCCGAAAAAGTCCGGCGCTGGGTTCCCGACCGCGATATAGACTAGATTTTTCTCCCGGTCGACGGAGACAGGCGTCCAGAAACTTCCGCCGCCATGCGCGAGCGCTTCGGGGGCGCCCCATGATTCGGCCTCAGACCCGCCGGGCTTTGGCAGCGTATCGAAGCGCCAGAGCTCCTCGCCATTTTCAAGCCTGAAGGCGCCGAACCAGCCGCGCCCACCCCAATCCGCGCCCGCCGTGCCGTAAACGATAACGTCATCGACGATCATGGCCGGCATGCTGAGATAATGGCCTTCCTGGGCGCTGGTGATCTGGCGTTCCCAAATGAGCTTGCCGTCCGCCATATCGAGCGCGATGAGGAAACCGTCTGGCGTGCCGCGGACGACGCGGCCTTCCTTGATGGCGACGCCTCGGTTGGGATTGGAGAGCGCCTTGCCTTTCAGCGTCCATTCATGCCGCCAAATCTCGCGGCAAGTGGCTGCGTCGATGGCGAGCGTCGTTGCCCCGACCGAGAAATAGATGCGCCCTTCATATAGCAGCGGCGCGGACTGGGCTGGAGCCCCGACGCGGCTGTCGAAGGTACAGACGTCCTTGAGTTGCGCCACGTTGCCAGGTTCGATCTGGCGCAGATCTACGTAACGGCGCCCGTCGTAACTCTTGTTGGTCATCAGCCAGCTATCGGCCGCTTTACCGCCAGCATCGAGCTCGCTTTGACTGGGCCCTGCGGCAAACGCGGGTAAGGCGCCTCCTGGGCCCGAGATGAGGAGCAATGGAAGCAGGCGGCGGAGATAGAAGAGAACAGCACAGCTCATGAAGCAACTCCGTTAATCGCACAGTTTGCCGCGCTATAAGTTCAGGGCTTGATGAAGGTTCCATTTTGCAGCTCAAGGGCCGCTTTCCGCAGCTCGGCTTGCGTGTTCATCACCATCTGATACGCGCTGGCTTGCCTCCGCGCCTTGCCTTCGGTTGATGGTTAATCTGAATATGGTTAAGGCGCCGCGGAGGGCATTTATTTCCCGCCAGAAAACGATTGAAATTGCTTAAAAATGAGTGAAGCTCGCGTCCGACAGAACGCACAAAATCATGCTATCTCATTGAAAGAAAAAGCGAATTCATAGGGTTAACGAGTTATATTTTTGGCGGAAATGGGACGCGATAAAGTCCGTTAAATATGTTTGCGCGGCGCCATTAACCACGCCGGGAGCCGGTTCGCACGCAGGCGATCAATACCGCCTCTTAATTTCATAATAAATATCAATGACTTAGCGTGTTTACGTTCCGGTAAGGCGCTTTTTCATAAGATTCCGGGGTCATGAATAGCAATGCAAGCAGATCCGGAAGCTGGCCGCGCGCCAGGAAAAATTGGACCAAAACGCATGCTCACGGAAAGCTGACACTCGAAAGTAATTCCGTCATCGAGCAAGGCTGGCGCAGAGCAGGGACGCCGGGGCGGGGGTTATTTCGGCGCGCGTTTGGCGAGGATGCGCTGCAGCGTACGGCGATGCATGTGCAGCCTGCGGGCTGTCTCCGAGACATTGCGGTTGCAGAGTTCGTAGACGCGCTGAATGTGCTCCCAGCGGACACGGTCCGCCGACATGGGGTTCTCCGGCGGTTTCGGCTTGCCTTCGCCGGAAGCCGTCAGCGCGGCGAGGATGTCTTCGGCGTCGGCGGGCTTCGAGAGATAATCCACCGCGCCGAGTTTCACCGCATTCACCGCGGTCGCGATGTTGCCGTAACCGGTCAGGACAAGGGCGCGGCAATCCGGCCGCGTCTCGCGCAGCATTCGGATGACATCGAGGCCGTTGCCGTCTTCAAGGCGCATATCGACGACGGCGTAGGCCGGGGCCAGCTCACGGATCGCCTGCTTGCCCGCCTCAAGCGTCTCCGCCGTGCGCACGCTGTAGCCGCGAGCCTCCATCGCCTTGGCGAGCCGGGAAAGAAAGGGCTTGTCGTCGTCAACAATGAGGAGGGAGTTATCTGGCCTGGGGTCCGGGGCTGCGAGCGTCGCCATTGGCTGCATGTACCTTTTTGTCACACCCTACATAGTGTCGCAGTATACGACACAAACTTGGAGCGCACAAAATCTATGCTGCGATCCCTCTTGTTTTTCAATCTAGGATGACGCCTCGAGCCGGACGCGAGGCCAGGATATTTCAACAAGCGCTCCAGTCTCAGGTAATACCCGATTTGCGACGTGAATTGAAGCGCCAGAGCGCTCAAGCAGTGTCTTGGCGATAAAAAAGCCGAGGCCCATGCCGCTTTCCTCCCGGTCGCCCTCCGCCCTCGGACGATTTGTCACGTAAGGCTCGCCGATCAGATTGATGACGTTGGGGTGGAAACCGGGGCCATCGTCTCCTATGCGGATCAATACCTTATTATGATCGTAGGCAGCCTCGACCGTCACGCGCTCGCTCGCGAAGTCGACCGCGTTCTCGACGAGATTCACGAGGCTATGCATAAGACCCGGATTGCGGGTGATGACGGGTTCCGATGCCGGCTTGCCGGGGGGCGACGCGTCGCTAAGAAAAACGTCGATCTCAACTCCTGGGGTCCTCAAAGGCGCAATCACCTCTTCGATAAGGTGGCGGAGCCGCATTTTCGAAAAGATGATGTCTTCCTCACCCTCGCGGCCGCTTTTCGAGAGCTGGCTCAGAATATCGCGACAACGCGCCGTCTGCGTTTGAAGCAGGAGAATGTCGTCGCGCACGGGGCTGTCTTTGGGAATTTCCCTCTCCAGTTCCTTGGCGACGAGCGCGATGGTCGAGAGCGGCGTGCCGAGCTGGTGGGCCGCCGCCGCGGCCAGCCCGTCGAGCGCGGTCAGCCGCTGTTCCCGCGCCAGAACAAGCTCGGCGGCGGAAAGAGCCTGCGCCATTTGACGCGCTTCCTGTTCGATGCGCCAGGCATAGAAGGCGATGAAAATGATGCACGACACGAGGGCCGCCCAAAGCCCAACTATATAGTTCGGCGGCAAAACCGGCGGCTGGGTGTCCGTCCAGGGCAGGGGCCAATGATAGCGCGCAAGAATTGTAGCCAGCACCACGGTGAACGCGGCAAGCAGGGCGGTCTCGGTGAGCCGCTGCGTCGACGCGGACACGGCGACCGGGACAATGAGCAGGAATGCAAATGGATTTTCGAGCCCCCCGGTAAGGAAAAGAAGGGCCGACAATTGAAGCACGTCATAGGCGAGAAGCATGAGCGCCGATTGGCTCGAGAGGAGTTGCGAGCGCGGATAGGCGACGCTCAGCACCGTGTTCAGCCCCGCCGAGACGAGAATGACCGCCAGACAGAGCGCAAGCGGCAGGGGAAACTTGAACCCGTAATGGAGCATCAAAATCGTCGCGGTTTGCCCGGCGACGGCAAACCATCTGAGCCGGATCGTCGTTCGAAGCCGCAGGCGGCTCGCCTTCGAAAAATGCGGGTTAAACATGGGACGCACCTGGAAGCGGCTGAAGCGGCGAATCCCGCAAGCGTTCCCCGGAAAAGAAACGTGCTTTGCGCTCCGGCTCGCCATGCCGCATTGACGGGACATTCGCTAAAGACCAAGTCTTCACGCAAAGCGCGCGCAAAATCAACGGCATTTCGACAAGGGCGACAGGCATGAAGACCGGCTACGCAGCTTCCATCGTGTTGGCGCTTTTTGCGGCGGGTTTCGCAGGCGCATACATGGTCTTGAGCGCGCCCGAGAGAGTGGAGAGCCAGGGCGCGGCTCTCGTCGGCGGCCCCTTCTCACTCGTCGATACAGACGGCAAACGCGTCACCGATCGCGATTTCCGTGGCAAGCTGATGCTTGTCTTTTTTGGATATGCCCACTGCCCCGATGTCTGTCCGACCGAGCTTCAAACCATGTCGGCGGTCATGGACAAGCTCGGCCCGGAGGCAGGCAAGGTTGCGCCGATCTTCATTTCCGTCGATCCGAAGCGCGATACGCCGGAAGCGCTCGCCAGCTACATGAAGAATTTCGATTCCCGCATTACGGGATTGACCGGGAACGAAAGCGACATTTCCAACGTTGCGAAGGCTTACCGCGTTTACTACCGGAAAGCCGGAGACGCAGCGGATTACACCGTCGATCATTCAGGCTTCGTGTATCTGATGGACGGTGAAGGGAAGTATCTAACCCACTTCTCCTTCAATACGACGCCGGAGTCCGTGATCGCCGTGATCAAGAAGAAAATTGCTGCTGACAACGCTTCGGAGAAGGCTTAAGCTCAACCAAAAATTAAGTTTCAATACTCGGTTTGGGTGCAGCCTTTAGGCCTCTCAAAATCAAAAAAGCCGGTTATGTTGCTCTTTTACAGCGTTTTTTGGAGTAAGCTGAGTAGGTCGAGCGACCACTCTGGAAGGAGATCTCGTGCTCTATCACCTTTATGAGTTGAGCCATGCCGCCATATCGCCGGCGAGAGCGGCGGCGGATTCGACCCGGCTTATCCTTCGTAATCCGTTCAATCCGCTTTCTTACACAAACCTCGGTCGAAATGCCGCGGCTGCCGCGGAACTGCTGGAGCGGACAACCCGCCGTTACAAAAAGCCCGGGTTCAACATCAAAACCACAACCGTCAAGGGCAAGCGGTTTGCTGTCTCCGAAGAAATCGTCTGGCGCAAGCCGTTCTGCGATCTCATCCATTTCAAGAAGGACTTGCCGGAAGGCGCTCCGAGCGAGCCCCGCGTCCTGATTGTCGCGCCCTTGTCGGGCCATTTCGCCACGCTTCTGCGCGGAACCGTCGAAGCGATGCTGCCCTACACCGATGTGTATATCACGGACTGGCAGGACGCCCGCCTGATCCCGCTTCGCGACGCCACTTTCTCCCTTGACGATTACATCGACTATGTGATCGGCATGATTGAGATATTCCAGGGCGATGTCCACGTCCTGGGCGTGTGTCAGCCGGGCGTGCCGGTGCTGTCGGCGGTCGCCCTCATGGAAGCGCGCAACCATCCCTTCCCTCCGAGAAGCGTCATTCTGAAAGGAAGCCCGATCGACACGCGCGTCAGCCCGACCGCCGTCAACAAGCTGGCGGAGGAAAAAGGCACGAACTGGTTCCGCCGCACGGTCATCACCTCGGTTCCCTGGCCCAACCGCGGGCATGGACGCCTCGTCTATCCAGGCTTCCTTCAGCTTACCGGCTTCATGGCGATGAACCTCGATCGTCATCTTAATGCGCACAAGGATCTTTTCGTGAATCTGGTGCGTGGCGACGGCAACTCGGTCGAGAAGCACAAGGAGTTCTACGACGAATATTTGGCGGTGATGGACCTTGCCGCGGAATTTTACATGCAAACAATCGACCAGGTGTTCGTGAAGCATCAGCTTCCGAAGGGCGAAATGTACTCATCGCGGAGAACTCATCGACTTGACGGCGATCCGTCATGTCGCCCTGATGACGGTCGAAGGCGAGAAGGACGACATTACCGGCGCGGGCCAAACAGAGGCGGCCATCCACCTCTGCACAAACCTTCCGCGCTCCAAAAAGCTGCACTACACGCAGCCTGGCGTCGGCCACTACGGCATTTTCAACGGCTCCCGCTACCGGCAGGAGACTCTGCCGCGAGTCATCGCTTTCATGGCGGAACACGATATAAGGGGCGGCGCGCTTCGCTGGCTCTGGCATCGCTTGGCCGGCGAACGTGATGTGGCCGCCCCGCCGGTGCCTCTGCCGCCCGAGGAGAGGATCGCGGAGCCGGTTGTGCAGACAGAGATGATACGTCTGTCCGCCTTGCCGGCAAAAGGATCGATCAGATTGAAAAAAGGGCGCCGTTCCCGGGCTTCCGCGCGTTACGGCAAAGGCTCCATCGTCCGCAGCCGCGGCCGCTAGGCTTGGCTCTGGTTCAAGGAGCGCCATGAGCGACGGCCCGTTCAAGGTTGGCGATATCGTTGAGCTCAAGTCCGGCGGTCCGCCAATGACCGTTATCCAGGTGAGCACGAATATGGTGGGACATAGTGTGCTCACCTGCCAGTGGTTCTTCGGAAGTATGCACACGGCGATGTTCAGGCCGGAAGTCCTGATCCCAAGCAAGCCGAAAAAATTTGAAGAATTGAAAGGGTCTTATTCGGCCTCATTATCAGAACTCGATCAGCGCGGAAGGCGTCGAGGATGACGGAGCGCCCCAATAGGCCCTCTCATGCTCTGCGAGGGGCCATCCAGCCGCCTAATCTAGCAGGATGCTGAAAAACGATGTTGCCCATGGTTCGACAAGCTCACCATGAGGGCAAGCCGTTGAAGACACGAAGCCTCATCCTGAGCTTGTCGAAGGATGAAGCCAAGATTTCATGCTTTTTCAGCAGCCTGCTGGAACCTCACACACCGATTTCCGGCGCCGCTGAGACTGAGCGATGTCTCACGCCCCAATCTGTGCCTGCTTATCACCTCAAAAACGCCCCCGCTTCGAGGCTCGCCCAGAAGCGATAAATCCCTGATCTCAAAGGGCTCGCTCATAAAGGGCGCAAGCTGCGGCTGAAGCGCCTTGGCGACCTCGTCCAGTTCCGCGCTTTCAAGCGGCCCGGCAAGCGAAATGTGAAAGCGAAAAGCGCTGAGCACATAGGGATAGCCGAATTCCCTCAGGAATGCTTCTTCCTGCTCCGACAGGTCATCCAACTCCCGGCGTGCATAATCCTCCTCATCGAGCGGCGCCCGGAAATGATCGAAAGACGTGACGCACTCAGCCGCAAGCCAATCGACATCTGCTTGATCTCCGCTCAATAGCAAGGTGAGGTAGCGCTGGAGATGGCCCAGCATCAATCTGCCTGGGGCGGGAGCGCGTCTATGGGCGCAAAAATCATCGAGCGCGTCGCGAAGCCCCTCAGGAGCAACATCGTCTCTCAGCCGGAATGGCGCTTTGAGCGTAGCGTGAAGTCCATAGACGGCGGGAGCCTTTCTCGCCCGTTGAGCCAATTCCGGCGCGAGCCCGAATGTCTCAACGCCGCCGAACCAGAGCGCTCCGAACTCAGCGAACGCGGTTCCGGGCCGCGGTGTCCAATAGATGGCGTAGCGTTGAAAGCGTGCTCGCATGACTAATTATCTGGCTGTTCTGCTCTTGGGCGCGCGCTACTTGACGGATACGCTCTCCATGGCCGCCACATCCGCAACGAGCGTCCCTCGGGGCTCCGGGGGCCTGGGCCATTCTTCCGTGGATAGGACGGAGAACATGCGCCGCAATTCACTGCCGAGATTCAAAATATGCAGCTGCAGCAGACGATCTGCTTCTTCAGGAAGGCTTTCCTTGATCGCGTGCACAATCTGCTCGTGCTCCGCCACGGAGAATTTAAGCCTGCTCACCTGGTCCATCCGCAATCTCCGATAGGCGGCCACGCGATTGCGGATGCCAAGCGTCAATTTGACGAGACAGTCGTTGCGGCTCGCTGCGTAAATGGCGTCGTGAAAAGCCTCGTTCGCCTTCTGATAGTTTTGCGCATCGCGCAATTCCGCATATTTACGACAAGCGTCCTGAGCCGCGACGATGGCGTCCACATCGCTATTCAGGCATGATTTTGCCGCAAGCCGTCCGCAAGCGCCTTCAAGCTCGGCCATGACTTCGAGCAACTCGACCAACTCCCGAATGCCAAGCTTGGCGACAATAGCCCCTTTGTGCGGCCTGATTTCTATCAATCCATTTGACGAAAGCTGACGAAGAGCTTCGCGAACCGGGGTGCGGGACGTGCCATATATTTCGGCAAGCCGACATTCGTCCAGCTTATCTCCAGGCTTCAGCTTGAATGAGAGAATGTCCTCCTCGATCATTGCACGCAAGCGTTCAGCTTGTGACGCACTCATTCTCCCTCGCTTCCAAATTCCCAAACTGCATAGGCATTTCATCTCCTCATAAAAGGCTTACCAACTTCAGAAAGGAAATGTGAAGTACAAGCACTCGCGCGGCTGCCTTTTTCTTCAGTTTTGTTGATCGAATCAGGAGGAAGCATATCATCTGCTTTCGCCTGCCACTTTTGACTTTCCGCAACTGCAAGTCGAGGGTGTCATGGATAATCTATTTTATGGCAAATCTTGTAATGCGCCACGAAAACTTTGTAATTTGTATCCACAACCAGTGCGATAAGCAGACACAACTTGTGCCAACCTTCCAAAGCTGAACCCCCGCCGCCAGAGAGCGTCGTGGCGACTGCAATCATGTCAGCAAGCCGAGTCATACGAAGGTCTAAGAGACACCTGTTTGCCGTGCTTGGCAAGCAGTTTATCCATATCAGCAAAACCGCCAACAATTTTAGAAAAGGTCGCAAGGAAGACCGAGATGTTTGCCTGCTATGAACTGCGGGACATCGAGCATAACCGCGAGTAATATGCGGACGCCAACTCCACCAGCCCCTCCCGCTCGCCCCGAGCACATTTCCGGTGAAAAGTGAGGCATTCCCATGAGATGGCAAGGTCGCCGTGAAAGCGAAAACGTCGAAGACCGCCGGGACGAAGGCGGGGGCTACGACGATGGCGGCAGCGGCGGCGGATTCGGATTTCCTTTCCCGGGAGGAGGAGGGGGCGGATTCCAGATCCCGATGGGCCAGGGCGGTGGCGGCGGCGGCATCATCGGCCTGATTATTATCGCCGGAATCGCGTTGCTCCTCGGCGTCGATCCACGCATGATCTTGAACGGGGGCGGCGGCGAGGAAATGCCCGGCGGACGCCATATTCAGCTTCCGAGCGACCCCAGGGAGCGGACTATCAGCGCCGAAGACGACAGCATGAAAAAATTCGTCTCTGTCGTGCTGGCGGATACGGAAGACACCTGGAGCAAGATCTTCGCCGATAAGGGCCAGCGATACACGCCGCCCAGGCTTGTCCTTTACCGGGATGGCATTCAATCGGGCTGCGGCGCGGCCAGCTCGCAGATGGGGCCATTCTATTGCCCGGTCAATCGCAAAATTTATGTCGATCTCTCCTTTTACGAGTTGCTGAAGCGCCGATTCAAAGCGCCCGGCGAGTTCGCACAGGCTTATGTGATCGCCCATGAGGTTGGCCATCACATCCAAAACCTGCAAGGCCGCCTCGATGCCGCGCAAAGACTGCAGGCGGCGGCCTCCGGACCGGAGCGCAATGCGATCCAGGTGCGGGTCGAGCTTCAGGCGGACTGCTACGCGGGCGTCTGGGCCAAGAATACGGACCGCATCAACAATGATCCTTGAGCCAGGGGATATCGAGGCGGCCTTGCGCGCGGCTTCGGCCATCGGTGACGACGCTATTCAGAAGAGCACGCGCGGCTATGCCGTCCCCGATTCATTCACGCACGGGTCGTCCGAGCAGCGCGTGCGCTGGTTCAAGAGGGGGTACGATAGCGGCTCCATGTCCGACTGCGATACGTTCAGGGCCGATACGCTTTAGGCTGGGAGGATGGTGAAAAGCGATGTTGCCCACGGTTCGACAAGCTCACCATGAGGGCTAAGCCGTCGAAAACACGTGACCTCATCCTGAGCTTGTCGAAGGATGGCGCCAAGATTTCATGCTTTTGCAGCAGCCTGTTAGCCTTATCCGCAGCGCCTGCGGTTGCATCACGGGCTTCATGGCGGGATGCGCCTTCAGAAACTTTGCGGGGCGTTTCCGATCAATCAAGCCGTTTTCGATTTTGACAGCGCATCCCGCGCCGCCTAAGGAACTGACTGAAACTTTCACTCAAGGGTTGAACAATGGTTGCATTTCACGCGGTCGTACTGGCGGCAGGGCAGGGCGTCCGGATGAAATCCTCAATTCCGAAAGTCCTGCATCCCTTGGCGGGCCTGCCGCTCGTCGCTCATGTCCTCAAGGCGGCGGCGGCGGCGGGCGCCTCATCGTGTTCGGTGGTTATTCCGCCCAACGCAAAAGGCTTCGAGACGCTGGCCACGCCGATCGAGACGCGGTTCTTCGAACAAACGGAACGTCTTGGAACCGCCCATGCCGTGCTGATGGCGCGTCAGGCTCTTGCCGATGTGAGCGGCCCGGTGCTGGTTCTTTATGGCGACACGCCGCTTGTTTCGCGGGAAAGTATCCGGAACCTCGCCATGGCGGTTGAGAACGGCGCAGATATGGCCGTCATCGGCTTCAACGCAAAAAATCCCAAAGGGTATGGCCGTCTCATCACCGGCGAAGGAGGGGAACTCCTTGCGATAACCGAGGAGAAAGAGGCGACGCCCGAGGAGCGCGCTTTGTCTCTTTGCAACTCCGGCATCATGGCTTTCCGGGGTCACTTGCTTCTGCCGCTTCTGGATAGGATCGATAACAAGAACAAGGCCGCGGAATATTATCTCACCGATGCCGTCGCAATCGCGCGCTCCGAGGGCCGCCGCATCGCCTGCGAGGTCATCGAGGAGGACGAAGTGCGCGGCGTGAATACGCGGGCGCAGCTCGCCGAGGTGGAAGCGATTTTGCAGAAGCGCCTCAGGCTGCAACGCCATGGATGGCGGCGCCACGCTCATTTCAGCCGATACGGTCACGTTCAGCCAGGACACCGTGACCGGCCAGGATGTCGTGATCGAGCCGAACGTCTTCTTCGGTCCCGGCGTTGTGATCGAGGACGGCGTAACCATCAAGGCCTTCTCCTATATCGAGGGCGCGCGCATCGAGCGGGGCGCGGTTGTCGGGCCGTTCGCGCGTTTGCGCCCTGTCACGCGGGTTGGCCCGAAGGCCAAGGTCGGGAACTTTGTCGAGCTGAAAGCGGCCGACATCGACGAGGGAGCCAAGGTCAATCATCTGAGCTATGTCGGCGATACCCACATCGGTCCGGGCGCCAATATCGGGGCGGGAACCATCACCTGCAATTATGACGGCTTTCGCAAGCACAAAACCGATATCGGCGCCGGCGCGTTCATCGGCTCGAACAGCGCGCTGATCGCGCCGGTCCGCATTGGCGACGGCGCCTATGTCGGGTCGGGAAGCGTCATCTCCAAGGACGTGCCCGCGAACTCGCTGGCGTTGACGCGCGCGCCGCAAGTGCATCGCGAGGGTTGGGCCGGGCGGCTGCGCGCGAGGCACAAGATGATCGTTCGAAATGATGACCCCGAGACGGCGAAAGCCTCGGACACGGCCTGCCGCTTAACCTTGCCTTGAAATAGTCATGGCAATCTTTTGAATAAGGCCGGTTTATTGGCTCAGCTCTTGCACGCTGAAGCCGGACAGCGGCGCTGCAGGTCTATTAACGAAGGCAATTGGAATATGTGTGGGATCATAGGCATTGTTGGAACGGAAGCAGCCGCGCCCCGGCTCCTCGAGTCTTTGAGGCGGCTTGAATATCGGGGCTACGATTCCGCGGGCGTCGCCACGCTCGAATCCGGCAAGCTGACAAGGCGCAGGGCCGAAGGCAAGCTTGCTGCGCTCGACCGGCGCCTCGCCAAGGAACCGCTGGAGGGGACGGCCGGCATCGGGCATACGCGCTGGGCGACACATGGCAAGCCTGTCGAACGGAACGCCCATCCGCATATGACAAGCCGGGTGGCGATCGTCCATAACGGCATCATCGAGAACTTTCGCGAACTGCGCGACGAACTTGAGCGCAGCGGCGCCGTCTTCGAAAGCGAGACCGATACGGAGGTTGTCGCGCATCTCCTCGATCGCGAGCTTCGCAAAGGAAGCGATCCCGAAGCGGCAGTCAAAAGCGCCCTTTCGAAGCTTCGCGGGGCCTTCGCGCTCGCCATCCTGTTCTCTGGACGCGAGGACATCATGATCGGCGCGCGGCGGGGCAGCCCCCTCGCGGTCGGCTATGGCAAGGGCGAGATGTTCCTTGGCTCCGACGCCATGGCGCTGGCGCCTTTTACGGATCGCGTCTGCTTCCTTGAGGAAGGCGATTGCGCTGTGCTCTCCCATTCGGGGGCCGTCATCTACGACGACACGGGCGTGAAAGCGTCGCGGCCGATCACGCGAACTTTCGCTTCCGCGCTTTTGATCGACAAAGGCAATCACCGCCACTTCATGGCGAAGGAGATCCACGAGCAGCCGGAGGTGATCAGCCGGACGCTCGCGCATTATGTGCGGTTCGCGGACAACACGATCAGCCTTCCCGGGCCTCAGCTCCCCTTCGAGCGTCTTTCCAAACTCAGCATCACCGCCTGCGGCACGGCCTTTTACGCGGCTCTGGCGGCCAAATATTGGTTCGAGCGTTATGCGAAGCTGCCGGTCGAGGTGGATATCGCCTCGGAGTTTCGCTATCGCGAAGCGCCAATGCCCAAGGATGGCATGGCGCTGTTTGTGTCCCAGTCGGGCGAGACCGCCGATACGCTCGCGAGCCTGCGCTATTGCCGCGCCAACAAGCAGCTCATCGCGTCCATCGTGAACGTGCCTGAATCCAGCATCGCCCGCGAATCCGACGCCGTCCTGCCGACGCTCGCCGGGCCCGAAATCGGCGTCGCCTCCACCAAAGCCTTCACCTGCCAACTTGCAGTGCTGGCTTGCCTGGCGATCGCAGCCGGGCGTAAACGCGGCGCGTTATCCGAGGCGGACGAACTTGAACTCGTTCGCGCGCTTGTGCAGGCTCCTCGCCTCATAACGGACGTGCTGCGGCGCGAGGAAGAGTTCGACGCCCTGGCGCATGGCCTGGCGAAGGCGCCTCTCGTGCTTTATCTCGGGCGTGGCTCGACCTTTCCCATCGCGTTGGAAGGCGCTCTCAAGTTGAAGGAGATCTCCTACCTTCACGCCGAAGGCTTCGCGGCGGGCGAACTGAAGCACGGCCCGATTGCGCTGATCGATGAGACTGTGCCCGTCATCGCCATGGCGCCGAAGGACGGCCTTTACGAGAAAATGATTTCCAATATGCAGGAGGTGGCTGCGCGCGGCGGTCAATTGATCGTCTTCAGCGACGCGGACGACGCCGACGCGGTTGTGAAGGCGCATTCGAATTTCCACCTTCCCACCGCTCATCCGCTGATCACGCCGATCCTTTACGCGGTTCCCATTCAGCTCATCGCCTATCATACGGCAGTCGAAATGGGCACGGATGTGGATCAGCCGCGCAATCTCGCCAAGTCGGTGACGGTGGAGTAGGCATCTCTGTTGTGTCATCCCGGAAACGCCAAGGGCGTTGTTCGGGATCGTTACAAACGCCGGCGCTTTTTGCGATCCCGGATAGGGCGTAATCGCCCTTCCGGGATGACGGGGCCGTGAACTCTTCAACCGGGCCGCCAGCCAGCGATTGAGGGCGCTACCCATTGGCAGTTTTGCACAAATTTCGCATCAAGCGCCCTGATTGTGGATATGTATACACTCCAGCGGGCGTCGATCCAAGAATTGCCTTACATCAAGCCAGACACGGCTATGCCCTAATCTTATGCTGCACCTTAGGTTGGGGTGTATCGCTGCGTCATAATCTTAGACATTAGGAATAGGTTTTCCTCTTCCATGATGCGCACTGGCATAAGATGGCTTGTTGTTGTCCTGGGCTTCGGCCTTGGCATCATGGCCGACTCTGCGCTCCCTGCGCTGGAGATCGGCAAAGCGCGTGCCGAAAGCAATCAGGGAAGGGGGCTTGAGCTCCTGAGCCGGGCCGCAAAGTCTTACGAAGCGGGCTCCTACTCTGACGCCGCGGAGCAGATCGACTCCGCATTCAAGGCCGGTTTGAGCGGGGAACTGGCGGCCCGCGCCATTCTTCTCAGAGCGGAAATCAACGAGAGAAGCGGCGCGTCCGCCAAGGCGCTTCAGGATTATTCGAACGCCCTTTGGATGGAGAGCTTGTCGGCTGCGGACCGGAAGAAAGCGTCGGACGGCAAGGAGCGCGTCCTGGCCTCGATGGGCTTGAATTCCGGCGGGCGCGTCGGGCGCGTCCTGGCAAGCGAGCGCCCAATCGGGAGGTTCATCCAGCGGCGTTTCGGGTTTTTTCACCGGCGTCTTCAGTGGAGCGGAAAATAGCGCCGCCGCCCCGTCCTGCGGAAGAAGCGCCGAGGCCGGCAAGCGCGCCGGTCAGTACGGCGAGTGCTGCGGCGACCCAATCGGGAAGTTCATCCGGCGGTGTTTGGGGCTTTTTCAGCGGCGTCTTCAGTGGGGCGGAAAATCCGCCGCCGCCGCCCGCTGTGGCGGAAGCTCAGCAGAGCACGGAACCCGCCGGCGCCCGCGCCTGTCCAGCGCTGCGACGGCGGCGCCGCAAAAAACTCCCTCCAAGGCGCCAGCCAAGCCGACGAAGGTCGCGCATGCCAAGCCAGCCCCGGCGGCCGCATCGGCATCCGCGCAACCGGCGTCCGCTTTATCGGTGGCGTCCGCCGCCGGAGAGGTCCTGATCGTATTCAGCGCTGCGAGCAGCGAAGCGGCCGGCCGCGCGACCGCCAAAAATATCAAGGCTCAAGCTGTCCGACATTCTCCTCGATCGCGAACTCGACGTCACGCCAAGAGCCAGCGGCGGCTTCCAAGTCCAGGCTGGCCCGTACAAGTCGAAAAGTTCGGCGCTTGCTCTGTGCGCCGCGATGCAACAAGCGCGGCGTTCCGTGCAAGGTCACGCCTTGAGGCCGGCAATCGCGGCGCTGCGCGTTTTGCTGAAAGTTAACTCCTCGCCAGCGGATTAGGCGTCGGTTCTCCGATCTTCACGAACCTGTCCTTGTCGGTGTGATGGAAGGGCTGGCCTCGGACCATGAGCGTGGCGTTTTCCTCATACGACCAGCTTCCATCGGCGTTGACGGTCACCTTGATACGAAATTCGTCCGTGCGAAAGGCGTCTTCCAGGAAGGGATTCGAACAAATGCCGTTGGTCGTGGAGCCTCGCGCAGCCGCGACCTCGAACTCTCTCGCATCGCGCGGCGCCTTGCCGATGGCCATTGCAATTTGCCCGCGGGGAATTGCGACGGTTTGGATGATCGTGCCCGTCGCCGGTTCCCAGAGCCAATAGCCGACCTGATCGTGAAATGTCTCGACCTCTCCCGGCTTGACGATGTGCTGATGGTAGCGCAGGCCATAAAACAATTGAGGGCCGTTCGTCTGAGGGTCGATGGGCTGAAGCTCGATGCGATCCACAAACGCCTGCAACTTGGAGCCGTCCGCCACGGGATGGACGTCATCGCCCTTCGTGCTGCGCCAGATCCCTGCCATCGGTTGCAGCGGGCCAAGATTGCGCAAGGTGTGCGGATCGACGTTGGACGGCTCCGTGAAAATGTCCTTGAATACTGCGATCATACGTACCCCCGGCGCGGCTTTTACATGTCCGGCAAAAGCTTAGCCGACTGCGCCCGCCGGGTCCACAGCCTCCAAGAAAGGCTCAACATTGACGCTGCCTTGATGTGGCCCTTGGCATGCATCACCTGATCGGGTAGAATGGTAGAACATTGAAGTGAATTATAGAAGACGAGATCAGCCATGAGCCTCAACATCAAAGATCCCGAAGCACACCGGCTCGCACAGGCAATTTCCCGCGCCACGGGCGAAAGCATGACCCGCGTCGTCACCGAAGCCCTGCGCGAACGCCTCGCCAAGATAGAACGCCGAAAGAGCAAGGCGAGCGTGAAGGAGTTGCTGGCGATTGCTGACCGCGCGGCGGCTCATGTTAAGCGCCCATACATCGCCCATGGCGAACTGCTCTACGATGAAAGCGGTCTGCCGAAATGATCCTCGATACATCCGCCCTGGTCGCTATCCTATACAAGGAACCGGAGGCCGCCGCTTTCGCACAGCTCATTCACGATGCCGATGTCTGTCGGATGAGCGTGGCAAACTACGTTGAACTGGCGATGGTTGTCGAAAGCCAGCTTGGTTCCGAGGCAATGCAACAGACCCAGGCTTTTTTTCGGCGGGCGGCCTATCGCGCTTGAGCCTGTAACAATCAACCACGGGGAACTCGCCCGGCAGGCCTTCCTTGATTTTGGCAAAGGCCGCCACAAGGCGGGCCTCAATTTCGGCGACTGCTTTTCTTACGCGCTGGCAAAGGCGACAGGGGAACCTTTGCTGTTTAAAGGCAATGATTTTAGCCAGACCGACATCGAGGCAGCATCATTGTAACGGAAGAACGTTTAGTTCACTCCAAGAGCCGCTTCGACCCCTCGGAATCTTCTTCGCCATCCGCGGCGTCTTGCGCCGTGAACGCAAGCCGCGGGACGGCGCCGCCGCCTTCTCCGATGGCGGCTCCCATGCAAATATCTGGCGAGCCTTGCGCTTTCCGCCGCGCCTGCACGCGCCGCAGGTCGACCATCAACGCGGACAGCTGGCGTTGCAGCGCGGTTTCATAGCGGCTGAGCTTGCCGCCTAACTCCCCCTTCAGGAAACCGTCGAGCGCGCGCCCAAGGACGAGGATTTTCCGGTCGCGGTCGCGCCAGTTGATGAGACGCGGCTCGTGCGGCATGAAAGGGCTCGCCTCCGCTTTGCAGGCACTCGTCCAGGTGAGGAGGGCGGCCTCGAAGGCGGGAACGCGCCGCAGCCGCCACAGGAGGCTCGCGATCCGCTCGGCGAGTTCGAACTCGATCGCGCTGTCTGGCGCAAGCTCGGCGAGAACGCGGGCGCGCAAATCGGAGAAGTCTTCGAGCTTCTCGCCGGGGAGGAGGCCGCTATGGCTTCTCAGACCATGAGTGACCGCGTTGCGGCTCGCCGCGGATTTACCTTCCGGGGTCTTTGGGCCGGTGCAACGCTGGGCGTTGAGGCGGTTCGCCGCGATTTGCCGTTCTGTCGCCATTGGTCCTCCTTGGCGCGGCTTTACTGCCGCGCGTACAAAATGACCCCGCGAGAGTCTTCTATGCGTTTGCTCCTTTATAATTCGTTACCTCGAATAAATACTTGTATATTTAGATAGCGCCATTTTACCAAACAAAACCAATCTTCAATGTTCTTTTACCAACGGCAGCCGCCGTCATCCCGCCTGCAACAGACGCATGGCGTCGTCGCGTTCGAAAAGGGCGAGGCAGCGCCGGGCGGCAAGGCCCTGCTCGGATTTGAGATGGAGATCGCGCAGAAGCAGGTATCGGGCGAAGTCGGAAGCGCGGTCCACGAGCGGCGCGGCCTGCGGCCATTGCGCGATGCGGAAGCCCGGGTCGCCGCTCTGGCGCGGCCCCAGAACCTCGCCGCCGCCGCGCAGGCGAAGATCCTCCTCCGCGATCACAAACCCGTCCTCGACCTGCCGCAGGATATCGAGGCGCGACTTTGCCGTGTCCGACAGCGGCGCCTTGTAGAGCAGCACGCAAGAGGATTGCGCCGCCCCTCGTCCGACGCGGCCGCGCAATTGATGGAGCTGGGCGAGACCGAACATCTCGGCGTTTTCGATGATCATCACGGTCGCCGCGGGGACGTTGACGCCGACCTCGATCACCGTGGTGGCGACAAGGATCGAGGTCTCGCGCGCGGCGAAAGCGGCGATGGCGGCGTCTTTCTCGGCGCCGGAAAGCCGCCCGTGAACGAGACCCACCCGCTCTCCGAAGATCTGGCGCAGATGAGCCGCGCGCTCCTCGGCAGCGGTCATGTCGCGCGCCGTTTCGCTGTCCACGGCCGGGCAGACCCAGTAGATCTGCGCCCCTTCGTGCAAAGCGCGGTGCAAGCCTTCAACGATGTCCTCGAGGCGGTCCTGGGGAACGGCCCGCGTCGCTATGGGCTTGCGCCCGGCAGGTTTCTCGGTGAGCTGGGACACGTCGAGGTCGCCGTGCACCGACAGAAGCAGCGTGCGCGGGATTGGGGTCGCGGTCATGACCAGGATGTCGGCGTCCCCGGCCCGGGCCTTCTCCTGCAACGCAAGGCGCTGCGCCACGCCGAACCGGTGCTGCTCATCGACGATGGCAAGGCCCAGATCGTGGAACATGACATCGGGCTGAAACAGCGCGTGCGTGCCGACGATCATCTGGATTTTGCCCGAGGCGAGCTGCTCCAGGAGCAGGGCGCGGGTCTTTCCCTGCTCGCGGCCCGAAAGGTAGCCGAGCCTGATCCCGGCGGCTTCGCATAAGGGCTTCAAGGTCTCCAAATGCTGCCGGGCCAGCACATCGGTCGGGGCCATGATGGCCGCCTGCGCGCCTGCTTCGACCGCCGCCGACATGGCGAGCGCGGCGACGACCGTCTTCCCGCTCCCGACATCGCCTTGCAGAAGCCTCAGCATCCGGCGCGACGCGAGCATGTCGGCCTTGATCTCGGCGAGCGCCTGCTCCTGCGACCGGGTGAGGGAATAGGGGAGCGCGCCGCGCATCCTTCGCGCGAGATGTCCGTCGCCAGCAAGAGACCGCCCCGAAAGCTCCCGGTAGCTGCGCCGGACGAGCGCGATGGCGAGCTGCGCCGAGAACACCTCATCGAAGGCGAGCCGCTCCCGCGCCTTCGGCCACAGCGCAAGGTCCGCCGCCGACTGTGGACGATGCAGGATGTGCAGCGCACGCCAGAAGGACGGCCAGCTTTCCGAAGTCCAGAAGGGAAGCCTCTTGCCACTCCGGAAGGTCCGGCGCCTTGGCGAGCGCATCGCCCATGACGCGGTACAGAAATTTCTGCGTGAGGCCGAGCGTCAAGGGATAGACCGGCTCTATCCCCGGAAGTTTCGCGCGCTCGGATGGAGCGAGGATATAATCGGGATGGGTCATCTGAAGGCGCGAGCCGTAGCGCTCGACGCGACCCGACACGATCCGGAGCTCATTGAGCGGCAAGAGACGCCGCATTGCGTTCCGGTCGCCGTGGAAGAACACGAGGTCGAGAGACGCGCTTTCGTCCTCGCAAACGATGCGCAGCGGCGCGCGGGCCGAGCCTTTCGGCGGCGCGTTGTAACGAACCGGCTTGACGACGAGCGTCGTTACGGCTCCAGGCGCGGCCTCGATGACGGACGGCGTCAGCCGCCGGTCGAGATAGCCGTTCGGGAGATGCCAAAGAAGATCGATGACCCGAGGCGGACTCAGAGGCTTCGCAAGAACCTTGGTCAGCAGTTCTTCGCCTCGGGGGCCAAGACCTTTC
>CAWFXN010000013.1:0-32500 GCA_963819665.1 uncultured Alphaproteobacteria bacterium
CGGCTCGACGGTGCCCTTCATCGCGCGCTACCGCAAGGAAGTCACCGGCATGCTCGACGACGCGCAGCTTCGCACGCTGGAAGAGCGGCTGGGGTATCTGCGCGAGCTTGAGGAGCGCCGCGCCGCGATCCTTGGCAGCATCCGCGAGCAGGGCAAGCTCGACGACGCGCTCGAAGCGCAGATCATGGCGGCGGATTCGAAGGCGCGGCTCGAAGACATCTATCTGCCGTATAAGCCGAAGCGGCGCACGAAAGCGCAGATCGCGAAAGAGGCGGGGCTTGAGCCGCTGGCCGACGCGCTGCTCACCGATCCGACGAAAATGCCGGACGCCATCGCCGCAACGTTCATCGACGCCGAGAAGGGCGTCGCCGACGCCACGGCCGCGCTCGAAGGCGCGCGCGCCATCCTGGTGGAGCGCTTCGGCGAAGACGCGGACCTCATCGGCAATCTGCGCGAGGAGATGTGGGGCCGCGGCCGCCTCGCCGCCAAGGCGAAGGAAGACAAGAAGGCCACGGAGGAAGGCGCGAAATTCGCCGACTATTTCGACAAGGCGGAGCCGCTTTCGAAGATGCCCTCGCACCGCATTCTCGCGATGTTCCGCGGCGAGAAGGAGGGCGTGCTCGACCTGAATTTCGAGCCGGAAGACCCGGCGCAGGCGCCCGCCAGCGGCCCGAGCCTCTACGAGGCCCGCATCGCGCGCAAATTCAACATCGCCGACAAGGGCCGCGCCGCCGACAAATGGCTGAACGACACGGTGCGCTGGGCCTGGCGCACGCGCATCCAGGGGCATCTCTCGGTGGATTTGCGCATGCGGCTCTGGCAGGCGGCGGAAGAGGAAGCCGTGAGGGTGTTCGCGGGCAATCTGCGCGACCTTCTGCTTGCCGCGCCCGCCGGAACGCGCGCCACGATGGGCCTCGATCCGGGATTTCGCACCGGCGTGAAGGTCGCGGTGGTGGACGCCACCGGCAAGGTCGCCGAAACGGCGACGATCTATCCGCATGAGCCGAGGCGGCATGTGGGCGGAGTCGCTCGCCATCCTGGGCCGCCTCTGCATCCAGCATAAGGTCGAGCTGATCGCCATCGGCAACGGCACCGCCTCGCGCGAAACGGACAAGCTCGCCGCCGAGCTGGTGGCCCGCGCCCCGGACTTGAAGCTCACGAAAATCATGGTGTCCGAGGCGGGCGCGTCGGTCTATTCCGCAAGCGCCTATGCGAGCGCGGAACTGCCGGATCTCGATGTGTCCCTGCGCGGGGCTGTCTCCATCGCGCGCCGCTTGCAAGACCCGCTGGCCGAGCTGGTGAAGATCGACCCGAAATCCATCGGCGTCGGCCAATATCAGCACGACCTGTCCGAGACGAAGCTGTCGCGCTCGCTCGACGCCGTGGTGGAGGACTGCGTGAACGCGGTCGGCGTGGACGTGAATACGGCGTCAGTTCCGCTGCTCGCCCGCGTGTCCGGCGTCAGCGAGGGCCTCGCCAAGAACATCGTCGCTCATCGCGACGCCAAAGGCGCGTTCAAGAAGCGCTCGCAGCTTCAGGACGTGCCGCGGCTCGGGCCGAAAGCCTTCGAGCAGGCGGCGGGCTTCCTGCGCATCCCGAATGGCGACGATCCGCTGGACGCTTCGTCCGTGCATCCCGAGGCCTACCCCGTCGTGCGCAAGATCGTGGCCGCGGCCAAGACCGACATCAAGAAGCTGATCGGCAATGCGCCCGTGCTGCGCGGGCTCCAGCCGAAGACGTTCGTGGACGAGACCTTCGGCCTGCCGACCGTCACCGACATCCTGCGCGAGCTGGAGAAGCCCGGCCGCGACCCGCGCCCCGCCTTCAAGACGGCCACCTTCCAGGAGGGCGTGGAGAAGATTTCCGACCTCAAGCCCGGCATGGTGCTGGAGGGCGTGGTGACGAACGTGGCGGCCTTCGGCGCTTTCGTGGACATCGGCGTGCATCAGGACGGGCTTGTGCATGTGTCCGCGCTGTCGAAGACCTTCGTGAAAGACCCGCGCGACGTGGTGAAGCCCGGCGACATCGTGCGCGTGAAGGTGATGGAGGTGGACCAGCCGCGCAAACGCATCTCGCTCACCCTGCGGCTCGACGATCAGCCGGGCGCTGGCGACCGCCCGCAAGGCGGCGCGCCGCGTGGGGCTGCGCCGCCGAAGAAAATGGCCGCCGCCCCGAAAGGGAAGTCCGAGGCCAGCGGCGGCGCTTTCGCCGACGCCTTCCGCAAGGCGGGGCTGACGGGACGGAAGTAGTGGTTCCTTGGTGTGATGGGTGATGAGATCACGCCAGGCAGATACTAACGACAAATCAGAAGCTTAACCTGCCGACCCTGGAAAATGAGTTCACTGCCAAACTGTCTTGTTGATAGCAGATAGTCGTTCCACCTTGTCGCAATGTGAAATCGTCAAGCTTCGTTGCGGAGCCGCACATCGCGTGCGTTTTGCTTCAAGATTGTCAAGCCGACGAGTCGCTCGTGGAGTTGCATTTCGAGATTTTGTCAATAGCGGAATCGGTGAAAATCGGGCAAAACGTGTGTAAACTACGGGTTTACATTTGCGACTGCTGATTTGCCCTGATAGGGTGATTTTAGCCTCTCCGGGTAAAAAAGCCGCCGGAGCTATGCAAGAGCTTCCGACGGCCAGACCCAAAAGGGGCAGTTTACCTACTTATCGTTCACGCATAGAACGATGGTGATGCTGAGTTCTATCACGAACTTCGGCATCACCCATGAGAACCAATTTAAGAGGTTCATGCGGATACCTATGCCGCGGAGTGCGCCTGCCGCGCACGGGCCCGACGCGAACCGCCCGCGCCGGATGATCGCAGTCTCCTCTTCCGCTGCGTCGAGCGGAAGTGCAGGCCTCTACTTATCCACACTTTCTGCGATGAATTAGAAAGTAGTCCTTGATCTGTGTTCTCATGTAAAAGTCCAAGATGTCTATGTATCCAGACGCCGGGGACTTTCACGCAAACATTGCTGGCTTTGCCAACGGAAAGCGCCGTTAGCCCGCGCCGGCCTGGGCTGCGAGGGCCTTGAGCGTTGCATCGAACGAAAGCCCCATCGCGCGCTGGACGCGCAGGATGAGAGCGCAAGCGCCGCGTGTCATTGCGACGGTTACAACCTCATGAGGGTCATCGAGTGCCGGGTCGCCTGTCTGGAGGCCCGCGGCGCTCATGCCGTGGGCGTTCAGACCGAGTGCCGCGGCGACCGCCACGGCCCCGTTATCGGTCAGCCGGTGACGGTTCTCCCCCGAAGGACCCGTTG
This sequence comes from uncultured Alphaproteobacteria bacterium, assembly GCA_963819665.1. Taxonomy (GTDB): domain Bacteria; phylum Pseudomonadota; class Alphaproteobacteria; order Rhizobiales; family Rhodomicrobiaceae; genus Rhodomicrobium. Next base: position 3,263 of record CAWFXN010000013.1, read on the forward strand.
CGATTGAAAGCAGCGCGAGCAACGGGATTTCGTCGGCCACGCCGTTGCCCATCAAGTCTTTGCCGAGCTTGACTGGAGGCCGCTCCCGCGTTTGATAGAGGCGGCGACCGAACGAGCGCAGGGCACCCTTAACATAGTCGACTGCCTTCGCTGGATCGACCTCGATGCCTTGTGCCAAGCGGTGCGCCGCCTCCTCAACTGAGAGCGCTTGCTCGCCCTTGGCCCACGCCCGCCAATAGATTTCCAGAAGCGCGACCTGCCGTTCGTTCAGTAGCCGAGACGTCAGTGCCGCCCAGATTTGGGCCTGAACGCCCGTCATCGGCTTGATATCAGGGATAGTTGCCGCGACAGCGCCAGGCGTCGGCGATGGGTTGAGAATCCCCTGTTCAATCAAAACGACAAGAGCTTCCGACGGAAGCTGCGTGCCGTAGCAGAGGACGGGACCGTGTTTCATGGGCTCTCCTTAAAGTTTTTTTCTTAGGCGGAACAGTGGTTAGACTTAGCGCGGAACCTTGTCAACTAAGAATGTTGCTTAAACCGATTAAAGTGAAACTCTGGCAAGCTGACCCGCTAATCCTTGTGCCAGAACATGCTGGGGCCACTGCCTCAGAATTTGAAGTCCGATAGGCGAACCACGGAACTTCTTTTAGAAGTCGCGATCAGCTGCGTCGCGGCAAACAGCGGGTTCCGCTCAGCCGCGTCTGCTGATACAACCCTTGCCGATTCTCTTCCATGGCCAGAGGGTGCGGGATTTGCTGGAACGCCTGTCGAATTCAGCGGCCGAAACATGGGCGCGCGCGCAGGATGCGGCGGCGCAGCTCTGGGAGCCGTCCGTTCGCCTTGGCGTGACCGGCCTGTCGCGATCCGGCAAGACGGTGTTCATCACGTCGCTCGTTCATAATCTGCTTGCGGGCAACGCGCTTCCGTTCTTCGAGCCGTTCGCGCAAAAACGCATCTCGAAGGTCTATCTGGAGCCTCAGCCCGACGACGCCGTGCCGCGCTTCGATTACGAGGGCAACCTCGCGAAGCTTACCGGGCCTTCGCCGGAATGGCCCGAAGGCACCCGGCATATCAGCGAGCTTCGCCTGACGCTCGAATTCTCGCCCACGGCCATGATAAGGCGCGCGCTCGGCACGAAGACGATGCATCTCGACATCGTGGATTACCCCGGCGAGTGGCTTCTCGATCTTCCGCTCCTGGATCTGAGCTATGAAGAGTGGTCGCGGCAGTCGATTTCGCAGGCGCGCGAGGCGGTCCGCGCTACAGCCGCGAAAGACTGGCTGGGCTTCCTCGCGACGATCAACGCCGTCGCCAAAAAGGACGAGCAGATCGCGAAGCAGGGCGCGGAAATCTTCACGCAATATTTGCGCAACTGCCGCGAGGACTCGCTGTCGCTCTCATGCCTGCCGCCCGGCCGCTTCCTGATGCCGGGCGATATGGCGGGGTCGCCGGCCTTCACCTTCTTCCCGCTCGAGACGCCCGACGACGCGATGGCGCCGAGAAGCAGCCTCTGGTCCATGATGGAGCGGCGCTATCGGGCCTACAAGACGCATGTGGTCGCGCCATTCTATCGCGATCACTTCGCCCGCCTCGACCGGCAGATCGTGCTTGCGGATGTGCTCACCGTCGTGAATGCCGGCGCCGCGGCGGTCGCGGATCTGGAACGCGCTCTGACCGATATTTTGCGCTGCTATCGCCAGGGGCAGAATGCGTGGCATTCGCTGTTCACGGGCCGCCGCATCGATCGCATCGTTTTCGCGGCCACGAAGGCCGATCATCTCCACCATGCCAATCACGACAGGCTTGAGGCGATCCTGCAGCTGATCGCCAAGAAAAGCGTGCAGCGGGCGTCCTTCTCGGGCGCCGAAGTGAAGGCTTTTGCGCTCGCCAGCGTGCGCGTCACGAGCGAGGCGGAGGCAAAATACGGCAATGAGCGCCTTCCCTGCATCGTTGGCGTGCCGGTCAAAGGCGAGCGGCTTGGCGCGCGCGTGTTCGACGGCAAGGAGCAGCTTGCGATCTTCCCCGGAGATCTGCCGGATGACCCGGCGCTGGCGCTCACGCCGGAATGGCTCGACGCGGGGGCCGGAGCAGCCCATTTTGTCCGTTTTCGGCCGCAGAAGCAGAGCGGCCTTGAATTCGGGCAAAGCGCGCTCCTCCAGCATATCCGGCTCGATCGAGCTTTGAACTTTCTGATCGGTGACAAACTCTCATGAATGGCGCACCCAAAGGCAGGCCGCCGGTTGCCTTCACTCTCGACGATCCTCGCTTGATCGACGCGCCGCCTCCGCCGCGAAGGAGCGCCGAAGCCCGCGCCGAGCGAGGCGCCAGTTTCGACGGCCCGAGTCCAGGCGCCTCCAGGGGTCGAGCCTGCCCCAAAGGCCGAGGCTCCGAAGGCGGCCGCAGCCAGAGCTGAGGCTCCAGCGCGAGAGGCTCCGTCTGCTCCCTCGCCCAGCGCGCCCCGCGAGATTGCAAATGTCCCTGAGATCATCCGCGTGGGGCGCAACTGGGGAAGCATCTTCCTGAGCGCCGTCAGCGGGCTTATCTTCCTCGCCTTTCTGGTTTGGGTCCAGGATACCTTCCTGACTTTGCTGGGACGGAAGGATTGGCTCGGCTGGGCGGCCACGCTGCTTGCTGGCGACGGCGGTTTTTGCCTTCGTCATGATCATCTCGCGCGAAATCGCCGGGCTCTATCGCCTGTCCGCGATCACTTTGGTCCGGCAGCGCGCGGAGGCGGCCTTGGCCGCCGAAAACATTTCCGAAGCGCGAAGCGCGTCCGGGGAAATCCGCGCCATGCTTGAGGAGCGGCGCGAACTGGCGGATGGGGTTGCGCGCCTCAAGCGGCATCAGGGCGACATCCTCGACGCACGGCAAGTGCTGACGCTCGCGGAGCGCGAACTGCTGCTGCCCTTGGATCGCGAGGCTCGCGTGACCGTCGGGACTTCGGGCCGCAGGGTCTCGATGGTGACGGCGCTGAGCCCCGCCGCGGTTTTCTCGGTCGGGTTCGTAGCCTACGAGAATTTCAGGATGCTTCGCACCCTCGCGGGCGTCTACGGAGGCAGGCCCGGTTTCATTGCGGTTCTGCGCCTTATGCGCCTCATCGCGGGGCATCTCGCGTTGACGGGCGGCATCGCCTTTACCGACGACATTCTCGGGCAGTTCGTCGGCCATGGCATGACCTCGCGCGTCTCGAAAAGGCTCGGCGAGGGGCTGATCAATGGCGGCTTCACCATCCGCATCGGCATCGCCGCCATCGAGGTGTTGCGTCCGCTGCCCTATATCGAGGCGCGGCAGCCGCGCCTTCGCGAGTTCGTCACCGAGTTCCTGAAGGTCGGACAGAAGCCGGACACGAGCAGCGGCCGCGAGCGCGGCTGAGAAGGTGTACGCCGGGTTAAAATTGGTTTTGTTTCGTAAAGACGCTATAAGTAAGTATATAATTAGTTTTTGATATCCGCTTATCCTGAGCTTGTCGAAGGATGAAGCCCAAACTCAGGCTTTTTCAGCAGCCCGATAGACTTGGCCTGATCTTTGCTCAATCGAAATTGCAAAAAGTTCCAATGCGACTGTCACTCACGAAACAGCGATCCCGGCCTGCTCATGAGAGTCTGATGTCGAAGCGAATTTCATACGGGAAGCGTGTTATGTGTAACTATCTCGTCACGAGGCACGACAGCGTAGACGGCGCCTTTCTTGGCTATGTGAAGGCTTACCCGACTTTAGCGTCTGCCGAAGCGTTCTTAGGGTGCTTGAACAACTGCCAAATCCTCGACGAAGGCTGCAGCTTTTACTATGGGATCGAGGTCAGGGATAATCTGAGCCAGACCAAGAGCGATCTTCTTCTGATGCCGCACGGCCTTCATGGGCTCATCTAAGGCGGCAACCGGCGTTCCCGCGCCGGAACGAACGCATGTGAATGGCTGTTCCCAAAAAGAAACCGTCGCGGAAACGCGGCACTGTTTTTTGGAGACGGCCATGAGAAATTTTGTGATCGCGGCAGTGGCGATTTTGGCTTTTGCGGGCTTCGTTGTGTCCGCGGCGGCGCCTTCGAAAGCGGACGCCATGAACACCGCTGAGCACTTTGCACAGGAGCTGAAGTCGAGCGGGCAGTTCGAGATCGAATTGAGCGAGCTTGCGCTTACGACATCGAGCAATGACGATATCAAGACGTTCGCCCAGAAGATGATCGACGATCACAAGGCGGCGGATAAGAAGCTGACAGCGACCTTGAAGCAGGCGAATTTGCCCGAGCCCAAATACGGGATGGACGAAGAGACCAGGGGTTTGGTCAGCCAGCTTGCCGTGTTGACCGGAACCACCTTCGATCGCGACTATGTAAGGGATCAGATTCAGGGCCATGAAAAAGCGGTCGCGCTTCTTGAGGCCTTCTCGAAGGGCGGCGATAATGACGCCCTGAAGCAGCTCGCTTCGACGCTTCTGCCGACGATCAACGAGCATTTGCAAATGGCGAAAGCGCTACGGGCCAGCGTCACGGCGCGGCGCTGATCTGGGATTGCCATCCCCTGCCTGCGCGAAGCGCGAGCCAAGATCGCAAAAAAAGATAAGCGCTTTGATCTGTTACGGTCCCGTATAAGGCTTCGCCTTTCGGGACGACGGCAGTGAAGGCCCGCAATGCATTCGCATCCGCGGGCTTTTCGGGCCGCGAGGAAATGATTGCATCCGCCGCCGATCCTGTCCAAATCAGCGCAAGCAACTCTCGACAGGCATCATGGCGGCTCCACTTCTTACCCTACAAAATATTGCCCTGACTTTCGGCGGAACGCCTCTTTTCGAGGACGCCAATCTGTCCGTCTCCGAAGGCGACCGGATTTGCGTCGTAGGCAGGAACGGGTCCGGCAAATCGACGCTCATGAAGATCGCGGCGGGCCTCGTCGAGCCGGATCGCGGAACGCGGTTCGTGCAGCCGGGCGTCACGCTCCGCTACCTGCCGCAGGAGCCGGATTTCGGCGAGCATAAGACGGTGCTGTCCTATGTCGAGAGCGGGCTTGGGCCGAGCGATGACCCCTATCAGGCGCGCCTGATTTTGGGTGAGCTGGGGCTTACCGGCGAGGAGGCGCCCGCCACCCTCTCCGGCGGTGAGGCCCGGCGTGCGGCCCTGGCAAGGACGCTTGCGCCAAACCCCGATGTGCTCCTTCTGGATGAGCCGACAAACCACCTCGACATCCAGGTCATCGAATGGCTTGAGAAAAGGCTGGGCGGGATGCGATCCGCGCTCTTGCTGATCAGCCACGACCGGCGCTTTCTCTCCAATCTGTCGCGCTCGACCGTTTGGGTGGACCGCGGCGTGACACGGGCGATCTCCATCGGCTTTGGAAGCTTCGAAGCCTGGCGCGATGAGTTTCTCACCCAGGAAGAACTCGAACGCCACAAACTGGCGCGCAAGATCGAACGCGAGGCTGACTGGGTCCGCTACGGGGTCACGGCGCGGCGCAAGCGCAATGTACGCCGCCTCGCCGACTTGCAGGCGATGCGCGAGGCGAAGCGGAATGCGAAGCGCGCTCCGGGGCAGGCCAAGCTCGAAGCGGTGGACGGCCCGCTTTCGGGCAAGCTCGTGATCGAAGCGAAGGGCGTCTCGAAGGCGTTCGACGGCAAGACTGTCGTTGACAAATTCAGCATCCGTATTCATCGCGGCGACCGAGTGGGCATGGCCGGTCCGAATGGCGCGGGCAAGACCACGCTTTTGAACATGCTCATCGGCAAGCTTGAGCCGGACGAAGGGGCGGTGCGCCTCGGGGCCAATCTGGAAATCGCCAGCCTGGAGCAGAGCCGGGACAGCCTCAAGCCGGATTGGACGGTGGCCGATGCGCTGACAGGCGGGAGCGGCGATCTTGTCGTCATCAACGGCTCGGCGCGGCATGTCGCGTCGTATATGCAGGATTTCCTGTTTCAGCCCGAGCAGGTGCGGACGCCCGTGAAGGTTCTTTCGGGCGGGGAACGGGCGCGGCTCATGCTGGCGCGGGCGCTCGCGAAGCCGTCGAATCTCCTTGTTCTCGACGAGCCCACCAACGACCTCGATCTCGAAACGCTCGACGTGCTCGAAGAGATGCTTTCGGATTATTCCGGCACGCTCGTCCTCATCAGCCACGACCGCGATTTTCTCGACCGCATCGCGATGTCGATCATCGTCCCCGAGGGAAGCGGCCGCTGGATCGAATATGCGGGCGGCTACACGGACATGGTGGCACAAAGGGGAGGCCGCGCATTTGCGGCGGAAGCTCCGGTCAAAGCCGCGAAGCCGTCCGCCGAGGCCGCAAATAAGCGGGCTGATAGCGGCGACGAGCCGAAGGCGAAAAAGCGGCTCAGCTTCAAAGAGAAGCACGCCCTCGAAACCTTGCCCGCCAGAATGGCGAGCCTGGAGAAAGAGATCGCCTCACTCCAGGCGAAGCTCTCGGATTCCACGCTTTACGCCAAAGACCGCGAAGCGTTCGAGCAAGCGAGCGCCGCCCTTATCAAGGCGCAAGACGAGTTGGCCGAAGCGGAACACCGCTGGCTGGAGCTTGAACTCCTTCGCGAGGAGTTAGCGACGGCGCGGGAGAGTTGAGAGGGCTTGCCTTCCGATTTCCACGGAAAGCAAGCCCGATGATTGGTCGCGTTCAGTCTATTCAGTCGGCGTGACGGGCATCGAGCGCCGCCGTTTTTCCGAGTGTCTTCAAGTCGAACCAGTTGTTGCCTTTTGGCAGGAGCCTGTCCTTGAGGAAGGCGAAGAAGACGGGCGGCTTCACCATCTCAACGAAATCCCTCGTGGGCGGCGAGGCCAGCAGAACCGCAACCAAGGCAACGGCCATCAAGGCGGAGGCCCGCAAGGAATGCGTATCGAAAAGCTTGAGCGCGGTTCCGAAAGATTTCTTGATCGTCCTGCCTTCGACGTCGACTGAATACATTTCGTCGAGCGTCAGATGAATAAGAAAGCCGATGAAGAGGAAAAGCCCGGTCAGCCATGCCTGCGCGGCAGGCTGCCCCAAAACCCGGCTGAAAATGTCGGCGGTCAATATCATGAAGAACACGCCCGCCAGGATCGAATGGAAGATGCCGCGATGATGGGTGCGCTTCTCGAAAGCTTTATAAACGCCGAATCGCGTGATGAAATAAGCGCCGAGCCACACGAGCCATAGCTCAGCGATGGAATGCTCCTCTTGTAATGTGAACAAAGCGATGAATGCGGCCACGATGCCGAGCACGCTGAAAAGCATCCGCGCCGGAACCGCCCGCTCAAGATCGATATCCGGCAGGATCCCGCCGATGGTGCCGGCCAGTGTCAGCGTCAGCAGATAATTATTAGGCGCGGCGTGTCCGGCCAGCGCAACCGTTGCGCAAAGACCGCTTCCGACTGACGCCACCGCTAAATGTGTATTGAAATTCGCCATACGTGCCCTCCGTTAACGCGAGATTAACTGATTCGCGTTTGCGAGCATCGGCTTGGCGGTAGTTTGGGGTCAGATACCTGTGGTTAGAAAATCGATCGCGGCAATGATTTGATCGCGATGGGCGACCAGCGAGTTCACCCTCTTTACAAGTGCATTTGCGCGCACAGCCGCCATTTCCTGAACCGCCAGATAATAGTTTCCGCCATCGATTTCTACGACAGGGTTCAGTCTTTGGATAAGTTTATCGGACGCCCTCGCCGGATAAAAGCGGAACCACTAACCGCGTGGCCAGGGCGTCGAACATCGCGTTCTGTACATCCACAACCAATGGCCCCGCCGCCCCCTTGGCGCCGAATTCCCAGACGTCGAATTGAGCCATCAGAAAAGGCGATCAAAATCGGACAGGATTCGTCCGTTCGATACACGCTCGTTGTAAGCCTCTATGGCGGTTGCATTTTCCTTGCGCCATTCCAGGCGGTCATAAGCAGCGACAAGTTCGGCAAGCCTTACTTCGAGGGCTTCCGAGAGGTTGATGCCAAGCGCTTTCGCTTTTGCCGCGAGATCTGAGTTAAGGCTCAGGTTGACGGCTCGCTTGGGAGCATTCTTGTCGTAAAGCATCGGGCTGTCCGCAATGAGTGCGCATAAGTATTACGCATATGTGCGCGCATCGCAAGCCGTCGTCGAGGCGCCACTTAAGCAATGCCTCTTGTAACCGAATGCGGCGGCAAGGGAGCCTGACATTCAGGCTGAACGAACCCGATGCAAGCTGCGCCCGGTACGCTTGCGCCCATTCGTCAAAACCCATGAGGTATTGAATGTCTCTTTCGGGGATCGCAGGCGTTGGCCTGACAAGCATCTACGCACAACAGCGGCAGGATTTTCAGGCGCTCGCCAGCGCTGTCAACGCGGGCGACATCTCGCAGGCGCAGCAGGCTTTAAGCGGCCTTCAAGGCGACACACAAACAACCCCGGCCACGACCTCGTCGAGCGAGCAAACATCGCAAAGCGGCTCCGGATTCGGTGTTCAAATCAAAGCGGACTTCTCATCCCTCTTGAGCGCCGTTCAATCCGGCGACATCACCGGCGCGCAGAAGGCGCTCGCGTCCTTGCAGCAGGATTCCAATTCAGCCAGCCAAGGCGCTAACGGCGAAGGCCAGACCTTGCATCACCATCATCATCACCACGGCGAAGGCGGTGAAAGCAGCGGCGCAACCTCGACAACTCCTGCTTCCACGGATCAGGCGAGCGGCGCCGCCGGAACGAGCCTGCTCTCTGCGGTCATCGCCGGATACACGGAGAACCTCGGCCAAACATCATCGTGACGCGCATTAGGCCAAGCTAGAGGTAGCTGAAAAAGCATGAATTCTTGGCTTCATCCTTCGATAAGCTCAGGATGAGGTCGCGTATTTTCAATGGCTTAGCCCTCATGGTGAGCTTGTCGAACCATGAACCTGTTGGACCATGAGCTTGTCACGGTTTGGCGGGCTCAAGCTCTTCTGATAAAGGCGGCGAGGATGACGGTATCGACTCTCAGCACATATTTGCAGATTTCGAACAATTTAACCAAGTGGGAGACCATGACGGCGTCGGATCCGGCAGTAAAACAGGCAACGGCCTATTATCAAGCCAATATAGGGAATGTGAAGACGTCCTCGGACTTGGTAAATAATTACAGGCTGTTTTCTTTTGTCATGACCGCCTACGGCCTTGGCGACATGACCTCCTACGGCCAGGGACTTATTCAGAAGGTCCTTCAACAGGGAACCAGCAGCCAGCAGGATCTAGCCTATACGCTCAACAATCCGAAAATCCTGGCCTTGGCGCAGGCGTTCAATTTCGCAGCAGACGGCGCTTCGACAACATCATCGACGGCTGTCCAGAGCGGGGTCGTCAATAGCTACATGGAGCAAACCCTTGACAGCAATCAGGGGCAATCAGATCCAGGCGCGGAACTCGCCCTCTATTTCCAGCAACACGCGTCGAATTTGACGAATGCTTACGATGTATTGGCCGATAAAAATTTGCTGACCGTTGTCCAGACTGCGCTCGGCATCTCGCCCTATACGTCGGAGGAAAATATCGACACCCAGGCGAATATGATTTCCGGCAAGCTCAATTTCAGCGATTTCCAAGACCCTGCCAAGCTTCAGAATTTCATCGAGAGGTTTTGCGTCCTTTACGACGAGAACAATCCGGGCGCGGCCACCTCGCAGAGCAGCACGGCGCCCGATGCGCTCCTGAGCACCGATTCCTCAAGCGAAGGCGGCGGTCTCTCGTATGATCTTCTCTCCAGCCTGCAAGGCGTAAAGATAGGTATCTAAGGGTCAAGACGCGGTCACCTCATGAGCGACGATCGTGTACGTGAAATTGTCTGCGTCGAGGCAATCCACGCGCCCGGCGGCCGTTTCGGCTTGCGGATACATAAGAAAGGCCAGCTTCTGCCCTTGCGATCCAGGGAGTTCCACATCATGCGCAAAGTTGTACGCGAGCCAATTTGTCTCCCAGGAGCCGAACAAGGCGCTGCGCGCGGCGACGACTTTCGCATCATCCATCGACAGATGCGTTGGAGGTTCCTCCAGGGCGACCTTGCGGACATCGGCCGGATCGGCCGGAACCCACCCGAACCCCTCCAGGAATACCTCCGCGCGACAATGCTGAGCTTTCGTAACGGTCGGGCTGGCGGCTCCGAGGCTCTTGTAGCCGAAATTCGACGGAGCGACCCGTATGCCGTAGATATCCCGCGCCGGGATTCCGGCCGCCCGGGCAAGACCGACAAAGAGCGCGTTGAGATCGGCGCACTTGCCGCCGAGATAGCCCGTTTTCAACATTGCGGCGATATCTCCGGCGCCGCATCCGCGCGTGGCTCCATCGCGGAACGTGTTCTCGACAACCCATTCATAGATGGCGCGAGCCTTGCCAAGATCGGTCTCTCGCCCGGCCGTAATCTTGTCGGAGGTTTCTTTGACAATTCCGTCAACGGGAATGAGCTCGGCGCCGGACAGGTAAAGGTTACGTTCGGCGGCGGAAAGCTCCGAGGCGCGGCTCGGACTGCCCAGATCTATGAAGCGATCACGAACGGCGATCGTGCTTGTCACCTCAACTGCTGGCGTATTTTCGCCGTCACCCCACTGAACATAAAGCATTTCGGCGCCGTATCGCTGCTCCTGGAGTTTTTCCGCGCGGCCGTTGGTGCTCCATTGGCTCCCTATGGTGCGAAACCAATCTTTCTCGTTTACGGACGGAAGAGGAATCCAGGCCTTTGTGGGACCGCTCGGCTGACGGATGTCGAGCTTGGTTGTCACGCGGAAAGTCCGCCACGATCCTGGCTGCGGCGCAAGGACGCTTTCGGGGTAAACAGCTGAAGGAATGGCCGTCGCCGCCGAGAAGGCTATGCCAGCCTTCAAGAAGTCGCGCCGATTGCAACGCATCGTCGTCTCCCTGTTTGTGATGAAGATTTTGGCGTCTCGCCTGGATGGCGGTTACGCGGGCTTGAAAAAGAGAAAATGAGCCAGGATGCGAGTCGCCCGCTTGTCCAACGCAGCGTCCCCGTTTCCAGCTGATCAATGCGGCGCCCCGGCACGCGGGAGCACATTGCAGATCCATCAATGTGATGATCACATTTCGTCCGGAAATCGTCAATCGGTCACGCAAACGGCTCGCCGTCATCCGCTGGGCTCTTGCGCTTCGCGCGGGGCCGGGATGACGATTGCGAAGCGGCCTGCGCTAATCCTTGCGGTCGCGGCGGCGGGAAGCTGGCCTTATCGCCGGCCGCGATTTCCGTTGTGCGAAGCGCGTCCGCAAGACGGGCTTTCGCGGAGCCTGGTTTCAGCGGCTTCTGCTGGCTTTCATGAGGCGACCAGCCGCAAAGGTAGAGGATTTCGAAAGTCGCGCGCACCTTGCCGCCCGCGCCCGTGAAGCGATTGGCGTAAATCTCGAGCGCCTGGGTGAGCGTATCCCGCCGCATCGGCTTTCTTGAGCGCGCGACGAGCGGGTTTGCGGCCCCCATGGCTTTCAGCTCTCTGACCAAGGCCAACGGCGTGGGATAGGTTACGGTCAAGCGTTCCGAATCGACCACAGGCAGCGCGAAGCCCGCGCGTTGCAGAAGCCCGCCCATGTCGCGGACATCGGCCGTCGGGAAGATACGGGGCGAGACTCCGCCAAGCGTTTCCGTCTCGGCCATCACGAAAGCCTGCCGCAGCTCGATGAGGGTTTCGCCGCCGAGGACCGCGCCGAGGAAAAGGCCATCGGGGCGAAGCGCCCGGCGGATTTGGATAAGCGCGCCGGGCAGATCGTTCACAAGCTGAAGGGATAGAACCGACGTCGCGAGATCGAGAGAGCCATCCCTAAGAGGAAGCGCTTCCTCGGTTGCGACGGCGCGCGGGGCTGGGCAGTCCTCCGCAAGCGCCATAACGGCGCTCAATGAAATGGTCTTTGTGCGCGGAAAACGCTCGTTGAGCAGGCCGGTCATAACGCCATGATAAGAGCCGGTGTCGGCGGCGAGTTCGAAGGTCCGGCTGACGCCTTCGAGGCGGTCCGCGATCTCGTCGGCGGCATGGCGCAGCAGGAAGTCGGTTCGCGGCAGCGCATGCGCGGCTCGCGCGAGATTGGACTGAATAAGGCGGCGGTCGAAAATATTGGGGCTGTTCAAAGGCTTCACCCGGATCTATGGTGCATTTTAGAAAAAGTCATTCCTGTTTGCGTCGTAAATGCTCCAGCGCATCACCCAGCTCGCCGCGGAAGGCTTGCGATACTCCGCCGATCTGATCCTCCCGGCCGTGTGCGTCTCCTGCTCTGCGCTCATTACGCGCCACAACCTCCTTTGTCCCCGATGTTGGAGCGGCATGAACCTCATCACGCCGCCTTTTTGCGAGAGGCTCGGCATTCCCCTTCCTGCTTATGAAGGCGCGGAAACGCAGTTCTCAATGCAAGCGCTCGCAAACCCTCCCGTATTTTTGCGGGCGCGGGCCGTCGCCCATTACGGAGGGATCATCCGCCGGCTTATCGTGCGCTTCAAGTTCGAGGACAAGCATGAGCCTCTGCCGCTCTTCATAAAACTGATGCGCGAGGCCGGACGGACTCTTCTCGATGACGCCGATCTTCTTGTCCCCGTTCCACTTCACCGCCTCCGGCTGTTGCAGCGGCGCTTCAATCAGTCCGCGCTTCTGGCTAAAGGCTTAAGCCGGGTATCGGGCGTCCCCGCTTGCGTCACGTCCCTTCAGAGAACGAAGCGAACGAGGGCGCAGGTTGGCCTTGCTCAAGATGCGCGCCAGCACAATGTGGCGGATGCGTTCGGTGTCAGCCGCAGCGGCCGAACCGCGGTGCTCGGCAAGCGCGTTTTGCTGATCGACGATGTCATGACCACCGGCGCGACGGCGAATGCCTGCGCCGCCGCCCTCCTGGCAGCCGGCGCCCGAAATGTGGATGTGTTGGCGATCGCCCTTGTCGCGCATGGTTTCGAGGAACCGCTGGAGGATGAAGGAGCGCTATAAGCCGCAGCAGCCGAAGCTGGACTGAGCGGGTATGAAACGCCATGTCTCAGCGCGCCAACGCTAAAAGGAAGAATTATGCCTCCCGTGACGATCTATACAACGCCGACCTGCCCTTATTGCCGTTACGCAAAGAACCTCCTTACGAGCAAAGGTGTTTCATTCGAAGAGATTGATGCGAGCGATCCTTCAGCCCGGAAAGCCATGATAGAACGGGCGCCCGGAAGTTATACCGTTCCGCAAATCTTTATAGGTTCCCGTCATATTGGAGGTTGTGACGACCTTTATGCTCTCGATGCGAAAGGAGAACTTGATCCTCTCCTGCAAAGCTGAGCACAATGGAAGGTAAAGCGAAGGGAGGCGGATGACGCATGCCGGACAAAAGAGATCACTTTCGAGTGGCCCTCGTCCAAATGCGATCGGGGCGAGACGTTCGAGAAAATCTTTTGGAAGCCGAGGCCTTTATACGCGATGCCGCCCGAAAAGGGGCTCAGTTCATCCAGACCCCCGAAAATACGCTTTTGATGGAGACTGAAACGGCGCGTCTGTTTGAGAAAATCGCGCCGGAAGAAGCAACCGAAGCCATCCCGCATTTCTCCGCCCTGGCCAAGAGCCTGGGCATCTGGCTTCATATCGGTTCCATCGCCATCAAGGTCGGCGAAAAGCGCGCCGTAAACCGGGCCTTTCTCTTTGCTCCCGACGGGCAGATCGTGCTCCGCTACGACAAAATTCACATGTTCGATGTGAATTTGCCGAGCGGCGAAAATTACCGGGAGTCCGCAACCTTCGCGCCGGGCAAGACCGCCTATGTGGCGCCCTTGCCGTGGGGCGCGCTTGGCGTTGGAACCTGTTACGACATCCGCTTCCCCGAGCAATATAAGGCGCTCGCGAAAGCGGGGGCGAAATTCCTTGCCGCGCCTTCGGCCTTCACCAAGGCCACGGGCGAAAAGCATTGGCACATTCTTCTGCGCGCCCGCGCCATCGAAAACGGCTGTTTCGTCTTCGCGGCGGCGCAAGGCGGGCGGCATGCAAACGGCCGGACAACGTATGGGCACAGCCTTATCGTGTCGCCATGGGGCGATATCCTCGGCGAGGGCGGGACGGACCCCGAAATCATCATGGCGGATATCGATCCGGCGGACGTGGACCGGGTTCGCGCGCGCATCCCGGCCCTTGACCATAGCTGCGACTTTAACGTGACCGTTCTGCCTCGGCCGAAGCTTGCCGCGCTCGAGGTCCTTGAATGATCGGCCTCCTGGCGCTTTTTAGGCGGAAGCAGGCGGATGCTACCGCAAAGAGCACACCGCCCGATGAGCAACCGCGCCAGCCAGAAGCAAGAAAGGCCGCCTGCTTTATGGGCGGAGGCTACGAAAAAACCCAGAACCTGCTTGCCGGTCATGACGGCGAGCGCGTCGGATTTCGCAAGCCTGTGCAGGGCTAATCAGCGATTCTCCGCGGCCGCTAGTTGCAATTCAGGAAAGTCGCGAAGCAGGATCTGGGCGTCCGGAGTCAAGCGACTGGCGCTGTGGCACGGCTGGCGTAACGCTTAATGTGAGGCCGCTACGGGGCGCCATCGATAAGGAGTTTCTCGGTATCTTGGAGCACTGGTGAGTGGCTTAGAAGCATTGCATTGACCGAAGTCCCGTCGAGTTTTGTAAAACAGTCGAGAGCAAGCTTGCTTCCATCGAGATCAGAGGTTGAACGTGTAGTCGACCAGCTGTCAGGTTGTGCTCCATCAAGCGTCGGCAGGCAACTCAGGCGGCCGCGCTTGATGTGGAACGGCTTCGCTCTAGCGCGCACGCGTCTCTGTGATTTGCCACAAGGGCTAACGGCACACAGCGAGGCGGAGACGTACGAATTTTTTCAGACTGCGCAATTCGGCGCTGTATGCCGGAAAGTCCGATATGCTCGCAGCATCGAGCCCTTCGGCAGCGTGACGTGATCGAGATGCGTGTTTGCCGTACTCAGCAGTCGTATTGTTCTGACCTGCCCCGACCTCGGCTAGGAGCATGGTATGGGCGTGCGCTCTAAATCCCCACGATTGTTCGATGCGTCAGCGTTTCGCCTGGTGCCGCGCGGAAACGCAGCCGCCATCCACTGGCCGACATCGAAGCCTCGCGCAGAGCACGCTTGGAGCTCAACGCGCCGGGATTCAGATCCACAATTGCGCCCGGACGTTTCTGCGCTGGACAGCGACGACGTCAACCGAACAGCCTTCGTCTAATAGCTCCGTAGAGGGCGACGCGCGCGGCATCGATTTGTTCGACTTTGCCGCAAGCGCCGAGGATGATTGGCTCAGTGGCTGGATTGCGTCGCTGCAAGATGTTTTATGCACTTACGGTGACGCGGGACTGCAGCGGCATTCGCGTGAACGAGAACGCTCGGACGCAGACACTGTAACCTCGCACGAGCGAAGGAGATCGTGATCCGGGCGAGGCCTGAACATAGGACGCCGCATTTAGGCCATCAACGACTATCGCGGCATTGCTTATCTTCGACTGTGCCAATTACTATCGCGAGCCGATTGTCGTGGGCCTGAACTTGAATACCTAGCGCTCCTGGCGCCCTCGTACACAGCTAACGACGATCAGATTTTGGATGCGGTACATCCGCTGGGCAGAGATAGATATGGCAGCCTGTAGCCACCTCCTGCGTGTGATACGCTGCTCGCCATAGGCACCTTTACCGTGAATGAAATCTGCGTTGTTCGTCGAACACCCCTCACCGAGAGCTGTTTAGCGCCATTGACAGTCTCAATAATCCGGCCGTTGTTGCTCAAGCGATAATCGGAGCTTAAGGTCAACGCGTGACTCGTCGCCACAGTGCATAAGTAGCTGTCACTATTGTTGTGCTATCTCAACGGTCAAGCGCTGCGAAACAATCCGGGATCGTATAAAAGCAGCGATGATACCAACGTTTATACGATCCCGGCTAAGGCTTCGCTGGCACGTTGACGGCTTTCCGTTGGCCGGAGTCGGCGGAGCTTTGCTCAGGCGCGGAGCAAAAAGCAGTGCGTAATCGCGATCAAGACCCATATCACCATGGCGGCTCTCGGCAGGAATGCGGCTGAAGCCCACCCCTCGTCCCTGGCCTTTGCGTCGCCCCCGCCGGTGATATTCGGCAGACTTGCAAACCCCCCGTTCTGGGCGAGTTCCGCATCCCACTTGCTTCTCAAGGCTATAACGGCGAGAGACGCCGCCCTCACGGAAATGTAGGAACGGCGCGCGGTAAAAAATCCGAAGAAACAGATCAGCACCAGGATGACGGCGCCGAATTTGAACTTCAAGTCTGTGATGTCGCCTATGAACTCCTGCCAGGATCTTACAAGCTCGAAGCTCCCCGCGCTTATCCTTTTCTGGTTCAACAAGGCGTAGCAGCTGAACAGGAACGCTTGCGTTGTCAGAAACCAGGTCATGCGCACGTTCATCAACGTGTCTTCGTGCTTCACGTAATCCCGGTATACGTTGTAGAGGGCGATGGCCTCGCTTTGCGGGATCGTGTTTTTCTCCATCGGCAAACCCGCCCGCCTCAGCGAAGGTGAACGACGTACCGGACAAAGGGGTCGACCGGGATGACCTTCTCGTACAACGACCGCGCCATGTCGTTGCTTTCATGAGTGTGCCAATAGACGCGGGCCCAGCCGTTGTCGTAGCCCATCTTGATCAGCGCCTCGATAATCGCTCTTCCCACGCCCGCGCGCCGGTGCTGTTCGGCCACGAAGAGGTCTTCGAGGTAGCACATCACCCCTTTCCCCCAGGTGTAGGGGTGAAGAACGTAGTTTCCGAACCCGAGGAGCTGCGGTTCCATCTTTGTGGAGACGCTTTCGGCGACAACCGCCTGGATGCCTGCCCCGCCGTCCATGATCCTCCGCCACAGCGCGTCGGTGACATCCTCAGAAATCGAAACCTCGTAGAAGTCGCAGTAACCCTTCCACAAACGCCGCCAGCCGGCCTCGTCCGCCGCCTCGGCCGGGCGCACCCGCCATTGTAAAGTCACGCCGCCTCCGCCGATAGGATATAGTTTATCGACAGATCCCTGTCTGACAGGGACCAGACCCCCATAAGAGGTTTGAACACCATTCCGGAGAGTCTGCCAATCTCGAATCCTGCTTCCTTGAGCTGGGCCTGAAGCTCCTCAGGCTTTATAAACTTCTTCCAATCGTGGGTGCCCTTCGGGGCAAGCCCGAGAATATGTTCGGCGGCCACGATGGCGAGCGCGTAGGATTTCGTTGTCCGGCTGAGCGTCGATATGATAAGCAGCCCGCGCGGCTTGCAAAGAGCGCGGCAGGTTTTCAGGAACGACGAAACGTCGGCGACATGCTCGATAACCTCGGATGCGACAACCATGTCGAACGCGCGACCCTCCGATTCAAGCGCTTCGGCGGTCGCCGCGCGATAGGCGATGTTCAAACCCTGATTTTTCGCATGGAGCGTCGCAACCCCGATTGACTCCTCGACCGGGTCAATTCCTGTTACACTCCCGCCGAGCCGTGCGAGCGGTTCCGACAGGATGCCGCCTCCGCAGCCAATGTCGAGGACAGAAAGGCCGTCCAGGGGGCGAAAGGATTGGTTTTGTTGATTACGCCAACTCTGGACTTCCGCAACAATGAATGCGAGCCGCGCAGGATTGAGGGCATGGAGACCGCCAAATTTCCCGCGCTCGTCCCACCACTCTTTGGCAAGCCCCTCAAAATGACGGAACTCTGCCGCATCGAGTGATGGGCTATGCCGTGTTTCTGCCTCAATCCCCACCGATGGCGTTCCTTATGTCCCTGGGCGCTCTATGTTTTCGCCAATTCTGATTTCACTCTTGCACCATAGCTCACGAACATGCTCCTCGTCATGAAGTTTGGCGGAACTTCCGTCGCTGACATCGCCCGCATAAAAAATTCGGCCTTCCACGTGAAGCGCGAGGCCGAGGCAGGCAATCGCGTCGTCGTGGTTGTATCCGCCATGGCTGGACACACGAACCAGCTCGTCGCCTGGACGCGCGAGGCGCATCCGTTCCACGACACGCGCGAATATGATGCCGTCGTGTCTTCCGGGGAGCAAATTACAGCGGGCCTGATGGCGATCATCCTGCAATCCATGGGTGTATCCGCGCGCTCCTGGCAGGGATGGCAGATCCCGCTCAAAACGGACGACGCGCACGGCGGCGCCCGCATCGATCGCATCGAAGCGGCTGACCTGCTGCGCCGTCTCGATCAGGGAGAAGTGGCGGTCGTAGCAGGGTTTCAGGGAATCAGCCCCAGGAACCGGATAACCACGCTCGGGCGCGGCGGTTCCGACACGACCGCGGTGGCGCTTGCAGCCGCCTTGAAAGCGGACAGATGCGACATCTATACGGATGTGGACGGTGTGTACACAACCGACCCGCGCATTGTACCGTCTGCCCGGCGGCTTCCACGGGTGTCCTATGAGGAAATGCTCGAAATGGCGTCTCAGGGCGCAAAAGTGCTCCAGACCCGTTCCGTAGAGCTTGCAATGGCGCAAGGGGTGCGTGTACAAGTCCGTTCTAGCTTCGATCCACCAGAAACCTGCGAACCCGCTCAAGCCGGAATGCCGGAAAAGTGCGGGACGCTTGTTTGCGACGAAACGGAAATGTTAGAGCAACACGTTGTTAGCGGTATAGCTTACGCAAGGGATGAAGCGAAGATCACCGTCCTCAGTATCGAGGACAAGCCGGGCGTCGCAGCCAGCATCTTCATGCCGCTTGCCGAGGCGAACATCAACGTGGACATGATCGTTCAGAATATCTCGGAGGATGGCCGCAAGACCGACCTCACATTCACCGTCGCGGCGACAGACCTTCCGCGTGCGCTCCAAGTGCTGCGCGATCGCAAGGACACGATCCGCTATAAGGACTTACGCGGCGATACCGATATGGTAAAGGTCTCGGTGATCGGCGTCGGTATGCGCAGCCATGCGGGCGTGGCCGCGGAGATGTTTCAGGCTTTGGCCGAGAAGCAGATCAACATCCAGGCCATATCGACGTCAGAAATCAAGATTAGCGTCTTGCTCGGCGCGGCCCACACGGAGGCTGCCGTTAAGACGCTTCACAGCCTTTTCGGCTTGGATCGAACGTAAAGAAGCAGGCAAATAAAACGAAGTGGCGCTCAACGAAAAGGCGCCGGTAAATTCACAACCAAAAGGTCATTGGACCGGGCAGATGCCCTGGACTGAGCGTGCACCATGGGTGCTGATCCGGCAACTGCGGGCGATCATGGCGAGTGCGTCAGAGCCCCAGGCGAAGCTGGACAGCATCGTCAAAGTGATAGCCTCGAACATGATCGCCGAGGTGAGCTCGATTTATGTCCGCCTTCCAGACGACGCCCTTGAGCTTTTCGCGACAGAAGGCCTGAGAAAAGAAGCCGTTCATATCCTGCGCATGAAGAAAGGCGAGGGTCTTGTCGGCCTGATCGCTGCCTGGGGCGAGCCGGTCAATCTCTCGGACGCCCAGAAACACCCGGCCTTCTCATACAAGCCCGAAACGGGGGAGGAGATTTATCATTCCTTCCTCGGCGTGCCGATCGTTCGTGAGCGGCGCACCATCGGCGTGCTCACGGTTCAGAACAAGATCGAGCGGAAATATACGACCGAGGAGGTCGAGGCGCTCGAAACGACGGCGATGGTGCTGGCGGAGATGATCGCTTCGGGCACCTTTGCCGGAGCCGTCGTGCCCGCGCCGAGCCGCCGGGAAACGTCGGTCACCCTGAAGGGAACGCCCCTCTCGGATGGTCTTGCGCTCGGTCACATTGCGCTGCATGAGCCCCGGCCGGCCGTTCTCAAATTCTTCGCGGAGAACATACCGGCAGAGTTGAAACGCCTGGATGATGCGCTCGACCGGGTGAAGGGGGATATCAACCGCCTTCTTTCGGATGACACGCCAACGGACGGCGAGCACAAAGAGATCATCGAGACCGTTCAGATGCTCGTCCACGACCGCGGGTGGGCGCGCCGTATGCGCGACGCCGTCTCGGCGGGCCTTACGGCGGAGGCGGCGGTCGAGCGCGTGCAGCAGAATATGCGCACGCAGCTCATGAAGACGGGTGACAGCTTCTGGCGTGAGCGTTCGCACGACCTCGACGATCTTTCCAACAGGCTGCTCCGCACGCTGCAGGGACACGACCATGGCGCGGCCCTGCGCAGGCTGCCGAATGACGCCATCCTCGTCGCTCACAATATGGGAGCCGCCGAGCTTCTCGATTACGATCCTAAGAAGCTGCGCGGCCTTGTGATCGAGGACGGCGGCGCAACCGCTCACGTCACCATCGTCGCCCGTTCGTTCAATCTCGCCGTTCTTGTCCAGGTGCCCGATGTCGTGGCCGCCGCCGATCACGGCGATCCGGCGATCCTCGACGCCGCCACCGGGCAGTTTCATATCCGGCCCTCGCTTGAGCTGATCAGGGCCTACGCCGACAAAGCGCGCTTCCGGGCCAGACGGCAGGCTCGCTTCTATCAAACTGAGGCATTCGCCCGCGGTCACGAAGGACGGAGAGCGCGTCGTACTGAACATGAATGCCGGCCTGCTCGTCGATATGCCGCACCTCTATCAGAGCGGAGCGGACGGGATCGGGCTGTTCAGGACCGAGCTGCAGTTCATGGTCGCGTCGAAGTTCCCCAAAATGGACGAGCAGCGCGCCGCCTATGCCCGCGTGCTCGATATGGCGCCGGGCCGTCGCGTTGTTTTCCGAACTCTCGATGTGGGCAGCGATAAGGTTCTGCCTTATCTGAAGAAGCTTAATGAAGAGAACCCGGCGCTCGGATGGCGGGCGATCCGCATGTCGCTTGACCGGCCGGGTCTCTTCCGGACGCAGATCCGGGCGCTCTTGCGGTCGGCTGCCGGGCGAGAACTTTCTGTGATGCTGCCGTTTATCGCCGATACCTCGGAGTATCTCGCGGCAAAGGCGCACATCGACAAGGAAATCGCGCATGCGGCAATGCATGGTCACGAACTGCCGACCAAAACCCGCGTCGGGATCATGATCGAGGTGCCGTCGATCATCTACCAGCTGGATGAGATCCTGCCGCTTGTCGATTTCGTTTCGGTTGGGAGCAATGATCTCCTTCAATTTCTCTTCGCCGCTGACCGGGAAAACGACCGCGTCGCGTGGCGCTTCGATTCTCTTAATCCTTCGGCGCTGAGGGTTTTGCGGAAAATAGCCGACCGGGCAAAAGCCCACGGCACCGATCTCTCACTCTGCGGAGAAATGGCGGCCCGTCCCTTGGAGGCGATGGCCTTGATCGGGCTCGGGTATCGCCAGATATCCATGGCGCCGGCATCGATTGGCCCGGTCAAGGCCATGGTGCTGTCGCTCAACACAAAGAAGCTGCGCGAAACGCTGTTTGAGCTTATTGACAGGAACTGCACGAAGATCCGGCAAGAACTCGCAGAATTTGCCCAGAAAGAAAACGTTGACATTTAACGTCGCGCTAGTGTCCCGCCTTCGAACGCCGCTCAGCCTTGCAGCGGCGTCTCAGGGCAATTCGGAGACATAAGGGACATTAGCAAAAGCAAGATTCTAGTGTGGCTTATGGCCCGCAATTGCCTATAAGAGCTTGAGGCAAAGGGTGTGGGCAATTGCGAGACGCCACACGAGAGCCGCCCGCGTCTATCGGGACGCGGATAAGCTGCTCTAGCACTCTAGAATCGATCAACTTTTTCGCCTTTAATCGATTCCGATTAAGGGCGGCTTGATCTAGGCAGGCACGCTTTTTCGAAGCGCGGCGGAGCGAAAACCCATGGTATCCATCCCACAAGAAAAACTCCATCGTC
This sequence comes from uncultured Alphaproteobacteria bacterium, assembly GCA_963819665.1. Classification (GTDB taxonomy): domain Bacteria; phylum Pseudomonadota; class Alphaproteobacteria; order Rhizobiales; family Rhodomicrobiaceae; genus Rhodomicrobium. The sequence goes on from CAWFXN010000013.1 coordinate 24,903, forward strand.
TCGTCGCCCGCTGGGAAGCGCTTCAGACGCAGCTCGCCTCCGGATTGGATCACGAAACCTTTGTGAAGCTCTCCAAGGAGTTTGCCGAGCTCGATCCGTTGGTGGCCGCCATCAAGTCTCTTCAGGGCGCGCAGCATGAACGCGACAGCCTCCGGCAGATGATCGAGGATCCGGCTTCCGAGCCCGACATGGCCGAGCTTGCCCGCGAGGAGCTTGAGACGGTGGCTCCGCGCGTCGATCAGCTGGAGCACGATTTGCAGATCATGCTTCTGCCCAAGGACGCGGCGGACGAAAAAAGCGCGATCCTTGAGGTTCGCGCAGGCACGGGCGGCGAGGAGGCGGCGCTGTTCGCGGCCGATCTTTTCCGCATGTATCAGCGCTATGCCGACCTGAAGGGCTGGAAAGTTCAGGTTCTTTCAGCGAGCGACGCCGATGCGGGCGGCTACAAGGAAATCGTGGCGGGCATCACGGGCAAGGGCGTTTTCGCGCGCATGAAATTCGAATCGGGCGTGCATCGCGTCCAGCGCGTGCCGGAAACCGAGAACCAGGGGCGCATCCACACTTCGGCGGCGACGGTTGCGGTCCTGCCCGAAGCCGAGGACATCGATATCGAAATACGCCCCGAGGATATCCGTATCGACACCATGCGGGCGAGCGGCGCTGGCGGCCAGCACGTAAACACGACGGACTCGGCCGTGCGCCTTACACACATTCCGACAGGCATCGTCGTCACCTCGAGCGAAAAGTCTCAGCATCAGAACCGCGCGAGAGCCATGCAAGTGCTCCGCGCGAGGCTTTACGATATGGAGCGAACGAAGGCTGCCGAGGCGCGCGCGGCGGAACGGAAGGATCAGATCGGGTCGGGCGACCGCTCGCAGCGCATCAGAACCTACAATTTTCCGCAGGGCCGCGTTACGGACCATCGAGTCAACGTGACGCTCTACAATCTTCCGCAGATCATGCAAGGCGATGGCCTCGATACCATCATCGACGCGCTCATCACGGAGCACCAGGCGAGCCAGCTTGCGGCTGAAGAGAAGGCGCCTGCCTGATCCGGCGCCGGAAATGCCCCTGTCATCCCGGAAAGGCGAAGCCTTGTCCGGGATCGTAGCAAATTGAAGTGCCTGTCTTTTTTCGATCCCGGCTTGCGCTTCGCTTGGCCGGGATGACGAAGCGAACGGAGCTTGGGATGCAACCCCCTGGCCAGGTTAACGAAGTTTGCTTAGCCCCCGGCGCGATGGGGCTGGGCGAGGCCATACGCGGGCTTGGCAGAGCATTTCGGGAAGCCGGCGTGCAAACGGCGGGGCTGGACGCCCGCCTTCTCGCTTCCCACGTCTGCGCGCTTACGCCCGAGCAAACGATTGCGGAACCAGGGTTCATGCTGTCGCCCGAGATGACAGCGCGGATCAATGAGGTTGCGGCGCGCCGCCTCGCGGGCGAACCGGTGTCCCGCATCATCGGATACCGGGAGTTCTGGGGGCTGCCGTTCAGCCTCTCGCCCCACACGCTCGATCCAAGGCCCGAGACCGAGCTTCTTGTGGAGGCCGTGCTCGACTATGTTCGCGCAGAAGGACTTTCGACGTCGCCAATTCGCATTCTCGACCTTGGCACGGGCTCCGGCTGTCTGCTCGGCGCACTCTTGTCCGAACTGCCGCTGAGCACCGGCGTCGGTGTCGACCTGAGCCAAGAAGCTCTTTGCACGGCAAGAGAAAATTTGCGCCGGTTGGGGTTGCTTAACCGCGCATCCTTCTTATGTGCTGACTGGGCTCGCGCTCTCGGAGATGCGATCTTTCGATATCATCGTCTCCAATCCGCCCTATATCGGCTCCTCGGAGATAGCCGGGCTTGAGGCGGAGGTCCAAGCTTTCGATCCGCGCCTCGCGCTTGATGGCGGGGAGGATGGGCTTGAAGCTTTCCGGATGATTCTCGCTGAAGCCTTTAGAGTGCTGGGCGCCAAAGGCTTGCTAATTTTCGAAACCGGTTACCGGCAGGCGCAAATAGTGCGTGAGATGATGGTGAACTCTGCGCTTGGCGCGTGTTGTCTTGAAGCGCGGGTTTTGGTCGATCTGAACGGAATAGAGCGTGCCGTTGCAGGACGGCGACAGTCGGTGGACTGTGAAACCAAGTCCAAAAAAAAGGTTGGAAATCCGGCTCTTTCGGGATAGGGTCATGGTGAGAGGCGACCTCGTCACGAACACCCGCAGCGGGTTAAGAAAAGGACGAGGCCATAGAACGTAGGGCTACCAAAAAATCGGCAAGTGAAGCGGATGCTACAATTGTAGGCGTCGGCTGTGTCGTTGGCGGCACGTTTCTTAAACAGTACGGTCTGGAAAATCTGCGCTTTGAGTTGGTGTCGGCAGTTTTCTGACGGCTGGTAAAACTGAGAGTTTTTTTACATTCGCAGGCTTGATCCGAGAGTAAGGTCCGTTGGGCTTGAGTGAATTGGCAATTTGTGACCTCAATCAAGAAGGACCCATGAGGCAAGGACAGCAAAGCCGCAGAGGCCGCAATCGTGGAGGCCGGAAGCCGCAAAACGCAATGAGCCGGAACTTCGAGTCAAGCGGTCCCGACGTGAAGATTCGCGGTACAGCCATGCACATCGCGGAAAAATACGCCTCTTTGGCAAGGGACGCGATGTCGTCCGGCGATACAGTGGCGGCTGAGAATTATCTCCAGCATGCAGAGCATTATAACCGAATCATTCTGGCCGCGCAGGCGCAGAACATGTCGATGCCCGGCATGGAAGGTCAGCCCGGCATGAACGGAGGAGGGCGGTTCAACCAGCCCGAGCCTTTCCAGCGCGATTTTGACGGCGACTCTGACGAAGGCGACATTGAGGACTACATTCCTCCACAGCGGTCTTTTCCAGATCGCGCAGCCTACAATCAGCATCAACAGCCTCAGCCGTATATTCCGCAGAACGCCTTCCCGCAGATCCAGCCGCAGCAGCAGCCGCAGCCGGTCGTGGCGCCTGCCCCGAATGGCGCGCAGCCGCCTGTTAGCGGAGAGCCTTATGGGGCGCCGCAGGCAGACGCCGATAGAATGCCGCGCCGCCGCCGGCGGCGTCCGATAGGCGAGCATCAGTCCAAGACCTTTAACGGCCAGGCCGGAAATGGCGCGCTCTGCGCAGGGATCGAATGGTTCTCCCGAGCCTGGCGAGCCCAAGACCGAGGAGGCGGCGTCCTAACCGGACATCGCCTCAATTCACCCTCACAGCATCCCCCGTCGAAATGACGCCGTCGCAAACCACTTTTGCGTAGAGGCCAAGTTTGTCGTGACCCCACGTTCGCAACAACGCGGACGGGACAGATAGGCCGCGGAGGGCTGTCTTCGGGTCGACGCTCGTCGCCTCGCAGCGCCCCGTCTCGTCAAATACTTTCAGGAGCGCGTCGCCGCACGCGATTGTCTTGCCGAGCCAGCTTCTCTCCTGCCATGCCGGCACGCCATCAAAATAGATATTTGCCCGAAAGCGAAGCGGGTCGAGATCGACGCCTATGACGCGGCTTACGGCGCGAACGGTCTCCAGGTTTACGATGTGCAAGGCTTTTTCGGCGATATCCGTGAAGCTGTGGCCCTCGGCGCATACGATTCGCGGCGGACCCTTCAAATCCGCCCTCATATAGCTTGAGAGAAATTGCTCGATAATCTGCCGGCCAAGCTTGGTCTTGAGCATCCCTTTCGCAACCTGCTTTCCATCGCGAAACAGGGTCAGGGCGTGGCTTTCCTCATCGAATGTCAGCGCGAGGCTTGCAAGCCGCTCGTTGCGCATGAGCTGCAAGAAATGTGTCTTCGGAAACCACTTGGGATTTTGGGCGTCGAAACGGTGGCTTCCGTTCTCGATGGCATAGAGGCGGTCCAAAGGCATGCCTTCGCCGACCGTTAACACGGCTTGGGCTTTCGCCAGCCCGTTCAATCCTTTGACAGGGTAGTGCACGAGCTTGGCAATTATCGGCAGCGCGGTCATGGCCGGTGACCTTTTCTTGTCTGGCAATGGTGCCATATATCAGCGCATCGATGCTACCTCTCTCACGAATTAGCGGCCGGAAGCCGCGGCCATTGAGGCAACAATGAATTTCGAAAAACTGACCGATCGGTCCAAGGGCTTCTTTCAATCCGCTCAATCGCTTGCGCTTCGCGAAGGCCATCAGCGGCTGGCGCCGGAGCACCTCCTCAAAGTTCTGCTGGACGATAGCGAAGGATTGGCTGCCGGGCTGATCGCGGCCTCGGGTGGCCGCCCTGGCGACGCGCTCGCCCGTGTTGAGCAGGCGCTCGCCAAAATGCCGAAGGTCTCGGGGACTGGCGCAGGGCAGGTCTACATCTCGCCTCAGCTTGCCAAGGTTCTCGACCAGGCGGAAAAGATCGCAGAGAAGGCCGGCGACAGCTACGTCACCGTTGAGCGGCTGCTTCTCGCAATGGCGATGGAGAGGGATGCCGACACCTCGAAAATTCTGGCGGATGCTGGCGTAACCCCAACGGGTCTGAACGCGGCGATCAACGAGTTGCGAAAAGGCCGCACGGCGGACAGCGCATCTGCCGAGCAGGCTTACGATGCGCTGAAACGGTACGCTCGCGATCTCACCGATGCCGCCGCCAAGGGCCAGCTCGATCCTGTGATCGGCCGGGATGAGGAAATTCGCCGCACCATCCAGGTTTTGTCGCGGCGCACCAAAAACAATCCTGTCCTGATCGGCGAGCCGGGCGTCGGAAAAACCGCCATCGCCGAAGGGCTCGCGCTTGCGCATCGTGAACGGCGACGTGCCCGAAAGCCTGCGCGACAAGAAGCTTCTCGCGCTCGACTATGGGCGCGCTTATCGCAGGCGCGAAATATCGCGGCGAGTTCGAGGAGCGGCTGAAGTCCGTGCTGCAGGAGATCACCGCGGCGGAGGGCGGCATCATCCTCTTCATCGACGAGCTTCACACGCTCGTCGGCGCGGGCAAGGCCGAAGGGGCGATGGATGCGTCCAACCTTTTGAAGCCGGCGCTGGCCCGGGGCGAACTGCATTGCGTCGGCGCCACCACGCTCGACGAATACCGGAAACATATCGAAAAGGATGCCGCGCTGGCCCGGCGCTTCCAGCCTGTCTTCGTCTCGGAGCCGACGGTCGAGGACACCATTTCGATTCTGCGCGGTCTGAAGGAAAAGTACGAGCTTCATCACGGCGTGCGAATCACCGATTCGGCGCTGGTGGCCGCCGCGACGCTTTCGAATCGCTACATCACCGACCGCTTCCTTCCGGACAAGGCGATCGACCTTATGGACGAGGCGGGAAGCCGGCTTCGCATGCAGGTCGATTCGAAACCGGAGGAGCTTGACGAACTCGACAGACGGACGAAAGTCGAGCGGGAGTCGAGCGGGGGAACGATCCTACGGCTCAATCCCGGTCTCGAAAAGCGTTTGCGGCGCTCGAGTCGGAAGGAGAAGCTCGCTTCGGCGCAGAAGGTCAAAGAGGAACTGGAAGCGGCTCGAATCGAACTGGAGCGGGCGCAGCGAAAAGGCGATCTCGCTCGGGCGGGCGAGCTGTCTTACGGCATCATTCCCGGTCTCGAAAAGCGGCTGAAGGCGATGGAAACCGCTGCCGATTCGCATCGCGGCATGGTGGAGGAGGCCGTCACGCCCGATCACATCGCGGCGGTCGTGTCACGCTGGACGGGCATCCCCGTGGAGAAGATGCTCGAAGGCGAAAAAGACAAGCTGCTTCGCATGGAGGACGAGCTTGGCAAGCGAGTCATCGGGCAGGCGGAAGCCGTTCGCGCTGTTTCGACAGCGGTGAGGCGCGCGCGCGCTGGCTTGCAAGACCCGAATCGGCCCATCGGCTCGTTCATGTTCCTTGGGCCGACCGGCGTCGGCAAAACGGAGCTGGCCCGCGCCTTGGCCGCTTTCCTGTTCGACGACGAGCATGCCATGACGCGGATCGATATGTCGGAGTACATGGAGAAGCACTCCGTGGCCCGGCTTATCGGCGCGCCTCCCGGCTATGTTGGTTATGAGGAAGGGGGCGCGCTGACCGAGTCGGTCCGCCGCCGCCCGTATCAGGTCGTGCTTTTCGACGAGATCGAGAAGGCGCATCCGGATGTCTTCAACGTGCTTTTGCAGGTTTTGGACGATGGCCGGTTGACCGATGGCCAGGGCCGCACGGTCGATTTCCGCAACACGATCATCATCATGACGTCCAATCTCGGCGCCGAGTACCTCCAGACCCAACCGCTGGGACAGGATGTCAATGCCGTGCGCGACAAGGTCATGGCGGTGGTGCGCGCCCATTTCCGCCCCGAGTTCTTGAACCGCATCGACGACATTCTCCTCTTCCATCGCCTCCGGCGTGAAGAGATGGGCGCCATCGTCGAGATCCAGCTCAAGCGGCTGCAAAAGCTCTTGGATGAGCGCAAAATCACCCTCGACCTCGACGATAAGGCTCGGACCTGGCTTGCGGATCGCGGTTACGACCCGGCTTATGGCGCGCGTCCGCTCAAGCGAATCATCCAGCGCGCGGTGCAGGACCCGCTTTCCGAGCTGATTCTGTCAGGGGGGATCAAGGATGGCGATACGGCCCGGGTTACGTCCGGCGCCGATGGCCTGATCATCAACGGCCGTTCGTTCAGCCTCGCCGCCTAAAACGCGAAGCGCTCCCGGGGGACGCCTCCACACCTCCGGGAGACATGCCCGCTGCAATCATCACTTTTCGACAGTCGCGACTCTGGTCTTGACCGGCGGGCGGTGCATCAGATCGTCGATGCGCGCTTTCTCTCGACGGAAGTCTGTCAGCAAGCGGCCCTGAAGCTGGCGGCTCTTCGGGATTTTGATCGAGAGCGGATTGGTGTGCTGGTTGTTGATCAGCACCTCGTAATGAACGTGCGGGCCGGTCGACATACCGGTATTGCCCAAATAGCCGATGATCTGGCCTTGGCGCACCTTCACGCCCTTTGTGACGCCCGCGGCGAAACGCAATAAATGCGCGTACACTGTCTTATAACCGTTGGCATGACGAATGCGGATGTAGTTCCCGTAGTTTCCTTCGCGACCGGCCACCTCGATGGCGCCGTTGCCAGTCGCCATGATCGGGCTTCCGATTGGCCCGGACCAGTCGACGCCCAGATGGGCGCGCACTGTCTGCAGAAGCGGATGCTTGCGATAGCCGAAGCCCGACGTGAGACGCGCGCCGCGAATCGGGGTTCGCATGAGGAATTTTTTCGAGTTGGAGCCTTTGTCGTCGTAATAGTCGACGCCGCCGTCCGAGGTGCGAAACCGGTAATAGCCATGGGTTTCCCCGCCGACCGTCACGCCTGCGTAAAGCAACTCGCCCGGCCTCTCGACGCCGTTTTCATCCTGCACAAGCTCGTAAAACAGTTCAAAGCTGTCACCGGCCTTGACGCGCTGCTTGAAGTCCACGTCGTAGGAGTGAACTCTGAGGAACTTCATTACGAAGTCGTTCGGCAGTTCCTGAGATTTGGCCGCACGGTAGGTGCTGACATAAACGCTCGCGCGTTGGCCGCTGCTTTCTTCGTAATTTTCTTCAGGTTTCAGCGGCTTATCGCTGGTGCTATAGGCGCCGTCGGCGCTACGGGCGACCGTAACCACGTGAGCGCCGCGGTAGAAGAGG
>CAWFXN010000013.1:37500-107682 GCA_963819665.1 uncultured Alphaproteobacteria bacterium
AAACAACCAGGATGTTGGCTTAGAAGCAGCCATCATTTAAAGAAAGCGTAACAGCTCACTGGTCTAAATAAGGGTTCTTGCGCCGAAAATGTAACGGGGATTAAGCCACGCACCGAAATTGCGGGTTTGCAGCAATGCAAGCGGTAGCGGAGCGTTCCATAAGCCAGTGAAGGTGTGCTGCGAGGCATGCTGGAGGTATTGGAAGTGCGAATGCTGACATGAGTAACGATAAAGAGTGTGAGAGACACTCTCGCCGAAAGTCCAAGGGTTCCTGCTTAAAGTTAATCTGAGCAGGGTTAGCCGGCTCCTAAGACGAGGGCGAAAGCCGTAGTCGATGGGAATGGAGTTAATAGTCTCCAGCCAGGGGATGGTGACGGATTGCGTAAATTGTCAAACCTTATCGGATTGGTTTGGCCGTGAAGCAGTCCCAGGAAATAGCCCCCCAAACGACCGTACCCTAAACCGACACAGGTGGACAGGTAGAGCATACCAAGGCGCTTGAGAGAACTGCGTTGAAGGAACTCGGCAAATTACCCTCGTAACTTCGGGATAAGAGGGCCTTCGCTTTGCGCAAGCATTGCGGAGGGGCACAGACCAGGGGGTGGCGACTGTTTACCAAAAACACAGGGCTCTGCGAAGCCGCGAGGCGACGTATAGGGTCTGACGCCTGCCCGGTGCTGGAAGGTTAAGAGGAGGGGTGCAAGCTCCGAATTGAAGCCCCAGTAAACGGCGGCCGTAACTATAACGGTCCTAAGGTAGCGAAATTCCTTGTCGGGTAAGTTCCGACCTGCACGAATGGCGTAACGACTTCCCCACTGTCTCCAACGCAGACTCAGTGAAATTGAATTCCCCGTGAAGATGCGGGGTTCCTGCGGTTAGACGGAAAGACCCCGTGCACCTTTACTATAGCTTCACACTGGTATTCGTGATTACATGTGTAGGATAGGTGGGAGACTTTGAAGCGAGGCCGCCAGGTCTCGTGGAGTCACCCTTGAAATACCACCCTTGCGATCATGGATATCTAACCGCGGACCGTTATCCGGTTCCGGGACAGTGTGTGGTGGGTAGTTTGACTGGGGCGGTCGCCTCCCAAAGAGTAACGGAGGCGTGCGACGGTAGGCTCAAGCTGGTCGGAAATCAGCTGTCGAGTGCAAAGGCATAAGCCTGCCTGACTGCGAGACCCACAAGTCGAGCAGAGACGAAAGTCGGCCTTAGTGATCCGGTGGTCCTGAGTGGAAGGGCCATCGCTCAACGGATAAAAGGTACGCCGGGGATAACAGGCTGATGACCCCCAAGAGTCCATATCGACGGGGTTGTTTGGCACCTCGATGTCGGCTCATCGCATCCTGGGGCTGGAGCAGGTCCCAAGGGTTTGGCTGTTCGCCAATTAAAGCGGTACGTGAGCTGGGTTCAGAACGTCGTGAGACAGTTCGGTCCCTATCTGCCGTGGGTGTAGGAGAATTGAGAGGAGCTGTCCTTAGTACGAGAGGACCGGGATGGACACACCTCTGGTGGACCTGTTGTGGCGCCAGCCGCAGTGCAGGGTAGCTAAGTGTTGAAGAGATAACCGCTGAAGGCATCTAAGCGGGAAACTCGCCTCGAAACAAGTTCTCCCTTGAGAACCGTGGAAGACCACCACGTTGATAGGCTGGATGTGGAAGCGCGGCAACGCGTGGAGCTTACCAGTACTAATCGTTCGATCGGCTTCATCGCTCTCATTAGTCAATGCTCACCCAAAAGCAGGTGAGCTGGCGAAAAGACTTAAACAGATCATTCTGAGCATGGGCGCTCGCTGCCTGCAGCAGCGCCCGTGATCCAAAACATCCTTCGCTTGCCTGGTGATAATAGCGGAACGCCCCCACTCGATCCCATCCCGAACTCGACCGTGAAACGTTCCTGCGCCGATGGTACTACATCGTGGGAGAGTAGGTCGTCGCCAGGCATGCCAAGGATGTCAAAATCCCCCCTTCATTCAAACTAAGCCCCGTCAATCCGACGGGGCTTTTTTTATGTCCAGCACTACTCGATCACAATCTTCGGCGCCTGGGAGGTTGCTTCCTTGCTGCTGAGGCGTCGCCACAGAGCCTCAGCGATCGTCTTGTAAATCTTGGCGTTCACCGACGATGGGTCGGCGGCGACGATGGGATGACCGGAATCGGACGTCTCTCGTATCGACATATCCAGCGGAAGCGCGCCAAGGAAAGGCACGCCAAGGCGCTCGGCTTCATGACGCGCGCCGCCATGACTGAAGATTTCGGAGCGATGCCCGCATTTCGGGCACAGGAAATAGCTCATGTTTTCAATGATGCCGAGCACAGGCACGTTCACGCGCTTGAACATGTTAAGTCCCTTGCGGGCGTCTATGAGCGCGAGATCTTGCGGGGTCGACACGATAACCGCGCCCGAAAGGGGCACCTGCTGAGCCATGGTGAGTTGAGCGTCGCCGGTGCCCGGAGGCATATCGACCACAAGAATATCCAACTCGCCCCACGCCACATCCTTCAACATTTGGGTCAATGCCGAGATGACCATGGGGCCGCGCCAGATCATCGGCGTTTCTTCCTCCACCAGAAAGCCGATGGACATTACCTTCAAACCATACTTCTCTAGGGGCGCGAGCAGATTATCGCCGATGAGTTCAGGCTTGCTCTTAATGGAGAGAAGACGCGGCATCGAAGGGCCGTAAATGTCCGAATCCAAAACCCCGACGCGGAGCCCATTGTCCCTGAACCCGAGCGCCAAGTTGACGGCCGTTGTCGATTTTCCGACTCCGCCCTTTCCCGAAGCGACGGCGACAATATGCTTGATGCGGCCAATGCCTCGATCAGACGCGCCTTTTCCCGCCGGCTCACTTTTAGCGTCTGCCGTCAGCGTCACCATTGCGCCCGCCGCCCCGGGGAGAGCCTTGACCGCAGTTTCAGCTGCCTTTCGGATGGGCTCATAGGTCTTGGCCTCGCGTTGCGGAACCGTGAGCGCGAAGTAAACCTTGCCCTTGTTTATGACGATTTCGGAAAGAAGGCCCAAGGTCACGATATCTTGGCCGTTCGGCGCCTTGACGCCTCTGAGTACCTTCAAAACATCGTCTTTCGTGAGAGTTTCGGTCATAAAATCCGCCGTTAAGGAAGGGGAGCAAGCGATCCAACTCTATCTAATGGGTGGCGCGCCATTGCGAAAGTCACCAGATTGAGATTCGTAGCCCGAGAGTAGCCCGTGGTTGAGCCAGCGCTTTGTCGTGCTTTCTGGCGAAGAGCGCATTATCTATGATCAGGACATCGGCGCCGTGGAGGATGAGGATGCCCGTCATCGACGCAAGGGCGCCAGGGATGAATAAGTGGAAAGGGTAGCGGGCGTTATCCTTGCCGGCGGACTTTCCCGCCGGATGGGCGGCGGCGATAAGTCATTGCGTTGCCTCGATAAAAGGCCCTTGATTGGTCACGTTATCGACCGCCTTCATGAGCAAGCAGCCCCGCTCGCGCTCAACGCCAACGGCGACCCCTCGCGCTTTTCTGCTTTTGGGCTTCCAGTCATCGCGGACGCTACGCGGGATTTCGCCGGTCCTCTGGCTGGCGTGCTGGCGGGAATGCGCTGGGCGGCGAAAGCCGCGCCGGATGCTCGCTTCATCGTGACCGCCGCCTGCGACACCCCTTTTTTCCCTTTGGACCTCGTGGAACGGCTGCTCGGCTCGACAGACGGAGCTAACCCCTGTATTGCGCTCGCTGCTTCCGGAGGACAAATTCATCCGGTCTTCGGGCTCTGGCCCATCGCTTTTGCGGAGGATTTGGTCTTGTCTTTGGAGGAGGGCACACGGAAAGTGCTGCACTGGACAGATCGTCATCCCCATTGCATCGTGGAGTTCGCCTTCACGGATTTCGGTGGGAACCGTGTCGACCCATTTTTCAACGCCAACACGCCTGAAGACCTGGCCGAGGCGGAGCGCTTGCTGACGAGGGAGCGAACACCGTGACAGCACCGCTTTTTGGCGTCGTGGGCTGGAAGAACTCCGGCAAGACCACGCTGATGGTCAAGCTTATTGCGGCTTTCATCGCACGCCGGCCTGAACATCTCTGCGGTGAAGCACGCCCATCATGCGTTCGACATCGATCATGAGGGGCGCGACTCCTACCGTTACAGGGCGGCAGGCGCCCAGACCGTCGCCATTTCCTCACGCGCGCGGTTCGCAATTATGACCGAGCTTCGCGAGCGGCCGGAACCAACGCTGGGGGAGCTTACCGCAGCCATCAAGGGAGCGGATTTGATCCTGGTGGAAGGTTTCAAAAGCGAAAAGCATCCAAAGCTCGAAGTTCGTCGCCTTGATGCTCTGAATCGGACGCCGCTTGCGCCCGCCGATCCCTCCATAGTCGCGATTGCAGCCGATTTCGGCGCTGAGGGCGGCCATCTGCCTGTTTTCGGACTGGACGACGTGGAAGCCATCGCTGACTTCATTCTCAACCATCACCAACTGCGCCTTAAGGACAAGGGACGTTCGTGACCGCCGCCGACGATTGCTTCGCATTTCCTGAGCGCAGTCTCCTTCATGAAGAAGCCATCGGGCTTCTGCGGGCGCTCGTCGCTCCGGCGCCAGGAAAGGAAAGTGTCAGCGTCTTCGCTGCGACTGGCCGCGTGTGTGCGGAAGCGGTGAAGGCTCCGCGCGCCATCCCGGCCCACACGAACGCCGCGGTCGATGGCTATGCCTTCGCCTTTGGAGATTACGACGCGAAAGAAGGAGCGGTTTTCGCGGTGTCAGGCCGTGTCGCGGCAGGCCAGCCATCGCGAAGCCCAAGAGTTGAACGCGGAGCGGACCGCATTTTTACCGGCGCGGTCATGCCGGATGGATGCGACACGGTCGCCATGCAGGAAGACTGCCGCATCGAAGGCGGCGCTTCCGTCTTCATCCCTGGCGGACTCAAGCGGGGCGCGAACCGGCGGCTTGCCGGCGAGGATGTCGCGGAAGGCGCAACGATTCTTGAGCCAGGCTGTCGGCTTCGTCCTCAGGATGCGGCTGCGCTTGCTACGAGTGGCCGGCCGGATGTGATCTGCTTCAGAAAGCCTCGCATCTGCGTGTTCTCGACCGGCGACGAAGTGCTGGCGCCGGGGGCGCCATTCAGGGAAGGCAGCGTGTACGACGCCAACGGTCCGATGCTTTCGGGGCTGTTTGCGCCCCTCGCAGCCGATGTGACCTTCAAAGGTATCCTTCCCGACACCCACGACGCCGTTCGCGATGCTCTGCAAGCCGCCGCCCTTGACCACGATCTGATCATCACGTCGGGTGGAGCGAGCCTCGGCGAGGAGGATCATGTCATCGCGGCGCTCAGGGGAGGCCATGCGCTGACCCTGTGGCAACTCGCAATCAAGCCCGGGCGGCCGATGGGCGTCGGCAAGATTGGATCGTGTCTTTGCTTTGCTCTGCCTGGGAATCCTGTCGCCGTAATGGTGTGCGCCCTTCTGTATGTCTGGCCAGCGGTGCGCCGGCTGGCTGGGGAGCCTTGGGTTGAGCCGCCCCGTCTGGCCCTGCCCGCGGCCTTCGAGATTCGCTCCCGAAAGCAAGGGCGGCGCGAATTTTTCCGTGGCTGGCTCGAACGCGATGACGGCAAGATCATCGTCAGGAAATATGAGCGAGACGGTTCCGGCCTGATCTCTTCGCTTCGCGCGGCAAGCGGCCTTATCGAGATTTCCGAGAACCAGGCCAGACTTGACAAGGGCGACAGCGTGAACTTTATCCCCTTTTCCGCGTTCGGAATTTTATAAAAATGAAATCGCCCGCGCCAGGGTAAGCAATCGAGTGGGAGTTCACATGGCGCTTCCGGCAAGGGGTAGCAGCCCGTATTCAACCCTGATGATTGTGCTGCTGATCGGCCTCAGCGCGCTCGCCTGGATATCGACCTATTCGGGCATGCTCCAATTGATCGCCGCGAGCTCGGGCGATATCGGGCTGCCGGCGAAAATCGCAATCGGCCTCGCCGTCCTGATGCTTCAGGGTATGATTGTTTATATCCTCGACGCCCTGTTCTCGGGCCAGCTCCGGCTGGTGCTCTATCCCATCTACATTATCGGTTACATCATTCTCGTCTTGATTTCGGTTGCGTTCGCTTTCGGGTTTTATTGGCGTTTCCTCGAAGCTGGCGCCCAGACCACGCAAGCAGCGGGATCTTCTGTTTCTCAGGTGCAGCAGGAGTTGCAAGCAGGACAGAGCCGCCTTGAACTTCTCCAAACCACGTTGACGGCGTTGAGCGCGATCTCGTCGCAAAAGGCCGAAACGGAGCGGACGACCGGACGCACCTGTCCAAACAGCCGCCCCGGAGATGGCCCGCGAAGGCGGCTCCGAGACTCCGATGCCCAGCGCTTTCAGTTTGCGAGCAACCTTATCGGCGCCCGAACGAACGCCGTTAAGGCTGATATTGAGGATCTGAATAACGAGCTTCAGCGCGTCCTGAAAAAAGATCCATCGACCATCGATCCGGAGACAGGAACCAGAACGACGTTTATCGAGGGGCTCAACCGGAAGGTCGGGCTTGTCGTTACACGCTTCAATGAACTCCGCACAGATCCGCAAATCCGGGAAATCCGGGACGAATTCCAGGCGCGGACCAAGCAGACCGCCTTTCCGGATGACCGGGGTGGAACCTTCGTCTGCCCGGATGCGCAGCTTCAAACGGCGCTCAACGGCGTTGTGCGAACCATCGACGATCTGCCGGAGCTGCGGAAGCCCGAGCTGCACTCCTCCGAGGGCTCCGAGGCTGTGATTGAGGCATTCAGGCGGCTGTCCAACACCGCGATCGGCCTCGTTAACGGCAGGCCGCCGCCATCGCCCGAGCAGATCAGGGCGCGGCAAAGCCAAAGAAGCAGCCTTCAGGCCCGGCAGCACTGTCCGAGGAGGATGCCGGCCTTAGCGGCCGTGATTACATCCCGCTTTTGATCGCGATTTTCGTCGACGTCTGCATATTGCTCGTTTCCGTCAATCGCCCGTTCGGGCCGTTCTTCAATCTGGGGCAGGATCTGTCCAGGGCGCGTGAGCGGGGGCCGATGCAAGGGGTCTTGGAAACATTTTATCGGGTGTTCCAGGATGAATTTCACTTGCCCGACGGGAGCTTGCCTAATCCCGTCGAGCTGATCGCTCCGCTTCAGGATGTGGTCTTCGATTACAGAGGAGACTATTACGCGGCAGTCCCCCTCGATTACCGGGAGCAGAATTACGAGCAATGGGCGAAGGCCAGGGCGAATGCTCCGAGTTTCGAATCGACCCGCGCGCTTGAGCGCTCGCGCTATCTCGCCGCCATCTTCGCCGTCATGGAAGGCCAGAATCTCGTGCGCTTGCTTGGCGTTGAGAGAAGAAGCCGGTTCGACCGCAATCTGGATGGCCTCGACGAAGATACCGTAAGGGTTAAGCTCGACAAGCAAGGCAGCATGTATGCCCAGGCTGATGCCTTTCGCATTTACAGATTTCGCCCTGGGAAATGGGCGGACCTTTTGATCCAGACCGTTGGAGCCGCAGCTGCGCGCCAGGATGCGGATGCGCTCTCCCGTAAGGGTAACGAGGTTTTAGCTGGCTGGCTTCGCGGAAGACGGGAGCTGCCTGCCTTGCCTAAACGGCGTGACCAAGGGAGCGGCCGGATTTCAGCGGGCGAGGAAAAAAAGCAGATCGAGGATGCGCGTCCGCATTTGCCGGACAAAAGGACGGACTAGCGGACTTACGCTCTGTCTCCGCAAAAGTCGCCGGCCTGAGCTTGAGCATTGAGCCGGGCGTGGCGCCATTGCTTCGTCTGGGTAATTCCTGCGTCTTCGTCTTTCCAACGGCAGCCAAACGAACTATATTAGGGACGCTGGCTCGCCAGCTATGGCGATAAATGGATATCGTAATAAACCTATCGGACCCGGGGGCGGTACCCGGCGCCTCCACCACAAGCTGCTTTTTCTGACGAAACTTCAATCAGGCGGCTTTTGATGGGGGCGAAATAGGATCGACGAGGGTGTAAAGGGTAGTCTTTCGCTCGGCATGGTTCCGCCGTATCGGGCCATTCTAATAGTTGCAAACGACAACTATGCTCCGGCTGCTCTCGCTGCGTAACGCGGCGCGACACTGGGAATCCAAGTCCTAACGGCGTAGCTGCTGTTAGGCGCGGTTGGCGGCGCCGGGCAACAGAAGGCCGCCACTCCTGCAGGGGCTTGGCGTAGAAGCGGAAATGCCTGAAGATCTTATCCGGTACGAGGCTCTCGTCCTAGACGCGCTGCGCAGCGTCGTGCGCTCCGTCCTGCAGCGCGTTCTTAAGCGCGGCATCCCCGGCGACCATCACTTTTTCATTACCTTCGATACGCAGGCTCCAGGTGTCGGTCTATCGAAGCGTTTGAAGGACCAGTACCCGCAAGAAATGACGATTGTCCTTCAACACCAGTTCTGGGACTTGGCGGTGACCGATGACCGGTTCGAGGTGCGTCTCTCGTTCAATAACATTCCTGAACGGCTTGTAATTCCATTTGGCGCCGTTCGTATTTTCCAGGACCCGAGTGTCCAATTCGCGCTGGCTTTGCGCTCTCCTGAGGCAGCGGCGGAAGAGAAGCCGGGTTCCGAAACACCCCTTCTGGCTGCGCCTGAGCTTGGCGCCCCGCCTACGGCTCCAAATCAAAATCAGGGTCAGCTCGATCGGGAAATAGCGGCCTCAGCGGCGCTCAAAAGCGAGACGGAGCCGCGCGAGGAACGTCAGACAGCCGAGGTCGTCAGTCTCGACAAGTTTCGCAAGAAATAGACCGCGCGAAAGTTGTATATCGTATTCCCGCGTGTGTGCATTTTAATTCATCAGTCATAAAATCGTGTCGTCCCAGCAACATGAGCGCCAGAAAGCGGCGATACCATGGCAAGTTACTGCTGACGCGATTGCCGCTCTTCGCTATTCTTACTGCGAACCGCAAGTTGTGGCTGCAAAGCACCTTCCGGCGAGGGAAGGCGCTTTTCGAGCGCAATGGTGAAGGGGGGCCGGGATTGCCCCTTGACCTTATACTGCCGAGACATTGGAGGGGATTAGATGTCACGCCTTATGAAGCAAATCGCAATTGCCAGCCTCGCTCTGACAATCGCGACGCCGAGTGCAAACGCCAACTTGCTCGATAGCTTTTTTGGCGGCCTTTTTGGCCCAGGGGGCAACCGTACGGCCGGACCCCGGCAGCACGTAAAAGTCCGTGGCGGCTACAATCCCGGTGACATTATCGTCAGTTTCGGCGACCGGAGGCTCTACTACATCGATTCCAAAGCCAGCGCCATCAGCTATGCCATCGCTATCCCCAAGGAAGAAGCGAGATGGTCGGGCGTAAGCTACGTCAGCCAGAAGCGTGAGAATCCCGTCTGGACGCCAACGTCGGATATGCGCCGCGAGAATCCAACCCTTCCGGCATATGTCGCAGGCGGCGACCCGCGTAATCCGCTTGGCACGCGCGCGCTCTATCTCGGCGATTCCATGTATCGCATCCACGGAACAGATGCGCCCTGGCTGATCGGGCAGCAGGTTTCCCATGGGTGCATCCGCATGTATAACGAAGATGCGGCTGATCTCTACCGTCGCGCCAAAGTTGGCGCCAAGGTTGTCGTGACCTGGAACCATATGAACGCGATGTAGTGGCGCAGCTCTATTGGCGCTTTTACAGGGCCGGGCGACCGGCCCTTTTTGTTGGACACGAGAAGCGTATTCGGCCGCAGTAGTGTGCGTATAGTAGAAGCCTGAATCAATGCCTTTGGGATGAAAATAGCTTATTCCTATACAGCTCTTACACTTTCCCCTTAAGCGTTGAGAAAAGATTTTAAACTCGTTGTGGTTGTGAGTGATTGTGATTTTGTCCAAAAATGCAACCAGAGTACAATTGTGGTACAGTAGGAAAATAGTAGAGCGATTCGCAAACTGGCTATGTTGTTGCTTTTCTTAACTGGACAGGTGCTGCAAAAAAGTGCGATCTCTTACCAGGAACGTCGGCCATTCTAGGAACGGTGTAGGGGAGCTGCTTGTTGGGTGACAAGCGACTAGGGAATCTGCGTGGAAATACAGCCACGTCTTTTACACGGGGTGACCAAAATGCAAAAACTCGCTCGCGATGCAGGTAGCATGCAGGTCGTGCTGGCTCAACCTCGTGGCTTCTGCGCCGGCGTCGTCCGCGCCATTTCGATCGTTGAGCGTGCGCTTGTGAAATACGACGCACCCGTTTTTGTCCGCCATGAGATCGTCCACAATAAGCATGTTGTCGAAGACTTGAAGGGCAAGGGCGCTCGTTTCGTTGACGAGATTGACGAGATACCGTCGGGAGCCGTCACCATTTTCAGCGCACATGGCGTCGCGAAGTCAGTTGAGAATTCGGCGGAAAGCCGCGCTCTCCCAGTCATTGATGCGACCTGCCCGCTCGTGACCAAGGTTCATCTGCAGGGCAAACGCTATGTGAGCCAAGGACGTACCGTGATCCTGGTCGGGCATGCGGGACACCCGGAAGTGGAAGGAACGATGGGGCAAATCCCAGGTCCGGTCCATCTGGTGCAAACGGAAGACGATGTCGCCGCGCTGGCGATCCCGGTAGATGCCCCCGTCGCTTACGTGACCCAGACGACGCTCAGCATCGATGACACACGCGGTATCATCGACGCGATCAAGCGTCGCTTTTCCAATGTGGTTGGGCCAGAGACAAACGACATCTGCTACGCGACGCAAAATCGCCAAATGGCCGTCCGAGAACTAACGAAAATCGCCGACGTTATCCTCGTCGTTGGCGCCAAGAACAGCTCGAACTCGAATAGGCTGCGGGAAATCGGCGAAGAGGCGGGCGTTCCGAGCTATCTCCTGGCCGATGGAAGCGAGCTCAAGCCGGAATGGGTGCGAGGGGCTCAAATTATCGGCTTGACTGCAGGAGCTTCCGCTCCTGAAGCCATGGTTCAGGATGTCATTGCAAGTTTACGGCTTCTGGGACCAGTCGATGTCACGAACCTGCCAGGGGTCGAAGAAAATGTGGAGTTCCGTCTCCCGGTGGAACTTCACGCCTTTTAACATTCGGGGGAACGCATCCCGTTCCGCTGGATTCAACTACCGAAGCCGTCTGTAACGCGCGTCCGCGCGGCTTTTTCTAAATTGGAGCAGTTCGCTATGGTCTTACCGTTTTTTCAGGAAAGACGGATTGGCGCCTACCTTCTCAAGCAGAAGCTGAAGGGCCGGAAACGTTATCCTTTGGTGCTGATGCTCGAGCCGCTGTTCCGATGCAATCTCGCATGTGCAGGATGCGGCAAGATCGACTATCCCGACCCTATCCTCAACCGCCGCATGACGGTGAAGGAATGCCTTGACGCCGCCGAGGAATGCGGCGCGCCGATGGTCGCCATCCCCGGAGGCGAGCCTTTGATCCATAAGGAGATCGGCGAGATCGTCAAGGGGCTTGTCGCCCAGAAACGCTTCGTCTCGCTCTGCACGAACGCGCTTCTGCTTGAGAAGAAGCTTCACCTGTTCGAGCCTTCGCCCTACCTTTTCTTCTCGGTGCACCTCGACGGCCTGAAGGAGCATCACGACAAGTCGGTATGCCAGCAAGGCACTTTCGACAGGGCGCTCTCAGCAATCAAAGCTGCGAAGGCGAAAGGCTTCAAGGTCAACGTCAACGCGACGATCTTCGATGATTATAAGCCCGAGGAATTGGCCCTCTTCCTCGATTTCTGTAAAGACCTCGGCGTCGGCGTTTCAATCTCACCAGGCTATGCCTATGAGCGCGCGCCCGATCAGGAGCACTTCCTTAATCGCCGCAAAACCAAGGAACTGTTCCGCCGCGTCTTCGCCCTCGGAAAGGGAAAGCGCTGGACGCTCTCCCATTCGCCCCTTTTTCTGGACTTTCTTGCGGGCAATCAGCAGTTCTTATGCACGCCTTGGGGCATGCCGACCCGCAATATCTTTGGCTGGCAGAAGCCTTGCTATCTGATCGGCGAAGGCTACGTCAAGTCGTTCACGGAACTGATGGAAACGACGGACTGGGACAGCTACGGCACAGGCCGCTACGAGAAGTGCGCAAACTGCATGGCGCATTGCGGCTACGAGGCGACTGCCGCGAACGCAGCTATTTCAAATCCGTTCAAGTTGCTGGCAGTGGCTCTCCGCGGCATTCGCACTGAAGGGCCAATGGCTCCCGAGATCCCGCTCGAGAACCAGCGTCCTGCGGCCTACGTGCATTCACTCCACGTTGAGCGGGAGATCCAGCGGATCAAGAAGACTGAAGAACGGACCCAGCGCGTTACGGCAGCGGAATAGGGATCTGTTCGCCTTGCGGGCATCATCCGCAAGGCGAATGATCTCACCGAGGTCACCCGGCCTCTGTATCAGCGAGCGCATAACTGCCAAGGCATCAGTCGTGCCGTTTTCGCGAGCCCCGACAGCTGCGCTGATTGGTATGGAGCGATGAGCGGGATCGATGATGACTCTCAAGACCGCGAAAGGCAGTTTGTGATAGTTCGCGACTTCCGCCGCAGCGCCTGACTCCATGTCGACGGCGGCGGCGCCTGTGCCCTTCCAAAGCGCTTCCTTCTCAAGCACGGTCATTACCGTTGCGTCCGCAGCAAAGATTGGGCCGGAGACAGCATGCGTGAGTGTGTTTTGCAGCGACTGCGACCAACGCGAGTCCGTAGGAAAGCTTCCCCTCGCAGTGACAACCGAACTGGCGACGACGACGTCGCCCGGCTTCAGCAACGGCGAAAGACCACCGGCCACGCCGAAGCTGATGATTCCCCTCGCGCCGGCCCGCGCAAAATCGTGAAGCTTTTGCACATAGACTTCGCGTTTTTGCCCATATACGGCGCGAACGCCGGCGCCTTTCGCGATGCGCGCTTCGAAGGCCATGCCAGCGGCCACGATAACTGGAGCGTCGTCGAAAAGCATTTTCATGGAATTGTCCGCCGGTCAGATGTGGCGGCAACGAAGATCGTCGCCTCTCCGCTGGCGTATACAGAACATTGGGTCCGGGAACAAGCCAGCTTAACGCAAGGTTAAGTTGTTGTCCCCGAAGCGTGACATGCAGAGCACAAAGGCTACATGCCGAACATTACAGGCGACCGATTGCCTATCTTAAGATTACGATAGCGTGCAAGCGCCCAAAGCGGGAAATATTTCGCATAACCATGGTAAATAAGATAAAAAACTCGCGGGAAGCCAGGAGCATTATGCCGCTCTTCACGCCAGGCGCCGGTCGCGTCTTGGGTCGCCATCAAGTAGCCGATGCCTCTTTTTACAGCAGCATGATCGACCTCACCTGCCGCCATCAGCCCCAAAAGCGCCCACGACGTTTGCGACGGCGTGCTCGGAGACTTTTCATAGCCTTTGTAGTCGAGCTTGTAGCTTGAGCCATCCTCGCCCCAGCCCCCGTCCTCGTTTTGGATCGAAATAAGCCAAGCCGCGGCGCGCCGCATGGCAGGCGAGGAATGGCTCACGCCGGCGGCGTTCAGCGCGCAAAGCGCCGACCACGTGCCGTAGATGTAGTTCATGCCCCAACGGCCGAACCAGCTTCCATCCTTCTCCTGGTCGTTTAGAAGGTAATCGACGCCGCGTTTGAGGATGGGGCTCGTTTCGGGCTTCTCTCCGAGCTGCGCGAGCATTGACACGCAACGCGCGCTTACGTCGGCTGTCGGCGGATCGAGAAGCGCGCCATGGTCTGAGAACGGAATGTTGTTCAGATACATATGCGTGTTGTCGGCGTCGAAGGAGGCCCATCCGCCGTTCTTGCTCTGCAGACCGGAAATCCACTCGCGCCCGCGGCTGATCGCCGCGCCGTAGTCCTGCCGGTTGCCGGGAAGATTGGCCGCCCGATCGAACGCCATGACCACAACGGCCGTATCGTCGAGATCGGGATAGTGCGGATTGGCGTATTGGAACGCCCAGCCCCCCGGCCTGACGTCCGGACGCTGGGCGGCCCAATCCCCCTTCACATCAAGCACCTGTCTTGGCTTCAGCCATTCGAGCCCCTTGATGGCGCTTTCACGTTCAGCCTCGCCCCCGGCTTCGAGAAGGCTGTGGGCGGCGAGCCCCGTATCCCAGACCGGCGACACGCAGGGCTGGCAGTAAATCTCGTTGTCGGTTTCGAGGAGCAGCTTATCGACGGAATAGCGGGCGATCGCGCGGTCGGGGTCGCTCTCGGGGATTCCCAACGCGTCGAACATCATGACGCTATTGGCCATGGCCGGGAAAATCGCGCCAAGACCGTCTTCCCCGTTCAGCCGCTCTTTCACGAAGGCGACGGCCTTCTCGATGGCGATGCGGCGCGTGCGTGCTGGAAACAGCGGTTCAACCACCCGCAGCACTTTGTCGATGGCCGCGAAAGTCCAAAACCAGGATCTGTCCTGATGCTCCGCCCTCGGCCGCATGCCCACAGTCTTCGGCGGCGTGAGGAACAACTCGTCCACGGTGACGCCGCGCTTGTTCCGCGCCACAGGCTTCAATGCGGCCAGCACGTAAAGCGGGATCATGACGGTGCGCGCCCAGTAGGACACCTTCGTCATGTGGAACGGAAACCATTTCGGCAGCAGCATGATCTCGACCGGCATCACCGGAGCCGCCCGCCATGTCACCACACCGTAAAGCGCGAGCAGGATGCGCGTGAAGACGTTGCTCATTTCTGCGCCGCCGCGCGACAGGATCGCCTGGCGGGCGCGTAGCATGTGCGGAGCGTTGATGTCGTCGCCAATCATTTTCAGCGCGAAGTAGGCTTTTACGCTGGCGCTCATGTCGAACGCGCCTTCGTGAAAGAGGGGCCAGCCGCCATGCTTGCCCTGAATGCGGCGAAGATAGACGCCGATTTTCGCCTCGCGTTCGGGATTCGGCTCCTCGCCCAGGTAATGCGTGAGAAGAATGTATTCCGCCGGGATCGTCGCATCGGCTTCGAACTCGAAGCACCAGTGCCCGTCCTCTTGCTGATGCCGGCGAAGGGCTGCGGACGCCGCGCGGATACGATCTTCCAGCTGGTCGCTTGCTTGTTCGACTTCGGCTGACTGACTGACCTCGAAACGCTCGGCCTCGTAATTGTCATCCTCACGTACAGCGCGTTCGCTCATTTCAGTCATAGTCGCCTATTCCCTCATAGCCAGCCGGGCAGCCCGCTCGCCGGAACGGATCGCCCCTTCGATCGTTGCGGGAAGGCCCGTCTGGACCCAGTCGCCCGCGAGAAAAAGGTTGCGCCAACCTGTTGTTGGTTCTGGTCGCAAAACATCCTGATCGGGACTCGCAGCGAATGTCGCCCGCTTCTCCTTAACGATCTGCCAAGGAGGAAGCTCCGCCGGAAGCCCCGTCACAGCCGCGACATCCCGCCATAAATCAGCGGCGAGTTCTTCGCGGGGGCGATCGATCAAGCGATCAGCTCCACTGATGGTGATAGACAAACGGCCAGGAAATGAAAAGATCCATTCGACTGTGCCGTGAATGAGGCCAAGGATCGGCGGAAATTGCGGCGGAGGCGCAACACTGTAATGCGCATTTAGTATGGCGCGGAACTCGGTCGGGACCCTCAAGCCGGGCACAAGGGTTTGCGCAACCCAGGGCGGCACGGCAAGGATAATGGCTTCGCCCTCGCGAATTGAAATCTCGCTATCATTGAACTTGAGGCTGCGGACGCGGCCAGAGGCAAACTCGATCTCGCGAAGGCGCTTCCCGAACGAAATTGTTCCGTGACGCTCTCCGATATAGGCCAGCGCAGGCTCGATGAAGGCAGCCGAAAGTCCCTCGGCGATAAGCGGCCTGCAAGCCGCGCCGCCTTTTGCGAGCGTGTTTCGCATAATCGCCCCGGCAAGTCTGGCGGAGCCTTCGTGCGGGGCGGTATTGAGGGCAGCGAGCATCAAAGGCTGCCAAAGGCGCTCATAAAGAGGGCCTTCACCGGCGATGATGTCGGTGATCGTTCTCCGGCGCCCTGCCCACATGAGCGGCGCGGCGGCCAGATAATCGAGCGGCTTCGTCGCAGGCACGCGCCGGCCGCGATCAAAAAGCCAGGACGGCCAGCGGCCTTCATTGATCTTGAGCGTCCAACGCTCCCCGGTCTTAAGATCCGCGAAGTCGAACTCCGCCCTCGCCGGACCGCGGAGTTTGTCCGCTCCGCCGACGAGGGTGAGATACCGGATCGCCGCGTCATTGCCCGACAAAAGCAGGTGATTGCCATTGTCGAGGACGGCCCCGAAGCCGGCATCAAAATAGGAGCGGCAGCGCCCCCCCGCCTGTCCCGCCGCTTCGTAGACCGCAACCTGGCGCCCCTGCTCTGCGAGTCGCACCGCAGCCGACAGTCCCGCCAGCCCCGCGCCAATGATGTGCGTAACTGGCGCGTTCCTCTCCATGGAAGGAGAACGCTGCTGCATGCTCGCGGCGCCGTCTTTCTCGCGCGAAGACGGCTCGGGGAAGTCAAGATTCATCGCTAGATTATGAAGTGACGCAGGACGATCATGGCAATCCGGGACTTGCTTAGCCGGACCGGTTCGCGGGGCGGGGCCCAGCCGCGAGCGACTAAGCCCGAGAGGATGCTTTTATAGGCTTCGGACATGACGCGGGGCGTCCGCACCATCCGCCGGGGATGCGCGTCCATGATCTTGTCCGCTTCTGAGAAACGCCAGCGCGCCAGCGCCACCATGCGTTCGCAGACCTCGGGCAATGCGGGGCTCGCCAGGACGATCTCCGGCTCGGCGCCCGCGACGCCCGCGTCTCTCAAAAACTCTCGCGGCAGATACAAGCGATTGATAGCCGCATCCTCATCGAGGTCCCGAAGGATATTTGTGAGCTGCAAGGCCCGGCCAAGATGCTCGGCAAGCCGCTGGCCTTCTTCCCTCGGCATGCGGAAGACGCGAACCGACAGGCGCCCCACGGCGCTCGCCACGCGGTCGCAATAGAGATCCAAGGTGACGAAATCGGGGGCCTGGATGTTTTCGCGAACATCCATTTCCATGCCGTCGATGATGGCGCGGAAATCATCGCGATCGAGCCCAAAATCGCGGACGGCTACGGCGAGGCCGCCAAGGCCGGGACGCTTCTCGCCGCGATAAACCGCGTCAATGTCCTTTCGCCAGCGGTCGAGCGCTTCAAGGCGTGGCTCAGCGGGGCCCTGATCGTCGGCAATGTCGTCGACCGCGCGACAGAACGAGTAGATTTCGAACATCGCCTCGCGCTGGCCCGGAGGCATGATGCGCATGGCTGCGTAAAAGGAGCTGCCGAGCGCGCGCCGCGACGCCTTTCCTTCCTCTATTTCCACGTCAAGGGCTTGGCTGGTCATCGATCCCCCGTAACGGAGCTGGCGCTCTACCCGGCGCGAAGAAACGCCGCCCGAGGGTGAGGCTGGCTGCTGTGATCAAGTTGTATGCAAAACCCAACTTAGTTAAATGCACGGGCTGGCTTAAAGGATCCCGCTCCAGCAACATTTGCACAAGTTTGCGCGCCAGCCGCTCGATGGCGGCCACTTCCAGGCTCAAGCGCAGATCCCGTATGCCGCGCGACAGATCGGCGGCGCCGAGGAGTTCTTCTGTTCTTGCGGCAAGCTCGTGGATCGCTTTCAGTAACTCGGGCGATGCCTTCGGAGCCGCAAGGGCTTCGACGGGAATGTTCCTTGCCGCAAGCCTGTCGAGCGGGATGTAAACGCGGTCGAGACGGCGATAGTCGGCCCCGCAATCCTGAAGATGATTGATGATTTGCAGCGCGGCGCAGAGCGCGTCGTTTGCGGGCCAGGTCGCGCGGCTCTCGCCGTGGACATCGAGCACAAAGCGGCCGACCGGCATCGCGGAGTAGGCGCAGTAATTGATGAGATCGTCCCAGTCGGCATAACGGCGCTTGGTCGCATCCATGCGGAATGCCACGAGCAAATCCTGGCCATGCTTTGGGGAAAGCCCGCGTTCGGCAATCGCGGCGCGCAGCGGAAGCGCATCCGCGATGTCGTCGTTTTTCCCGAGAAGGGAGTCCTCGAACTGATCCAGCTTACGGATCTTCTCGCTTTCGGAAAGCTCTGGATGATCCGCGACATCGTCGGCGGCGCGCGCAAATCGATAGAAGGCCAGGATCACCGGGCGATGCCGTTTGGAAACGAGGTGCGAGGCGACGGGGAAATTCTCGTCGCGATGCGTCTTCTCGCCTGCCTCCCAAACCGGGGCCGCCGTCATGATGCCTCCGCCCGGCGCGCCTGCACGCGCCCTTTCCAAAGGCCGCCTCTGCCACGCCAATGCTGCACTGCCGAATCAAGCGTGAATACCATATAACTCGCCCCGATGACAGGAAGCGCCGGAGCCCAGAGCGGCGACAGCCGGTAGAAGCGAACGATCGGGAGAAAGGCGAAGGTCATCAGGCCCCAGGTTGCGGCGCCGATGACTTGCGCAAGGCCGGTTGCAAAGATTGCGAAGAGGGGCGGCAGCAGATAGGTGAAGAGCATCCCGAAGACGGTGGCCGCCAGCAGGAGAGGCGAGTAGTTGAGCTGGTCGTAAGCTGACCGCGAAACCATGCGCCGGATATCTCCCAGCCCGGGGTACGGCCGCAGGCTGTGCACGCTGTCTGTCAAGCCGAGCCAGATCGGACCCTGCTTTTTCATGCTGCGGCCGAGAGCGCAATCGTCGATGAGGGACGAGCGGATCGCCTCGATCCCGCCTGCCGCTTCAAGCGCATCACGCCTCACGAGCATACAGCCCCCGGCGGCGGCGGCCATCGTGCTGTTGCGCCTGTTCGTCCAGGCGAAGGGGTAGAGCATCTGGAAGAAGAAGACGAAGGCGGGAATGAGAGCGCGCTCGGCAAGGCTCTCGCACCGAAGTTTCACCATCAGCGAGGTCAGCACGAGGGAGCCTGCTTCGGCCCGCGCCACGAGGCGGCGGATCACGCCCGGCTCATAGGCGATATCGGCGTCGGTAAGGAGGAGATAGCGAGGCGGTTCGGCGAGCGATGACGCTTGCGCCACCCCCTGTTTCATGGCCCAGAGCTTTCCCGTCCATCCTTGCGGCAGCGGCTTCCCTCGCAAAATCGTCAAGCGATCGCCCGCGCTGGCCTCTTCCGCGGCGGCGCGGGCGGCGTCGGCGGTGCCGTCGTCGCTTTGATCGTCAACAAGAATGACCTTTAAGGATTTTGTGTAGTCCTGGTTGAGCAGGCTTGAGAGGCTTTTCGCAATGACATCGGCTTCATTGCGCGCGGGTACGACTGCGACGACCGAAGGCCATTCCGCAGGAGCAGACGGCACGCTCTCCTCCTCGCGGATATTGGCGCGCCAGAAGCCGCCCCTTGCAAGGAGCAGATAGAGCCAAGCTGCCAAGCCTAATCCGCTCAGAGCCAATTCAACTGTCATTCTGATCCTGTTGCTTCGCGCCCGGAGTTTTTGCCTCCTAACATGGTTGACAGATGCGGGGAAGCCTGCACGGCGATACCGCCTAGAATAGCAGCTCTCCCGTTTTTGCAAGCTGGATTGCTGACGAAGTTTCAATCGCAGTGCGACAGCCGATTACGGCGATCTAGGCTTGTGATGGATGGCGGAGCTTTCGGTTCCCCGCCTGCGGACATTCGCTTAACGGCCGCCGCCCCTCGAACTGCAGGCGTACATGGACGGAAGATAGTCGAGGTTGAGGCAGGTATTATCCCAGCCGGTGGCGTTGGTCCTGAGCCGCCAGCCGTGGCAGTCAACGATATCGCCGTTGACGGTCTGGCGAAGCGGGCAATTATATTGTCCTCCGCGGGCATATCTTTGGCCCGCATATCCTTTGTATGCTTTCGACTTGGCCTCCGCGGTGTTCGGCGCAAGCGTCGGCGCCGCAAGCAGGGCGACGGTCGCCGCCGCGAGGGTGAGTATTCTTCCTAAAGTCATTGGATTTCCTCATGAGGAAGCTGGCTTGAAATCAACTTAGGGAGAAGGCTGCGAGCAGCAAGACCCACGAGGCATGGCGTGATCAATTCGCATCCATTTTCAGGGCGGCGATGAAAGCCTCCTGGGGGATCTCGACACGGCCGAACTGCCGCATCTTCTTCTTGCCTTCCTTCTGCTTGTCCAAGAGCTTCCGTTTGCGCGTGATGTCGCCGCCATAGCACTTCGCGGTGACGTCTTTTCGCAGCGCCGAAAGTGTTTCGCGCGCGATGATCTTCGCGCCGATCGCCGCCTGAATCGGGATCTGGAACAAATGGCGGGGGATCAGCTCCTTCAGCTTCTCGCACATCATTCGCCCCCGCGTCTCCGCGCGGGCTTTGTGCACGATGATTGAGAGTGCGTCCACCGGCTCGGCGTTCACCAGGATCTGCATCTTTCACGAGATCGCCCTCGCGGTGGCCGATGAGCTGGTAATCGAAACTCGCATAGCCGCGCGAGACCGATTTCAGCCGGTCATAAAAGTCGAACACCACCTCGTTCAGCGGTAGCTCATAGACCACCATGGCGCGGCTGCCGGCATAGGAAAGATCGATCTGCCGCCCGCGTCGGTCTTCGCACAGCTTGAGAACAGCCCCGAGATACTCGTCGGGAACCAGAATCGTCGCCTTGATCCAGGGCTCCTCCATGCGGTCGATTTTCACCACATCGGGCATGTCGGCCGGGTTATGCAGCTCGATCATTTGCCCGTCCGTCATGTAGAGATGATAGATCACGCTCGGGGCGGTTGTGATAAGGTCAATGTTGAACTCGCGCTCCAGCCGCTCGCGGACGATTTCGAGGTGGAGCAGCCCCAGAAAGCCGCAACGGAACCCGAAGCCCAGCGCGGCGCTCGTCTCCATCTCATACTGGAAGCTGGCGTCGTTGAGGCGTAGCTTGGCCATCGCGTCGCGCAGGTCTTCGAACTGGGACGCATCCACAGGGAACAGGCCGCAGAACACCACGGGTTGCACCGGTTTGAAACCCGGCAAGGCCTGGGCGGCTGGCCGTTTCTCTTCCGTGACGGTATCGCCCACGCGCGTGTCCGCCACTTCCTTGATCGCGGCGGTGAAAAATCCGACTTCGCCTGGGCCAAGCACGTTCAGCATTTCCTGCTTCGGCCGGAAGATGCCCACACGGTCGACCGGGTGAACGGCGCCCGTCGACATGAGCTTGATACGCGCGCCCTTTTTCAGAAGCCCATCCACTACGCGGACGAGCACGACGACGCCGAGATAAGGGTCATACCAGCTGTCGATCAGCATGGCTTTCAGCGGAGCCTTCGCGTCGCCCTTTGGCGGGGGCAGCCGGTGCACGATCGCTTCCAGCACCGCATCCACGTTGAGGCCCGTTTTTGCCGAAATCTCCACCGCATCGTGAGCGTCGAGGCCGATCACATCCTCGATCTGCTGCTTGATGCGTTCCGGTTCGGCGGCCGGAAGATCGATCTTGTTCAGGACAGGGACGATCTCGTGATTGTTGTCGAGCGCCTGATAGACGTTTGCAAGAGTTTGCGCCTCGACGCCCTGGCTTGCGTCGACCACGAGGAGCGAGCCCTCGCACGCAGCCAAACTGCGGCTCACCTCATACGCGAAGTCCACATGTCCTGGCGTGTCCATCAGGTTGAGCTGATAAAGCTCGCCATCCTTCGCACGGTAATCGAGCCGGACGGTCTGCGCCTTGATCGTGATCCCGCGCTCTTTCTCGATCTCCATATTGTCGAGAACCTGAGTCTGACCCGCCATTTCGCGGTCGGACATGCCGCCGCAAAGCTGGATGAGCCTGTCCGCAAGCGTCGATTTGCCGTGATCGATATGCGCAACGATCGAGAAATTTCGGATGCGCGCGAGTGGCGTCACGCCTTTTGAGGCGGGATCGCGGGCGGCGTCTTCAGTGGTCAGGACAGTGGTCATTGCGCCTTACATAATGGAAAATGAGGCTCGCTGGAAGCCGTGCGCTCTCTTTTGGCGCAGCCTCCGCTAAGACCGGTTTATGCTAAGTCCGGCTCCTCCTTCCGGAGCAGCCGGTATTACGCCGCTGCAGTCGCGAGCGCGAGCCGGTTCGCTATGGCGTCAAGCGCCGCCTCTGCGGCTGCGCCGTCGGGGCCGCCCGCCTGCGCCATGTCGGGCCTTCCGCCGCCGCCCTGGCCGCCGAGCGCCGCCGCCCCAGCCTTGACGAGGTCAACCGCGCTATACTTTGCTGTCAAATCGTCTGTGACGCCAACAACGAGCCCGGCCTTTCCTTCCTCGGTCACGCCAACGATCGCGACGATGCCGGACTTGATCTGCCGTTTGCCATCGTCCACGAGGCTGCGAAGGTCTTTCGGCTGGATGCCGTGGACTGTTCGGGCGAGCATCGTGACGTCTCCGACTGTGCGAACCGGGCTTTCGGCCGTAGCGTGCCCGTTTCCGCCTGCTCCGAGCGCGATTTTCTTCTTCGCTTCCGAGAGTTCGCGTTCGAGCTTTTTGCGCTCTTCAAGGAGCGAAGCAAGCCGATTTGGGACATCGGATGGGTGAACGCGAAGAAGGTCGGCGGCCTGCCGAAGCGCCGCTTCCTGTGTCGCAAGATGGGTGCGCGCTGCATTCGCGGTCAGCGCCTCGATGCGCCTGACGCCGGCTGCGACGGCGCCTTCCTGGACGATCTTAACGAGTCCGATTTCGCCGGTCGCGCGCACATGGGTGCCCCCGCACAACTCGACCGAGAAGACACGGCCGCCCTTGTCGTCGTGGCTGGCCTCTCCCATCGAAACCACGCGAACTTCCTCGCCGTACTTCTCGCCGAACAGAGCCATGGCGCCCGCCGCGATCGCGTCATCGACCGCCATCAGACGCGTCACGACGGGGCTGTCGCGAAGGATGACGGCGTTGGCCAAGTCTTCGATCGCAGCGATTTCTTCCTTTGAAAGCGGCTTTGGATGAGAGAAATCGAAACGCAGCTTATCCGGATCGACGAGCGAGCCCTTTTGTGTGACGTGCGTGCCGAGCGTTTCACGCAGCGCCTCATGCAGAAGATGAGTCGCCGAATGATTGGCGCGAATGGCGGTGCGCCGAGAGCCGTTCACATGAAGTTCGACAGCGTCCCCGACTTTCAACGGACCTTTCTCGATAACACCGACATGGGCGAAGACTTTCCCGAGCTTCTTCTGCGTGTCCGTCACCTCGAAATGCACGCCTTTCGGAGCCATGATCACGCCATGGTCCCCCACTTGGCCGCCCGACTCGCCATAAAACGGCGTCTGGTTGACAATGACGATGCCCTCGTCGCCCTTCTTGAGTTGCTTGACCGGCTTTCCGTCTTTCACCAGAGCCAGCACCTCGCCTTCGGCGGTCTCCGTCTCATAGCCGAGGAATTCGGTAGGGCCGACCTGGTCCAGGAGATCGAACCAAAGCTTGTCCGTTGCTGCTTCGCCCGAGCCGGCCCAGGCTTTGCGCGCTTCCGCCTTCTGCTGAGCCATCGCAGCGTTGAACTGCTCGACATCGACCCCGACGTTGCGCGCTTTCAGAGCGTCCTGCGTAAGGTCAAGCGGAAAACCATAGGTGTCGTAAAGCTTGAAAGCGACATCGCCCGACAAGGTGTCGCCCGCTTTCAGCGCGCCTGAAGCCTCGTCGAGAAGGGTCAGGCCGCGCTCCAGTGTTTTGCGGAAGCGAATTTCCTCGATCTTCAATGTCTCGCTGATGAGCGCCTGGCCGCGGTGAAGTTCCGGGTAGGCCTGTCCCATCTCATGGACGAGAACTGGCAGAAGGCGATAAAGCAGCGGCTCGTCCGCGCCGAGCAGATGGGCGTGGCGCATGGCGCGGCGCATGATGCGGCGCAGAACGTAGCCGCGGCCTTCATTCGAAGGCAGTACGCCGTCGGCGATGAGAAAGCTCGACGCCCTGAGATGATCGGCGATGACGCGATGGCTCGGAAGCGCCGGGCCCTCTGCCGGGACACCGGTTGCTTCGACGGACGCCCTGATGATCGCCTGGAAAAGGTCTGTCTCGTAATTGTTATGGACGCCCTGCAAGACCGCCGCAATGCGCTCAAGTCCCATGCCGGTATCGATCGACGGCTTCGGCAGAGGCTGACGGTCGTTCTTGGTAATCTGCTCGTATTGCATGAACACGAGGTTCCAGATTTCGACGAAACGGTCGCCGTCCGCGTCCTCGCTGCCGGGAGGGCCGCCCGGGATTTTGGCCCCATGGTCGTAGAAGATTTCGGAGCAGGGACCGCAAGGGCCGGTCTCTCCCATCGACCAGAAATTGTCCGAGGTCGGGATGCGGATGATCCGCTCTTCCGGCAGCCCCGCAATCTTGCGCCAAAGGGAAAAAGCATCTTCGTCTTCTGAAAAAACGGTGACGAGGAGGCGTTTCTTATCGAGGCCGAACTCCTTGGTGACGAGTTTCCAGGCAAGCTCGATCGCCAAATCCTTGAAATAATCGCCAAAAGAAAAATTGCCGAGCATTTCAAAGAAGGTGTGATGGCGGGCTGTGTACCCCACATTGTCGAGATCGTTATGCTTGCCCCCCGCGCGCACGCACTTCTGGGCGGTTACCGCGCGCTTGAACGGCAGCGTCTCCATCCCTGTGAAGACGTTCTTGAACTGCACCATGCCGGCATTGGTGAACATCAACGTGGGATCGTTGCGCGGCACAAGCGGGCTCGACGGCACATGCTCGTGGCCGTTCTTCCGAAAAAAATCGACGAAGGTCCCGCGGATATCGTTGAGGGTGCTCATAACTAATTCGTTTCCAGTGGGCTAGCGCGGTGTTCAATGTGGGAGAGGAAACTGACCGCGCCAGTGATAAAGCATATCGGCTATGAATAGCGATACAGCAAATTCTTGTTACGGAGCAAGCATCCCACAGCTATCGCGCGAGCGCCAGCTCCGGAAAAAATCTAACTTAGTTTACTCCCCTTAAATGCTACCGGCGGCCGCCTTTGCGTGCCGGTTCGGCCTCTACGGGCTCCGTCATCTCTCCATCGGCCATGTCCTCATCGCCATCGGCTCCATCAAGGATGCGCGTGGCGATCAGCCCGGCATTCGCCCTGATTTCACGCTCGATGGCTTCGGCGACCTGGGGGTTATTCTTCAGGTAGGCCTTCGCGTTCTCCCGGCCTTGCCCGATGCGCTGACTGTCGTAGGAATACCAGGAGCCAGACTTCTCGACGATGTTGGCTTTCACGCCAAGATCGACCAATTCGCCCGTCTTGGAGATGCCTTCGCCATACATAATGTCGAATTCGACCTGCTTGAAGGGTGGAGCAACCTTGTTCTTCACGACCTTGACGCGTGTCTGATTGCCGACAACCTCGTCGCGTTCCTTGATCTGCCCCGTGCGCCGGATGTCGAGCCGCACGGAGGAGTAGAACTTGAGCGCGTTCCCTCCCGTCGTCGTCTCCGGATTGCCGAACATCACGCCAATCTTCATGCGGATCTGGTTGATGAATATAACGAGGCATCTTGATTTGGAGATGGAGCCTGTGAGCTTGCGGAGCGCCTGGCTCATGAGGCGGGCCTGCATACCCGGGAGCACGTCGCCCATCTCGCCCTCAATTTCAGCTTTGGGGGTCAGCGCCGCCACCGAGTTGACCACAATCACATCGATTGCTCCCGACCGAACCAGCGTATCGGTTATTTCAAGCGCCTGCTCGCCTGCATCGGGCTGCGAAATGATAAGCTCTTCGAGATTGACCCCGAGCTTCCTCGCATAGATGGGATCGAGCGCATGCTCTGCATCCACAAAACCGCAGGCGCCGCCCTTCTTCTGCGCCTCGGCGATCACATGCAGCGCAAGCGTCGTCTTGCCGGATGACTCGGGGCCGAAAATTTCAACGACGCGACCGCGCGGCAACCCACCAATGCCAAGGGCGATATCGAGCCCCAAAGAACCTGTGGAAATGGCTTCCACCTCCACCGGCTTATCGTTCTTGCCAAGCCGCATGATGGAGCCTTTACCGAAATTCCGCTCGATTTGGCTCAGCGCCGCTTCGAGGGCTTTCTGCTTGTCCATGATAGTAAAATTCCCTTCGATCACGCGGAATGGCGTATCATTCATGAATCGTTGTCCTTTGTTATTCCATAGGGACCATGGACTTGCAAACGACACCGAATGTACACGTTTTGTTCTTGTGTGCAAGTGCAAAGATGCAACTTAAAGCACCTTTTATAGTAGGGCCTCGCGCGTGGGTTCTAAGTCGGTACTAGGCAGCCGCCGCCTTCACGGTCTCAGCCAGCTTTTTCAGCGTGAAAGGCTTCGGCAGGAAGACGAAGTTCTCGTCGGCGCCCAAGTTCTTGCGGAACGCCTCCTCCGCATAGCCGGACATGAAAATGATGCGAATGTTCGGATTACGCTGCCGCAGGTGGCGGAGAAGGGTTGGGCCGTCCATCTCGGGCATGACGACATCGCTGACGACGAGATCGACATTGCCATTCTCGCGATCCATCACTTCCAGCGCTTCGACGCCGCTCGCGGCTTCGAGCACCTTGTAGCCGCGCGTGGCCAGAGCTCGGGATGCGAAAGAACGCACGGCGTCCTCGTCCTCGACCAGAAGAACCGTCCCCTGACCTGTCAAGTCCACGACTTTATCAGGCGCCTCGGCCTTGTTTTCGAGCGCCTTGAGGTCCTGCTCCGTTTCAACATAACGCGGAAGATAGATACGGAAGGAGGTGCCCTGGCCGATCTCGCTGTCAACGAGAATGGTCCCCCCGGTTTGCTTCACGATGCCGTAGACGGTCGAGAGGCCAAGCCCCGTTCCTTTGCCCACTTCCTTTGTCGAGAAGAACGGGTCGAAAATTTTCTCAAGATGCTCGGGCTTGATGCCGGTGCCCGTGTCGCGCACCTCGCACATCACGTACTCGCCGCGGTCGAGGCCGCGGTCCTTCAGGGCGAGCGATTCGCGCTCGCCGACGTTTTCTGTCGTAATCAGGATTTCCCCGCCGTTCGGCATCGCGTCGCGCGCGTTCACGGCAAGGTTCATGACGACCTGGAAGAACTGCCCCTCGTCGGCCTTCACGAACCAGAGATCGCGGCCGTGCTGAACCTTGGCCTTGACCTTCTCGCCGAGTGTCCGGCCCATGGTCGCCTGGAATTCCTCGATCACGTCCGTGACTTTGAGAATGGCGGGGCGCAAGGTTTGTTTTCGGGAGTAAGCCAGGATCTGCTTGACGAGTTCCGCCGCCCGCGTGGCGTTGTTCTTGATGTTCATCAAGTCTTTGAAGGCCGGGTCGGAGGCGCGGAACCGGCGCAGGAGGAGGTCCGAAAAACCGATGATCGCGGTCAAAAGATTATTGAAATCGTGAGCGATTCCGCCTGCAAGCTCACCCACGGCCTGAAGCTTTTGGCCCTGCGCCGTTTGTTCGTCGATGACCGGGGCCGCGCCTGTTTCGACCGCCGTGACGATCAGGTTAGCATCGTTCGCCGCGGGAAAAACGACGATGCGGACGCGCCTGTTGAGCGATCCCTTGAGAACGGCTTGCACCTCCACGGGTCCTGAAGCGGCGAGGCCGCTTGTGGAGAGAGCCGCGATCTTTTCGCGAACAGTCTGCGATGAGGTTTCAGCCACAAGTGACGCGAGAGACTTACCGCCAAACTCGGCGATAGCAGACCCTTCTTCCGAAGCTTCGCCGAAAAGACGGCGGAATTCGTCGTTTGCCGCTTGGATGATCCCCTTGGCGCTTGTGAAAGCCATGGCTGTTGGCGCACGCGCGAGGAGCGCCTCGAAGGACTCTTCGAGGCTCCCTGCAGCGGGGTCGGCGGGCGTGATGATCCAGGTTTGCCCCTCGTTGATGTCCGCTCCCAGATGCAGCGACGCCGCGCGGGCATATCCGCTCGCGCTGATGATCTGCACGGGGATTGCGCTGCCGGCTCTTGCGATCATGTCTCGAAGTCTGGCGCGGGTGAGCGGATTTCCGCGCCTCGTGCGAAAAAGCGACCACGCCTGTTTGCCGGTTGGCTCACATCCCGCCAGCTTCTCGAAGCCCTTGTTGGCGCCCTGGACGGTCAAGTCTTTGCCGACCGAAAGAGCCGGCACGGGAAGCATGTCGAGACCTAGCTTCGGCCTTTCGCCGGGCGTCGTCTTTTTTGCGTTCTCGATCTGCCATACGAGGAGCGAAGAGCGTTTTCCATGCTCAATAAAGGGAATGACCTTGAGCAGCACAGGATCGCCGCTGGGGAAA
Source organism: uncultured Alphaproteobacteria bacterium (assembly GCA_963819665.1). Classification (GTDB taxonomy): domain Bacteria; phylum Pseudomonadota; class Alphaproteobacteria; order Rhizobiales; family Rhodomicrobiaceae; genus Rhodomicrobium. The sequence goes on from CAWFXN010000013.1 coordinate 65,474, forward strand.
TTCCGAAGATGAACGGCTTCCGCGTGGGCTTTGCCAGAGCAGCCGGCCGCCAAAAGGCGGAAAATGGCCGCCGCGATTTCAGGATGCCGGTCACCGAGCCTCGAAAGATCGTGATCGTCGCCAAGGCTCGCCGCGTTCAGAAAGGCGTCGCTGCTCCATTGGATCAGACCCCTGCTGTTGGTGACGGCGACCGCAGCGGGCAACGCGCCGAAAAGGCGGTGAATGCGCTCATCCGATCCGCCTTCCGGCTTGAGATGCAGGTGTCCCGCCCCGAACAGAACGGCTCCTGCCGCGCCAAGACCAGCCAGCAGAGCAAGCGCGATCTGCCCGTAACCCGTAGCGGACAGCGCAATGGCGCCGGTCGCGCCAACCCCAAACGCAACACTATTCCAATGTGGATTCCAGTGTGCGAAGGCCATTGACCGCTCCGCCATTTTCAGAAACCTCGTTCTTGGCCGCGACTATGAATTGATTCGTCTTGCGCCGGCACCGGCGCGTGTAAGCTGATCTCGGCGCTAGGAAAGTTAAAATTGTCTTGCGCAGATGCTTGCGGTCGCATCTTTTGCCGAAGCGCCATGGCATCTTGTTGTCGTCCGGCATGGCTGAGTGCTTTGGACTTTGACAAAAGGGGAATCGAATGGGCTCCGCAGGCTTCTTCATTGCCGGAATCGTCATTCTTGCGCTGGTTGCGGCTGGCGTTGGCTTCTACCTATATCAGCGAAAAGGGAATGGGGATACGGCGCGGTTGTTTGCGCCCCGCGCCCGGCGGCTGGCCTATGTCGAGCGGACCGCACTCGAGGGGGGCCGGAAGTTGCTCCTGATCCGGCGGGATGATGTGGAGCATCTTATCCTGATAGGGGGGCCTATCGATCTCGTCGTCGAGTCGGGCATACGCTCAGAAGGGTTTGCCAGTTCCTCCGTGAAGGAAGCGAGTTCGGCGCCAATGACATTTGCGCCTTCGATGTGGCCGCTCGGCGATTCTGATATGGAGCCGGATGTGGCGCCGCAGCCACATCTGCCTATTTTCCCCAAGGCGAAGGAGGCGGAAAAGGCGCCTGTTTTCGACCCAATGCCGGAAATGAAAGCCGCCGAATAGAATACCTCAAGAGGCTGGAACTGAGGGGTCAAGATCGTCTTCTTTCAGGCTGGAGCGAGCGCGTCGCGTGCCTGGCGTTTGCCTCTTCTTTCCTTGGCGCACTTCAGATAAGTTGCTTGACATAATTCGTGGGCTCGGATGCGGGGCAACTCATCATGTCCATCTGGGGGAAACTGACCGGCGCGGCCGCGGGGCTCGCTGTCGGCGGCCCGATCGGAGCGCTTATCGGCGGTGTCGCGGGGCACCTCGCCATCGATCATGGGATCGGTTCGCACTCCAATCACGACAAGCAGGTCGCCTTCACGGTCGGCGTCATCGCGCTGGGGGCGAAAATGGCGAAGGCCGATGGCGTTGTGACGAAGGACGAAGTCGACGCCTTCAAAGAGGTGTTCAAAATTCCGAAAGGCGAGGAGCACAACGTCGCCCGCATCTTCAATCTTGCAAGACAGGATGTCGGCGGCTTCGAGATGTACGCTCGGCAACTCAACCGTCTGTTCCACAAGGATCGGCCTCTGCTCACCGATGTCATGGATGGGCTGTTCCACATCGCGGTCGCTGACGGAAAGCTGCTGCCGAGCGAGGACAGGTTTCTGTCCGAGGTTGCGAAAGAATTCGGATTCAGCGACACCGAATATATGAGCATCAGAAGCCGCCACTGGCGATGCGAACTGTACGATCCCTTTAACGTCCTGAATGTATCGCCGCTTGCGTCTGACGTGGAGCTGAAAGCGGCGTATCACAAGCTCGTGGCGGAGAACCACCCGGACAAGCTCATTGCGCGCGGCGTTCCAAAAGAGTTTGTGGACATCGCGACGAAGAAGCTCGCGGCGATCAACGCGGCGTACGAAGAGATCAAGCATTCCCGTCCAACGCCTCATTAGCCAAGACTTGTAGGTTAGGCGCACCCCTGGACGGCGGAGACGTCAATCCTAAGCAAAAAATCCATAATCACTGACATTTGCAAACCCAAAATCCAGCGTTAAAGTAAGCAAGAGTAAATGACTTTAAAAAGAGAGCGAAACAGCCAAGGCTAGGGAGGCCTTTCATATGCGAAAATTCTTTGCTGAGCTGATCGGAACGTTTTGGCTGGTTTTCGGGGGATGCGGGAGCGCCGTTCTCGCGGCCAAGTTCCCGGAGGTCGGCATCGGTCTCGTTGGCGTTGCGCTAGCCTTCGGCTTGACAGTTCTCACTATGGCCTATGCTATCGGCCATATATCGGGATGCCACCTAAATCCTGCGGTTACGATCGGCCTCACCGCCGGAGGACGCTTCCCGATCACACAGGCTCTTCCGTATATCGCCGCGCAAGTCTTGGGCGCAATTTGCGCAGCTTACATTCTTTTTGCCATCGCAAGCGGGGCGCCGGGCTTCGATCTGTCTCAAGGCTTTGCCGCAAACGGCTATGGCGATCACTCGCCCGGGAAATACACGCTTTTCTCCGGCTTCCTGTCAGAGGTCATCCTGACCATGATGTTTCTATTCATCATCATGGGCTCGACCCATGGGAAGGCGCCGGTCGGTTTCGCCCCCATCGCAATCGGCCTTGGGTTGACGCTGATCCATCTCATCGGGATCCCCGTCACCAACGTGTCCGTTAATCCTGCGCGCAGCACCGGACCGGCTCTTGTTGTCGGCGGCTGGGCTCTTCAACAATTGTGGCTCTTTTGGCTTGCGCCCATTCTCGGCGGTATTGCAGGCGGCCTTCTTTACAGGTTTATCGTCGACGAGCCCGAACCGGAAATCGTAGGTTATGATGAAGGGCGCCTGAAGCGATCCCGCGCCTGAACGCGGGCAAGTATGGCGACGCGCCGATGGTTCAGAGGCGCGGCGCCTGCGACACGAGATTAGCCGTTCGGCGATCCCATTGAGTTGGCAGGAGCCGAAAAGCTGGGCTCATCGAAAACGTGCTCATCCTCAGTCCAGCGCAGCGTCCCGTCGTAACGGGTGCCCATTTCGATGCCGATCCCCTGGTGAAAAATATCGCCCTCCACCTTGGCGGACGATTGCAACATCACGCGGCGGCCGCGGATCGTGCCCGACACCTTGCCCTGAACGGTCACTTCCTGGTTGGCGACGATGCCACCGTTCACGCGCCCATTCGCCGTGACAATGAGCGACGTGCAATAGATGTTGCCCTCGATGACCCCATCAAGCGTAACGCTGCCAGAGGACGACACATCGCCGATGATTGTCAGGTCGTTGCTGATATTCGAATCGCCCGCGGAATGCACGCTCAGGTTTGGCGCGATGGGCTGGAAATTGGATTGCTGGGAAAAGGGAAGCGGAGTCGCCATAGCTGACCTTCAAGCGTAACCATACGGTATTGATTCAGAGCGGGCCGGCCGCGGTGACGCCGCCGTTCGTCCTCTCTAGAACGCTATTCCGGGCATTTGCAAGGCAAAGCTCCGCGCAATTCCCATAAGACTATATGCACTTGAGGAAATCGGCCTCGGACCGGCCAAAGACGGCTTCGAGAACATGTTGGGCTCCCGCGCCTCCAACATGGGCGAACCCGGAAATCTTAGGGACGCGGGTGATCATTCTTCGTTTGATTAAAATACAACCTCAGGTTAAATGCTCACGGTTTCGTCGCTTCGAGCGCTAACCCCTGATGTCGACTCACCGGCATAAAGCGGTCATGCATCGGTTTGAGCCGCGGGAAACAATGCCTGCGGATTTCCTTTAATCCACGGACAGGATATATAAGGCAATGCAGGCTCACTCCCTAAAAACTGCAATAGTGTTTTCGTGTGACGAGAATTATATTGCGCTTGCAAAAGGTTTGGTTCTATCTCTCCGTGCGTTTGGTTATCCAAGACAAGGATTTGATCTTGTTCTCATTGATATTGGATGCAGTCAAAAATCACTGGACTGGATGGAGGCGAACGAAGTCGTAATCAGGTCTCTTAAAACGGACCTAATTCCAAAAACTATACTGTCTGTGATTGAACCCTATCAGCGCGCTTTAGTGATGCGGCCATGGCTTCCTGAAATTCTCGAAGGATATGATCTTTATATTTGGTTTGATGCGGATACTTGGCTTCAAAGTGATGATGTAATAAAGGTTATTTTCGGATCACAAAAGGTAATACCGGAGAGGCTGTTCATAGCTCCTGGCATTTCACATTATAATGCATCTCTATATGAAAATATGGAAAAACTCGTACAGATGCAGGATCTTTGGTTTTCAACCTGTTATCCAAGGAAACCCTTCGAGTATTGCTTTCTCAAAAAAGCTTCATTACAGCTGCGGCGTATTTGGGCTCTCGCGGAGCAGCCCGGTGTGGAATCTGTGGAAGGAGGAGATTACCGAGACATATCCCCTGGTAGCCGAGCGCAATAGATCCCTGCTTCATTTGGCGGAACAGACTGCCCTTAATTATATTATCCATCGAGATAATACTTTATTCGCAAGAATCGACCCTCTCTTTAATTTTCACTGCAATTCAGGCGGCGCAATGCGCTTGCCAAACGGTGATGTGACTGCTTTTACAGTCGTGCCTGTTCGCCGTATTGGAGTTATTCACTTGGCTAACTGGTCATATTATGCAAAAAACTACATGGAAGAAAATCTTTTGTTTCGCTCTGGTGATTATCTCACAAGCGAGGAAAGATTGTCTGCCTTAAGAAATGCCGCTCGATAAACCTGTGAGACGTGATCGATTTCGCCTTTCTTGAAAGAAGTTCCTAATTTCGGCGTGCTTTCTTTTGGCTCCGCCACCGCCGTTGTGTGAGGACGGTCTTGCCGCAGGCTCGCAGGACGTTGTTCTGTTGGAAATGAGGAACTGAAGCTTGCGCTTTCCAAATCATTCGATAAAAGCGCCTCATGATGGGCAGGCTTTTCTCGAAGTGGGGCGCTTTAGCAGCGGTCGCCATTCTGGTTGCGGTTCAGGCCGCCGCCGTCAACTACCTTGGCAGCAACAATTATCTTCCTGAAGGTTCCGAGCACTGGACCGAAGATTGGCTTATTCATTATTTTTCGAAGCATCTCGATCGGCCCTATAAGGATGTCGCGATCGTCATCGTCGATGCGGAGAGCCTCGAAAAATCAAACGTTCCGGCGACCGTCCCGGTCGACCGCGGATGGATGGCGAAGCTCATCACGGCGGTATCGGAGCTGGAGCCGCTGGCGATTGGCCTCGATTTCTATTTCACGTCTGCAATCGATCCCGCAAAAGACGAGCAGCTCGTGGCGGCGATCAGGGATTCGAAAACGCCGATTGTCCTCGCCGCCGTCAACGACGATTTCCTGCGCACCGACAGTCAGCGCAGCTTCCAACGCACATTCATTCAAAAAGTGAACCGGCCCGCCGGGCACATCTATCTTCAGCAGTCGAAGGAGATCTTCACTCTTGGCGACAAGGCGACGCGAGGCGTCGACCACGGCCTCGCTGCGGGCCGCTATACGTCGTTCTCCAGCACGCTCTCGCGTTTACCGGAGGTGGAGGCCATTTTCGGCGCGCGGCGAAGCGCCGATGGGGCGCAGCGAATTGACTGGCTTCTTTCGCCGGAAAGCGGCGAGACGTTTACCCGCATCTCCGCGCATGAAATCCTGTCGCGAAGCGGCGCTCTCGCTTCACTTAAAGGAAAAATCGTCCTGATCGGGCCGGATTTCGCCGGGCTCGATCAACACAGCGTTCCTTTTTCCCTTGGAAGCCAGCAGGATCTCTATCCCGGCATTTTTGTGCATGCCCAGGCTCTTGCTCAAATTGTCGACAACCGCTTTTTCTTCAACTGGAACTCGGAGGAGCAGTTTCTCCTGCTTTTTGTGATCGGGCTTCTGGGCGCCGCAGCAGGCTGGGCCTGTCACAACACGCGAGCTGATCTTGTCATTGGAGTTGGCGGCTCTCTTTTGATTGTCGCCTTAAGCATACCCTTTTTTATTGCACATGTTCCTCTCCCGACGGCGCTGGCGATCCTGTCCTGGGCTCTGTCCATCTCGATCGCGCAGCGCATCCGTTCATGGCGAGAGTCCTCGCATTCTCAGGTTCAGACCCTTTCAGGGAGCAGGGTGACATGAAATTTCCAGCCTTAGTTTTTGCTCTGTCAGCTTTTTTCGGTGTTTGCCAGGCGCAGCAGGCTTCTCAGCCGCCGATTGGAAAGGTTCCCCCAACGACCGCCGCCCCCGCCCCTGCGTCTCCGCCGCCGCCCGCGCATCACTCAAGGTCGTTGCAGAGGGCTCCTGCCTTCGAAGCCCCTGCTCCGGCGGGAGCTTCGAAACCCGATTCCGGCAATCCCGATGTCGTCATCGGCGGCCTTCCTGGCGCAAAATCCACAACCGCCGCGGAACGGCAACCTTAGGTCAGCCAAGGTTTAGCTATCGGTACTGCGCAATTTTTGCGCTATAGGCGCCGCGTGCGCCTTTAAGCCGCGCCGCGACTCGTTCAGAAAAAATTGGACGGAATGGCCACTTCTTTTGCAAGTTCGCATAGTTAACCGTTGCCGCGCCCCATCCCTTGATGACATAAAGGGCGTCGGGGATGAGGCGCACGAAGGATAAAAATGCCGAAGCTCAATATCAACGGCAAGGTCATCGAGGTCGAGGACGGGATTACGCTGCTGCAGGCGTGCGAGGAGGCAGGCGCAGAAATTCCGCGCTTCTGCTATCACGAGCGCCTGTCCATCGCCGGGAATTGCCGCATGTGCCTCGTCCAGATCAGCGGCATACCAAAGCCGATGGCCTCCTGCGCTATGAGCGTCAGCGATTTGAGGCCAAACCGGGACGGCAGTCCTCCCGTCATCAGTACGGACACGCCGCAGGTCAAAAAGGCGCGCGAAGGGGTGATGGAGTTTCTGCTCATCAACCACCCCCTCGATTGCCCGATCTGCGACCAGGGCGGCGAGTGCGATCTGCAGGATCAATCCATGTATTACGGCTTCGACGGGAGCCGTTACAAAGAGAACAAGCGCGCCGTCGAAGAGAAGTATCTGGGGCCGCTCATCAAGACCTTCATGACGCGTTGCATCCAATGCACGCGCTGCGTCCGCTTCATGACCGAGGTCGCCGGCGTAGGCGAGCTTGGCGCGATCGGCCGCGGCGAGGACATGGAGATCAGCACCTATCTGGAGCAGGGGCTGCACTCGGAAATGTCGGGCAATATCGTCGATCTCTGCCCGGTCGGGGCGCTGACGTCGAAGCCCTATTCCTTCATTGCGCGCCCCTGGGAGTTGCGCAAGACCGAGTCCATCGATGTCATGGACGGCCTCGGCTCAAACATCCGCGTCGATAGCCGCGGCCGGGAGGTTTTACGAATTCTGCCGCGCGGCCATGATGGCGTGAACGAGGAGTGGATCTCGGACAAGACGCGCGCCGCGGTTGACGGATTGAAGAAAAAGCGTCTTGACCGTCCCTATATACGGCGCGGCGGCAAGCTGGAAGAGGTCTCTTGGTACGAGGCGTTTAACGAGATTGCGGCGCGGGTCAAAAAGGGCGGCGGGCGGAAAATCGGCGCGATCGCCGGAGATCTCTGCGCCGTCGAAGAAATGTTCGCGCTCAAGACGCTTCTCGATGAGCTGGGCTCCCCGCATCGCGACTGTCGCCAGCTCGGGGCAAAGCTTCATCCGAAAAACGGCCGCGGCAGCTATCTCTTCAATTCGACCATCGCCGGCGCTGATCATGCCGATGCGGTGCTCCTGATTGGCGCCAATCCCCGAAAAGAGGCGGCAGTTCTCAATACGCGGCTCAGAAAGGCGTATCTGCACAATCGCGCCAAGTTCGCGCTCATCGGACCTGAAGCCGACCTGACCTATCCTCATGAATGGCTTGGAAATTCTCTGAAGGCGATCGACGACGTTGCGCGCGACGGGAGCCCCTTCCTGGAAGCCTTGAGCGCAGCATCGCACCCGCTGATTATTGTGGGGCAGGCGGCGCTCAATCACGCGGAGGGCGAGGCAGTCCTTTTCAAGGCCTCTGAAATCGCGGCCAAGGCCATGAAGGGAAAAGAGAATTCCGGGTGGAATCCGCTCAGCATCCTGCATTCGAGCGCAGCGCTTGCCGGTGGCCTCGATATCGAGTTTGTTCCTGGCGAAGGCGGACTGGACGTTGCCGGAATGCTCGATGGAGCGGTGAGCGGCGATATCGAAGTGCTGTACCTGCTTGGCGCGGACGAGTTCGATGTGAGCCGCACGGGCGATGCCTTCGTGATTTATCAGGGGTCGCATGGCGACAGCGGGGCGCGCCTCGCCGATGTCGTTCTGCCGGGAGCCACCTACACCGAGAAGAACGGAACTTACGTCAATACCGAGGGCCGCGTTCAGCTTGGCGAGCGGGCGATTTTTCCGCCGGGCGACGCGCGCGAGGATTGGACGATCATCCGGGCTCTTTCGGAGCATCTCGGCGCGCGGCTGCCCTTCGACAGCTTGCGAGATCTGCGAACCGCAATGTATAAGGCTTATCCGCATTTGGCCGCCGTGGACGCGCTTGAGCCGGGGAAATTTACGGCGAGCCTGCCGGACGGGCTGCAGCCGCTCCCCGACGAGCCGTTGAAGGAGCTTGTGGAGGATTACTATCAGACGAACCCGATTGCGCGGGCGTCGTCCGTGTTGGCCGAGCTTTCGGCGATAAGTCAGGCAACAGAGCACGGGGCGACAGGCGCTCATGGATAGTTTGAGCATATTCTGGGGCAAGTACGGCTTCCCGACGGCGCTTATTCTGGGGCAGAGCCTGCTGACGCTCGTCGCGCTGCTTATGTTCATTGCCTACATACTTCTCGCCGACCGTAAGATCTGGGCGGCGGTTCAATTGCGGCGCGGCCCGAACGTGGTCGGCGCGTTTGGGCTCCTCCAATCCTTCGCGGACTTTATCAAGTTCGTGCTCAAGGAACCCATCATTCCTGCGGGCTCCGACAAACCCGTCTTTTTGCTTGCGCCGATGGTGTCGTCGGTGCTCGCGCTTTCGGCCTGGGCGGTGATCCCGGTGGCGGATGGATGGGTCGTCTCCGACCTGAATGTCGGCATACTCTATATTTTCGCCATTTCGTCGCTCGGCGTTTACGGCATCATCATGGGCGGCTGGGCTTCGAACTCGAAATACCCGTTTCTCGGAGCTCTGCGCTCGGCGGCGCAGATGGTGTCCTACGAAGTCTCCATCGGCTTTGTGATAATCACGGTGCTTCTGTGCGCGGGGTCGCTGAACCTGTCGGACATTGTGAGGGCGCAGCACGGGCCGTATGGGCTTTTCAGCTGGTACTGGTTGCCGCTGTTCCCGATGTTCGTCATATTCTTCATATCGGCGCTCGCGGAAACCAACAGACCCCCGTTCGACCTGCCTGAAGCAGAATCGGAGCTGGTCGCGGGCTTCATGGTGGAGTATTCGTCGACGCCTTATCTGCTCTTTATGCTTGGCGAGTACGTGGCGATCACCGTGATGTGCGCGCTCACAACCATCCTCTTCCTCGGCGGATGGCTGCCGCCGGTCGATGTCGCGCCCTTCACCTGGGTGCCCGGCATTATCTGGTTTATCTTGAAATTCTGCTTCGTCTTTTTCCTGTTTTCGATGGTGAAGGCGATCGTGCCGCGCTACCGCTACGATCAGCTGATGCGGCTGGGCTGGAAGGTTTTCCTGCCTACGTCGCTCGCGATGGTGGTGATTGTCGCGGCGGTTCTGCAATTCGGAGGCTTGGCGCGTTAGCGTCGAAGCCTTTTCGTCAAGGAGTGCATGATGGGAGGCGTCAGCCAATCTCTTCAGTCGGCGGTTTTGAAGGAGTTCGTCGCCGCGTTCTGGCTTGGTATGAAATATTTTTTCAAGCCGAAGGCGACGATAAACTATCCTTACGAAAAAAACCCTGTCAGCCCGCGCTTCCGAGGGGAGCATGCGCTGCGCCGCTATCCCAATGGGATGGAGCGCTGCATTGCTTGCAAGCTCTGCGAAGCGATCTGCCCGGCCCAGGCGATCACGATCGAGGCAGGGCCGCGCCGCAATGATGGCACGCGGCGCACGACGCGCTATGACATCGATATGATCAAATGCATCTATTGCGGCTATTGCCAGGAGGCTTGCCCGGTGGATGCAATCGTCGAGGGACCGAATTTCGAATTCGCGACCGAGACGCCGGAGGAACTGCTTTACGATAAGGAGAAACTTCTGGCAAACGGCGACCGGTGGGAGCGAGTTCTGGCAAAAAATATTGAACTCGATGCGTCCTACCGCTAACCGTTCGGCTAGCACGTCCAATACGTCCGTTTGAAAATCCATCTAACCTGATTTGCCGTAAATCCGCGAAGCGGACAGTTCGAACGTCAAAATTTGCTTCACGCTGACGAGGGGCAGGGTGGGGCAGGCCAGCTGGTACGGGCCGGTCCAAGAACTCCCCTCGCCGAAACGTTGATCCGAAAGGGACAAGGGAATCCGGCGTTCCTCTCCTTGAAGAAAGACCGCATGACGGGTTCCGCTTAAAAGACACACGGCTTAACGCCGTACAATTTGAGATTGGCCGCGCATGACAATTGCTGGGTTCTTCTTCTACCTGTTTTCAATCGTGCTCCTTGGGTCGGGCATGATGGTGATCACCGCGCGCAATCCGGTTCACTCCGTTCTTTTCCTGATCCTCGCATTCTTCAATGCGGCCGGGCTCTTCATACTCTTGGGCGCGGAGTTCCTGGCGATGATCCTTGTGATCGTCTATGTCGGCGCCGTCGCGGTCCTTTTCCTCTTCGTCGTGATGACGCTCGATATCGATTTTTCGGAGCTGCGCGCCGGGGCCAGTCGCTATCTGGCGGTGGGGCTTGGGATCGGGCTTATCCTGCTCGCGGAACTCGTCCTCATGGTCGGAAGCTTCGCTGTAGCGCCAGGCGCCATCCAACCCATCCCCGTGGAGCAGGTGACCAATACGGCGGCGATCGGGCGCGTTCTCTATACGAAATATGTCTATTTCTTCGAGCTCTCCGGCGCGGTGCTGCTCGTCGCGATGATCGGGACGATCGTGCTGACGCTCCGTCACCGCGTAGGGGCCAAGCGGCAGGACGTGGCTGAGCAGGTCGGCCGGCGTCGCGAGGACGCTATGGAAGTGGTTAAAGTCCAAACAGGCAAGGGGATTTCCTGACCGCCATGCCAAACACGATCTCACCTATCGAGGCAGCGACCGGCATCGCGCTCCAGCAATTTCTGACGGTGGCGGCGATCCTTTTCACGCTTGGCGCTTTCGGAATTTTTCTCAATCGCAAGAACGTCATCATCATCCTGATGTCGATCGAGCTGATGCTTCTCGCCGTGAACATCAACCTCGTATCCTTCTCCGCCTACCTCAACGACATCACAGGGCAGATATACGCGCTGATCGTGCTGACGGTCGCAGCCGCCGAGGCCGCCATCGGGCTTGCCATCATCGTGATCTACTTCCGGAATCGCGGCTCCATCGCCGTCGACGACATCAACTCGATGAGAGGGTGAGGCGCGCGAATGTATCCAGCGATTGTATTCCTGCCTCTGGCCGGCGCGCTCCTTGCGGGGTTCTTTGGACGCTCCCTTGGCGATAAAATGTCGGGCTTTCTGACGAGCCTGTTCCTCGTCATCGCAGCGGGCCTATCCTGGATCGCCTTCTACCACGTGGGCTTCCTGGGCGAAGAGGCTCGCGTGCCGATTATGCCTTTTATCGGCGTCGGGGATCTGCAGACTACATGGTCGCTGCGCATCGATACGCTCACGGCCGTCATGCTGGTCGTGGTGACAACCGTCTCGGCTCTCGTCCACATTTATTCCATCGGCTATATGTCCGAAGACGACCGTCAGCCGCTCTTCTTTGCGGAGCTGTCGCTATTCACCTTCGCCATGCTATCGCTCGTCACAGCGGATAATTTGGTTCAGCTCTTTTTCGGCTGGGAAGGCGTCGGGCTGGCATCCTATCTGCTCATCGGGTTCTGGTATCACCGCCCGGCGGCGAACCAGGCCGCGATCAAGGCCTTTATCGTGAACCGCGTCGGCGATTTCGGCTTTGCGCTGGGTATCTTCGCCGTCTACTACATTTTCCGCGACGTCAATTTCGACACGATCTTCGCTGCGGCTCGGGAGAAGCAGTCGGTGATGATGCCTGTCTTCGGGTATCAAGTCGATGCGCTGACTGTGATTTGTTTGCTTCTTTTCATGGGCGCGATGGGCAAGTCGGCTCAGTTCCTGCTGCACACATGGTTGCCCGACGCCATGGAAGGCCCGACGCCGGTCTCCGCCCTTATCCATGCCGCGACCATGGTGACGGCGGGCGTTTTCATGGTCGCCCGCATGTCGCCTCTGTTCGAGCTTTCTCCGGTGGCGCTGACGGTCGTCACCGTGATTGGCGCGATTACCGCATTCTTCGCGGCCACCGTTGGCGTCGCCCAGAACGACATCAAGCGCGTGGTCGCCTATTCGACCTGCTCGCAGCTCGGCTACATGTTCGTCGCCCTCGGCCTTGGCGCCTATGCCGCCGGGATCTTCCATTTGTTCACGCACGCCTTCTTCAAAGCGCTGCTCTTCCTTGGGTCGGGCTCGGTGATCCACGCGCTTCACGGCGAGCAGGATTTGCGAAAAATGGGCGGCCTGCGCAGCGCCATCCCCTTCACCTTCGCGATGATGGTGATCGGCACGCTGTCGCTGACCGGATTTCCCTTCACGGCGGGTTTCTTCTCCAAGGACGCGATCATCGAAGTGGCCTGGGCTTCCACCGCGCCGGCTGCTCGTTATGCTTACTGGCTGATCGTGATCGCCGCTTTCCTGACGTCATTCTATTCGTGGCGGCTGATTTTCATGGCGTTCTTTGGAAGGCCCAAGGACGAGCATGCGTTCGAGCACGCTCATGAATCGCCACCCGTGATGACCGGGCCGCTCCTTGTCCTTGCCATCGGCGCGTTAGGCGCGGGCTTCGTGTTCGCGAATTACTTCATCGAACATGGTTATGCGGAATTCTGGCGCGGCTCTCTTTTCACTTTGCACGGCAATACGGTGCTGGAAGCGAGCGAGCATGTGGAATCGCCGCTCGTTAAGTGGCTGCCGACGATCATGATGGCTGGCGGCTTCCTGCTCGCCTACGTGGCTTACATCCGCGAAACTTGGCTGCCAGCCTGGACGGTGCGGAATTTCAAGCCGATTCATGCCTTCCTTTATAACAAGTGGTATTTCGATGAGCTGTACCACTGGATGTTCGTCCGGCCTACGGCTTGGCTCGCCCGCGTCCTTTGGATTTACGGTGACGGCGCGATCATCGATGGGCTTGGCCCTGACGGCGTGGCGGCGCGCGTTACAGCCATCACCAAGCGCGCCGTCCGGTTTCAAACGGGTTACGTTTATCAATACGCCTTCGTCATGCTGCTCGGCGTGGCGGCTATCGTCACCTATTTCGCTTATCTCTTCCGCGGGGCTTTGTTCAAGATATGAAAGATTGGCCCATTCTCACTACGATCATCCTTCTGCCGATCGTAGGCGCTGTATTTCTCGCCATCCTGAGGGGGAACGACGAAGCCGCGCACAGAAACGCGCGCTGGATCGCTCTTTGGACGAGCTTGGTCACCTTCGCGGTCTCGCTCGTTCTTCTCGTTCAGTTCGATCCTTCGAACAGCGGCTTTCAATTTGTTGAGCATCACCCCTGGCTTAGCAACACAATCACCTACTATGTGGGCGTCGACGGGCTTTCCTTGCCCTTCGTGATCCTCACGACGTTCCTGTTGCCGGTCTCGATCCTCGCGAGCTGGACCTCCATCACGGAGCGCGTGAAAGAATACATGATTGCGTTTTTGCTGCTTGAAACGCTCATGGTCGGCGTCTTCGTCTCACTCGACCTCGTGCTGTTCTATCTGTTCTTCGAGGGCGGCCTGATACCGATGTTCCTCATCATCGGCGTGTGGGGCGGCCCGCGGCGCGTCTATGCGAGCTTCAAATTCTTCCTCTATACGCTGCTCGGCTCGCTCCTGATGCTGCTCGCGATCCTTGCGATGTACGGACAGGCGGGCACGACCGAGATCCCGGCGCTTCTGAAGTTTCACTTCCCGGAGAATTTGCAGACCTGGCTTTGGTTCGCGTTCCTCGCGTCATTCGCCGTGAAGCTGCCGATGTGGCCGGTTCACACGTGGCTGCCCGACGCGCACGTCGAAGCGCCAACGGCGGGTTCCGTCATCCTGGCCGCAATCCTTCTGAAAATGGGAGGTTACGGCTTCCTCCGGTTCTCGCTGCCGATGTTTCCCGACGCCTCCCTCGCTTATGCGCCGCTGATGTTCGCGCTTGGCGTGGCCGCAATCCTCTACACGTCGCTGGTGGCGTTCGCACAGAAGGACATGAAGAAGCTGATCGCCTATTCGTCGGTGGCGCATATGGGCTTCGTTACGCTGGGTGTTTTCTCCGGCACATTCCAGGGCGCGCAAGGCGCGGTCTTTCAGATGATCAGCCACGGCATCGTGTCCGGGGCGCTCTTCCTTTCAGTTGGGATCGTCTACGACCGGATGCACACGCGTGAAATCGCGGCCTATGGCGGGCTCGCCGACCGCATGCCGATCTATGCCTTTGTTTTTATGGTCTTCACCATGGCCAATGTCGGCTTGCCGGGCACAAGCGGCTTTATCGGCGAATTCCTGACGCTCCTTGGCACATTCCGCGTCAACAGCGTTGTCGCGTTCTTTGCGACCTTCGGGATCATCCTCTCGGCGCTGTACGGGCTCACTCTCTACCGGCGCATCATTTTCGGAAAGCTGGAAAAGCCATCGCTCGCCAAGATCACCGACATGAATCCGCGCGAGATCGCGATCATGACGCCGCTCGTCATCTTGACGATCGTGCTCGGCTTTTACCCGAAGCCGGTCTTCGACACGACCGCCGGCGCCGTGAAGGCGATGATTGCACCTTACGAAAAGCTTATGGTCGCACAGAGCGCCGAGGGCGAAACGCGCCTCGCCAAGCTTGAGAAATAGGCGGTATCGATGCTCCTCGACACGTATTCCAAGGCCATGACGATGCTCTCCTATTACGCGCCAATCTTTCCGGAACTGTTCATTGTCCTGGCCTCGTTTGTTTTGCTGATGTGGGGCGTCTACAGCCGCCGCGAGGCTGGCTTCGCGATCAGCGTCGTTTCGATCCTCGTCCTCCTTGGCTCGGCGATCCTGATCGCGCGCCATCCCCCGGCGACCCAGCAGCTTTTTAACGGCGCATTCGTGGATGATCGTTTCGCGCGGTTCATGAAAATCCTGACGCTCGCGGGCTCGGCTTTCACGATCGTCCTGTCGTTCGACTACATGCGGCGCGAACGCATTCTGCGGTTCGAGTACCCGATCCTCATCCTGCTCTCGACTGCGGGCATGATGCTGACCATTTCGGCGAATGATCTGATCTCGCTGTATCTGGCGCTCGAATTTCAGAGCCTCGCGCTCTATGTCGTCGCCGCGTTCCATCGCGATCATTTGCGCTCGACCGAGGCCGGGCTGAAATATTTCGTGCTCGGGGTGCTGTCCTCCGGGCTCCTGCTTTACGGCTCCTCCCTCGTCTACGGCTACACCGGCGCAACGGCCTTTGCCCGCATAGCCGAGGCGGTCCAGCTGCATGGGGCGTCCATCGGCTTCATCTTCGGGCTTGTCTTCGTCCTGGCCGGACTGGCTTTCAAGATTGCCGCGGTGCCTTTCCATATGTGGACGCCGGACGTCTACGAGGGCGCGCCCACGCCGGTCACCGCGTACTTCGCCACCGCATCGAAGATGGCGGCGATGGCCATGGTCATCCGGGTGATCCTCGGGGCATTTCCCGACGCCGCCGCTCAATGGCAGCAGATCATCATCGCGATTTCGATCGCCTCCATGGCGCTCGGCTCGTTCGCGGCGATCGGCCAGACAAACATCAAGCGCCTGCTCGCCTACTCATCCATTGGTCATGTGGGATACGCCCTGATAGGCGTTGCGGCGGTGGCCGCTGCGCCCGCGGAAATCAAGGCGGAGTGCATTTCGAGCGTTTTGATCTATCTCGCGATCTACCTTTCGATGACGGTTGGAAGCTTCGCCTGCGTTCTGGCTATGCGCCGGGGCAGCCTCATGAGCGAGGCGATCCAGGATCTCGCCGGCATTTCGAAGGAGCAGCCGCTCTACGCATTCCTTTTCGCAATGCTTCTCTTTTCTCTGGCGGGAATTCCCCCGCTCGCAGGCTTCTTTGCGAAATTCTATGTGTTCAACGCTGCTATTCAAGCTCACCTGTACTGGCTCGCCGTGGTCGGCGTGGTTCTATCCGTCATCGGGGCTTACTATTATCTGCGCATCGTGAAGATCATGTACTTCGATGAGCCGGGTGTCACTTTCGAGCCGATACCTTCATCGGTACAGTTCGCTCTTGCCGTCGCAGCGGGGTTCACGATCCTCTTCTTCCTCTATCCCAGTCCTCTTAAGGCTGCCGCAGACGCAGCCTCCCGCTCTTTGTTCTGAGCCGTGAGCGCCCTCGCCGACATCCCGGTTTTGCGCTTTGAGAGCCTCGACTCGACCAATGAAGAGGCGCTGCGCAGGGTTGCGGCACGAGAGCGCACACCGTTTTGGATCGTGGCGGATGAACAGATGCGGGGGCGCGGCCGCAGCGGCCGGCAGTGGCATTCGCCTGCGGGCAACCTCTACGCGACGCTCGTTATCGAGACGGGCGTAGCCGCAGCCATTGCGACACAACTATCCCTGGTTGCCGGGCTCTCCGTTCACGAGGCAGTCGCCGGGCATCTGCCGTCCGATCAACACCCGCGCTTGCGGCTGAAATGGCCGAACGACGTCATGCTCGGAGCTGCGAAACTTGCGGGCATTCTGCTTGAAAGCGTCGCTTCACCAAAAGGGAAGGGACTGGCCGTCATCCTCGGCATGGGCGTCAACGTCTCGCATGCGCCGCCGGATACAGAGCGCGCCGTCGCGAGTTTGGGGCTTGATGCCTCCGCTGTCCCTCAAGTTTTTGCCTCGCTGGCGGCGGCTCTTAGTGAATGGCTTGGGCGGTGGGACGAGGGTCGCGGTTTCCCCGCGATCCGCGAAGCATGGCTTGGCCGCGCGCTTTCCCTCAACGAGTCGATCAGTGTAAATTTGAACGGGGCCGCAATTCGCGGTAAATTTCGAGGTGTCGATGCTGCGGGCGCGCTTCAGCTTGAAACGAAGCCGGGGGTTGTCATAACCGTGACCGCAGGCGACATTTATCCGGACGCGTTCGTCTAATCATAAGGCGCGGCGTCTCAGAAGCAGGACATCATAAAAAGAATGTCACCGACAGGAACGCCTGCCACCTCCGAACTTGTGTTTTTGCCCCTTGGCGGCATCGGCGAGATCGGTCTCAACGTTTACCTTTACGGCCTCGGCCCGGCCGAGGATCGCCAATGGCTGATGATCGATTGCGGGATAACGTTCCCGGACGCCACCGAGCCTGGCGTGGATGTCGTGCTTCCCGATCTCCGCTTCATTGAAGAAGAAAGAAGGAGCCTCGCCGGCATCCTCATCACGCACGCGCATGAAGACCATATCGGAGCCGTGGCCGAGATGTGGCCTCGTCTGCGCGCGCCGGTTTACGCGACGAAATTCGCAGCAAGGCTGCTTAAGGGAAAGCTCCAGGAATATTCGCACGGCTCTGAAGTGCCCATCATCGAGATGGCGCAGGGCTCACGCTTTAACATCGGGCCGTTCGACGTGGACCTCGTCACCGTCGCCCACTCCATCCCCGAATGTAACGCCGTCTACCTGCGCACACCTGCTGGCAACGTGCTTCACACCGGCGACTGGAAGTTCGACGACACCCCAGCCTATGGCGATCCCACCGACGAGGCGAAGCTCGCCCGCTGCGGAGAGGAAGGCGTCCGGGCTCTAGTCTGCGACAGCACCAACGCGCTGCTCGAGGGCATTAGCCATACTGAGCAGGCCGTCACTGAGAATCTGAAGGCGATCATCGGCCGCCTGAAGGGTCGGATCGCGGTCACGACCTTTGCATCGAACGTCGGGCGTCTCGTCGCCATCGCAGAAGCGGCCCGGGCTGCAAATCGTGAGCTGGTCCTGGTCGGCCGCGCCATGCACAAAGTGGTGGAAGCGGCCCGTGACACCGGCCTCTGGCCGGAGCACCTCACCTATATGGATCAGGATGCTTTCCCGTCGATGCCCCGCGATCGAGTGGTCGCGCTTGTGACGGGCAGCCAGGGCGAGCCGCAAGCCGCATTGGCTCGAATCGCGAAGGGCGAACATCCCTTCGTGAAGTTCGACAGCAGCGACTCCATCATTTTCTCCTCGCGGACCATACCCGGCAACGAGGAGGCGGTGATCCGAATCCAAAATCAGCTTGCCGAGCAGGGCATCTCGCTCATCACGGAGGCGCCGGACGGCCCCATTCATGCTTCGGGCCATCCGCGCCGGGGAGAGTTGACGAGGATGTATCGTCTGACACGTCCGGCCTACGTGGTTCCGATGCATGGCGAGCCACGCCATCTGGAATCGCATGCGGCCTTCGCCGAAGCGCATGGCATCATGGCGGTCAGGCGCGTTCGCGATGGGCGTTTGTTCCATCTCGGGCCAAACGATCCGCATGTGATCGACGCGGATGTGCCGGTCGGGCGGCTTTATCGCGACGGCAACCTTGTTCTACAGGCTGGTGATCCCGCCATAATCGAGCGCAAGCGCCTGTCCTGGAATGGACATGTTGCGGCGTCGGTCGTGCTGCATCGAAACGGCGAGATCGCCGCCGAGCCGGAGGTCGATGTGACGGGCCTGCCTTTCTGCGACGCCAATGGCGCCGAGATGGCGGAACGTGCGCTTGGCGCCGTCTATAACGCCGTCGAAAGCATTCCCAGGCCCAGGCGCAAGGACCGCGAACTCGTCCGCGATGCCGTGGCGCGGTCCATACGCGCAGAGATGAAACACGTCTGGGGCAAGAAGCCGGTTTGCTCGGTTCTCGTTTCTGTTATCTAAACCAGTGAAGGAGGTTGTCATGATCGGTCGTCTGAACCACGTTGCGATTGCCGTTAGAGATATGCAGGCGGCGGCAGCCGTTTATCGCGACACTTTGGGCGCGACTGTTTCGGAAGCCGTGCCGCAGCCCGACCATGGGGTTTCGACAATCTTCATTACCTTGCCGAATACGAAAATCGAGCTGCTGGAGCCGCTCGGCGCTAACTCCCCGATCGCGAAGTTCCTCGAACGCAATGCGGAAGGCGGCGTCCATCACATCTGCTACGAGGTCGACGACATCGAGGCCGCCAGCAAGCAGCTCGTTGCAAAAGGCGCGCGTGTGCTTGGAATGGGAAACCGAAAATCGGCGCGCATGGCAAGCCTGTTGTCTTCCTCCATCCGAAGGATTTTTGCGGGACGCTCGTCGAACTCGAACAGAGGTAAAAGGCCATGAGCACTTCGCTGGCCATCGCGCTCTACGCGATATGCTGGTGGATCGTTCTGTTTGCTATCCTTCCCCTGGGGGCCGAGCCCGCGCCCCCAGGGAGCGATCCCTTCGCTGAAGCCGTAGGCGCTCCAAGCAACCCAAAAATCAAGCTCAAGTTCTTGGTTACAACGATTGTGTCGGCTGTGATTGTCGGCGCGATCTACGCTGCTTTCACTTATGAGCTTATTCGGCTAGACGATCTTCCCGGCTTCAGCCTCTCCAAATGAAAATAACAGCAAGACGGTGCTTGCTGTTAGTTTTATAGCTGATGCTTTTTAGTTAGGAGACCGGCGCTAAAGGGAAGGGCGCAGGCTCATTTTCCTCCCTAGACCTGGGTGCCGCGTCTGTTTTGAGGCTCGACCATTCTCTACCCATGTCAATTCGGTATGGCAGAGTAGCTAAAAAAGTAGGTGGTGTCACTAAATCTTAACGCTTGACAAGCTGAAAAATGCGCACACTGCCCAATTTTTGTTCCTGCATGAGAGGCGGGGAAGGATAATTTAACGCGATGACAGGATTTGCCAGATAGGCCATTCCGCGAGAGCCGCGATCAGCTTTGCCTTATCGGAATAAGATACCGGAGAATTACCTCGCATTTCGCATAGGATTTCTTAATGGAAGACTTTATGAGCAGACCGCAAAATACGTTCTTGCGTTTGCGGTCCGCCACATGCGTGATGACGGCGGTGTTCCGGGCGCCGAGCTGTACAATCGGCTAACCGCCTTTGGAAAGAGATGGTTGTCAGCGGCTTAGGCTCATCCTGGACTCAGGAGGCAAAATCGGCGGGATGACTTATGTCAATGAAGACCATTCATGTTCGATTTCTTTTTCTCGCTGAGCAACATTGCCAAGTCCAAAAGCTCAAGCAGAGTTTCCAGGATGAAGTTCCTCAATTCTTCATCGGAAGCATCTCTCAGGGTCTCTTCCATGTTCAACTGTATGCTCATTCCGACGCCTCACAATTGATGCTCAAAACACGATGCCTATTCCGGGAAGGACTAGGATTTGTATGAACTCGGCATATGTTTTTTCGCCGGACGGTTGCAAGGACATTATTATTGGAATTTTAACCAAGCAAGATTGACAGCTCTAAAGAGCACGCCTTAAAGCGCTGTCGCAGTCTTTGGAGGGCGCCCAGAGCTTCGCAGGCGGGTCGAGGTCTATTTAAGCGGCCTTCTTGAGCCGGGGCCGGATGCGAAAGGTGCGATGCTCGATGTAATCGAGGACCTGGCCCGCAATGTCGGCGCCTGTCGTCTTTTCGATGCCCTCAAGCCCCGGAGAGGAGTTCACCTCAAGCAACAGGGGACCTTTCGACGAGCGCAAAATATCCACGCCCGCAAATTTCAGGCCGAGCCTGTTGGCTGCCTTGACGGCGATCTTGCGCTCCTCAGCGGAAAGCTTGGCCGAAAATGCAACGCCGCCCTTATGAAGATTGGCCCTGAAATCGTCGCCGGTCGCGCGCCGCACCATGGCCGAGATAACTTTCCCGTCGAGCACGAGGCAGCGAAGATCCTGGCCTGCAGCCTCGGAAATATATTGCTGGACAAGAAAACTCGCCTCGGCATTGCGCAAGGCGTCGATCACCGAAGCCGCCGACTTACGGTTCTCGGCCAGCACGACGCCCTTGCCCTGGCTGCTTTGCAAAAGCTTGATGATGAGCGGCGTGCCGCCAACCATTTTAATGAGGTCATCCGTATCGTGATGCGAACTTGCAAAGGCCGTGTCCGGCATCGGCAGCTTGTGCATGGCCATCAGTTGATGCGCGAACAGCTTGTCGCGGCTTTGAACGATGGATTGCGCCGAATTCAACACCTGTGCGCCGGTCATCTCGAATTGGCGCACCACGGCTGTCCCATAGGCCGTAATCGATGCGCCGATCCTCGGGATCACAAAGTCGAAATCCGCCAGCGTCTTGCCCTCATAATGAACGGCGCTCGCGATTGACTTGATGTTCATATAGCAGCGAAGCGTGTTGATCGGCTCGATCACGTGGTCCCGCTTCTCCGCCTCTTCGATGAAGCGCTTGTTCGAGAAGTTTCCAGGCTCCATTGTGAGAAGGGCGATCCTGAGCGAGCGCTTCACAGGGGCGGCGAGTTCCCGGTCTTCGTAAGCGTCGTAGCTCAGCATTGCCTGGCGGTACTCGGACCAAGGCAGAATACTCGCGGCTTGAGCCTCGAGCGCTGTGCGCCCAAGCAGCATGCGGTGCGCCATCGTATAGCGATTGGAGAGGGATATTTCGATGGGCCATTCCCGGTCGCCGATGCGAATGGGGGTGTGGATGATATAGCGGTGTTCGGCTTGGCCATTCGAGCTTCTGACAGGGCGGCGGTCTACGATCTTCGCCGTGCACCAGACCTCGATCTCGTTGTGGTAATCGACCGGGTGAACGCCAAAGCGTACACGCGGCGCATCGATGGGCCCAAACGTCTCGATCGAAAACGCGTGCAGCGCGGAGGTCTTCGCGCCAGTATCGATTTTCGCTTTCAGCGCAGGCAAGCCAAGCTGCGGAAGCGCGACCCACTCGCGCCAACCTAAAACAAATGGCTCCATCAAACCTTCCCCGGCTCTCACAAATCCGTTGCTGATGATGTTTATATTTTGCCGCTGGTTTAACCGCAGGGGCGTGTGAACCCTCTGCTCTAATTCGCTCAAACTAACGCAATGCCGGAAGCACTTGTTCCGCTCCCCTGAATTCGCTGCGGACGCTAAAGGAGAAACAATTCGGTTTTGTGACAGTGTCTTGAAACCATTTTGCCAAAGCTCTTTGGGTGCTGCGAATGGGTGGCCATAGACGCACTTTCGCCTTCCTGAGGCAATACAACTTTATGAAATTTCACGCAGGTTTTTTCCGTGCCAAACTTTTAGTTGTTCCGGGGAGCAGCCACCCCAAGTCGGCGGTCCTATCGTAGCCGCATCTCACTCGCTTATATTCAAGTTGAAACCCTGCAGAGCCTGACTTAATCTTGACTAAGACTTCCCTATTCGCAGGAAGATAAGTAGGTGGCGATGTTTCTGGCGTGAAAGAGAGTCGCATTTTGCGGTGAGAAAGGGCCTTGCCACAGGTTCTTACACATTTGATGCTGCATTGTAATGCGGGCGCTCTAAATATTGCCAAGAGGAGAGGCCATGGAAACTACGCTTCATATTCTTGTTGTTGATGATCATAAAGACATTCGTGATCTGCTCGCCAAGTTTCTTGTGAAGCACGGCATGCGGGTGACGACGGCGGCGGACGCGACGGAAGCCCGGCGGCATCTCAAAGGGGGACTCTTCGATCTGATCGTTCTCGACATCATGATGCCCGGCGAGGATGGGCTCTCGCTTTGCCGCAGCTTACGCGAAGGCGCATCCTCTCCAATCATTTTTCTTACGGCGGTTGCGGAGGACACGGATCGCATCATCGGCCTCGAGTTGGGCGCCGACGACTATGTCACGAAGCCGTTCAACCCGAGGGAACTTCTGGCGCGCATCCGCGCCGTCATACGCCGCGCGCAAAGCGTACCCCAAAACCGCGATGCCCCTCCGGGCGAAAGGCTGAAATTCGGGCAGTTCATTTTCGATGCGGATCGCCGCGAGCTGATAGACGATCAGGACGTGGCGACCCCTCTTTCCTACGGCGAATATCTTCTCCTCTCGGCGTTCCTTCATCGCCCCAATATCGTGCTGACCCGCGATCAACTCCTCGATATCACCAGGGGGCGCGCCGCAAATCTGTTCGACCGTAGCATCGACAATCAGGTCAGCCGGCTTCGCCGAAAAATCGAGGATGATCCGAAGGATCCGAAAATCATCCAGACGATCTGGGGCGGCGGCTACAAGTTTGTTGGCGCGGTTGAACGCCTATGACCCGGCTCTTGCCACGAAGCCTGAAGGGCCAGCTTATCCTGCTTACGCTTGTCGGCCTTTTGCTTTCGCAGGCGGCCGGCTTCGTGTTTATCCTGAATGATCAGAAATCCAAGATTAAACGCGAGTGGCTGCATAACATCTTCACCCGGATCGAGACGGTCAAGGATGTCATCGAGTCAACGCCGGACGAAATTCACAGCAAAATCCTGAAGACATCGAGTTCCTGGGCTCTCAAGTTCGCGATAGACCCGGAACCGCTGTCGCGCAGCAAGGAAGAGACGCAGTCGGAAGCCGTTCAGCAGGAGCTCAGGAGAGTTTTCGGCGATAGCGCCGATGAGGTCGACATCACCATTCTTCTGTCTTCGACTGAAGAACCTTTTTTTGAGACAATGTTTGAAGGTCTTTGGCGGGACATCAGACACACATTTTCGCCCGAGCATGTTCGTCCCGCACCCCCAGCAAGGCCAGCTTACGCCAACGTGTCCGTGCCGTTGAAGGGCGGACTATGGCTGAATGTAGCCGTTACGCCGCGTGGGGGCGGCCCTCACGCTTCGCCCTTGCTCGTCCAGTTCGCAACCATGGCGGCTATTTCGGCGATTGGCATCGTGCTGGTCCTGAGCCGGCTCACCCAGCCGCTCAAGGAATTGGCGCAAGCCGCAGCGGCCCTGGGCCGGGGAGAGTCGACCGCCAAGCTCGAAGAAAAAGGGCCGCGCGAGGTGCTCGACACCATCCGCGCCTTCAACGACATGCAGGAAAGGTTATCGAGGTTCGTGCTTGACCGCACCAAGATGCTGGCGGCCCTCGGACACGACCTGCGCACCCCGATAACGACTTTGCGGCTTCGCGCCGAGTTCATCGAAGACGAAGAAGTCAGGCAGAAAATCTTGCAGACGCTCGATGAAATGTTCGAGATGGCGGAGGCGACGCTTTCGTTTGCTCGCGAGGAGGCCGCACAGGAAAAGACCCGGCTTGTCGATGTCGGCGCGCTCGATTTCCACTGTCTGCGCTGATCTCTCCGATACCGGCTTTCCCGTCGAATGCGCCGACACGGGAAGCTTTACGATCCGCTGCCGGCCCTCGGGCTTGAAACGGGCCTTTCGGAACATTGTAGAGAACGCGTTGGCTTACGGCCGCCGGGCGCGCGTCTTCGTCGAACATAAACGCGGAGATGTTGCGGTCGTGATCGACGACGACGGTCCGGGCATTCCCGCCCGCGATATGGAAAGGGTGTTCAGCCCGTTCGTGCGGCTCGAAAACTCCCGTAACATGGACACCGGCGGCGTTGGCCTCGGACTTGCCATCGCCCGCTCCATCGTTCGCAACCATGGCGGCGACATCACACTCCAAAATCGCCCGGAAGGCGGGTTGAGAGTCACGATCACGCTGCCTGGCGTGACACTCATTGAGACGCCTGAACACATCCCCCCGGAAACGGTGGCCGCGGCCTGAGCTTGACCGGGCGCATTGGTCCCCAGGCGGGTCTCCGACATCCTCCGCCTCAACTCGGCGACTCACGCTTGGCATAAGCGTCACATGCGATAAGCGCAGCGCCAGCAGTTCAAGATTTAGAGAGGAAGTCATGTATCAGTTCGACTATTCGGAGATCTGCGAAGAGTCGCCGTCACAAAATGTTCCGAAAAACCGCAGGCTCTCCGACGCGATCGAATTGATCGAAGCGGTGCAAGCCGCGCCCTCTCGCTCGCATGAATGGCTCGGCGTTCTTTCCGATTTCCGGAAGCTGTGGCTTACGATTGTGGAGGATCTTCCCTCGGGCAATCGTGACGGGGCCGATGTTAAGCCGCAAATCGTGAGGCTTACCGACGGCGTTCTGGAGGAAATCGAGCGCTGCCGCTTCAACAAGCCTGAAATGCTTGCATACGCGTGGAGGGGCATGTGGCCTCAATGACATCGCAGGGCGTATTTTCGCCTGACGGCCTTGTGGGCTCGGTTCCTCTCGCCGAGATCGAGCGAACGCTTGGGGCAGGCCTGAAGGATTTGGCGTCCGAGCTGAGGCTCATCGATGCGACGGACTTTGCGGCGTTCATCAGGATCGGCCACATGGCGAATTTGAGAAGCCTCGTGCAATCCTCGGCCGAGCTTCATTTCAAGCCTGGAACGCTGGAGCTTGCCGAACTCGGGGAAATCGAGCTTGGATGGTTCAAGCCGCCGCTCATCACATTGCCGATGAAGTTTCGCCACGGCGGCGTCCGCGTCTATTTCCGCCTTCGTTTGGCCGCCCTCTCGGCGGCTGTGGAAGTGGAGTCGATTGCGGCCGAAAGTGGCGCCGAAGTCGAGGATTTGAACCTTAAGTTGCGGGAGGCGCTTCGGGACGCCCGCGCGGAAAGAGCGACGCCTCCTGCCGGACAATTGTCGTGCTGACGCCAGACAAACGCCGCCGATCCGAGTGACGGATCGTCGTCCCGGCCGGAGGAGGCACGAGCTGAGACTGAAAAAGGACGACGCTTCAGTGTGTAACGGCCTGCGCTTTGTGCAACCCGGCTCACGGGCCAACTGGCTCTTTGTCTGCTCTTTGCGAAAGGCGGCATCTCGCTCGAACCCTCAGATCAGCTTGCGCTTGCGTCCGCATTGCTTGAGCCGGATTGTAGTTAAATGCGCCTTATCAAGAGGTTAAAGCCGCGAAGTTACTGATTTTAAAGGATAAATTACAGATAAGGCTCTTGCCGTCACCCCGACGAATCGCCCGAAGCCCGTTAAGGAAGTATATTTAACGGACTTTTGCGCGTCCCAGTAAAGGAAAAAATTCCGGCATTAAATTCTATTTAATGGGAGGTCATGCGATAGAGAAATATGTTTGTTTACAATGGTCTAGCATAATTACTTCGCGTCACGTCAAGGGTGCGGCGCTCCTCATTTTGCACGGAGTAAACGCCTTCTTAATCATAATCGGACCGAAATAGTCCATCGAGCGCCCGAAATTAACCAAGCCAGGTTAACGCCTAAATCGCGCGGCAACGGCTTGTTCGCCATGATGGCTTGATTTACTACTTGTGTAGCTGATCGGTTGTAACGCGCCGTTCGCTTGCCTCAATGACTTTCGCGTGAAGGTCCAGAACGGCCGACGGGACAGCTTCAACCTCATTCGCGTAACCCAATATTCCTTCATAAGAGGCGGAAGAGGTCCGGCGAAGGAGGCTTTGCAGATGGGGCCATTCCCTCACGATGGCCCGGCGGCAACCATATCGGATGACAATCCGATGGGGACTGACGGCTTTGAGTTTGTCGAGTTCGCCCATTCGGAGCCAGCGAAGCTTACCGCCCTTTTCGAACTGATGGGCTTTTCGGCTGTCGCAAGGCATCGTTCGAAAAATGTCACCTTGTATCGGCAAGGCGGCGTTAACTATAGCGTCAATGCCGAGCCGGACAGCTTCGCGGCCAAGTTTGCAAAAAGCCATGGGCCGTGCGCCTGCGCAATGGGCTTCCGCGTCGTCGATGCCGCGCATGCGCTTAAACGTGCGGTGGAGCTTGGCGCCAAGCCGGTTTCGGCTCCTGTCGGTCCTATGGAACTCAACATCCCGGCCATTGAGGGCATCGGAGGCGCGCTCATCTATTTTGTCGACCGCTACGGCGAGAAGGGTTCGATCTGGGATGTCGATTTCCGCTGGACAGCTACGCGCGAGCAGCAGCCCGAAGGAGCCGGCCTCTATTATATCGACCATCTGACTCACAATGTTCAGCGCGGGCGCATGGACTGGTGGGCCGACTGGTACAAGCGCTTTTTCAACTTTCGCCAGATCCGCTACTTCGACATCGAGGGCAAGCTCACAGGGCTCCACTCGCGGGCGATGACGAGCCCATGCGGCAAAATCCGCATCCCGATCAATGAAAGCGCCGACGAAAAGAGCCAGATCGAGGAATATCTCCGCGATTACAAGGGTGAAGGCATCCAGCACATCGCCTGCGGCTGCCGGAACATCTACGATACGGTCACGAAGCTGCGAGCAGCAGGGCTGCCCTTCATGCCCTCGCCTCCCGCTACCTACTACTTGAGAATTGACGAGCGCGTGCCCGGTCATGGAGAGCCTCTGAATAAGCTTGAGCGGCTCGGCGTTCTGATCGATGGCGAGGGCGTCGCTGGCGGCGGGGAAACCAAGGTCCTTCTGCAAATCTTCTCGAAGACGGTGATCGGCCCGATCTTCTTCGAATTCATCGAGAGAAAGGGAGACGAGGGATTCGGCGAAGGAAATTTCCGCGCGCTGTTCCAGTCCATCGAGGAGGATCAGATCCAGCGCGGGGTTTTAAAGCCGACCGCTGTGGAGTAACGCCGATGGCCGCCACGCTGGAAGGCTACATGCCGGGTTTCGGCAATGATTTCGAGACCGAGGCGCTGCCCGGAGCCTTGCCGGCCGACCAGAACTCGCCGCAGCGATGCGCCTACGGACTTTATGCCGAACAGCTTTCCGGCTCGCCCTTCACGGCGCCGCGCGGGAAGAACGAGCGTTCTTGGCTCTACCGCATCCGCCCTTCGGTAAAGCACACGGGCCGCTTCAAGAACGTCGCGATTCCGTTCTGGAGAACTGCGCCTGCAGCTCATGAGGCGGAACGGCCCATCGGCCAGCTTCGATGGGGCCTGGTTCCGATACCCAAGGAACGCCTGACCTTCGTCGAGGGTGTGCGAACCATCACGACCGCCGGGGACGTAAATACCCAAACCGGCATGTCCGCGAGCCTCTACTTCGTGACGCAATCCATGGCGGACGAGTATTTCTATAACGCCGATGGCGAGCTTCTCGTGGTACCGCAGCTTGGGCGGCTGATTTTTTTCACGGAGTTCGGGCGGATCGGGGTCGGCCCAGGTGAGATTTGCCTCATCCCGCGCGGCGTGAAGTTCAAGGTCGCGCTGGAGGATGGCCCTGCGCGGGGTTACCTCTGCGAAAACTACGGCGCAAAGTTCACGTTGCCGAACCGCGGTCCCATCGGGGCGAACTGCCTCGCAAATCCGCGCGATTTCAAGACGCCGGTGGCGGCCTTCGAGGACAAGGACGCGCCCTGCCGCCTGACCGTCAAATGGTGCGGCACGTTCTATTCATGCGATCTCGATCACTCGCCGCTCGATGTTGTCGCCTGGCATGGCAATTACGCGCCTTACAAATACGATCTGAAGACCTTCGCTCCTATCGGCGCGCTTTTGTTCGATCATCCCGACCCGTCCATCTTCACGGTGCTGACTGCGCCTTCGGGCGAGGAAGGGACTGCGAATGTGGACTTCGTAATATTTCCCGAGCGCTGGGCGGTGGCCGAGCATTCGTTCCGCCCCCCTTGGTATCACATGAACATCATGAGCGAGTTCATGGGCCTGATCTGGGGGCAATACGAGGCAAAGCCCGAGGGCTTCCTGCCGGGCGGTATGTCGCTGCACAATTGCATGCTGCCGCACGGCCCGGATGCGCAGTCTTTCGAACGCGCCTCCGAAGTTGATCTTCGCCCGGTCAAGCTGACCGACACCTTGGCTTTCATGTTCGAGACCCGGTTTCCGCAGCACCTGACGCGCTATGCCGCGGAACTGGAAACGCTTCAGGAGGATTATCCGGAGTGCTGGGCTGGCCTTAAAAAGCGCTTCAACGGAAAGCCATGATGGTTTCCGATCGCATTTCCCCTCATCCTGTCCTTCTCCTGGCGAACTCGCCTCGGCGAGTTCGCAACTCAAAATTGACCGCATCCGCAAGCGGATGCGGCGGGGAGAAGGAACGCCACAGCAACGGCGCGTACCCTGCCCCCTCTCCCCTTGCGGGAGAGGGCCGGGGTGAGGGGTTTGATCCGATGAAGCTCGCCTCGCTAAAATCCGGCCGCGACGGCCGGCTGGTCATTGTTTCACGGGACCTCTCCCGCGCCGTTCTGGCCAGCAGCATCGCGCCAACGATGCAGGCCGCGCTCGACGACTGGTCTGGCATCGCGCCCGCTCTGGCAGCACGAGCGGAAAAGCTGGAGGCTGGCCTTGTAGCCGCGATCCCGTTCCGTGAAGATGTTTGCGCCGCCCCGTTGCCGCGAGCCTATCAATGGGTCGACGGCTCGGCCTATGTGAACCATGTTGCGCTCGTGAGAAAGGCGCGAGGCGCGGAAATGCCCGCTTCGTTCTGGACCGATCCCCTCATGTATCAGGGCGGCTCCGACGCCTTTCTGGGGCCGCACGATCCGATCCCTTTGCCGGGCGACGAAAGCCTTGGCCTTGATCTGGAAGCGGAAGTCGCAGTCATAACCGGCGACGTTCCGATGGGAACCGCCCCGGAAATCGGCGCTCCCGCATATCAGGCTCGTGATGCTCGCCAATGATGTCACTCTGCGAGGGCTTGTCGCGCCTGAGCTTGAAAAGGGCTTCGGCTTCTTCCAGTCGAAGCCGCCAACGGCGTTTTCGCCGGTCGCGGTTACGCCCGATGAGCTGGGCGATGCATGGCAGGGCGGAAAGCTCAACCTTCCGCTCCTGTCTTTTGTGAACGGCGCGCCCTTGGGCAAGCCGAATGCCGGCGTGGATATGACCTTTGATTTCGGCGTTTTGATTGCTCATGCGGCCCGCACGCGCCCACTCTCTGCAGGCTCGATCATCGGCTCCGGCACGGTTTCCAACTGCGGCAAGGATGGAGGTCCGGGAAAACTGGTTTCTAAGGGCGGCTCCGGTTACTCCTGCCTTGCTGAGCAGCGTGTTGTCGAATCTCTGCGTTACGGCGCGCCGCGAACGCCGTTTCTGAAGCCCGGCGACACTGTTCACATTGAAATGCGCGATGCCGAGGGAGCCTCGATTTTCGGCGCCATCGAGCAGAGGGTCATGTCGCGGCGTTGAGCGCCTTTCCCTTGGCCCGGAAGTAGTGGAGGTCGCCCCGGCTAATCACGCGATCGCCTTCGGTCAATCCGTGGGCGTGGACGTCGCGCGCGCTTCGCAGGCGGTCATAGACCAGCCCGAAATCCTGGTAGCAGTCCGCAAGCAGTTTCTCGAAGCTGTCGATCACGAAGTAGGTCTGCTGGAAATCGTCGATGATGTATTTCGTCCGCATGACGCGTTCGAGGTTGAAGGCGACGCGGTTCGGTGAGCTGTCCTCCAGCGAAAACAACGTCTCGGCGGGAGACGACAGGATACCTGCGCCGAAAATTCGTAAGCCTTCGGCGGCTTGGATCAGCCCGAACTCGACCGTGTACCAGTAAAGGCGCGCAAGATTGTGCAACTGGCCGCGCTCCATGGCGCGGCGGCCGCCTTTGCCGTAGGCTTCCAGGAAATCGGCGTAGACCGTATTGGCGAGAAGCGGCACATGGCCGAAGACATCGTGGAAGATGTCCGGCTCCTCAAGATAATCGAACTCGTGTTCGGGCCGGATAAAGGCCGCTGCGGGGAAGCGGCGGTTCGCCAGGTGTTCGAAGAAAGCGTCATCGGGGATGAGCCCCGCAACCGGCGCCACGCGCCAGCCGGTGATCGCGGCCAGCCGCTCGCTCAGATCGGTAAAGTCGGGGATGCCTGCGCGCGAAAGCCCAAGCCTCGCCATGGCGGCAAGAGCCTCCTCGCAGGCGCGCCCTGGAAGCAGCGCCGCTTGGCGCGCGAAAAGCCGGTTCCAGCGGTCGTGTTCCTCGCTTGTGTAGGATGGCCAGTCTTGCGCGATCGTCCAGTCGGCGTTACGCGGATTGGAGGCATACCGGTTCTTTGGGATCGGGGCTTCGATGGGTGCTCCGGTCGTCAACATGGTTTCACCTTGGCGGCGAGGCGGAAAGCAATTCTCTCCGTCATTGGTATCTAAGCAAACTTCGCACGGTCAACGGATCGTCTCGGACCCCGTTCCCTCCCCGCTTCGCCTTCCCGGCCAAGCGAAGCGCGAGCCGGGACCGCAAAAAAGATAGGCGCTTCGATCTATTACGATCCCGGATAAGGCTTCGCCTTTCCGGGACGCGGCGGCGGCGGCGATCCGTTGGCGCGTCCAACGAAGCTTGCTTAGCGTGTAAACCCCGTTCCTCGAAAAACAGTTTCGTGAGCAGAGTTGACCCGCAGCCCGCTCTCACTCAGACTCCTGGCTTCGGCAGACGAATATGGTGATCCCGTTTCCCAAGAGGCTGTTGTGTCAGAGTTGTTTCATAGTTACGAGCCTCGGCAAGGCCACCGCTTGCCGCACGACCCGCTCAATATGATCGTCGGGCCGCGTCCGATTGGCTGGATTTCGACGCGCAGCGCTTCAGGCGGCCTTAATCTGGCTCCCTACAGTTTCTTCAACGCCTTCAACTACAAGCCGCCGATCATCGGGTTTTCCAGCATCGGCTACAAGGACTCCGTGCGCAATGTGGAGCAGACGCGCGAGTTCGCCTGGAATCTGGTGACGCTCTCACTGGCCGAGGCGATGAACCAGACTTCAGCGATGCTGCCCCCGGAGGTCAGCGAATTCGACTTCGCGGGTCTGACGCCGCTCGAATCACAACTGATCTCCGCTCCGCGGGTAGCGGAGAGTCCGGTCAGCTTCGAATGCCGGTGCACACAAATCATTCAACTGACCGCAGCTGATGGCCATAAGCTTTCAACCTGGCTGGTCCTCGGTGAAGTGATTATGATCCATATCGCTCAGTCGCTGCTGCAGAACGGCGTTTATAATACTGCTGCTGCTGGTCATGTTCTGCGCGGCGGTGGGGCGGGTGACTATTTCACTATCGGTTCAGATCAACTGTTTCGAATGATGCGCCCCAAATAGCTGATATTTCAGATTGACTGATCGTATAGTAACTGATAATTAACCAAATAACGTCAGTCTCTTAGTGCGGCGCTTGAAGCCTGCCCTCGCTGATGGCGCTGCTAGGTCTACCTTCCGGGCGGTTCCCCCCGGCGCCGCCCGGAAGGTACACAGACCTCATTGGTCAGCTGACTGCATTTTTGAGGGCTACGCTGCTCGCGATCTCCCCCTCCATCGCCAGTTCAGCTTTCAGGCTTTCGATGTCACGGTAGATCGAGGCTACAGCAAGCGTGCGCCCGCCGCGCTTGTAGCGGACGACGCAGTCCTTGCCCGCGATATCGCCATCGACGCCAAGCTCATCCCATTTCTCGGCGTGGCCGACATAGTTGATCGGAACATCGTAGTGCTGGCTCCAGAAGAAAGGCACGGCCTCGAACTTCTCATGCGCGCCGAGCATGTTCAGCGCCGCCGTCTGCCCCTGGCGCTCGGCGACAACCCAGTGCTCGACGCGGATGTTTTCGCCGCTATAGGGATCGGGCCAGCGCGCGATGTCGCCGGCGGCGAAAATGCCGGGCACGCTCGTTTCCAGATAGGCGTTCACGGTGACGCCGCGGTCGATTGCGAGCCCCGCCTTTTCCGCCACTTCGATCCTCGGGCGAACGCCGACGCCGGCGACGATGAGATCCCCTTCGAGCGTGCCGCCGCTTTGCAGCTTCACCTTCCCGGCCGTCGATCGCGCTCACGGTTTCTGCGAGATGGAAGATCACGCCGTGTTCCTCGTGCAGAGCGCGGACGAAGTCGCCCATCTGCGGGCCGAGAATGCGCTCCATGGGCCGCGCCTCAGGCGCGACCACGTGAACTTCAAGCCCTCGCGCCCGCAAGGAAGCGGCAACCTCGAGCCCGATGAAGCTCGCGCCGATCACCACGGCGCGGTTTGCCGTCTTGGCGCGTTCGATGATGGCTCGGCAATCGGCAAGCGAGCGTAAAGTGTAGACGTGGGGCTCGTTGAAGCCCGGCAGCGGCGGACGAATCGGCTCGGCGCCCGTGGCGAGCAACAAGCGATCGTATTTCAGGCTCTCTCCGCCGCCGAGCGTGACTTCGCGCGAACGGGTGTCCACGCCGGTCACAGTCTCACGGAGCCGCAGGTCGATGCCGTTCTCGGCGTAGAAGGCGTCGGGGCGAAGCGGCACCCATTCTTCGGGCGCGGTTCCGGCAAGATAGTCTTTCGAAAGGTTCGGGCGGTCGACGGGCGTGGCGGCTTCGCTGCTCACCATCACGATGCCGCCCCGATAGGCGCGTCGCCTCAGCATTTCGGCGGCCGCGAAACCGGCGGCTCCTCCGCCGACGATCACAATACGGTCGGGCGCTTTGCCTGAAGAGGCGCCGAGCGGCTCCGGTTTTGGCGGCGTCCGCTTCTCTTTCACGAAAACCTTGCCGTCCCGCTGTTCAACGGACCAGCACCCGATCGGGCTCAGCGCAGGGGCGCGCACCGCTTCGCCGGTGCGCAGGTCGAACGCCGCGTGATGCCAGGGACAGCGTATGGCGTCGTTCACAACAAGGCCGTCGGCAAGCGGGCCGTGGTAGTGGGAGCAGTGCGCGCCGACCGCAAAGATCTCGTCTCCGCGGCGGACAACCAAGACCTCCTCGTCGCCGCAATGGCCAACCAGCATGCCGCTATCCGCGAGTTCAGTCAGCGGAATCCCTTGCGCGAGATCAGGACCATGAGGGGTTTGCTCCTGCGACATCGTCTCTCTCCCTTGCAACCGACATTCAGGGCGTAGCAAAGTTAGATGGCTACCCTCCTGCAAGAACACCAGCGACGAGGTTTAGGCCCATGAGGCGAAGCGCCGGAATACTTATGTATAAATACCGGGCGGATGAGCTTCTCGTACTGCTGGTGCACCCGGGCGGCCCCTATTGGGCGAAGAGGGATTTTGGAAGCTGGTCCATCCCCAAGGGCGAGTATGAAGGCGAAGACCCATTGACCGCCGCTGGACGCGAATTTCAGGAGGAGACCGGCGGGCAGGTTCAGGGGCCATTTCTTTCGCTTGGCGAGGTTACTCAATCGAATAGAAAAACCGTGAGCGCCTGGGCGGCCGAAGGCGATTTCGATCCGAAGACGTTGAAGTCGAATCTTTGCGAAATCGAGTGGCCCCCGAAAAGCGGCAGAACGCAGCTCATTCCGGAAGCCGACCGCGCCGAATGGTTTTCGCTGCAGGACGCGCGCGTCAAGATCCTGGCTGGACAACGTCCATTTCTGGACCGGCTCGAAAGCGCTCTCAAGTCTGGCTGACCGCAGTTTCGGGTGTCCCCGTTTTCGACAGGATGTCGATCACTTCGCTATCGCTGACCTGCCGGAAGTCCTCGTAGTAGAGTCCGATGGCGTAGAACGGCTCATGCGACTGGAGACAAACAATCTCGTCCACAAGTCCGCTCAGCTCGTCGAGCGTACTCGTTGGCGCGACAGGAATGGCAAGCACGAGCTTCTTAGGCTTCCGCTCGCGGATTGCTTCGAGTGCCGCGCGCGTCGTCGCGCCCGTGGCGATCCCATCATCGACGACGATGACAACGCGATCTTCGAGCTCGGAGCGGGGGCGGTCCGCTAGGTAGAGCTTTCGGCGGCGATCGATTTCGGCAAGCTCGGCTTGGCACACCCGCTTGAAAGCTTGCTCCGAGATGCAAGCGCTCGCGATGATATCGTCGTTGCGGATGATGTGAGGGTGACTGCCATCCACAACGGCGCCCATGGCGAGCTCTGGTTGGCAGGGGACCCCGATCTTTCGAACGAGAACAAGATCGAGCGGGGCATGGAGCGTTTTAGCGACCTCCGCCGCGACGACCACTCCGCCCCTCGGCAGGGCGAGTACGACCGGCTTGTCCTTCTCATAATGAGCAAGCTCTCGGGCAAGTCTCCGGCCAGCGTCGCGTCGATCCCTGTAAATCATGACCGCCTGCCTTTCTAGGCCGACTCCGCTCCCAGATAGCGCTCGAACCAATCCGCCGCATGCTCGACAACGCGCTCCAATGCCCCAGGCTCTTCGAAAAGGCGTGTTGCTCCAGGAGACAATCTTGAGCGCCTTTGGTTCATGCAACGCATCAAAGGCTTTCTGGTTCAAGTCTATGACGAGGGTATCCGCGCCGCCAACGATCAAGAGCGCCGCCCGCGCGCCTTCGGGAAGTCAGGCATTGGAGATCGGGGCGACTAAACCGCTAAGGGCAGCGCTGCCCTTAAGTGTGAAGAGTTTGAAAGTGGCCCCGTGCATTCCTACAGCCCGCGAAATCCACCCGGGGCAAACCTGAGAAAATCGTCTGCAATTTTCCTCTTGTGTAAAGGTTCTTGCTTTACAACGGTGCATTTTGATACGTTAGAACCGAAGCATATTTTTATAGACGGTCAAGGCGCCGTCACAATGCAATCTTAAATTAAGCGTGGACTGAAAGTTTGCAACCCTTGATTTTGGAGGGCGGAATAGGCCAATCAGATGATGCGTCTGGCGAAGGCA
Organism: uncultured Alphaproteobacteria bacterium; assembly: GCA_963819665.1. Taxonomy (GTDB): domain Bacteria; phylum Pseudomonadota; class Alphaproteobacteria; order Rhizobiales; family Rhodomicrobiaceae; genus Rhodomicrobium. The sequence continues at coordinate 100,881 of CAWFXN010000013.1, forward strand.
AGGATTTTGAAGTGATGGCCTACCATCGGGGCCCCTGGGAACGCGAGCGGGCGGGAGCCCTCCATCTCAGCATTCGGCCGGAGTCGGCATGCCATGGCGACTCACATGCGGCCCACCCGCTATTTGCTCCTCTCGCGTGGATAGCCTGTCTTCTGGCGGGCGCTGTATTTTGGGTCGCTGTTTTCAGATTCCTCTTTTAACACAAGTTTCTCTTATCTTCCCTGAATCCATTTGAGAAGGAAGGGGCTCCTTCGAGATACCCCTATTGAGAGGCAGCTCTCTTTTCCGGTCTGGCAGGAGCCAAAGCGCCGTCGGCCCCCGGCAGGGCGCGCCCTTATGGGATGGCCGTCACGTTCTCACTCCAGCATCGCCGGACAGTTGGCGCAGCCGCCACCGCCACAACTCATCGGCGCCGGGTCGTTGCCGCCCTTGGCAGGCGAAGCGATCAGCGAAAGCTGCTTTGTCAGGTCGGCGCCGTCACATGACGGGCAGGTGGGAGTGTCCGACGAGCGGATCAGCGTCTCGAATTCATGTCCGCATGTGTTGCAATCATAGCCGTAGAGCGGCATCTCTAGCCCCCATCGTTCCGAAGCGCTCATAGAAGTGCTTCAGAAATCTTGCGCGCGCAAGAGGCCACATCCGCTCAGCCCCGGCCTGATATCGCCTCAGCCTCACATAGAAATAGAGCCGTCGCGGAAAGCGGTCCGGTCGAGCCAGGCATTGACCAGCACGGGCTTGCCGCTCTTCGCCGCTGCGCGTGCGCGAGCCAAAGCGTCCAGGACATCCGCGTTCTTTTTCACGAGGATGCCTTCCGCGCCGAAGGCCGCTGCAACCTCATGGTAGGCGCTTCGGGCAAGGACGGCGCCAACGTCATCGCCCAACACCTTCACCTGCTCGCGCGCGATCTGGGTCCAGCCCGCGTCGTTGCCGACAACCGCGATCACAGGCACGCCGTGGCGCACGAATGTGTCGAACTCGGCAAGGCTGTAGCCGCACGCGCCGTCACCGAAGATGATCCAGATCTCAGCCCCGGGTCGCGCTAGCGCCGCCCCGAGTGCGAAGCCCGCGCCGACGCCGAGTGTGCCGAAAGGGCCGGGATCGAGCCACGAAAGCGGCGCGCGCGGGCGAAGGATGTAGGACGCCGTCGCGACGAAGTCCCCGCCATCGGCCACGAAAATGGCATCATCTCCGGCGGCGCGGTCGATCTCGCGCAGGAGGGCGATGGGATTTACGAACTCGCTTGTCGCCGCCGCCTGTTTTTCGATTTCGGCTTCGCGGTCGGCATCGCGCGCGTGGAGCGCCGCGATCCATTCCGCCCATCGCCCGCGAACGCCGCCAAAGCGATCTGAAAGCTGCTCGAGGAAGAGGGCGACGTCTCCGATGGCGGCAATGTCCGGGCGGCGGTTCAGGCGCGCGTCCATGCGGCTGCGGTTTGCGGCGATCAGCGTGGCGGACCGGCGAATTTGGCGGCCATAGTCGAGGCGGAAATCGCACGGCACACCCGCCAAAATAACGCAATCGGCCTCCTTCAAGGCCTGCCGGCGCTGGTGGCGGAGTTGGAGCGAGTCATCCCGCCCAAGAAGTCCCCGCGCCATGCCCGAAAGATAGACCGGAACGCCGAGCCGCCCGATGGCGGCGGCGACTAAGACAGGGTTCGTGCTTGCGGCGAGCGTCTGGCTGCCGATAATGGCGAGCGGACGCTTGGCCTGCGTTAAGGCGGCGGCTGCCGCCTTAACAGGCGATGAGCGGATGGCGGGCGCCGCCACGTTTCGAGGCGCTGGCGCGGGCAAGGACTGGCTCCCGCCAAACAGCCTCTCAAGATGCCGGTTGATATAATAGCGCAACAGGGCGTCGGAGATCGAGCGGCCCTTGCCGGAAGCCTCGCCATACCAACGGCGCACAATCGGCTCGGCATAAAGCAAATCGACCGGAAGCTCGACGAAGGCCGGCCCTTGCACGCCCCCGCGCGCGGCAGCGAATGCTTCTTCAATAGCTGGGCCGATGTCCTGCACTCGCCGGACCTGCTTGAGACACTTTACATGAGGCGCGGCGACGGGGCGCTGATCAATATCCTGCAGAGCCCCACGCCCCTGCAGCAGGGTCGGCGCCGCGCCTCCCAGAAGAACGACGGGGGATTGTGCGAGCTGCGCATTCTTCAATGCGGTCACGGTATTGGTGATCCCGGGCCCCGCCGTAACCGCTGCAATCCCGGGCACGCCCGTCAGCCGGGCGACTGCATCGGCGGCAAACACCGCTGTAGCCTCGCCCCGCGTGTCTATGATGCGAATGCCGCGCGCCTTTGCGCCGGTGAGAATCGGCGAGATATGCCCGCCGCATAAGGTGAAGAGCGCCGTCACGCCATGAGCTGCGAGAGCGGCCGCGACCCTGTCGCCTCCGTGAGCCGCCGCGCGTTCCTGCGCTGCGGTCTCGTCCTCCGGGAGCGCGCCGTTGACTGGTGTCGCTGCTTCCGTGCTGGCCATCTGCGCCGCCCCGCTTAACAATTCACGGGACTCTATAAGAGGATCGGGTTGCGCTCCATCCAAATCGCGCCCTCTGACGGTGTTGCGGGCGCGCGGGACGATGCATCAGCGGTAGATGCGGCTGATCTTCGAACCTTCGAGCGTCAGGTTGTACATGAGCCCTCTCTGATCGAAGATAAAACCGACGATCGGGCTGTGGATGGTATTCGTATCGACCGCGCCCCCGGCGCCCACCGCGATGATCGCGACGGAGCCGTCGACGCCAACTTTCCAGCCATCCTTCATGCGGAAGCCTTCAAGAGCGTCCGGCGTCATGAACATGATGATGACGGATCTTGCCTGCGCGCCAAGTTGGAAGCTGAAAGACGCTGAAACCGTATTGTAATATTCAGCAGGGTGGCGCGGAGTCAGCAGGCTGCCCTCGCCATATTCCCCGCCAAAGCCAAACCGTGCCTTGACGATGGTCGGGAAGATGAGGATTCCCGCCGATCTCTGCGCGAAGCCTCTGGACCACGGGCTGCGGCCATAAAACCTGTCGAGCGTGGCTCCTACACCCATATCAATGTCGTAAGCTGTTGATGCATTCGCTGTGAGCATTGATCCGATCCCAAGCGACGTAATGGCGCCGATCCTGATCGCCTCCGTCTGGAGAACTCCATACCTACCCTTCCCTCATTGCAACTCGCGGCTCCGACCCCGCATATCCAGCGATTGGGCGGCCTCCTCTATTTCCCTCGGGGCAAAGATGATCCGGCGTCCCAGGCGCTAGGCGGCGTTCGCTATGGCGCTTCAGGCCATACGACAAAAACCAACCGGATTTTTGGGCGAAAGCTTGACGAACTAAAGCTGCTCGGACGCGCCTCTTTCACGTTGCGATTTGTGATACTTCCGGATGAGCAGGTTACGGCGCAGCCGCGACAGGTGGTCGATGAAAAGGATGCCTTCCAGATGATCGATCTCATGCTGGACGACGGTTGCCTGCAGGTTCGCGAAATCCTGCTCTTGCTGCTTGCCATCGAGATCGACAAAACGGACGCGCACCAGGGCGGGGCGCTCGACTTCGGCATACATCCGGGGAATGGACAGGCAACCCTCGTCATGAACGCGAGGCGTATCGCCAAAGGATAAGATTTCCGGATTGATGAGCACGAACGGCTTCTTGGGCTCGTCTTCGCCCTTCACCGTATCAAGGACAAGAACGCGGCGAAGGACGCCAACCTGCACCGCCGCCAGCCCTATGCCAGGGGCGGCGTACATTGTTTCGAGCATGCTGTTCGCGAGGTTGCGCGCCTGGTCGTCGACGGTTTCAATCGGCGCCGATTTCTTGCGGAGAAGGGGATCTGGCAGCGTAATGATCGGCAATATCGACATGCGCAGCAGATAAGCGAGCAGCGCAGTCTGGTCAACGCTTTCCTCTGTAATTTAAGCAGGCAGGAAATGTGTGTCCGGGCAGCGCTGGATTTCAATCGTGACGTGACTGAGCTTCGGCGGCGACTGACGTGGCCCCGGTTGTTCGGACAGTTTTCCCGCTTCGATAAGTGGAACGTCTGCCGGGTGTTAGGCCGCCAAGCGGACTGGCGGCAAGCTCTGTGCTCCGTAGTAGGCTTGATCGGGCGTCATGCCGTCAAGGCTCGAGTGCGGGCGGCGGCGATTGTAGAGATCGAGGTACCGCCCGATTGAGGCGCGTGCGTCCGGCACGCTGTCGTAGGCGTGCAGGTAGACCTCCTCGTATTTCACGCTGCGCCACAGCCGTTCGACGAACACGTTGTCCCGCCAGGCGCCCTTGCCGTCCATGCTGATCGCGATGTCGTTCTTGATGAGCACGCCGGTGAAGGCCGCGCCCGTAAACTGGCTGCCCTGATCGGTGTTGACGATCTCCGGCCTTCCGTGCCGGGCCAGAGCGTCCTCCAGCGTCTCGACGCAGAACGAGGCCTCCATCGTGATGGACACCCGCCACGACAGCACGCGCCGCGAGAACCAGTCGAGCACGACGGCGAGATAGACGAAGCCCTTCGCCATCGGGATGTACGTGATGTCCATCGCCCACACCTGGTTCGGCCGCACGATCTCCATGCCGCGCAAGAGATACGGGTAGATCTTGTGCCCCGGCTCTGGCTTCGTCGTGCGCGGACGGCGGTAGAGCGCCTCGATCCCCATGCGCTTCATCAGCGTCTTGACGTGACGCCGGCCGACCTTGCTCCCATTGGCAGCCAAAAGACCGCGCAACATCCGCGCCCCAGCGAAGGGGAACTCCAGATGCAGCCTGTCGATCTGGCGCATGAGTTCGAGATCGGCTGCGGATACCGGGCGCGGCAGGTAATACACCGTGCTGCGCGCGATGCCTGCGGCTTTGGCCTGTTTCGTGACGCTCAACGCATGACCACGGTCGATCATCGCCTTGCGCTCAGCAATCCCGCCTTGATGAGCGCGCCCTCTAAAAAATCGTTCTCAAGCGTCAACTCGCCGATCTTGGCGTGCAAGCTCTTCAAATCGACGCTCGAAGCCGCCGCTTCGCTCTTGTCCTTGCCGAACACCCCAGCCGCGCCTTCGAAAAGCTGGGCTTTCCACTGGGTGATCTGATTGGGGTGGACGTCAAACTGCTGCGCCAGCTCGGCGAGCGTCTTCTCCCCCTTCACGGCGGCCAAAGCCACCTTCGCCTTGAAGGATGCTGTGTGGTTCCGGCGCGGTCTCTTGCTCATCGTCTCTCCTGATTCGCAGGCATCAGCGTGCCCGTTGTCAGGCAGAAATTCCACTTACCGCGCCGTCCGAATTTGTGGAGCCACCTCTTTCGCCATGCCCGTATCGGGGTTGCGGGCGAAAATCGTCATGGAGCATTTGTTGTCGCCGGGCCGCTGGTTCGGATTCCAGGTTCCGGGGTTCGCGGTGCCGTAATAGATGAGATTCAGCTGGGGATCGTAGGAATACCACCCCCAGGTAGAGCCGCCACCCATCTTCCACTGATCGCCTTCCCAGGCGTGGAGGCTGGAATTCTCACCAATTGGCTTCCCCAACTCAGTTGTTTTCTGCGGATCGACGAGCAGCTCTTTGTCCGGGCCGGTTGAATAGGCGCGCCATGCGAGCTTGCCGGTCTCGATGTCATAGGCTGTGAGATGGCCCCGGATGCCGAACTCGGCGCCAGATATGCCAAGCAGCACCTTGTCCTTGACGACGACAGGCGCAGACGTTCCGGTCTCGCCCTTGGCCGGATCGCCGTTCTTCACCGACCAAACGACATTGCCTGTCTTGGCGTCGAGCGCGACAAGCGTGGTGTCGGCCTGATGGAGAAAAATCTTGCCGTCACCATAAGCAACGCCCCGGTTGACGGTGTCGCAGCACATCACGGGGATGACGGACGGGTCCTGCTTCGGCTCATACTTCCAAAGGATTTTGCCGTCATCCTTCAGGTCCAGGGCGAAAACTGTATTTGGAAAGGGCGCATGGATATACATGATATCGCCGATCACCAGCGGGCCGCCTTCATGGCCGCGGAGAACGCCCGTTGAGAAGGTCCAAGCGACTTGCAGCTTCCCGACATTATCAGCCGTTATCTGCTTCAGTTTGGAGAAGCGTTGGTTCGAATAGTCTCCGGTCTGCATCACCCACTGTTTCGGGTCTTGCTGCATTTTCAGGAGTTCCTGATTTGCGGAGGCAGGCGCCGCGACGCCCGCGAGCAGAGCGGAAACCGATGCGGTAAGAAACATCCTTTGCATTTTGTCATCCCTGGCGCTTTTTTGAGTATACGCCGTGGGCCGCTCTCTCAATCCCGCGACCGTGCTCGAAAAGTTCAGTTGATCGCGGAAAGGCCAGGGATTGCGCCCTAAATCGCATGCGATCAGACTGCTTTTTGTATGCATCCAGCAAATACCGGTATCCATCTGTCAACCAGTCCCTGACGCTTTCGTCCGCATTCCCTCTTCTGAAAGATCTTCGGCGAAATCGCCTTGCCGGCGGGTTAACGGAAGCTCCAGCCCGCTCCAACCCTTGATAATCGCGGGAAAAATACCGGACGAGACGCATCGCCGCCGCCCGCGCCGCGGCTATTTTGGCCGCGCACACGCGTTAATTTATTGATGCGAAGCATATTTAACGGACTTTTGCTCGTCCCAGTAAATGAAATAATTCCGGCATTAAATTAAATTTAATTGGCATTTCGTTAACGATAAAAAATCTAAGCTTTTCAATGATATAGAACAACCTGCCTGCGCCTGGACGCCAAGCCGCGAAGCGCTCATTGCGCGCCTCATATACCGATTTTTAAGGAAATCACTGGACGGAAATAAATCCGGGTGCGCCCCTGTTAACCAACATCGGATTAAGGGAAT
>CAWFXN010000014.1:0-121926 GCA_963819665.1 uncultured Alphaproteobacteria bacterium
TCTGTCCTTCTGTTGCAGCGCCGGATGGCGGTCGGGGAGGAAAACCGTGACGGTGGTGCCCGCGCCGGGCGTGGAGCGCAGGTCTATGCGGCCCTTATGAAGCTGCACGATGCTTTTCACAAGCGACAGGCCAAGCCCTGCGCCCCGGTGGCGCGAGCCCTTGCTGCGCAACTCAAAACGGTCGAACATCGTGGCCTGCTCCTCTTCGGGGATGCCGAGGCCGTTGTCCTGGACGCTGATCGCGACGCCATTCTTCTCGCGCCGGCAGTTCAGCGTTATGGTTCCGTCCTCAGGCGAGAAGCCGATGGCGTTCGACAGCAAATTGTAGATGACCTGGATGAGCCGGTTGGAATCGGCCATGACCGTTCCGGCGCCCTTCGCGATATGGACGTCGAGATTGACCTTGGCCCGCGACAGGCGCTCGCGCACGCCAAGCTCGGCGGCCTCGATCACCTCCTCGACTTTCACCGGGGCAAGCTTGAGGTCCATCGCTCCCGCATCGATCACGGCCAGATCGAGAATGTCGTTGATGATGTTGAGGAGCATCTGACTCGATGTCTTGATGTCGTTCAGATAGTCACGCTGTTTCGTATTCAGGGGGCCGGTCACGGGTTCGGCCAGGAGATCCGAGAAGCCGATGATCGTGGTGAGGGGCGTGCGCAATTCGTAGGAGACGTGGCTGAGGAAGGTCGTTTTCAAGCGGTCGGACGCTTCCAGGGCTTCGTTACGCTCCAGCAGCACCTCTTCGAAGCGCTTGCGGTCTGTCACGTCGGCGAAGGTGAGAAGCGTGCCGCCGTCGGGGAGTGGCGTCACAGCGTAAGCAAGGTGCGTCTCGTCCCGCCGCGCGACCGTGCCGCTGAAGGTGTCGCGCGCCTCCGGCATTCCCGTGATCGCCTCTCGCAGCGTGTGCCAGAAATCCGGATCTGACGCGAGTCCCTCAGTCGCCGATTTGATGGCCTCAAAATGAGGCGTTCCTTGCAGTTTCTCGACATCCAGCCGCCAGATGGCTTGGAAAGCAGGATTGAACAACTGCAATCGTCCATCCGCGCTGAACACGGCGATGCCTTCGCTGAGGTGATCCAGCGTTTCCCGCTGCCCTTCGATCAGGCTATGGAATTGACGTTCCAGAGAGAGTTTCTCCGTCACATCGTCGAAGAGAAAGGTCACGCCGCCATCGTCCCGGCAATCGGTCACGACGTGAACGGTCCGCCCGTCGGAGCGGTGCCAGAGCTCGTCGAGGGTGCGGTTGCGATCCCATGCGAGCACCTTGCCATCGCGCCATTTGCGGTAGTCGGGCTGCTCGGGAAGCAGGCGGCGCTGGCGAAGCTGATCGAGAAACTCGGATGCCGAAGGCTTCTCGGTCAGCCAGATATTATCGAGGCTCCAGATGCGCGCGAACGCGTCGTTGCTGTAAACGAGCTTGCGGTCTCCGCCGAACGCCGCGACGCCGGTGGAGACCTTGTCGAGGGTGCGGCTGTGAGCGGCCATTTGCCGTTCAAGCTCATCCTTGGCGGTCGCGAGAGGAGCCACGTCGAGGGCCGCTCCGCCGCTTCCGCGCTCGAGCGGCGCTGCGATGGCCTCGTAAATCTGAACGCCGCCGTTCACGATCGTCTGAAGCTTCAGGCGCCCCGGCTTCTTGGAATGACTCAGGCGAAGGAGATCGGATCTTTGCCGTGTTTCGAAAAGCTCGATCATCTTCTCGATGGTTTCGTTCCGGCTTTCCCCATTGATTGCATTGACATAGGCGGTATTGACCCAAGTCAGCGCGCCCTTGGCGTCGCGCAGCCAAACTGGCATCGGCAGGCTGTCGAGCAGGTTCTCGCGGTCCTGCACCGATTGCTTCAGGCGCCTGTTTTCGCCAATCAGGCGGACCAGTTCCTTGTTCATGCGTGAAAAGGGGCGGATGCGCAACACGACGTCCGCGCCCGAAACGGCGCCGCAGACCTCGACCACATGGCCCTCAACCGTGCTTGCATCCAAGACGAACGCTTCGCCATGGCTTTGCAGGCGGCTTAAGCTTCTGGCGATCTTTCCCGCATCATCGGGATGAAGCCAGGCTCCAAAGCGCAGGAGTTGCGCGAGTTTTGAAGGGACGCCCATTGCGCTTGGCAGGGTATGGAGCACGAGCCTTGGATTGCCGTCCGTCCAGATCATGAAGGCCTGCGGCTCTAAAGACGCAAGGGCCCGGAAATTGGTCTCGACGGTCGAGAGGGTATCGAGGCGCACCTTCTCGCGCATGAGTTGTTGGGCGTGCCGATGCGCTTTCCGGCGGAATATACTGGCAAGCACTGCGCATCCGGCTGCCGCTCCCGCAAGCGCCGCGCCGGCCAGCAAAGCGTTGGCGCTGCCCAAGGCGCAAGTCGAAGCCTCGGGAAGACTTCCGGCTGCCTTGACGCTTCCAAGCGACGCCATTGAAACCGAAGACAGCGCAAGAACCCCGAAAGCTGACCGAAATGACTCGCGAAGGATTTTCATCGGTTTCTCCCGCGGGGGACGCGTTAGCAGTCAGCACACGCGTTAGCAGTGAGCACATATGCCGAATCAACTCTTAGTTTAGCGTTAAATTTCTATTGGCGAGAACACAACACAACCTCAGCGTCCCTGTTGCATTCCTGCTTCGGGTTGCAGGCATAATGAGGCGTTCAAGACACAAGAGGCCAATTGTGTTTACTTTGCAGGATATAATGCAATAATCACCAGCGCTGCTCATACATTTCATTGCCTGAAACCGCTTATCGCTTTGATCTTAAAAGAGTTCATAACGTGATGGACCGCAACCGGAGCCGCTTGTCCCCAGATCGTGCTCGATTTGATAATTTCGATCTCAACCTCCGGTCGCTCAACATTTTCGTCCAAGTCGCCGAAAGCGGCAGCATCAGCCAGTCGGCTCGTCGCATGGGGCTGACGCAATCCGCAGTCAGTCAGACGATCGCCAACCTGGAGCAATGTATCGGCGTGCAGCTTTTCGATCGCGATATCAGGCCGATGGCGCTGACGCGTTCGGGGACCATCCTCCTGGACAAGGCGCGCGGCGTGCTGCTTTCGGTCCGCGAGGCGATTCAGGCTGTGCGCCAGCCTGCGGCGGCGGCTCTGCCAAAGCTCAATATCTGCCTTGTGGACACAATTGCTGGTACGATCGGCCTTGAGCTTGTTTCCAAGATTCAGGGGTTCGCGACCCAGTGGTCCGTCCAAGGGGGGCTGCCCAGTCACCACGCCAGATCGCTTTTGACCCGCGAAGCCGATATTGTCATCTCATCCGATCCTCTCGAAGACGAGCCCAATCTTGAGCGGCATCTTATTCTGAGGGAGCAGTTCGTTATCGTCTTGCCAAAGGGAGCGGCAGGAGAGGCGCAGGATCTCGAAACGCTGGCAAGGACGAGAGATCTTGTGCGCCTCAGCAGCCGGACAGCTCTTGGCCGCCAGATCGAGCGTCACTTCAGGCGAACGCGGATCGAAGCGACGAGCCGGGTTGAATTCGATGATCCCGAGGCAGTCATGGCCATGGTGGCTAACAACCTCGGGTGGGGTATCCTCACGCCTCTCTCAAGCCTTTTGGGCCGTTCCTTCTGGCCGAAGCTCGTATTCGAGCCGTTTCCGGGGCCTGCCGCATCGCGGGAAATTTATGTCATCGCCAGGGAGAAGGAGCTTGGCGAAATCCCAAAGAAGGTTGCCGAGGCAGCCATCGAGTCGCTTAACGAGGTCTTCAATACCAAGATCTCGCGATGCCGCCCCTGGATGATGAACAGGTATCATCTGCCTGGCGTCACCGTCGATGCGCCATCCAGAGCTGACGTTCTACCCTCAGCCTCTTCAGCTCCGCGATGGCCTTTGCGGGGGGGAGTGCCTTCGGGCAGACTTGCGCGCGGTTCGTGATGGTGTGGCAGCGGTAGAGCTTGAATGGATCTTCGCGGTTGTCGAGACGGCTGCCCGTTGATTCATCGCGGCTCTCTGCAACCCAGCGCCCAGCAGCCAATAGCGAAGCGGTCGTCCCGGCTCTGCAGCCACTCATACCGAACGCCGCAATTTCGACTTCTCCCGCGCATCCGGGCTGTGCAGGGCGCGTGGTCCAGTGAGGTGAACAGCGAGTGAAGATTGGGTTTGTTTCGTAAAACTAGCCTAGTTAATTATATAAGTATTTTTCCTGCCGCCATAAAAAGAGGCCGTCACTTATGGCGGTTCGTATTTGTCAGGGGCGGCGGCGCGCATGGCGGCTATGTTCTAACATTCAGAGTCCCAAGCGTTTGTGGGCGCTCCTTACAGACGCGGCTCATCGCGTTGCACCGCTCCTGCGCCTTCTTCCAGCCAGGCCCCGAGGTCTTGCAGCGCGCGGTGGGACAGCCCTTTCTTGCGGGCCCGGCCTCGCTCGGTCCCCTTCAGTCTCTTGCCGCTCTCCGGCAATGGCGGGAAAAGCCCGAAATTGACATTCATGGGCTGGAAACTGCGCGGGGCGCCTTCGGAGGCATCGGACAAATGACCGCCCGTGATGTGCGCGAGAAGCGCTCCGAGCGCGGTTGTCGGCGGGGGCGGCAATGGCTCGCTTTCAGAAAGCGCCGCCGCGGCGAACCTTCCCGCGAGCAAGCCGATGGCGGCGGATTCCACATATCCCTCGACGCCAGTAATCTGGCCGGCGAAACGCAAACGCGGATCGGCTTTCAGTCGCAATCGGTCATCGAGCAGTTTCGGACTATTCAGAAACGTATTGCGGTGCAGGCCGCCCAGCCGCGCGAAAGAAGCGCTTTCAAGGCCGGGGATCATGCGGAAGACGCGCGTCTGCTCGCCATATTTGAGCTTGGTCTGGAAGCCGACCATGTTCCACAGCGTTCCGAGCGCATTGTCCTGCCGGAGCTGGACCACGGCGTGAGGGGATCGGCCGGTGCGTGGGTCGGTCAGGCCGACAGGCTTCATGGGGCCGAACCGCAAAGTGTCGCGGCCCCGTTCGGCCATGACTTCAATGGGCAGGCATCCCTCGAAGTAAGGCGTCGAGACTTCCCACTCTTTGAACGAGGTCTTCTCGGCCGCGATCAACGCGTCAATGAACGTCTCGTACTGCTCGCGGTTCATCGGGCAATTGATGTAGTCCGCGCCCGTGCCGCCGGGACCCGGCTTGTCGTAGCGCGACTGCATCCAGGCGACGTCCATGTCAATGGTTTCGCGCAAGACGATGGGAGCGATGGCGTCGAAGAAGGCGAGCGCGTCCTCGCCTGTCAGAGCGTTGATCGCCGCGCTGAGCGCTGGCGTGGTCAACGGTCCGGTTGCGATGATGACGGAAGCCCAATCCGATGGCGGCAGGCCCTCAATTTCGCCGTGCCGCGTTTCGATGCGAGGATGAGCTGCAAGCCGTGCGGTGACCTCGGCGGAGAATTCATCACGGTCTACCGCAAGGGCGCCGCCCGCTGGCAGCTTATGCTTATCCGCCGCATGCATAATGAGTGACCCGGCGCGGCGCATTTCCTCGTGCAATAGTCCAACCGCATTCGTTTCCCAGTCATCGGACCGGAAGGAATTCGAGCAGACAAGCTCAGCGCACGCGCCGGTTTTATGCGCCGCGGTCAGGCGCCCTGGCCGCATCTCGTGGAGGATGACGCTGGCCCCCCGCTCGGCGGCCTGCCAGGCGGCTTCCGACCCGGCAAGGCCCGCCCCGATCACATGAAGTATTCGCTCTTTTGTCATGCAGGGAAGGTAGGTGAAAATCCTTTCGCGCTCAATGTGAAGTCTGGTACGCCCCGCGGGAAATCCTACACCGTTTGCGGCGTATAAGCGCTTCAGTGGGAAGTGGCGGGCAAGCTCTCGATTTCCCCGCGATTGCCTGATAATAAGGGGCCATGATCGTCCACATCGTGAAACTTTGCGTCGGCTGCGACTCCGTCGAGGAACTGGCCGTTTGGCAGCGGGAGCGCCTCGCTGCAGGGCAGGATCTCGTCCACGTCACGAGGCAAACGCCGCGCCGGGAGGGCGTCGGCCCGCAATCTTCGCTTTATTGGGTGATTGGCGGCTTCATCCGGGTAAGGCAGCGCATTATCGGGTTGCAAGAGGTGAGGGGAGCCGATGGCGTGTTGCGTTGCGGCTTCGAGCTTGATCCCGGCCTTATTCCGACGGAATCAGCTCCCCGGCGTCCGTTTCAGGGGTGGCGCTATCTGCCCGAGAGCGATGCGCCCAGGGATCTCGACCCAAATGCTCCCAAGCTCGACGGTGGAATGCCTCCAGCGATGAGAGCCGCGCTTGTCGAACTTCGCTTGATTTAGTCTCAAGGTCAGCCGAAGCAGGAGCTTGACCGCAATCACGATCAGCGCAGCCGTGCCGCCCAAAGCGGAATGCGATGGCCCAGCGGCTGCCGCCGGCTCCGAGGAGCCTTATTGAACTCCGTGTTCTCGGCTTCGAGCGCATCCACAATCTTAGCTCCGCGTTCGATCAACTGCGGGGCCTGTTTCAAGGCTATTGTCAGCGCATTCACATTGGCGGCCATGTCCCGCATCCGGGCGCGCGGGCCAAGTTGATCCGTGAGCCAATCCCGGACCACGGGCTCCGCCGCAATCCAGATATTCAGCCTTGGATCGAGAGAGCGCGCTACGCCTTCGACAACCACCATGGTTTTCTGCAGAAGCAGAAGCTCCGGGCGCATGCGCATCTGGAAGACTTCCGTGTTCTCGAACATTTGCGTCAGAAGGCGGGCCATCGAGATTTCCTCGGCGGGGCGGCCCATGATCGGCTCGCCGATCGCGCGGAGCGATTGAGCAAAGGCCGCTACGCTCTGTGTCGCCGGGACGTAGCCCGCCTCGAAATGGATTTCTGAGGCGCGGTGATAATTCTTGGTGATGAAGCCGTACAGGATCTCGGCGAGAAAACGGCTCTCTTTTGGGCTGAGGCGCCCCATGATCCCAAAATCGACGGCGATAAGGCTCGAATCTTTCGGATCGACGAACAGGTTCCCTTGATGCATGTCCGCGTGGAAGAACCCGTCGCGGATCGCATGTTTAAGGAAGGAGCGGATGACGTTCAGGCCAAGAGCCTCGCGGTTAAGCCCGGCTGCATCGATAGCCGCGAGGTCGCTTAAGGGAATGGCGTCGATCCAGTCGAGTGTAAGAACACGCTTGCCGGTTCGCTCCCAATGGACCTGGGGCACGCGAAACCCGATATCGCCGCCCTTGGCGATGTTCTCGGCCATCTCGGAGATGGCGGCGGCCTCGAGCCGCAGGTCCATCTCCAGCACGACGGACTGCGCCAGCGTGTCTACGGCTGCGACAGGTCGAAGGCGGCGCGTCTGCGGCGAGAGTCGCTCGGCCGCATGAGCCGCGAAGTAGAAGCTCTCAAGATCGCGCTCGAATCGCTTTTCGATGTGCGGCCTAAGAATCTTGACGGCGACCGCGCGCGGCCCGGCTGACGTGCGTATCGTCGCCTTGTGCACTTGCGCGATAGAAGCTGCAGCAAGAGGGGGACCGAAATCCTCGTAGATTTCGTTCCATGGCTTGCCAAATGCGGCCTCGATCTCCTGATGGGCTTCGCGGACCGAAAAGGGCGGAAGCCGGTCCCGAAGCGATCCCAGCGCGCTCGCCAGCTGCGGCCCGACGACATCGGGTCGCGTCGCTAGGAATTGGCCGAGCTTGATGTAAGTTGGGCCAAGGGCCCGGATCGCCTTGGAGAGGCGCTCGCCTTTTTGCTTTCGCTTCGCGACAGGTTCCTCATCGCCTGTTCCACGCAAAACGCGAAGCGGCCCGGGCAGCATTACCGATTCCGGGACGAACGCAGCCCCATACCACGCCAGCGTCGCGCCAGCCTTCGTGAGACGGTAGGTATTCTTTATTGTGTTGAGCATAGCCGCGTGCAGAATTGCAGGTGCCTGCCGATTAACACGCGCGAGCGTTAATGTCAGGTTTTAGAATTGACGCAGCTACATATAGTGCGCGGAACACGCTCCGGCATCAGCTTTTGAATGCTTCGTCAGCCTAGTTGGTGACGAAGCACGCCTTGTCGCCGCCAACGCCCTTGATCTTCTGGCACAGATCCATGGCTTCTTGCCGAGAGCTGAGCGGGCCAGCAACGGCCCTATAGGTTACACCTCTTGCGCCCAGGTCCGCGATCTTCGAAGAGAGCTGCACCTCGCCAAGGACAGACTTATATTTGTCTGTCAGCATTGTCAGATCTTTCTGAATCGCTTTCTCGTCGGGAGCTGACTTCAAGGAAACCCAAAAACCGTTGGACGGCGTGGCCGTTGGTTCTGCAGGAGTAAGGGAAGCCGAACGCCCTGCAGGAGCAGCCGCATTCCTTTGAGCTGGCGCGGCGGCTCGCGGTTGGCGATGACGGGACCGGGACCGTATGGAACGGCGCGGCCGCCGGTTGCGCCGAGAGCGTCCCTTGCGTAGCGGTTCCGAAAGGCGGAGGAAGCTGTCCGCCACTCACATCCGCGATGGAGGACGTGGTTGGGCGCCCGCCGTCGACGCGAGTTCCATCCGGCCGGTAGCTTTCGCTTCGCACCATAGTCGGCTGGTCCGGGCCGCGAGTCGCCGGCTGCGCAGGCTGTTGAGGCGCGTCACTTGCCTGCTGCGCCTTTCTCAAGGCTTCGTCGATACGCTCTTCAAGCGAATTTCCCTGAGCGGGCTGGACTGCGGGCGGCGCCTCGGGCGTGGGAGGCGCATAGGCCGCGGCCTGGATCTGTTGTCCGTCGGGAGTCAGCCTGTCGTAGATGGTCTTTTCGCCGTTCGGGAACTGCTTGCCGCCGGGGTTTCCGGGAAGTTCCTTCAACGGCCGGCTATCCGCGCGAATGAAGGGCGTTGCGCTTTCCTCGCCGCTGCCGCCTTTGAGCGACTTATAGAAGTACGCGCCGCCGCCGCCGACCGTCATCGCCATTGCAAGCACGGCGAACATCAGTTTTTTCCGGCTGCGTTTGGGGGCAGGAATATGATCGCTTTCCAGCTCGTCTTCGTCGGCGAAGAAGTCCTCGTCAAGCTCGTTTTCCTGGGCGGCGAGGTCGTGATTCATGCCGCCCCCGTCATCCTCGCGAAGAGCGTGCTCGTCTGCCCAGCTATCTTCGAAGTGACTATCGTAATTATCTTGCGGCGGATAGGTATTCGCCGCGTATTGCGGAGGAGGCGGGGAAGGAGGAGCCGTATATCCCCGATCAGCCTGAGAGGCGCGCTGCTGATGAGGCTCCTCGTCCGGCAGGAAAAATCGTGACGCCTGTGCTTCCTGCGCGCTTCTGGCTTGGAAGTTGCGATCATAGTCGTCGGCGGGCGAAGGGGCCTCGCGCTGATACTGAGGCTCTTCGCGCCGGTTGCCGGCAGGCGCTATTGGCTGCTGGCCGCGATTTTGTTCGTAAGGATCGCCCTGATAGCCAGCGCCTTGGGCGCCGTAGGGATTATGGCCATAGGGGGACGTTCCCAATTCGCGCGCGAAAAGATCGTCCCGTCCCGAACCTTGGAAGCTGAGATGAGGAGGCTCGGGCTCATAGGGCGGAGGTGGCGGAGTGTAGGCGCTCCCGGCCGGTTCCGCATGACGCGCCGAATCATTCCGCTGAACGGGGTCCGGATAGTAACCCTGGGGTTGCGGCAGGGTCGGATCTGGCTGATTCGAATAGGCGTGGCGGCTGAAGTTGGAATAACCGCCGCGCTGCTGCTGAGTGTCCCGCCCCCGCTGGTCCTGATAGAGATCCGCAACAGCCCGTTCGTGCGATGACGATTGCTCCCATCTCTCATCGCGATCCTGCCTTGCTGGGCCACGACGGTCCCCTTGGTCGGCACGACGTCCGCGACGCGATGCCGAATCGTCATTCGTAGACATCGAAGAGTTTCCCTCCACCTGTGATAGTACGGACCTAGGGGGACTAACGCATTTCGGAGATTGCTTCGACGCCGAGCAAGTTTAACGATGATCGCAATACTTGCGCGGCCCCAGTAATAAGCGCGAGACGCGCTCTCGTAATGTCCGAGCTGGCCTGGACCATGAACCGCAAATGTGGCGACTCTTTGCCCCGAGTCCAAAGACTGTGGAATACCGCTGCTACTTCATGGGCATAGAACGCGATCCGGTGTGGTTCGTGAGCCTGCGCCGCTCCTTCGACAGCGCGCGGGAACTGCGCCAGCTTTTTGATGAGGGCAAGTTCCGCTTCGTCAGTCAGCAAGCTCAGATTCGCGCCTGCCAGCGAGGGTGCTCCAAGGTCCATATCCGGGAACGCCTCCCGCGCCTTGCCGAGCACCGAGCACGCCCGGGCGTGCGCGTACTGCACGTAGAAGACCGGATTGTCATTCGACTGCTCGAGCACTTTGTCGAAGTCGAAATCGAGCGTCGCGTCATTTTTACGCGTAAGCATCATGAACCGGACGGGTCCAGGCCCGACCTCGTCGACGACCTCTCGCAGCGTCACGAACGAGCCGGAACGCTTCGACATCTTGACGGGCTCTCCGCCGCGAAAAAGGCGCACGAGCTGGCAAATTTTTACATCGAGGTCCGCTTCACCGTCGGAGAGCGCCTTCACAGCCGCCGTGAGCCGCTTGACGTAGCCGCCATGATCCGCGCCGAGCACGTTGATCAGCGTCTTGAAGCCGCGCTCGATTTTCGACCGGTGATAGGCCATGTCGGCTGCGAAATAGGTGTAGGAACCGTCGGATTTAACGAGCGCACGATCCGCATCGTCTCCGAAATCGGTTGCGCGAAACAGGATTTGCTCGCGGTCTTCCCAGTCGTCCGGCAGTTTGCCTTTCGGCGGAGCAAGACGGCCGACATAAATCAGGCCTTTTTGCTTCAACGCTTCAATGGTTTCCGCAATCTCGTTATGACCATGACTTGTAAGCGAGCGCTCCGAAAAGAAGACGTCATGCCGGATGCTAAGCGAGGCGAGATCGTCGCGAATCATATCCATCATCGCGGCGACAGCGCGTTCCCGAACGACCGGAAGCCACTTTCCTTCCGGCATGTTCAGGAGCTCTTTTCCAAACTCCTTCGCGAGCGCTTCCCCGACCGGTTTCAGGTAGTCGCCCGGGTAAAGTCCTGCCGGGATTTCACCGATGTTCTCGTTAAGGGCCTCGCGATAGCGAAGGAAGGCTGAACGGGCCAGCACGTCGACCTGCGCGCCCGCATCGTTGATATAATATTCGCGCGCCGGCTTGTAGCCTGCGAAAGCAAGCAGGTTGGCGAGCGCGTCACCGAAGACGGCTCCCCGCGTATGGCCGACATGCATCGGGCCGGTCGGATTTGCCGAGACATACTCCACATTGACAGGCTCGCCCGCCCCAAGCGCGCTTCGGCCATAGCCAGGGCCAGCGGTCAGCGCGGCGCGCAAAACGTCCGGCCAGAAGGCGGCTTTCAGTGTGATGTTGATGAACCCCGGCCCGGCGACATCGACTTTCTCCACATCGCCGGCTAGCCGGATGCGCTCTGCGATGAGCGCCGCCAGCTCCTTGGGGTTCTTGCCTGCGGGCTTCGCAAGCACCATTGCGGCGTTGGTTGCAAGATCGCCATGCGTGGCCTCGCGGGGCGGTTCGACCACGAAGCCGCTGAGCTTTGCATCGGCCGGCAAAGCGCCTTCTGTGCGCAAAGCCTCAAGCGCGGCGCGGATGCGCTCTTCAAAAATCGCAAATATGTTCATGGCCATTCATTGGCGCATTTAAGGATCGCGCGCAATCCCGCGGACGACCTACGCTGCGGGTTATTAAAGGCGCAAGCAAATTCCAGCGGCGCCTTGGAGCGGGAAGAATAAGCACACGTCGAAAACAGCCATGAGCACCTGCCAGCGTCGTTCTTTTTTATGCGCCTATGTTCCGCGGATTTGTCTCCCTTCAGCCGCTCCAAACAGCGCGGCGTGCTTTTTGAGCGCGAACATATCGGTCATCCCAGCCACGAAATCGCCAACCGCGCGCTGCCTGGCGATTGGGTCCGCAATCTCCGCTTTCCGTCCAGTCTCCAGGTTCATGTCCTCGGGATGCTCGGCGAAATAGTCGTAAAGCTCGCGGAGAACGCGCTGCGCCTCGGTCATTTTTCGAACAATGGCCGCGTTCTTGTAGACTTTCGCGAAAAGAAAGCGCCGCAGATCCGCAATCTCAGCGGCCATCTTTTCCGAAAATTGCGCCAGCGGTTCCCCGTATCTTCGAATGTCTTCAATCGTGGACGGTTTGGCGTTGGCGATTCGCGCTTCCGTCTCGGCCAGCACGTCCTGGACCATGCTCGCGATCATCCGCCGGTTCATCTCGTAGACGAGAGGCGAATCGGGCAGATCGCCGTGCCGGGCGCGGACGAGAGCCAGCATGCGGCCGGCAATAGGCACTTCCTCCAATTCCTTCACGTCGATGTATCCGGCGCGGAAGCCGTCATCGATGTCGTGGTTGTT
Organism: uncultured Alphaproteobacteria bacterium; assembly: GCA_963819665.1. Taxonomy (GTDB): domain Bacteria; phylum Pseudomonadota; class Alphaproteobacteria; order Rhizobiales; family Rhodomicrobiaceae; genus Rhodomicrobium. Next base: position 12,314 of record CAWFXN010000014.1, read on the forward strand.
GTAGGCAATGTCGTCGGCGAGCGCCGCGATCTGGCCTTCGAGCGAGGGCTGGGTGTCGAGGCGCAAATCCTGGACCTGCATGTAGGCGCGGATGGCGAGCGGCAGCCCATTTTCAGCATAGCGCGCCAGAGGGGCGCCATTACGGTCGATGAGCGGTCCATTGTGTTTGACAATGCCCTCAAGCGTCTCCCATGAAAGATTCATGCCCCGGAATGACGCGTAGCGGTGCTCCAGGAAGGTGACGATCCGGAGGCTTTGCGCGTTGTGATCGAAGCCTCCGACAGTGGCCATGGCCTCGTTCAGCGCGTCCTCGCCGGAGTGGCCGAAGGGGGTGTGGCCGAGGTCATGCGCCAGCGAGATGGCCTCGACGAGATCTTCGTTGAGGCAAAGCACGCGCGCCAGCGTGCGCCCGATCTGAGCCACTTCCAGACTGTGGGTCAGCCTTGTGCGGTAGTGATCGCCCTCATGGTACAGAAAAACCTGTGTCTTATGAATGAGCCGCCGGAACGCCGTCGAGTGCACGATGCGGTCGCGGTCGCGCTGATAGACATTTCGGGTGGGGCAGGGAGCCTCGTTGTAAAGGCGGCCGCGGCTCTCTTGTGGATGCGCAGCGTAAGGGGCTAATTCCGCCATGCGTTTCATCCTTAACGGCTTACGCCGGTTGACAATAAGGCGCGAACATCCAAAGTTCCAAGCTAGGTTCAAGAGAGGCGAACAATTTCAATGACCACGGACGCCAACATAAGCGTGAGCAACCGCGCAGCCAACCGTATTCGGGAAATCATGGCCGGTGGCGCTGGGCAAAATGCGTTGCGCGTCAGCGTCCAGGGCGGCGGTTGTTCGGGGTTTCGCTACGATTTCGAGATCGTATCCCAAACAAATGCGGACGATTTGGTCATCGAAAAGTCGGGCGCGCGGGTGGCGATCGATCCGGTATCGGTTCCGTTCATGGCGGGCTCGGAAATCGATTTTGTCGACGATCTGATCGGCGCTTCCTTCAAGATCACCAATCCGAACGCGACGGCGTCCTGCGGCTGCGGCACATCCTTTTCTGTTTAGTGCGCTGCCGTGCTCACTGTCGCCACATGGAATGTGAATTCGATCAAACAGCGGGAAATGGCCTGTGCTCAATGGCTGAAGCGAGCCGCTCCGGGCATCCTTTGCTTGCAGGAACTGAAGTGCTACGACGGAGGGGTTTCCGCGCGGAACTTTTGAGGAGCTTGGCTATAATTGCGCGGTGTTGGGCCAGAAGTCCTTCAATGGCGTGGCCATTCTTTCCAAGTTTCCCATCGACGAGACGATCGTGGGATTGCCTGGCGATTCGAGCGATGAACAGTCTCGGTACATCGAGGCTGTGATCTCGTTACCTGATGGCAAGGCGATCCGTGTCGCGTCCATCTATGCGCCGAACGGCAATCCGGCGCCGTCGCCGAAGCTCGATTATAAGCTTGCGTGGCTCGCCCGGCTAAAGGCGCACACGGAAGCCCTGCTTGCTTTTGAAGAGCCGTTCGTGCTGGCCGGAGACTACAACATCATTCCGCGTCCGGGCGATGTCTACAATCCGGCAAACTGGGTCGAGGATGCTCTGTATCGATTGGACTCTCGGCAGGCCTTCCGGCGCATCATGAACCTGGGACTAACCGACGCCGTGCTCGCCTGCGACTCGAGCGCCGGGCAGTATACGTTCTGGGATTATCAGGCAGGCGCCTGGCAGAAGAACCTCGGCCTCCGGATCGATCACATCCTGCTATCACCGCGGGCAATGGCGCGGCTCAAGTGTACGGAGATCGATCGGCGTCCCCGCGCCTGGGATAAGCCCTCCGACCACACACCGGTTTCAGCGACGCTGGATTTGTGAGGTCGGTTGGGCGCCCCTCGTACAGCCCGAGGCAAATTCGCGCCGCAATGGTCACGAGCGCTCAAGAGAACTTGCCTCAGATAAGCTGTACCAAAATCAATAAGTTGCTAGTACGACTTATCCGCGGGAAGTCCTGTTTCGTCCCCAGCAAATGGGTCAGGACTTCCGGCGGGGCGCACGACTTAAGCGCCCAGCCTTCCGCTGATATGGGCAAGCACAAAGTAGATCCGTCCCTCATCCGAACCCAGCCGCGACTGAACCGTCGCTCCCCTTGGGTCGGAACGGCTCACGTCTTGCAACATTTTTTCGAAGTCGCTCAGATAACGGTCGACGATGCCGCGGAAGGTTGTATCGGTTTCATAGCGCCTTTGCACGCGATCGACGATCTGTTGGCCCTGGCGAGGGTACAAACCGCGCTGGCTCAGCACGTCGGTTTCGCCCCGTTTCAACCTCTGCCAGATGTCCATGACGCGCCGCTCATCGATGCATGAGGCGATATCGCTCATGGTGAAATCCATGCCCAAGTCGTCGGGGGCATTTCCGCTTCTTGCCATATACGGTTGATCCTGGGGCGGAAGCCCATAAGCCTCGTCCCTTTCGAAGAAGGCGGAGTCGTCCTCGGACGCACGGGCCAACAGGTCGCCCAGGGACCACTGGTTACGACGCTCCTGAGACTGGCTTTCCTGGAAGGGCGACTGTGGAGCGGCGATCTGCGCTGCCTCTACGGGCGCCACGGGCGCTGGGGCCACTGGACGCGGAGGCTGCTGAGGCTGTTGCTCGGGCCAGGACGCCTTCTCCGATGGGGGCTGGCCGTAGTCATAAGAAGGCCGCGGCGGTGGCGGCAACGCAGCTTCCTGGGCCGGCGGCGGAGGCAGCTGCTCGCGGCGCTGAGGCTCGATCCGCTGCTCCGGCGCAGAAACCGCGCTGGTGTAGGCATGACGATTGGCCAATTCGGACAAGGCGTCGAGCGCAGAAAGCTGATCCTGCAAAGCGCGGCGCATGGCGGAAGCGCTCTGCTTCGCCGTTTCCGGCAGAACCTTGGCGTGGCGCTGCAACTCATTCTGAGCAGATTCGAGGTCAACGGCAGCGCGGCGCGTGGTATCCCGGACAACCCTTGTGGTATCGGAGAATTTCGAGGAAAGCGTCGACAACTGGCTGGAGACCTGATCGGAAAGCGAGGTGAAGTTCGCCTGCAGTTCGGCGACTGCTTTCTGGGTGTGCGTCTGGGCGTCCTGGCGCAACCGCTCGATCTCGCGTATCGCAGTCTGAGATTTCTCGGCCGAGTCCTTGGCAAGGAGTTCCGTCACCTTGCGAGCCCGCAACTCCGCCTGGCTGAGCGACTGCTCCAGCATGTTGGAGTAGCTGTTCATCATGCGGTCAAGATCAGCGGCTCGGGTGGTGATGGTTTCCATGAGCTTGGTGATGCCGGCTTGCCGGGCTTCCATCATGGAGTCCACCTTCGAGTTCGACATTTCGAAGCTGTGGGACGCCGTGACAAGAGCCTGGCCTTGGTCTTCGAACCGCTTGGTGAGGCCGCCGAGCTGATTCACCAGGTTGGCCGAAACCTCTTTCAACACCCGCGCCTGAGTGGCCAGCGCATCGGATCCGCTTGTGGATCGCGTTGCGAGTTCTTCGACCGCCTTCTGGATGCTGACGGCGTTAGACGACACGACACGCTCTATGGATGCGGCCTGCCGCGCCAGAGTATGCTCCAGCGAGCCGGAGTGCTTCTCAAGCGTTTCCTTCATCGAGCCGGTGTGCTTCGAAACCGACGCCTCCAGAGCCTGGGCGCGCTGACTAAGCGTGGCGTCAAGTTGCTTTGTGCGCTCGCTTAAGCTGACCTCGAAATTATGCGACCGCCTGCTCAGGATCGTTTCCAGCCCTTGGATACGCTCGGCGAGAGACGTATCGATTTTCCGTGAATGCTCGCTTAAGACCGTCTGCAGAACGCTGGTGCGTTCAGTGAGCGTCGAACCAAGAGACTGCGTCTTCTCGGCGAGGGCGGACTCCAGAGCCGACAGATTGCGGGCCGCGCCATCGATGATTGAGCTGAGCCGGGTCTGCTCGGTCCCGAGCTTTTCAAGCAGCACGGGAATCTCACGGCCGACGCGCTCGCTCATGCCGATGACGGACGTGACCAGGCTGTTGCCTTTCGCAGATATCGCGGCCGCCGTCCGGTCGGACGTCTCCTGAATCGCCCGGGTGACTTCCATGCTTGAAAGGCGCAAGGACTCCGCGGCCTGCGCGCCGTGCCGCACAAGCTGCTCGGTAATCCGCGCTCCGCGCTCAGCAAGCTTTTCGTCGATGACTGTTCCGGCGGCGGTGACGGCGGCCGTGATCTTCTGGCCACGGCTGGCAAATGACTCGGTCATTGTCACGCTGGCATGGCTGAGCGACTGGGACGCTTTCTCGCTGGCTGCGGTGATCTCCCTGGTTACCTGATTGCCAATTCCGCGCAGCGCCTCGCTCACGCGTTCGCTATTGTTGGCGAGAGCCTCGCGTTCGCTTGCGAGCTCGCTGATCAGGTTCCTGATCCGGTTCTCATTTTCTGTGTAGGACCGCTCAAGCGCAGCGACTTCATTGTGAACCAGCGCTTCCAATTCCCCGGCGCGTCCGAGCGCGCGTGAAATGGCGTCGTTCATGGCGGCGACTTGGCGGCGCACCGTCTGTCCAAGCGACGCCACCGACTGTTCCGCCATGCGATCGGGTTCAGCAAGGCGGACGGCGACTTCGGTCATGGCCGAGGACATGAGACGCAGTTCTTGGGCGCGCCAGACAAGGATCGCCAGAAACCAGAAGAGAGCTATCGGAATAACGACTGTCGCAATAACGGCTGCGATGGCGGGATTGGCCAAAAGATCCGCCGTGCTGCCCGAGGCGTCAACGGTTTTCTGAAACACGGCCCAGGACACGAGAAGGCCAAGCGCGAACCAAATGGCCGATGCTATGAGCGCGATAAGGAACGGCGACCGGGAAGGCCGCTGCTGCATCGCGTAGATCAAGCCGCCAATCGAGGGCATATCGTCGTTAGCTGGAACGTGGGAGCGCGTTGGCGCAGGTGGGCGCTTCTGCGGCGCGGGCCGCGCAGGCTGATTGGAAGAGGATATCTGAACGGTATTGTCGCCGTCCTGGATGCGGCGCGGCGCTTGCGGGCGGCCCGGCTTCGGCTGCTGGTCCCGGTTCGGCGCAGGCTGAGCCTCACCCGAGGGCGGATTGGGATTCGCCTCAGGGGAAGCAGCGCCGCTCTTAGCAGCTTTCAAACGCGCCTCATCCTCAGGTTTGAGGTCGATAGGCGTCTGGGAGATCGCTTGTTTTTGACTCATCAGGCCGTCCTGACCTCATGTGATGTGGCTGAGATACCGCTCACGCTGCGATGTCCGGATCGGCTGGCAAACCCTGTCCCAACGGTGAGCATCAACTCAAGGCAAATCCTCATGACCCCTCAAACGCATGCTCGGACAGCGTTCTGAAACCTTCCCCATCCCGCGTTTTCGCTAATGCGTTTTTAAGGCTAAAAAAAGATTAGCGTACGCCCTAAACTTACCTACATCCAACCCGATGCAAGAATGCAAAATGCATGAACTTCGTATGCTTAATATTGCGATTCGGCGCATGCGGATGAACCGCCGGCCGTTATCCAGGCGAAAACCACAGGATTTTTTTACGGACTGTTAACCGCTGACGAGGGCGTGCTATTCCCGCAAGATGTGAGGATGTCGAATTGGCGTCTGGAAATTCGCTCCTATCTCCCCTACACAACGACGACGATTTGAGGAAAACGGCGGTGCGATGGTGAAGGTGACATATATCGAACATAATGGAGCGGTTCGCGAGGTTGACGGAGAGCCGGGCCAAACCGTTATGGAGACGGCGATAAAGCACGCGGTTCCCGGGATTGTCGCGGAATGCGGCGGAGCCTGCTCCTGCGCAACCTGCCACGTTTATGTCGACGATGCGTGGAAGGAGAAAACGGGAAGCCCATCTCCGATGGAGGAGGACATGCTCGATTTCGCGTTCGATGTGCGCCCTACGAGCCGGCTCAGCTGCCAAATCCGCCTGAAGCCTGATCTCGACGGGCTTGTCGTCCATATCCCCGAGCACCAGAATTAGGTTAAGCGGCGGGACGTGGTCGCCGCCTTTTAAGAAGTCCATTTCACAAGCCATGACGACAACCATTCAAACTGACGCGCTTATCATCGGAGCGGGTCCCGTCGGCCTGTTCGCGGTCTTCGAACTGGGACTGCTCGATGTGAAAGCACATGTGATCGACATTCTCGATAAGCCGGGCGGCCAATGCGCGGAGCTTTATCCCGAGAAACCGATTTACGATATTCCCGCGTTGCCGGTCGTGACAGGCCAGGAACTTACCGACCGGCTCCTGGAACAGATCAAACCATTCGGGCCGGTCTTTCATTTCGGGGAGCGAGTCGATGCGCTTCGCCGCGTGGATGGCGGCTTCGAGGTTGAGACCGACACAGGGCGGCGATTTCTCACGAAAGTCATTATTATTGCGGCGGGCGGAGGGTCCTTTACCCCGAAGCGGCCGCCACTGGCCGGCATCGAGACTTTTGAAGGAACTTCGGTCTTCTACGCCGTCAGAAAAATGGATGCGTTTCGGGACAAGACTGTTGTGGTCGTCGGCGGCGGCGATTCCGCGCTCGACTGGACGCTAAATCTTCAGCCTGTCGCGAAAAGCGTCACCCTCATTCATCGCCGGGACGAATTCCGGGCCGCGCCGGACTCGGTTAACAAGATGCGGACGCTCGTCCGGGAAGGGCGCGTGAAACTCGTTCTTGGGCAGGTGACGAAGTTGCGCGGCGAAGGTGGTGAGCTTAAGTCGCTGATGGTGCGTGGCCCCGTCAGCGGCGGCGCGCAGCAGGAGTTCGAGATCGAGGCTCAGAGGCTTCTACCGTTCTTCGGTCTCACCATGAAGCTCGGGCCCATCGCGAACTGGGGATTGAACCTGCACGAAAATCTCATCGCCGTAGACACCGAGACGTTCGAAACATCGGAGCCTGGAATCTTCGCCATTGGAGACATCAACTGGTATCCAGGCAAGCTCAAGCTCATCCTCTGCGGTTTCCATGAGGCGGCGCTGATGGCGCAGCAGGCGCATCGCGCGGTTTATCCCGGAAGAAGGGTCATCTTCCAATACACGACGTCTTCGTCGAGCCTTCAGAAGAAACTGGGCGTCCTATAGCGAACGCCGAACACACACCACGCCACGGCCTGCGGAACGTGGCGTCCCGCAGGCCGTGCATGAGTAACAGTATCTCTTAGGAGGCCGTAACCGCCTGACCAGGCTTATTTGCCCGACTCAATCTCGGCCACAGCTGCTTCCATCAATTCAACAAGCTTGGCCTTCAAGGACCGTTCGCTGACCGACGCGCCCTTCGCCTTAAGGTCTGCGAGTACGGCTTCGATGATTGCGCTGTCTCCCGGATGCGCCAAATCTGCGCGGACGACCTGTTTGGCGTAGTCTTCGGCGGCGGCGCCGGTCAGACCCAACTGCCCAGCAACCCACGCGCCGAACCGCCTGTCGCGGCGCGCCTTGGCTTTGAAGCGCAACTTCTCATCGTACGCGAATTTCGCCTCGTAAGCCTGCTCGCGTTCGTCGAATGTCGTCATCTCGCGTGGAACCTCCATGGACTGCCGGAAAGGGTCTTTAATCGAGACCCCCGCGGAGCCATCTTCCGGTGTAAACTTTGCATGATTATCATACCATGGATAGCGTCCATTTGCGCTGCGTCAACAGGGCTTTTTCGGCTGATGCTTAAAGCGGCCGAGAGGGAGGTAGGTTGGTTGGCCGCATTCAGATTCAACGAAAGCGCGGGCCGCAGTTTTGCGGGAACGCGTGACAATGACGCAAATTTGCGCTTGAAGTACGATCCAAGCCACATCCGCTTTGCTTATTTCCTTCACGAGAAGGGGGTTTCCCGATGAATAACCGCCGTCGCCGCATCTATGAAGGAAAGGCGAAGGTCCTTTATGAAGGGCCGGAACCCGGCACGCTCATTCAGCACTTCAAGGACGACGCGACTGCGTTCAACGCCAAGAAGCATGAGCGTTTCGAGGGGAAGGGCGTTTTGAACAATCGCATTTCCGAGTATATTTTCAGCCGCCTCAACGAGATTGGCGTGCCAACGCACTTCATCCGCCGCCTCAATATGCGCGAGCAGCTTATTCGCGAGGTGGAGATCATTCCTCTCGAGGTTGTGGTCCGCAATGTGGTGGCGGGATCGCTGTGCGAGCGGCTTGGCCTCGAAGAGGGCATGCCGCTGCCCCGGTCGATCATCGAATTCTACTATAAAGCCGACAAGCTAAACGATCCCATGGTGACGGAGGAGCACATTACGGCCTTTGGCTGGGCCGCGCCGCAAGAGATCGACGAGATGATGGCGCTGGCGCTTCGCATCAACGATTTCCTGACCGGCCTGTTTCTCGGGATCGGGATCCGGCTCGTGGACTTCAAGGTTGAGTTCGGGCGCATCTACGAGAACAACGAACAGATGCGCATCGTGCTTGCCGATGAGATCAGCCCGGATAGCTGCCGTCTTTGGGATATCGAAACCAAGGACAAGCTCGACAAGGATCGCTTCCGCCGCGACCTGGGAGGCTTGCTCGAAGCCTATTCGGAAGTCGCCAAGCGTCTCGGCATTCTTGTGGAGAATCCGGCGCCTAAGCCAAAAGGGCCGGTGCTTGTGCAATCGAAATAGGCTAGGCCGATCAGGAGTGTGGAGGCGGGCGCGATGAAGGCACGCATCACGGTTATGTTGAAGAACGGGGTGCTTGATCCGCAAGGGCGGGCGATCGCGAACGCCCTTCATTCGCTCGGCTTCAACAATGTGGAGGACGTGCGCCAGGGCAAGCTCATCGAGGTGCAACTGAAGGCGATGGACGAAGCCTCGGCGAAGGGCGAACTCGACGCCATGTGCCGCCAGCTTCTTGCGAACCCCGTCATTGAGAATTACCGCGTGGAGTTGTTGTGAAAAGCGCCGTCATCGTCTTCCCCGGATCGAATTGCGATCGCGATGTCGCGGTGACGCTCGAAGCGGTCACGGGGAAGAAACCCGCCATGGTGTGGCACGGCGAAACGTCCGTGCCCTCGGTGGATCTGATCGTCCTGCCGGGCGGGTTTTCCTATGGCGACTACCTTCGCTCGGGCGCCATGGCCGCTCATTCGCCGATCCTGCGCGCGGTCAGCGCCGAAGCGAAACGCGGTGTGGCGGTTCTCGGCATTTGCAACGGCTTTCAGATTCTGACCGAAGCAGGCCTTTTACCCGGCGCGCTCATGCGCAACGCCTCGCTTCATTACATCTGCCGCGATGTTGGGCTGAAGGTGGAGAGAACGGACACGCCTTTCACGAATGCCTATGCTCCCGGCGAGCAGGTCACAATGCCGATTGCGCACAAGGATGGCGCCTACTTCGCCGACGAGGAAACGCTCGACCGGATCGAGGGCGAAGGGCAGGTCGTGCTGCGATATTCGGCGAGGCCCGAAACCGGGGACGAGCGGTAATCCCAATGGCTCCCGCCGCCACATTGCTGGCGTGCTGGACCGCACCCATCGTATCATGGGCCTCATGCCCCATCCCGAACGCGCCGCCGACGCCGCCCTTGGCGGCACGGATGGCCGCCGCCTGTTCGAGTCGCTGACAAGTGGGTTGAATTGATTAAGGCGTTGCAGATCTGGCGTTTTAGGGTCAAACGGTTCTAGCGAAAGGATCGCCATATGGGTTTCGACGACGAAGTTGATGAAGTAAAACGCGAAATGCAGACCGCCAAGCTTGACCCGCAGGCGAGGCGTGAGACCGCAGGCAAGCTTTGCCAGCGTTTGAAGGAGCAGATCAACAGCAAGCGCCTGGACTTCGCGGTCAGCGATGACAACGGCGATCCTATCGTTCAGATCAAGTACCAGCCGGACAATGAGACACTCGCTTCCGTCTATGTCAACGAGGACGGCAGCATCACCTTCCAGGCCGCCGGCGCAACCGACGAAGCCGAGGAAGAAGACGAGGACGCGGGCTATTTCCCGAGCTATGTCGAGTACATGGACGAGGAGGAATTCCTCGAAGATGCCTATGACATGCTGAAAGTCGGCATCGCGGAATACGAACTTGACCGCGAGCAGCGGTCCTCCTAGGCGCATAGCCGTGGCCGGGTCAGCCGGCCATCAACAACCACCGTCATTATGTTAGAGGGTATGAGTTCCTCGTCTCCTGAGAATCCCGTCATTGCGACCGAAGAACTGGCCGTGGCGCATCGCATGGCGCCAGAGGAGTTCCGGCTTGCCTGTGAGAAGTTGGGACGTGCGCCTAACTTGACTGAACTCGGCATTATTTCGGTGATGTGGTCCGAGCATTGCTCCTACAAATCCTCCCGCGTCTGGTTGAAGAAGCTGCCGACGCAGGCGCCGCACGTTATCCAGGGGCCAGGTGAGAATGCCGGCGTCATCGATATCGGCGATGGGCAGGCTGTGATTTTCAAGATGGAAAGTCACAATCATCCGTCCTTCATCGAGCCCTACCAGGGCGCTGCGACCGGCGTCGGCGGCATCATGCGCGATGTCTTCACCATGGGCGCGCGTCCCATCGCAATGCTGAATGCGCTGCGGTTCGGATCGCCTGACCATCCCAAAACGCGTCATCTCGTGGCGGGCGTCGTTGCGGGGATCGGCGATTACGGGAACTGTGTAGGAATTCCGACGGTTGGCGGCGAGACCAATTTCGACGCGCGCTTCGATGGCAACATCCTCGTGAACGCGATGTGCGTCGGGCTCGCCAACGCCGATCGCATCTTCTATTCGGCGGCGTCCGGCGTAGGCAATCCTGTCGTTTACGTGGGGTCGAAGACGGGCCGCGACGGCATTCACGGCGCCACAATGGCGTCGGCGGAATTCGACGAGGAGACCGAAGAGAAGCGCCCGACCGTGCAGGTTGGCGATCCGTTTGCGGAAAAGCTTGTGCTCGAAGCCTGCCTCGAACTCATGGCCGAAAACGCCATCCTTGCGATCCAGGACATGGGCGCGGCGGGGCTCACCTCCTCTTCTGTCGAAATGGCGGCGAAAGGCGGCTCCGGCATCGAGATCGATCTCGACTGCGTTCCGCAGCGCGAGGACGGCATGACCGCGTACGAGATGATGCTCTCGGAAAGCCAGGAGCGCATGCTCATGGTGCTGAGGCCCGGCTCGGAGGCGCTTGCGGAGCGCATTTTCCGCAAGTGGGAGCTCGATTTTGCGATCATCGGCAAGACGACGGATACAGGGCGCTTGACGATCAAGCACAAGGGCTTTGTTCAGGCTGACTTGCCGACCGCCATGCTTTCCGATGAGGCCCCGGTTTACGATCGGCCGATCGCGCCGAAGCCAAAGTTGGCTGTCGTGAGCGCAGATGACGTTCCCGCGCCGAACAGCCTCTCCCACGTCCTGCTTTCGCTGATGGGTTCGCCGCATCTCGCCTCGCGCCGCTGGATCTGGGAGCAATACGACCACATGGTCATGGGCGACACGATGGTGAGGCCAGGCTCCGATTCCGCCGTCGTGCGCGTGCACGCCACCAACAAGGCGCTGGCGCTGACGTGCGACGTGACCCCGCGCTATTGCGCCGCCGATCCTTTCGAAGGCGGGAAGCAGGCCGTCGCCGAAGCTTGGCGAAATATCACCGCCTCGGGCGGGAAGCCGCTGGCGTTGACGGACTGCATGAATTTCGGCAATCCCGAGCGCCCTGAAATTATGGCCGAGTTTGCGGCTTGCATCGAAGGGATGGCGGAGGCTTGCCGGGCGTTCGATTTCCCTGTCGTATCGGGAAATGTCTCGCTCTACAACGAAACGAACGGGATTGCGATCCCGCCGACGCCCGCCATCGGCGGCGTGGGCCTGATCGCCGATAGCGGGCGCGTCGCCACGCTGGCTCTCAAGCCCCAGGATGAAGTCATCATTCTCCTTGGGGCGGAGGCCGGCCATCTTGGGCAGTCGCTTTACCAGGAATACGCGACAGGGCGGTTCCAGGGCGCTCCGCCGCCGGTCGATCTTGCCGCCGAGCGGAAGGCGGGTGATTTCGTCCGCAGGCTTGTCGAGACGGGAATGACGGCCACTGTCCATGATATTTCCGATGGCGGTCTTCTGGTGGCGCTCGCTGAAATGGCCCTGGCCGGGCGGAGGGGGATTCGTTATGAGCATGCTTCGCATCTTCCCTGGCACGCTGAGGCTTTCGGGGAGGATCAGGGACGGTTTCTTGTCGCTGTCAGCAAACGCGACGTCGAAAATCTCATCAAGGAGGCTCGGGCGGCCGGGGCTGCCAGCGCGCATTGCCGCTCATATCGAAGGCGACGAAATTGTGATTTCCGGCGAGGACAAGCTTAGCTTAAGCACTCTTCGCAAGGCGCACGAAGAATGGCTTCCAAATTATATGGGAACGATGGCCTGACGGGTGTCGCGTTTCCATATATTGCGCTCAAAGGTCCTCCGCCTGTACTCTTCCCAAGATACGAAGGATAACCGTCATGCCTATGACTCCCAAGGAAATCGAGCGATTAATCAAGGAACGATTGCCTGACGCCGAAGTAATGATCGAGGATCTCGCGGGCGACGGCGATCATTACGCCGCAACGGTGGTTTCTTCCGCCTTCAAGGGCAAAACAAGAGTTCAACAGCATCAGCTGGTCTATGAGGCCTTGCGCGGAAACATGGGCGGCGCTTTGCATGCGCTTGCCCTTCAAACAAAGACGCCGGAAGCCACTTCTTGAGCGATTGGCGCTTGTATTCTCGGCGGGCGGGCGCATGTAACACCGGATTTAAGGAGAAGAGTGAATGAGCGAGCAGAACGTACAAAACTGGATCAGAGATCAAGTCACCGCGAACGACGTGGTGCTCTTCATGAAAGGGAACAAAGATTTTCCCCAGTGTGGCTTCTCAGGCCGCGTGACGCAGATTCTGAAGTTTATTGGCGTTGACTATAAAGATATCAATGTCCTGGAAAATGACGGCGTGCGCGAGGGCGTCAAGGCCTACACGAACTGGCCAACGATCCCGCAGCTCTATGTAAAGGGCGAATTCGTCGGCGGCGCCGACATCATCACCGAGATGTTCCAGTCTGGCGATTTGCAGACGCTCTTTAACGAAAAGAGCATTCCCACCAATAAGACGCGCGCCGTTGCCTAGGCACGAACTCCAACTCAGCATCGCCTAAGTGAGCCTTGCTTCACCAGGAGCGAGGCTCTCTCTTTTTTGATCCTTCGGGCTTCGAGGGGAAAAGCTACATTCAACCGGAGATGTCGGGTCGCCAGGCAGACGCAGGCTTTGGAGCTTCTGTTTTCGGTTCTCGCACGATCTTGGCCAGTTTCAGGAGCGCGTCACGAATGCCAGCCCCAGAAACCGCCGAAAGCAAAAGCGGCTTTTTCCGCGCCGCCTTCTGAAGCTCGGCGGCCTTGCGCACGGCCTCCTCTGAAGTGACGGCGTCGCATTTGGACAGCGCCACAATTTCACGTTTGCGGTTCAGATTCGCGCCATAGGCTTTCAACTCATCGCGCACCGTGCGATACGCATGCGCGACGTCAGGTTCGGTGACATCCACGAGATGAAGCACCACGCGGCATCGCTCGATGTGGCCCAGAAAGCGGTCGCCGATCCCCGCTCCCTCGTGCGCCCCCTCGATCAGAGCCTGGAATGTCTGCGAGCACGAAATCTGTGTCCCCGGCTTTGACCACGCCGAGGTTCGGATGAAGAGTGGTGAATGGGTAATCCGCGATCTTCGGCTTTGCGGAGCTGACCGCCGCGAGAAAAGTCGACTTGCCGGCGTTCGGTAACCCAATAATGCCCGCATCTGCGATGAGCTTAAGACGGAGCCATATGGTCATCTCGATGCCTGGCTGCCCTGGGTTCACCCGGCGCGGCGCGCGGTTTGTCGACGACTTGAAATGTGCGTTCCCAAAGCCGCCATTTCCGCCCGCGGCAATCAACGCTCGCTGTCCCGGCTCGACGAGGTCGGCAAGGAGGGTCTCGTTGTCCTCGGCAAAGACCTGGGTTCCCGGCGGAACCTTCAAGACAGCATCATCGCCTGCGCCGCCGGTCCTGTTGGCGCCCATCCCGTGCTTGCCGTTGCTGGCCTTGAAATGTTGCTGATACCGGAAGTCGATCAGCGTGTTGAGATTGGAGACACACTCAACCTGCACATCCCCGCCCCGGCCGCCATTGCCGCCGTCGGGACCTCCGAACTCAATAAATTTTTCCCGCCGGAAGGAGAGGCAGCCATTCCCGCCGTCCCCCGAGCGAATATAGACTTTTGCTTGATCTAAGAAGCGCATAAAACGCAATTAAGATAACTTGCGCTCCAACGCAAGCAATCCCCTGCCGGTAATTTGGAAAGCCCCTAATCAGGGGACAGCCACCAAGTTCGCCGGCTATTCAGAGCGCTCGAGATTCACTGCCTTTGGACCTTTGCCCTTTGGATCGGGCTGCGTCTCGTAGGTCACGCGCATTCCCTCATCGAGCATCCCCACCCCTGAACGCTCGACCGCGGAAATGTGAACGAACACATCTTTCCCGCCCTCGTCCGGTGTGATAAAACCAAAGCCCTTCGCCTGATTGAAAAATTTGACCGTTCCGGTCTGGCGCATGGGATAGCACTCCTCTTCCCCAACGAAAAAAACATGGCCGCTAGACCATGTTTTGGCTTACGCAGGCATAACAGGTATCGGGGGAAGACATGCGCACCTTTTTGCCGCAAGCTGCGGCTTATTCTCAACGCGTAGTTCCACGGGGTCCGATAGTTTGCCCGAGTGGGGCGGATTATGCGCGATCGTGGCTATTTCGTAAAGAGCTTAGCTATAGGTTTTCAAACAGTTCACATGCTCTGACTTATGAGTGATGCAAGAACGCATCAGTGACCTCTGGAAGTGGCTGGCCGGAGTTTCCACTTCCTTTCCCCTGCGGCTTAGCCGGCAGGTTTTGACTGGCCCGCGGCGCGGCTGCGTTCCATTGCGAGGGTCTCCAGGGCTTGATCTCTGTCTCTTTGAGTCTTCTCCAGGGCTTCGTTCGACTTGTTCAGGGCGTCATGGGCGTCGCGCGCGGCTTGCTCGGCATTTGCCAGCGCGTTCTGAACCTGGGACAGGCGCTCGCTCGTGGCCTTGGCGGTTTGCTCGGCTGCATCCCGTGCCGTTTGCTCCTCAGCCAGCTTTGCGGAGACAGCTTTTGCGTCTTTCTCAGCCACCTGCCGGGCGCGCTCTTCCGACGCAAGCTTGTCCCGTAAGGATTGGATCTCTTTTTCGGCCTTCTCGCGTGTCTCGATCAGAAGCTGGGATTGCTGGTCTGCCGTCTTGGCGGCTTGCCGGTAATGGTAGGCAAACAAGACGGATGCAACAGCCAGGGCGGCGATGATGACGTTGCGGACCATGGTGTCCTCCGGGGCGGAGCGGCGAAAGGAAGACTCAAAAAGAGCAGCCGCTCCTTATCATAACCGCTTAACACCGATTATGGCATAAAGAGCAGGCGAAATTACCTTTTCGCACCGATGTGGTATTGGCGCCAAGCAGGCTTCCCCCTAAGGGAAGAGCGGCAGCTGTTGGAGGCCCGCGCTTTCTGGGAAATCGAACATAAGGTTGAAGTTTTGAATGGCTTGGCCTGCGGAGCCCTTCACCAAATTGTCGATTGCCGAAATGACGATCGCGCGTCCTGGAATACGGTCGGCATAAACGCCCAGCATGCAGTAGTTCGATCCTCGCACGAATTGCGTTGACGGGAGCGTTCCTTTGGGCGCGAGCCGTACGAATGGCGCGCCTGCATATTGCTCGCTAAGCGCGGCCGCCAGATCCTCAGGTTTATGCTTTTCTTTGAGCCGGACATACGCGGTCACGAGTTCGCCGCGGCTCATCGGAACGAGATGCGGCGTGAAATTCACAATGACGCTTTCGCCCGCGGCCGCTGAAACTTCTTGTTCGATCTCGGGCGCGTGGCGATGACTCGCGACGCTGTAGGGAGACAGGCCTTCTCCCGCTTCAGAGAACAGGATGTTCTGCTTGAGCGAGCGGCCAGCTCCCGACACGCCCGACTTTGCATCGATGATAATGTCGCTGGCGTCGATGAGCTTGGCGCTGACGAGCGGCAGGAGCGCGAGCAGCGCCGCAGTCGGATAGCATCCCGGGCAGGCGACGAGTCGCGCGGCCGCAATTTGTTCGCGGTAGGACTCCGTCAGTCCGTAGGCTGCTTCCTGGACGAGATGAGGCGCGACATGCTGGCGACCGTACCATTTTGCATATGCGTCGGTGTCTTTGAGACGGAAATCGGCCGACATATCGATGATTTTGACGCTTCCCGGCAAGGTCACGATGATGTCCTGGGCGGTTCCATGCGGAAGCCCACAGAACACGGCATCGCAAGTCGACCAGTCCGCATCTTCGGCTTTGACGAGAGGCGGGGCCTGGATGAACCCAAGATGAGGGAATACGTCGGAAAGGGGCTTGCCCGCATGCGTGTTGGCCGCGAGCAAGCTGATTTCCATATGGGGATGGCAGGCGGCAAGCCGGATAAGATCGGCGCCTGTATAGCCGCTGGCGCCGATAACTCCAATCTTGACTTTCCGCCGTCCCGCGTCCGCAGGCATGGCCCGTATCCGCTAGCGTTTCGAGAACTGGAAGCTGCGGCGCGCTTTCGCCTTGCCGTATTTCTTACGCTCGACGACGCGCGGGTCGCGGGTCAGGAAGCCTTCTTTTTTCAGAATGGAACGAAGAGCAGGCTCGTAATAGGTCAAGGCTTTTGATAGCCCGTGGCGCACCGCGCCAGCTTGACCAGAGAGACCCCCGCCGGAGACAGTCACCACGACGTCGTACTGATCAGCCCGGTTGGCGGTCACGAGCGGCTGCTTCAGGATCATCTGGAGCACCGGCCGCGCGAAATACGCCTCGTGGTCCTTTTCGTTGACGGTGATCTTGCCGTGTCCGGGCTTAACCCATACACGTGCGACGGCGTTCTTTCTTTTCCCGGTCGCGTAAGCACGCCCGTGGGCATCGAGCTTCTGCACGTGGACCGGCCGCGACCGGTCTTCGGCGGCGGGAGCGCCAGCGCCCTTATCCAGGCTCGAAAAAGATTTTGTGCTTGCCTCAACCATTAGCGAGCCCTCGCTACATTTTTGGAATTCATGGCGCGAACATCGAGCTTTTCCGGATTTTGCGCCGTATGCGGATGCTCAGGCCCGGCATAGATGCGCAGATTTGTCATCTGCTTGCGGCCGAGAGGGCCGCGCGGAACCATGCGCTCCACGGCTTTCATGAGAACGCGCCCCGGAAATTTGCCGCCAAGGATTTCGAAAGGACGGCGCTCCTTGATGCCGCCGGGATGGCCGGTGTGCCGGTAGTACACTTTGTCTTGTGTCTTGTTGCCGGTGAAGACGATCTTCTCGGCGTTGATGACCACCACATTGTCGCCGTCGTCCATATGGGGCGTGTAGGTGGGCTTATGCTTGCCGCGCAGGCGATTTGCAATGATCGTCGCCACGCGTCCGACGACAAGGCCGTCTGCGTCGATCAAGATCCACTTCTTCTCGATCTCTGATGGTTTTGCGGAATAGGTTTTCATCGTGTGTCCGGTTTGAGCCCGCGGCTCCAATGAAAAAAGGGCCGCACGGCCCGTTCTCGAAAAGAGATAAATCAGTAAACCATGCCTGTCAACATGACCTTGGTTGTAAATTCTCAAACAAAAACAGTGAATTAAAATAAAGGTATTATAATACCGCTAATTAGGTATCATGATACCTCAATAATAGGGTGAGCTCGGGAACGTCGTAATCGTGCAGCATCGGTTCCGTGATTTGACCAAGATTTGGGGCAATGAGAGCGGCGAGGCGGTCGGATGACCGAGCGGAAGGACTCACCAGCATGGCCGATTTCAAGAAACGTGGTGGACTTATTTTATTTGGTCTTGTGGCCGCTGTCCTGTCGGCGATTGGTTCAGCGGCCGCGAGGGATGTGGCGCTCACCCAGGACAATGTCACACGGTTCCTCGCGTCTTTCTCGGAAATGCGCGCCATCGCCTTGAGCGAGGGGATGAAAGCTGGCATGGACGCGGAAACCACGAAAAATCCTGTCGGCGTCATCGTCAAGGCGATCAAATCGAGTAAACTGCAAGGCCAGGCGCAAGGTATTGCGGCGAAGCACGGTTTTGCAGACATTAAGGAATGGTCTGAGACTGGAAGAGCTATCGGGCAAGCCTATCTTTTCGTCACGGCAGGCCCGGCGCGCGGCGTCGCGAGGGAGACGCTCGACAAGAACAAGGATGCGGCGATCAAGCAGCTGGAGAAACTTGGCCTTCTGAACGAAAAGCAGAAGGGGCGGCTGAAGGAAAACCTCGAGGATCTCAGCGATCAGCTCGCGCGCGAGCCTCCGCCGCAGAACGTGGCCGTGGTGCAAGAAATGAAGCCGGATATCGACGCGGCTGTGAAACTTGGCCTTAACTGAGGTATCCTGGCGTGAAGGGAAATCGCGAATGGACGCCTCCAGGCCGCAAGAGACACGCCATAATTCGGCGCTGCTGATTGAGAAACAGCGGGGCGCGGCCTGCGTCCTGACGCTGAACAGACCATCGGCGCGCAACAGTCTCTCGCTCGATCTCATCGCCGCGCTGCATGACGCCATCGACCGTGCGGGCGCGATGGCCGAGGTGGCGGCGATCATTATCACTGGCGCTCCCCCGGCATTTTGCGCGGGTCATGATCTCAAGGAGATGACCGCGCGCCGGCGGAGACCCCGATCGTGGCCGCACATTCTTCGAACAAACGATGCGGAGCTGTTCCGCACTCATGCGGTCCATCATCGCCTGCCACAAGCCGGTGATCGCCGCTGTGAACGGCATCGCGACGGCGGCGGGCTGCCAGCTCGTGGCGAGCTGCGATCTTGCCGTTGCGGGGGAAAGCGCTCGGTTCGCGACGCCCGGCGTGAACATCGGCCTCTTCTGCTCGACCCCCATGGTGGCGCTGTCTCGCAATGTCTCGCGCAAAGCCGCGATGGAGATGCTGCTGCTTGGCGATATGGTTCCCGCCGCGAAGGCGAAGGAACTCGGGCTTGTAAACTGGGTCGTCCCGGACGCGGACGTGCTTTCAGCCGCCATCGAAGTAGCGGATGAGATCGCGAACAAGTCGCCGCTTACGCTCGCAATCGGCAAGCAGTCCTTCTACCGTCAAGCCGAGATGACGCTTGCTGAAGCGTATGACTACACCGCCTGCGTCATGGTCGAGAACATGCTGGCCCGTGACGCTGAAGAGGGCATCGGCGCGTTCCTTGAGAAGCGCGCGCCACATTGGACCGGCTCGTAGGCTGTTGTAGGGCTGAACTCAGAGCATCCTTCGAACGCAGGCGCGAGCCTGAAGCAGCGCTAACGGAGGCGACCGTCAGCCTTTCTTGTGCCTCTCCACGGTCGGGCCGCCGGCTTTCTTCCAGGCCGAAAAGCCGCCTTCGATGTGGCTGACCGACGTCACACCCATGTCAAGCAAGGTCGCCGTTGCGAGTGCGGACCGCCAGGCGGACTGGCAATAGAGAATGAAGTGCTTGCCTGGAGCAAAGACCTCCTTGTGATAGGGGCTTTCGGGATCGACCCAGAACTCCAGCATGCCGCGAGGAGCGTTAAAGGCGCCAGGAATAGTTCCTTCGCGCTCAAGCTCCTTAGGCTCGCGAATGTCGATGAAGACAACCCCGGGATCGCGGAGTTTCGTTTGTGCTTCATCGACGCTGAGAGTTTGAATTCGTTTAAGTGCATCCTCGATCAACTGCTTATATCCGCGCTTCAGCACGATGTTCGCTCCTTTATTTCCTTGATGCGTTTGACCCATAGGGATGAACCGCGCCCCAAGGGCGCCAAGCAATCCTCAGCGGAAGCGCTCGGGCATCTGCGGGTTGTTTGCCGGGTTGGTGTCGTGCTTCGTCAGACGCGAAACGATTGCGCCGCCGACAAGAGGTTGCAAGTCGGCCTCGAGCGCATCTGCTAGGGCCTTGGCGTAAACCTCATCGCCATTGACATAGAGCGTGAAGATCTTCGTGTGCTTGGCCTTTTTGGCTGGATCCTCAATGGCCGCCTTGGTCCATTTATAGAGGGGAAACTTGTCGGCGCCGTGCTTTTCGGCGTCTGCGACATAGTCCGAGAACGCATCGAACACCGACTTCATGGTCGTCTTGTGCCTGTGAAGAATGTCCGCAAGCGGCTTCAAGCTTGGGTCGCCTGTCTTGCGCCGTGCGATGTCGGCAAAGGCATCGTTGAGATAAATCCGGATTTGATACTGCAACTGGTCGTCCATCGCTGATCTCCAAGAATTGCGGCCGGCCGGCGAGTTGCCCTCATGTGATGTCGCAGGAGGGGATGCGCAACGCTTCGTTTTCCTCTATTCATACGGCTTGGCAGGGCGATCATGACTTACGACAGCTACCCCGACAGTTACATCGCCGATATTTTGCAGGAGGCGAAAAGCTTCGCCATGGTGGGCGCGAGCGTGAACACGCGGCGGCCAAGCTACTTTGTGCTGAAATATCTTCTCGCAAAAGACTATCGGGTTTTTCCGATCAATCCCGGTCAGGCCGGGGGCGAGATTCTCGGCCAGAAGATTTTTGCGCGCCTCGCCGATCTGGAAGAGCCGGTCGACGTCGTGGACATTTTCCGTAACTCAGAGGCCGCGCTTGGCATCGTCCGCGACGCCATCGCCTTAAAGGACAAGCTCGGCGTCAAGGTTGTCTGGATGCAGCTTGGCGTGCGCAACGATGAGGCGGCCGCTCTTGCCGAGGCCAGGGGCCTCAAGGTCGTCATGAACCGCTGCCCGAAGATCGAATATGGGCGGCTGTCGGGCGAGATCGGCTGGGTGGGCGTCAACAATAGGCTTATATCCAGCCGCAAGCCCGTCATGCTCGGCAAGGGCTTTCAGCAGCTTTCCATTCGGCCGCCCAAGCCCTCTGTCTAAAACTTACTGTGGGAGATGCTGCGGGGCGCTGTCTCTGATCGATCCATAGGAACACCCGTTACGCAAGGAAGCCCGCTGGAACCCATGAGCCGCCAATCGCCTTATCTACCGCATGGAGAGAGCGGGTTTCCTTCGGCTTGGCGTGATCATCCTGGCCGCCTTTTGCGGCTCGGGGCGGGTCGCCGCCGAGTGGATGCAGACCATGGACTGGGAGACTTATCGAAGCGAACGCTTCGGCTACAGCCTTCTTTTTCCTGGCGGCATGCTGGAACAGCGCGCCGAAACGCCCGATGGCCGGGGCGTTGAACTCAGGTCAAAAGACGGAGTTGTGAGGCTCAAGGCTCTAGCCGTCGACAATTCCGACAATATCAGCATCGGCGAGTATCGCGCGGCCATTTTGCGAGAGTTTTCCGCGAGTAATCAGCTCAAATATGGGCCTATGGGCCAAAGCTGGTTTGTGCTATCGGGCGCTCGCGGCGCCAGCATTTATTACCAGAAGGTGCTGTTCGCTTGCGGCGGCCGCATCATCAACGCTTTCGCATTGACCTATCCCGAGCAGCAAAAGCGCGAATTTGATCCCGTCGTTACGACGATCGAGAAGAGTTTTCGCCCGACAGCCGGGCCGGACTGCTACCGCTGAAAAGGCGTGACGGTCATGAGCGAGTGTGGCTGATGTCTTACAATTGCCTATTAAGCGCTTGACGCAAAGGGCGTAGGCAATTGCAAGACGCCACACTAGAGTGCGCTGGATGACGCCGCTTTCCCCACTTCGCAATCCCGATGCCACGCCGTTGGCGAGAAAACTCGCCGCGCGTGTCGCGGCCGATGGCCCGGTTTCCGTTCACGATTACATGGAGGCGTGCCTCACCGATTCCGAATACGGCTATTACCGGACGAAAGCCGCCATCGGACAGGGTGGAGACTTCATCACTTCGCCCGAAATATCCCAGGTTTTCGGGGAATTCGTCGGCCTGTGGTCGGGCGAGGTTTGGCGCCAGATGGGAGAGCCCGCCTCTGTCCGGCTGATCGAGCTTGGACCCGGGCGTGGAACGCTGATGGCCGACGCTCTCCGCGCGCTCAAGGTGCTGCCGCGCTTTCTGGCTGGCGCGACGGTTCACCTCATCGAAACCTCGAAGGCGCTGCAGGAAAAACAAAGAGCCGCCCTTGCTCACGCGCCGATTCCTATTTTCTGGCCTGAAGATCTGAAAGACGTCCCGGACGGCCCCGCTATTATCATCGCTAACGAGTTCTTCGACTGCTTGCCCGTGCAGCAGTTCGTCTTTGACGCCGCTGCGGGTGGTTGGCGTGAGCGCATGGTGGGGTTGGAGGGCGATGCTTTCCGGTTCGCGGCCGGACCCATAGTGGAGCCGCCTCAGGGCTTCGACCTACCATCTGCAACCGAGATCGAGGATGGCGCAATCCTTGAGCATCGCCCCGCGGTTGGCGGCATCATCGACGCTTTCGCGGCGCGCTCGCCCTTAGCGGCCCTCATTATAGATTACGGCTATTCCCGGCGCTCTCTCGGCGACACCGCGCAAGCCGTCAGAGGACATCGCTTCACCGGCCTTTTCGACGCGCCGGGCGAAAGCGATGTCACTGCGCATGTGGACTTTCTTCGCCTCAAGCAGGCGGCGGCGGATGCGAACATGCACTGCGTTCGGTCCGATGCCGATGGGCGAATGGTTGTTGCGGCTAGGCCTTGAGGCGCGGATGGGGCAGCTTTTGCGCGGCGCTTCGGAAGAGGAAGCCCGCGAGATGAGAGGCCGCGTCGCCCGGCTGGTCGATCCCGCCCAGATGGGGGCGCTGTTCAAGGTTCTTGCCTTGACCAATGGCGCTTCAGCGGCCCCGCCCCCATTTTGAGAACGGTGCAGCTTAAGAAGATAAAGACAGATGGCGGATCGAACGAAGCTTCACGGCTCCGATGAAAATGCTCCGGCGATCGTGACGGCGGCGAGCCTCGAGACCGGCGGCGTAACGCACGGCTTCTTTCTTCGCACTGGCGGCGTTTCTGAAGGGATCTATGCGTCCCTTAATTGCGGCCGCGGGTCGGGGGATGAGCGCGAGCGCGTGGAGGAGAACAGGACCCGGGTTGCGAATGCCTTGGGAGTGCATAAGGCCGCGCTCATCGGACCGCATCAGGTTCACTCTGCGAAAGCCGTCATTGTCAATACGCCCTGGGAGGCCACGCGCGCTCCGGAAGCCGACGCCATTGTGACGAACGCCCCCAATCTTGCCGTGAGCGTTCTCACCGCCGATTGCGCGCCGCTCCTTTTGGCCGACGCCGCCGCAGGTGTCGTCGCCGCCGTTCATGCGGGCTGGAGGGGCGCGCGAGCGGGCGTCATCGAGAGCGCCGTCGAGGCGATGGAAAGCCTCGGAGCGCAGGCGTCGCGCATCGCGGCCGCCATCGGCCCCGCGATCTCGCCCGCTGCTTACGAGGTCGGCCCGGAGTTCAAGGCCGCGTTCCTTGCCGGTTGCGCCGAAAGCGAGACGTACTTTTCGGAGGCTCGCCCCAGTCATATTCATTTCAACTTGCCCGGATACGTTGAGGGTAAGCTCAGGATGCGAGGGATTGAGCACATCAACGACGTTGGCGTGTGCACCTATGGGAACGAATCATTTCTTTTCAGTTACAGGCGCTCCTGCCACAACCGGGAGCCCGATTACGGGCGCCAAATTTCCGCAATCATGGTCCGATGATGTGGATAACTGGGCACGCAACCCTCGATTTTTGCAGGTTTTTGCCGAGCAGGGCGCAAGTGTGGCTTCGTTGCCTAGACTGCGTTTGCGACGACCGCTAGATTTCAAGCGTTAACGAGATTCGGCGGAATAATAAGTGCCGGTATAGTCAAGTACCGCCGTCCTAGAGCCATGAAAATCGAGGAGTGGAAAAGTGACGCGCGAGAACAAACCGGCCGCGCAGAGCGCAGCTCGCTGTGCCGCGTCGCTCTTGACTGGGGCGCTTTTGCTTGCTGGCCTTACCGGCTGCAGCGGTGATCTCTTTCTGAAGGGCGATTCGGCCAATTCAAGCATGAAAGCCAAGCCCGCAGTCGCCCTGGCGCCTGCGCAAGGCGTACCGCAAAAATACGCCACCAAGGTGAACGATCAGTTCGCGACGCTGATCAAGGCTAATGGCGTTGCGATCGTCGACGCCAAAGACGCCGTCTATGTCGTGAAGCCGACCTATGTTGCGAAGGCGGAAGGCAAGAATGGCACGAAAGTGGCCTACACGATCGATGTCATGGACAAGGCTGGCAACAAGGTTCGCTCGCTTACGGGCGAGGAAACCGTTTCTCCGAAGCACGGGGGCGACTCCTGGCATCACGTAACCGAAGAGGCCGTTCAAAAAGTCGCCATGAAGTCTGCGACGGACGTGAACGCCTGGATCGAGAACCCGAATGCCCCGGCTCCCGCCCCGGTGGTGGCTGAGGCCAAGCCAGCAGACGCCGCTCCTGCAAAGGCGGCTGCCGCGACATCGGCTTCCGCTCCCGTGAAGACGGCGGCCGTCACGGCGCCGAAGGCTCCGCGTACGAAGGCTCCCGCAGAGACAGCGACGCTTGCTTCTGCGGTTGATACTTCAGCGGCGCCGGCGCGCCCGGTCCAGACGGCTGCGGTTGCTCCTCAGGAAATCGTGGCGGTGGTTCCTACTGTCACCGGCGCGCCCGGCGACGGCAAGACAGCCCTTTCCGACGCCATGAAGAAGGCGCTTGGCCGCCAGGGCGTGAAGCTCTCTTCGGCAGGCGGGGCCGGGACGTACAAAATCCAGGGCCAGGTGGAACTGGGGGCCGTGTCGAATGGTCAGCAGCCCATCACCATCCGCTGGGTCGTCATCGATCCGGCCGGAAAGCAGATGGAAAAGACCGTCGTGCAGAACAACAAGATCAGCGCCGGCAGTCTCGACGGCGCTTGGGGTGAAGTGGCGGAGCAGGCGGCAGGCGCTGCAGCCTCCGAAGTCTCGAAGCTCCTGACCAAGGGTTCCGGGCAGGCCCAGGCCGCGTCGGGATCGGCTGGTTGATGCAATCGTAGCCTGCTTCAACGTGCGGGTGGCATTTGCACACTCGTAGGTTTACACATAGCGAGCGCGCTGTTAGAAGCGCGTTCGTTGCCGTTTGTGTGAACCTCTTGTGACAATGGGTTGCCTCTCATGAAGCTGGTCGCTGGCAATAGTAATCGGCCCCTGGCTCATGCCATCGCGGCCTATCTCAAGACACCCCTGACACAGTGCCATGTGCGCCGCTTTGCGGATATGGAGATTTTCGTCGAGATCCGTGAAAATGTCCGCGGAGAAGACGTCTTCATCATCCAGTCCACATCCTATCCCGCCAATGACAACCTTATGGAGTTGCTCATTATCATCGATGCGCTGCGGAGAGCTTCGGCCCGGCGTATCACGGCGGTGATCCCCTATTTCGGCTATGCGCGTCAGGACCGCAAAACGCTCCCGCGCACGCCCATTTCATCGAAGCTCGTGGCGAACATGATCACCCATGCGGGCGCGGACCGCGTCCTCACCGTCGATCTTCATGCCGGGCAAATTCAGGGCTTTTTCGACATCCCGACCGATAATCTCTACGCGGCGCCCGTCATGGTGCGCGACATCCGCAAGCGCTTCACGAATGGCGACGTCACGGTCGTCTCTCCGGACGTGGGCGGCGTGGTGCGGGCGCGGAGCCTGGCAAGCCGCATCGATGCGCCCCTGGCCATTATCGACAAGAGACGCGACCGGCCGGGCGAATCCGAGGTGATGAATGTGATCGGCAATGTTTCCGGCCAGCATTGCCTTCTGATCGACGACATCATCGATTCCGGCGGCACGCTTTGCAACGCGGCGGACGCGCTCCTCCACAAGGGCGGGCGCTCGGTTGTCGCCTACATCACCCATGGCGTTTTTTCCGGCGGCGCCGTGGCGAGGATCATGGCCTCGGGGATCGAGACGCTCGTGATCACAGATACGATCGTGCCCACGGAAGCCGTGCGAGTGGCGAGCAACATCGAGGTGCTCTCGCTTGCCGCGCTGATCGGCGAGGCGATCCAGCGCACCTCCGGCGAGGAGAGCGTGTCGAGCCTGTTCGACTAAAGTATCATGCGGTATCTTTTGGACCATTTTTTGTTTGCGTTTTGCGCTCGAATTGCCTGATCGCAAGATCTTAGGAAAAAGCGCCTTGCCGAGAGGTTAAGGCCGGCAAGTTATTGATAATAAAGAGAAAAATAGCCAGACGAACACCGCCCTGGCGCGCGCTGCGCCGGGTTGCGGGGCGCGCCCCTGGTTAATATGCGAACTCGCAACATATTTAACGGACTTTTGCGCGTCCCAGTAAAGAAAAAAAATCCGGCATTAAATTTAATTTAATGGCGAATTTGTCAATCAAAGAAAAACTCGTTATATTTCAATGGCTTATCCCATAATATTTCCTGTCCGATCGAGGCCGCGATTGCGCTTCGTTCCGCGCCGGATGAACCAGATTTTAACCAAACACATGACCGGAAATAATTCCGGCGCGCTCCTGTTAACCACCTTCGCATTAAGGCATGGGCGCGGTAACGATCCGTTCATCGCACGCGGCAGCCTTTGCGCCTTCGGGCATATCGTCATCCCGGCCAAGCGAAGCGCGAGCCGGGATCGTAACAAATCAGGCGCTTGACTTGCTTACGATCCCGGCTCGCGCTTCGACCTTGGCCGGGATGACAACGGCGCGTCCGAAACGCCTTTACCGAAGGCGAGATTGGACAAAAGAACCACCTTATTGTCTTTCGCCGCGCTTGCCCTTATAGAAAGGGTTTGAGACACCCCCGAGCGCCGAAGGTCCGTGCGTTTGGCGCACAATCGCGCTCACTCAACACAACAGAGAAGAACATGGCGGAGCTTACAGAACTCAAAGCAACCGCGCGCGAAGGAACTGGCAAACTCGCCAATCGCGCGCTCAGGGCGCAAAAGATGGTCCCCGGCGTCGTATATGGCGGCGGGCAGGAGCCTTCAAATGTGGCGCTCGAATATCGCAATTTGTGGCAACACTATCAGACCGGCTCCTTCCTTTCGACGGTCTATATGCTGGATGTGGGCGGCAAGAAAGAGCGCGTCATTCCGCGCGAGGTTCAGGTCGATCCCGTCCGCGATTTCCCGATCCATGTCGATTTCCTGCGCGTCAGCCGCACGTCGCGCATCGACGTCGAGGTGCCGGTGCACTTCATCAATGAAGAGTCCTCGCCCGGCCTGAAGCGCGGCGGCGTCTTGAACATCGTCCGGCACACGATTGAATTCTCGTGCCCAGCCGACGCTATTCCCGAAAAGATCACGATTGATCTTGCGGGCCTCGACATCGGCGACAGCGTGCACATTTCGGCGGTGCCCCTCCCGGCCGGCATCACGCCGACCATCACCGACCGCGACTTCACCGTCGCGTCGATTGCGGGCGCGGCGGCCGCGCGGCCTGAAACCGAGACCGAAGCCGCCGCCACCGAAGAGGAGAAGAGCGAATAGGCTGGTACGCCCTGCGGGAAATCCCGCCGAACCGCGACAAGCTCATGGTTCGACAAGCTCACCATGAGGGCTAAGCCGTTGAGAACACGCGGCCTCATGGTGAGGAGGCCGAAGGCCGTCTCGAACCATGAGCCTGTCGAAGCCTCATCCTGAGCTTGTCGAAGGATGAAGCCGGGTTCCGGCTGGACTAAGCAGGGTTTGGCGGCAGCGCCAACGGATCGCCGCCGCCGTCATCCCGGAAAGGCGAAGCCTTATCCGGGATCGTAACACGTTGGAGCGCCTGTTTTTATGCGATCCCGGCTCGCGCTTCGCTTGGGCCGGGGACGACGAATTGCGAAGCGGTGCCATCGCCCGGCTCGCCCGTTGGCCAGACCGAGGCGGAGCTTGCTTAAGTATGGATCTTGCAGCCCGCTTCGGCGCGTTCACGATAATGAAAGATACGTATCATGAAACTGATCGTCGGATTGGGCAATCCAGGTGAGAAATATTCGGGCAACCGCCATAACATCGGCTTTATGGCGGTTGACGAGATCGCGAGGGGCTATGGCTTCGGCCCCTGGAAGAAGGCGCTTTCAGGGATACACGGCGGAGGGCCAGATCGGCCTCCAGAAGTGTCTCCTTTTAAAGCCGTCCACCTATATGAATGAGAGCGGGCGCGCGGTTGGGGAAGCGATGCGCTTCTATAAGCTGCCGCTTGGCGATGTGATTGTCATTCATGACGAGATCGACCTGAAGCCCGGCGTCATTCGCGTCAAGAAGGGCGGCGGCAACGCCGGTCACAACGGGCTGAAATCCATTTCCGCCCATGCTGGCAATGATTATGTGCGCGTGCGCCTCGGCGTCGATCATCCCGGCGATAAGGCTTTGGTCGCCCATTATGTCTTGCAGGATTTTGCCAAATCCGACCGCGACTGGCTTCCGCCGTTGCTGGAAGGCGTGGCGCGCGGGATGGCCAAGCTCGTGGAAGGAAGCGAGGCCGCTTTTTTAGCTGAAGCCGCCCGCGGCCGAAAGCCCTTGGCGCCGGCGGCTAAAATGAACGAGCGGCTCCGATGGCAAAGCGCACGCTCCTTCGGAAGAAGCGCGCCCAGCTCCCGAGGCGATGGCGGCACCCGTCCAGCCCCTGGCGGCTCAAGAGGCCCCTGAGGGGCGAGCGATTTCGGAAGAATCGCTGGCGCCGCAAGTCTCCGAGCCGGTCGTGGACGGCGCCCTCGCCGCCGCGGCGGCCCATGAGGCCGAGCTGTTTCGTGCGCAATCCACCGAGCCGCTGTTCGAGACCGCGCCGGGAGACCGCGCGAAAGAGGCCGAAGCCATTCGTGCGCCGCGGCGGCTTTATGAGCCTCGTCTGGAGGAGACAGAGCCATCGGAAGAGTTCTCAGGGGAGCTTCCTGACCAGGTGGTTCCGAAAGCGCGTTCGGGGCGGGGCGAAGTAAAAAAGGAATTCCGGAACATCTCATGGGCTTCAAATGTGGCATCGTCGGATTGCCGAATGTCGGTAAATCCACCCTTTTCAACGCGTTGACGCAGACGGCGGCGGCGCAAGCGGCGAACTATCCCTTTTGCACCATCGAGCCGAATGTGGGCGAGGTCTCCGTTCCTGACGAACGGCTCGATAAGATCGCCAAGATCGCAGGCTCCAAGGCGACCATTCCGACCCGGCTGACCTTCGTCGATATCGCCGGTCTGGTGCGCGGCGCCTCGAAAGGCGAGGGGCTCGGCAACCAGTTCCTCGCCAATATCCGCGAGGTCGACGCGATTGCCTATGTGCTGCGCTGCTTCGAGGATGACGACGTCACCCATGTCGAAGGACGTGTCGATCCCGTCGCCGACGCCGAAACCGTCGAGACCGAGCTCATGCTCGCCGATCTCGACAGCCTGGAGCGCCGGCGGCCTGCCGTTGAGAAAAAGGCGAAAGGCCAGGACAAAGAGGCGAGGGCGACGCTCGCCCTGATCGACACGGCGTTGAAATATGTTTCCGCGGGCAAGTCCGCGCGTCTCGCGCTCGCCGAAATCCCGGAAAGCGAACATCGCACATTCCGGCAGTTGCAGCTTCTGACCGCCAAGCCCGCGCTCTACGTTTGCAATGTGGACGAGGCAAGCGCGGCGGAAGGCAACGCCTACTCAAAGCTGGTCGAGGAGCGTTTCAGCGGCGCCGAGTCCGAGATCGTCATTATCTCGGCCAAGATCGAAGCCGAGCTTGCGCATCTCGACGAGGATGAACGCACGCTTTACCTCAAGGAACTCGGCCTGGAGGAGCCCGGCCTCAATCGCCTGATTGCCGCAGGCTATCGCCTTCTCGGGCTGATTACCTATTTTACGGCTGGGCCCAAGGAAACGCGGGCCTGGACGATCACCAAGGGAACCACGGCGCCGGGAGCGGCTGGCGTGATCCATTCCGACTTTGAGAAAGGCTTCATTCGAGCGGAAACCATCGCCTATCGCGATTTTGTGTCGCTTGGCGGCGAGGCCGGGTCGAAAGAGGCCGGGAAGATGCGCCTTGAGGGCAAGGATTACACCGTGCATGACGGCGATGTCATGCATTTCCGTTTCGCGACGTAGCAGGGCGCTGAAAAGCGATGTTGCTCATGGTTCGAGACGGCCTTCGGCCTCCTCACCATGAGGCCGCTGTTTCAACAGCGACCTCATGGTGAGCTGTCGGGTGGCCGGCTCACCTGAGGCCATGGGCGCATCGGCCGCTTGCGGGCGCATGTGAGGGAAAGAATGCAAAAGACGACCGAAGCCGAGATCGAGCGCCGCCGGAAAGAGGCCGCAAAGCGCGCTTTGGAAGAGGCGGAAATCCGCAATCGAGAGCATGACGCCAACGACCTTGAAAAGGAACTTGGCGGACGCAAAGGCCCGGAACCCACACGCTACGGCGACTGGGAGAAAAAGGGAATTACCTCAGACTTTTAGAACGGCCTCACCCACTCCGTCATCCCCGAAACGCCGCAAGGCGTTGCCGGGGATCATCTCAGACGCCGCACCTGTTACGGTCCCGGATAAGGCTTAGCGCTTTCCGGGACGACGATACAGCAAACGCTCACCGGCCAAAAAGCCCGACAAAGCCGCCCATAAAGTCAGCCGGTGATCCGCTCCGGTGGGATCTCCGCCCTTGGCCCGCTCTCGCCTTCCTCTTCATCGCACCATCATCGCTGGCCGCCGTGGATTTGCTTTCCGGCGCGCTGGCGGCTGGCGCGGCGGCGTTCGCAGGCGCGGCCGCCTTCTCGCCGCCGCCTTGGCCCTGCATCCAGGGCGGAAGATACGATTTCGAATCCTGCTCTGCTTGCGAGGGAGTTTCCTGGCCGGCATTATCGGTCGCGGCGAAAGCAGGCGGGCCAACGATCAAAGACAAAACCAGAAAAGAGGCCCCAAACCTCCAGCCCGCGCAATTAACCATTTTATCCTCTGGGACTTCTTGAAAGTACCGGTTCGAGCCGCTGGCTGATCCTGTGGAAATATGTAGGATGATTCCTCTGCTTGCCGAGGCTGGCATCGCGAAAGAATTCCTCCCGTAACTCAAACTCCACACTGCGAATCTAGCACCACTCTGTTGATTTTCACCCAATCAGGATCGTGGACTTTTTGCAGGGAAATTAAATACTTGGCTGAAGCCGAAACTCACCTGTCGGACCCAAAAAGATTGAGTGAGCCGAAAGGATTGAAGGAGGGCGGAGCGGCCTCCGCCGATGTCTGAACCTGGCCGCCCGCCGCGAGCCGCCGGGCGACGCCGTCGAAGATTTTGGCGAATTGCTGGGCGCCCGCCTTCTGGACGTTCCGGTCCATGATCTCGTCGAGCCGGACCAGAAGCTGGGCGCCCGTTTTCTCATGCACCACCGGATTTCGCTCATAGCCGCCACGCTCGAAGAAGTTCGACGTCGGCATATCGCGGCCGGGCGGTTGCAGCATCTCAAGCCCGCTTCCCGGCCCGGCAAGGTTCATCAGCTCAAGCTGCGCGCCGGTCAAATGATGAAGCCCCTTTTTGGAGGCGTATTCCATGATGCCGCGCAGCTTGACCACCTGCATCCAGGGGCCGACATTTCCATCGAGGTTGAGCGCGTGCATGCCGAGCCCGTTCGCTGTTTTCGCATAGGCCACGTGGGCGGGCCAGCTATCGGGAACCTTGCGGGCATCGGCGGCCATCCGCCGCACGCACGCCGCTTTATATCTGAGAGCCTGCGCCGCGCCGGATGACGTGCGCGGCTCTTCGGCGAGGCGGTCGAGGCGGGCGGCGAACTCGGGACCCTCTTTCCGGACCTGCTCTATGGAGTTTGCGGCCAAGAGCTGCGCGTAGCCCAGCGCCGTCGACGCAGCATGCCCGGTTTTCGGATTATAGCCGGATTGGAGGTCGTGGGCGCCCATGCCTCCGGTCTCCAGCGCGTAGAGGCGCACGACCTGATCGCGCGTGAGATCGAGCCTGATGGCTTCGAGCGCATAATAGATCATGAAATCGTCTTCGCTGATCCGGTCCGGCCGGAAGCTGTAGACCGCATCCGCCTCCCGCAGGAAGTCCGCGATGACGGGGATCGGCGCGTGCGCTTCAACGAGAGGCTTTGGCGGCTTCGGAAGAAGCGCCATGATCTCGTCCGGCCGCTTCGGCCCCTTATAGACGGGGGGCTGCTCCTTGACGTAATCCTCAACGGTCACAGCCTTCCCGGCCGCGATCTTCGCCTTTCGCTTCTTTCGCTTCAGTTCGGCGAGACGCCAATATTGATCCACATGCCGGTTGTAAGCCGCGCGCGCGCTTTCATAGACTTTGAGCGTCGCCTGCTGCTCGGGGGCGAGCCTCGCAATCGCATCCTGAAGGGGGGTGTCCGCCCATGCGTTTTCCGCAAGGGTCAGCGGCGGCGCAAGAAGGAGCGCCGCAGAAAGGGAAAGCATGGTTAAGCGTATAGACATGCGGCTGCACTCTAGCTGAATGGAAAAACGGAGACATCCAAAAAATGGCGGCGGTCCGATTACGGCATTCGCCCCGGCTGGGGACGCGCAGAGACAATGCCGGACTCAACGAACCACGAGCAACTTCATGAATTTACTGGAGTTTTTGAATTTGGCGCTTGAGTGAGAGCTTGCTGCAAACGGAGGCTCAAACGTCAAATTCGCTCCACGAGCGCGAACCATAAGGGCTGTTTCCTAACCAAGGCTTGCAAAAGTGCGCCACATTTCTGACGAGTTCATGGGGCACTCCATCCCTTCGGCAAAAGCCTGCGCGACTTATCAACGCGGTTGATTGCCAGCCCGTGCCGCTCGGAAAGGCATGAGACCAGGCAGCCGCCTTTCGATGCGAGAGGGTTAGCATTGTGGACAGACAATCGGGATTTGCTCAGCGATCGTGGCGCTTGGCGGCATCCGTCGCTTGTCTGGGAGGCGCGCTCGCGCTTACGGCGTGCGCGGGGTTCGGCCTTCGGAACGCGCCGATCAATTCCGCGCTCACCGATGAAGCTTTGGCGGCTCCCCAGCCGGCTGCGGGGCCGGTCGCTCTGCGCGAAAGCGCGGAAACCGCGATCGGCTTGAGCTTCTCCGGAGGCGGCACGCGCGCGAGCGCTTTCGCTTTCGGCGTCTTGCAGGAACTCGCAAGGACCGACTCTCGAAACGCATCGCGATCGGCCTTGATCGATCAGGTTTCTCTTGTATCCGGCGTTTCCGGCGGTTCCGTCACCGCGGCCTATTTCGCTTTGCACGGCCGCGATACGCTCGCGAGCTTCCGCCAGAGATTCCTCATTCAGGATGCCGAGGCCTCGCTGAGCACATCCGTCAATGTGACGAATTTGGTGCTGCTCGCGAAAGGCGGGGTGAACGACCGCTCCGGCCTTCCCACCTGGCTCGATGAAAATCTGTTCCACGGCGCCACTTTCAACGACGTGTTGAGACCGGGCCGTCCGCAGCTTTGGATCAACGCCTCCGACATTTACAACCGCACGACCTTCATCTTCAACACGGTGAATTTCGGCGCGCTTTGCAGCGATCTGCGCCGCTATCCGCTGTCCGAGGCCGTGGCGGCTTCCGCGGCGGTGCCGTTCATCTTCGCGCCGATCGTCATCGAGAACTACGCGGATCAGTGCACGTTCACGCCGCCCGACTGGATTTACTCCGCGGATCGTCCCGGAGCGGCTGCGATTTTGCGCGCTTCGGCGGCGGCGATTTAGAGATACCGGGAGAAATCCGACGTCAAATTCGTCAAGCTTCTCGACGGGGGCATGACCGACAATCTGGGCTTGAGCGGATTCGTGCTCGAACTCGCGGCCGCGACAAAGCCCTACCAGCCGTTGACGCCGCGTCAGGTGGTGAATTTGAAGCGCTTTCTGTTCGTCGTGGTCGACGCCGGCCGTCCGCCGGGCGGCGATCTCGCGAAGGACGCCAACTCGCCCGAACTCATGGACCTGATCGAAGCCGTCTCCGACACGGCGGTGGATGCGAATGTGCGCGCGGCCTACGACGCCTTTGTCACCGAAATGGAAAAGTGGCGCGACCGGCTGATCGAGTATCGCTGCGGACTGACGCCGCCCGAAGTCGCCTCGCTTCGCGGTTCGACCGATGGCTGGGATTGCCGCAACCTTTCGCTTCAGGTCGCCAAGGTGAGCTTCGATCAGATGCGCGAGCCGACCGTCCGCGCGCGGCTTGAGAAGATTCCGACGCGCTTCAAAATTCCAAAGGACGATGTCGACCTCCTCATCTCATCGGCGGGCAGCCTTCTGCGCCAGAATCCGGGCTACAGGGAATTTCTCGCCACCTTTTGAGCCGGATCGCGCCCGGACTCGTTAAGTTCCGGGATGACGGTGACTCTGCGTAGGCCGGATCGCGCCCGCGGTTTAAAGGCTTTCCAACGCGCCATTTCCTCTTAAATTGAGGGCTGGAAAAGAGAAGCCAAGCACTATGGACGATACCCCCAGGCGGGCCATCCTCTCGCCGGACGAGATCAAACGCTACAAGCGGCACCTTCTTGTCAAAGAGATCGGAGGGCAGGGCCAGCAGCGCCTGAAGGCCGCGCGCGTGCTTATCGTCGGCGCGGGCGGGCTTGGGTCTCCGCTCGTCATGTACCTCGCGGCGGCGGGGGTCGGCAAAATCGAAATCATCGACGATGACCGGGTTTCGGTCGACAATCTTCAGCGGCAGATCGCGTTCAAGACGGCGGATGTCGGAGCGCTCAAAGCCGAGCGCGCGGCTGCGCTCTGCCAAAGCCTCAACCCGCATGTTTCCGTGGAGGCGATGCCGTTCCGCCTGACGGCCGAAAACGCTCTGTCCATTCTTGCGAATTACGACATTGTGGCCGACGGTTCGGACAATTTCAGCACGCGCTATCTCGTGAACGACGCCTGCTATTTCGCACGAAAGCCGCTCGTGTTCGCGGCGCTTGGACAACTCGACGGCTATCTTTCCACCTTTCGCGCTTTTGAGAAGGATGAAGCGGGGCGGCCCCTGCCGAGCTACCGCTGCCTTTTTCCCGAGCCGCCTCCCGCAGGCGCCGTGGCGAATTGCGAAGAGGCGGGCGTTCTGGGGCCGGTCGCGGGCGTGATGGGGACGCTTCAGGCCGTAGAAATTATCAAGGTGATCCTCGACTTGCCGGACACGCTGACGGGCAAGCTTCTGATCTATGACGCCCTTTCGGCTCGATTCCAGACCATTGCTCTGAAGTGGGACCCGGACAATCCCTTGACCGGGATGAAGCCTGCGATCCCGGATCTCTCCATTCACGCGGGCTAGATAAGAGCCGCCCCGTCTGTTTGGGCTAAAAAGGTGGAATTTCATGCCTCATCCTTTGACAGGCTCAGGATGAGGTCGAACGATTTCAACGGCTTGGCCCTCATGGTGAGCCTATCGAACCATGGGCCGCAAATTCGCCTGATTTTCGGGCGTGATCGCACCTATTCCTTGAATACGATTCCAGAATCCATCGGCCCGGAGGCAGTCATGAGAAGGCCCGTCACATCCGCGATTTTCGTCAGCCTCCTGCTCGCCGCGGCGGCAAATGACGGCGCCGCCTGCACAAATACCGGCAGCTTTGAGCGCTGGCTTTCGGAGTTCCGGTCGGAGGCGCGGTCGAAGGGCATTACGCCTCGCGCCTTGTCCGCGCTCGATGGCGTCACCTTCGACCAGAACGTCGTCAACAGCGATCGCAGGCAGAGCATCTTTTCGCAGAGTTTTCTCGAATTTTCCGATCGCATGGCCGCGAAATTCCGCATCGACAACGGCCGCGCGCGCATCGCAAAAAATAAGGCTGTTTTCGACAAGATCGAGCAGCAGTTCGGCGTTCCGGCCCCCGTCATCACGGCCTTCTGGGCGCTTGAGACGGATTTCGGCGCCAACAACGGCCATCTGTCGACGCTTCGATCTCTGGCGACGCTGGCCTATGACTGCCGCCGTCCCGAGAAGTTCCGCGCCGAGCTGATGGATGCGCTGCGCATCGTCGAGCGCGGTGATCTTCCTTCTGAAGAGATGCGAGGGCCTTGGGCGGGCGAAATGGGCCAGACCCAGTTCGTGCCGTCCATCTATTACAAATATGGGATCGACTACGATGGCGACGGCCGCGCCGACCTGATCCACAGCGTGCCGGACGTGCTGGCCTCGTCGGCGAACTATCTCAAGGGCCTCGGCTGGCGGCGCGGCGAGCCCTGGCTCAAGGAAGCCCGCGTACCGGAAAGCATGGATTGGAGCCAGGCCGATCTCAACGTCGAGCATACCGTCGGGGAATGGGCGCGCATGGGCGTGCAGGTTGCGAATGGCGACCGTGTTCCCGAAGGGCTTGCAGGCATCGCTTCTGCTGCCGATGGGGCGCAACGGCCCCGCCTTCCTGGCCTTCCATAATTTCAAGGTCTATCTGGAATGGAACCAGTCGCTCGTCTATTCGACGACGGCGGCCTACCTCGCGACGAGGATCGCGGGCGCGCCAGCGGTTTCCAGGGGCCGGGGCGTCGTGCCGTTCGGCTATGAGCAGACCAAAGAGTTGCAAAGCCTGCTGCGGGCGAAGGGTTACGAAGTCGGCGAAGTCGACGGGAAACTCGGCCTTGCGACGCGCGCCAGCATCAAGAAAGTCCAGGAGAAGCTTGGCTTGCCTGCGGACTCTTATCCAAGCCCTGAGCTGATCGCGCGCCTGCGCTCTCGCTGAGAGCGGAATTACGCCACCCCTTCGTCATCCCGGAAACGCCAAAGGCGTTATCCGGGATCATTACAAAGGACGACGCCTGTTACGGCCCCGGATAAGCGCCGAAGCGCTTTCCGGGACGACGGCGCACGAGGACGCCACCGGGCCACAAAAAACCTCAACCGGCTTTAAAGCGATAATTGGCTACCTGCATCTCGCAAGGCCAAAGCTGGAGGCGACCTTAGCCTCGCAGCCGCCTCGCAATGTTCCTACTCAGCCGCCGCCGAAGCAATCGCGCCGTGGCAATGCTTGAACTTTTTGCCGGAGCCGCAAGGGCAGGGGGCGTTGCGCGAGACCTTGCCCCAGCTTGCGGGATTGCCCGGGTCCAAGGCGGGGCCATGCTGCTGGCCGCGTCCCTTGCCTTGCTGTGGCCTGCCTGCCGGAGCGCCTCCGCCTGGCCTCCTTGCTGAAGGGGGCGCGCCGTTCCCCTGTCTCGCGGCTGCGCGCCGCTCTTGCCGCGATTTCGGAGAGGCTGCGGCGGCTTCCAGCTCCTCGGCCAGGAACTCGTCTTCGCCGGTCATGGGGTCTAAATGGTGAGCCTGCATCGGCGGCAGCGCCATCTCTTCGAAGTCTTCGGGCATCCGTTGCGTCAGAACGACATGCATCAGTTGGCCTGTCACATCCCGGCGCAAGCGGCCCAGCATCTGCTCGAACAGCTGAAAGGCCTCGCTCTTGTACTCGTGCAAGGGATCGCGCTGGGCATATCCGCGCAAGCCGACCGCCTGGCGCAGATGCTCGAGCGTCACAAGATGCTCGCGCCAGAGATGGTCGAGCGTTTGCAAGAGAACAGCCTTCTCGATTTCGCGCATGGCGACCGGGCCAAGCTCGGCTGCCTTGCGAGCCGCCGCCTTGTCGGCCTCCTGCTGAAGACGCTCATCGATCTCCTGGTCCGCAATCCCTTCTTCGGCAGCCCATTCCTCCACGGGAACGTCCGTATTGAAGATCGACCGGAATTCCTCGCGCAAGCCTTTCACGTCCCACTGTTCGGCAAACGCCTTGGCCGGGATATGCGCCGTGACAAGTTCCTGCACCACGCCCTGGCGCATATCGGCGACGGTTTCCTCCACATTCTCGACCTGCATCAGATCGATGCGCTGCTCGAACACCACCTTGCGCTGGTCGTTCATCACGTCGTCGAACTTCAGCACGTTCTTGCGCATATCGAAGTTGCGCGCCTCGACCTTCTTCTGCGCGTTGGCGAGCGCCTTGTTGATCCAGGGGTGCGCGATGGCTTCGCCGTCCTTGATGCCAAGCTTGCGCAGGATGAGATCCATGCGCTCGGCGCCGAAGATGCGCATCAGGTCGTCTTCGAGCGACAGATAGAACTTGGAGGCGCCCGGATCGCCCTGACGGCCCGACCGGCCGCGGAGCTGATTGTCGATGCGGCGGCTTTCGTGGCGTTCGGTGCCGAGAACGTAGAGACCGCCGGCTTTCAGCGCCTTTTCCTTCTTCTCCTCGATATCGGCGACGATTTTCGCGCGCTCCGCCTCGATCTCCTCGGGAGTCGGCGTTTCGCCCGCCGCCTCGCGGGCTCGTTTCCAGCCATCGAGCTGCATCCCGACGTTGCCGCCAAGCTGGATGTCCGTGCCGCGTCCCGCCATGTTGGTGGCGATCGTCACGGCGCTTGGCACGCCGGCTTGGGCGATGATATGCGCCTCCTGTTCGTGGTAACGCGCATTCAGCACCTGATGGGCGATCTTCAACGGCTTCAGCATGGCCGAGAGGGTCTCGGACTTCTCGATCGAAACCGTGCCGACGAGAATGGGCTGGCCGCGCTCGGCGCAGTCGCGGATTATGTCGATGATCGCCTTGTATTTCTCATTCGCCGTCCGGTAGACCTCGTCGTCCTGGTCCTTGCGGATCATTGGCCGGTTGGTCGGAACCTCGAGGGTTTCGAGCTTATAGATGTCGTAGAACTCGCTGGCTTCCGTCAGCGCCGTGCCGGTCATGCCCGCGAGCTTGTCGTAGAGGCGGAAGTAGTTCTGGAAGGTGATGGACGCGAGCGTCTGGTTTTCAGGCTGAACGTCTACGCCTTCCTTGGCTTCGAGCGCCTGATGCAGCCCTTCGGAGTAGCGCCGTCCTTCCATCATGCGGCCGGTGAATTCATCGACAATGACGACCTGGCCCTTGCGGATCATATAGTCGCGATCCCTGAGGAAGAGCTTGTGCGCGCGAAGCGCCTGGTTCACGTGGTGGACCAGGCTGACATTCTCGACATCGTAGAGCGAGGTTTCGGGCTTGAGGAAGCCGGCCTGCTCCAGCATGTCCTCCATGCGCTGGTTGCCCTGCTCCGTGAGCACGACGGTGCGCATTTTCTCATCCAGCTCGTAGTCCTCTTTCGCGAGGCGGGGGATGAACGTGTCGATGGTGTTGTAAAGCTCGGATTTGTCGTCGATCGCGCCCGAGATGATGAGCGGCGTGCGCGCCTCGTCGATGAGGATCGAGTCAACCTCATCGACGATGGCGTAGGCATGTCCCTGAAGCTCCTGCGGACGGTCGCCGAACTGGACCATCTCCGAAACCGAATACTTCATATTATCGCGCAGATAATCGAAGCCGAATTCGTTGTTCGTGCCATAGGTGATGTCGCAGCCATAGGCTTGCCGGCGCTGGTCGTCATCGAGTTCGTGGACGATGCAGCCGACCGTCAGGCCAAGAAACCTGTAGATCTCGCCCATCCATTCGGAGTTGCGCTTGGCGAGGTAATCGTTCACCGTAACGATGTGTACGCCCCGGCCCGGAAGAGCGTTGAGATAAGCGGGGAGCGTGGCGACGAGCGTTTTGCCTTCGCCCGTCTTCATTTCGGCGATCTTGCCCTCGTGCAGCACCACGCCGCCCACGAGCTGCATGTCGAAGTGACGCTGGCCAAGCGTGCGCTTTGCGCCCTCGCGAACCGTCGCAAAGGCTTCCGGCAGCAGGTCTTCGAGGCTTTCGCCATTAGCGAGACGCTCCCGGAACTCGACCGTCTTGGCGCGCACCTCGTCGTCGGACAGGGCCGCGAATTTGGGCTCGAGCGCGTTGATCGCCGGAACTCTCGAATTATAGCTTTTCAGCCGCCTATCGTTGGAGCTGCCGAAGATCTTGGTTGCAAACGAGCCAAGAGAAATCATGATAGCCGAGCCTCACTGCCTCTCTGAGAAAAGGCGCCGCTCAAAGCAAGCGGACCGCCGCCAGAGCGCCGTATCTTCCTGGCGGTGGCTTTTCCTCGGGGCTTTTTCCGAAATCATTAAAGGGGGAAGCGTCCTTCCCCTCTTTCGCAGCAGAAATAAGCAGACGCGTCCCCGCTGTCAACGCGAGGCAGGGTCGCGCCAGGCAAACCGTCAACAGGAATGGCGAACGCTCCCGAAGGCTTTTTCCCTCTCCCCTTGCGGGAGAGGGTGGCGTCCGGCCCTCCCGGGCGCCGGGTGAGGGGTTCGAACCGTAAGCGCGAGAGCTACGCTGTCAGGACCGTCTTTCCTGCTCCGAGGAGGCGCGGGGCTGCCCGGCCTTGTCGCTGCGATCCCAATGGCGCAGCTTGCCGCAGGCTTTGAGGAAGGCTCCGATATCCTCGCGGCCCTTGAGCGCGAACACGCCGTCATCGAGGTCTTCCGCGATGCCAGCCTTGTGAAACAAGGGCTGAGCCTCCGGCGTGCACGCGATGAATTTGCAGTGGGCGAAGGCGTCCGAGACGAAGTCCTTGGCCGCGGGCATTTTTGCGAGCGCTTCGCCGCCCTGCGCCGAGGGCAGCACGGCGACCGCGTCGTAGAGGACGGAAGGAGCGCCATCGAGTTTTTCATCGCCCTCGATCCAGGCGCCGCCGCTGGCCTTCACGCCGCCGACCTCGGGCGCGACAATTTCGACCACCGCGCCGGCGCCCTCGAATTCCGAACGCAAGGCGCCGACCAGTTCGGCGTTCACCCCGTCGGTGACGAGGATGCCCAACTTGCGGCCTTCGAAGCGCTCGGGGCCGTGGCGAAGAATGCTCAAGGCGGGCGACTCCGGGAGATCCTTCCGGGTTGGCTTCGCGGCGTCCGCCGGTTTGGGGAGTTCCCGCAGGCGCAGGCCGCTGGCGACCGATTGCGCGAGCCCCTCGTCGATATTCAGAAGATGGGACACCATGCGCGAACGAATGGCGGGCGCCTTCACCTTGCTCAGCTCGAAAATCAGCGCGGCGGCGATATGGCCCTGCTCGACGCCGGTCTGGCTCATATAGAATTGCCGCGCCTGGCTGTAATGATCGGCGAAGCTTTCGGGCCGGATGCGCTGCTTCGTCCCTTCCGCCTCGGCCGGGAAGGAGTGAAAGCCCTTTTTCGGGTCTTCGCGCGGGCCGCTTTGCTTGCCGCTCCATGAGTTCGGCTCGTAATTCACCCGCCCTTTGGGATTGCTGAACGCCATGTGCCCGTCCTGCTGGAAGGTCGCGAAGGGGCATTTCGGCGCGTTGATGGGCAGGAAGGTGAAGTTCGGCGAACCGAGGCGCTTCAACTGGGTGTCGAGGTACGAGAAGTTGCGGCCCTGCAGAAGCGGATCGTTCGTGAAGTCGACTCCCGGCACGATGTTCTGCGTGCAGAAGGCGACCTGCTCGGTCTCCGCGAAAAAGTTATCAACGCAGCGGTCGAGCACGAGGCGCCCCACCCGGCGGATGGGAAGCTGCTCTTCGGGGATGATCTTGGTGGCGTCGAGCACGTCGAAGTCGAACTTGTCGGCGAAGTCCTGGTCGAAAAGCTGCAAGCCTAGCTCCCACTCGGGGTAGTCGCCGGATTGGATCGCGTTCCAGAGGTCGCGGCGGTGGTAATCCGGGTCCGCGCCGTTGATTTTGACCGCCTCGTTCCAGATGACGGACTGAAGGCCGA
This sequence comes from uncultured Alphaproteobacteria bacterium, assembly GCA_963819665.1. GTDB lineage: Bacteria > Pseudomonadota > Alphaproteobacteria > Rhizobiales > Rhodomicrobiaceae > Rhodomicrobium. The sequence goes on from CAWFXN010000014.1 coordinate 53,535, forward strand.
GCTTCGGCTTCCAGTGAAACTTGACGAAGGTCGATTTGCCTTCCGCGTTGACGAGGCGGAAGGTGTGCACGCCGAAGCCTTCCATGAACCGGAAGGAGCGCGGGATCGCGCGGTCGGACATGACCCACATGATCATGTGCATGCTTTCCGGCGTCAGCGATATGAAGTCCCAGAAATTATCGTGCGCCGTCTGCGCCTGCGGGAAGCCGCGGTCGGGCTCCTGTTTCGCGGCGTGAATGATGTCGGGAAACTTGATGGCGTCCTGAATGAAGAAAACCGGGATGTTGTTGCCGACGATGTCCCAGTTGCCCTCCTTGGTATAGAGCTTCACGGCAAAGCCGCGCACATCGCGCGGGAGGTCCGCCGAGCCTTTGTTGCCTGCGACCGTCGAAAAGCGGACGAAGGCGGGCGTCTTCTCGCCCGCGCGCTGGAAAATGTCGGCGCGGGTGATGTCCGAAAGCGGCTCGTAGGTTTCGAAATAGCCATGGGCGCCGAAGCCGCGCGCGTGGACGACGCGCTCGGGAATGCGCTCGTGATCGAAATGAAAAATCTTTTCGCGGAAATGAAAGTCTTCGAGCGCGGCTGGCCCCCGCGCCCCGATGCTCAGCGTGTTCTGATCGTCTGAAACCGGGACGCCTTGCTGGGTGGTCAGGACCGGCCTTTCGCCGCCCGCGATTTGATGAGTTTCGCCGCCCGCGGCCCTCGCGATCGGCTGGTCTCCATAATGGACGGATTTCTGACCTCCGTCGCGCGCGGCCGAGCCGCCGTTTTTCGCTTTCCTTTTCATGGAATTGCCTCTTGGAGCATTAGCTTTGAAGGGGAGGGCGCCGGCCTCGCGCCTTGAACTTTTGGCCGGCGCCGTGTTCCTTTGCAGAACTGCCCCCGAAAGCCCTTGTTCCTCGGCGTCACCTTTCGCTCGAGCCGTGGCGGCGATAGAGGCCTGGAACGGAAAAAGGACTTAGACTAACGCGCTCTATTCGCCTTATCTGAAGATGCGATAAGATGAGCTTATGGCGAATATCTCATTGCGTCAGCTTCGCTATTTCGACGCGCTTGCGCAATTGCTGCATTTCGGGCGCGCGGCGGAGCAGTGCGCCGTAACGCAGCCAGCCTTGTCGATGCAAATCCAGGAGCTGGAGAAAGAGATCGGGGCCGTGTTGATCGAGAGGACGCGGGCCGGCGCGAAGCTCACGCCGGAGGGCGAGGAGATTGCGCGCCGCGTCGCCGCGATCCTGGCCAGCATCCGCGACCTAGCCGACTATGCCCGCCACAGCGCAAGCGTTCTCACCGGCCGGCTGCACCTTGGCGTCATTCCCACTATCGCGCCTTATGTCCTGCCGAAGCTCCTGCCTTCGCTACGCGCCGAGCATCCGGAGCTTGATCTGCATTTGCGCGAAACCCAGACCCAATATTTGATTGAGGATCTCATCGGGGGCCGTCTGGATGCGCTCTTGCTGGCTCTGCCGGTCGAGCATTCCGAGATCGAGACGCAAGTCCTTTTCGAGGACCCTTTCGTGCTTGCGCTGCCAGCATCGCGGCGGCTGCCGCCGAAGGCCGTCGCAACGCCCGATCTCTTCGAAAACGACCGCCTGCTTCTGCTTGAGGAAGGACATTGCCTGCGCGATCAGGCGCTGAGCTTTTGCGATCTCAAGCAGGTTGAAAACCTCGATACTTTCGGAACGACAAGCCTCTCCACCATTGTCCAGATGGTCGCCAATGGGCTGGGCGTCACGCTTCTTCCGCGCATCAGCCTGGAAACCGAAGCGCGCCGGGGCGACATCCAGCTCTTGCCGTTTGCGCCGCCGGAGCCGCACCGCAAGGTTGGCCTCGCGTGGAGGCAGTCTTCGCCAAGGAAGCGCGACTTCGCGGAACTCGGCCGCATCGTCCAGCGGCTGCATTCGGAATGCGGCTGCGGGTCCCGCAAGCCCGCGGCGTGACAATGACCTCTCGCGATCTTGGGTCGCAGCCTGGAACGGGTTTGGTAGAACCCCCGTCTCTTCCTTGGGATGAATTGTAGCCTCGCGGTTAAGCTGGACTTATCGGTCAAACGGATCCTGGCCGAACCGGGACTGTACTAATCGCTGGATAACCGCGAAGATGATGGCAGTGGAGACCCCGAACATCAGCAGTCCGTTGGCCGCTTCGACTGGCCCTAACAGTTTCCAGGAAGCGGACATGACTATATCACCGTAGCCCAGGGAGGTGTAGTTCACAGCCGAATGATAGAAAGCTTCGGAAAAGCGAGGGAATTCACCGCACAGGCCTAACACAACTGCCCAGATGGCGATTTCCACGATATGGGCCACCTGCGTGAGCAGTATGATCATCGCAATAATGACCGTGTCTCTCCAGAACAGGATGCCTGCACGTCCAAGGAAGTATTCACGGTGAACAAAACGAAGCACGGCTAACAGAGCAACGCCGTGAATGACAATTGTTGTCAGGGTCGGCGCCAGCGACACCAACAGCGGAAGAGCGACTGCAACTTCTGAGGACGGCATACAGGATACGCTAAGGAGATAATTTCAATGCGGGCAAGCGCTGGCGCGCATGGTAATCGCCGAATCCACTGGAGTCTTCACCCTCGTGGGCCTCAATGCGAACGCTACGACCGTTTGCGACCCGTCGGAGACTTTATCGCACTGCTGTCAATGCAAGCGGCGGCCTGACAGCCTTCCGGAGGGAGGGCCGCCCTTGCCCGGCTCGCTGAACAATTCCGCAAGCTTCTCCATCATCGCGCCGGCAAGTTCCTCCGCGTCGCTGATAGTCACGGCCCGGCGATAGTACCGAGCCACGTCGTGGCCGATGCCGATGGCGATCAGCTCCACCGGAGAATAGGTCTCGATTTCGTGGATGACCTGGCGGAGATGCTTTTCGAGATAGATGCCGGTGTTCACCGAGAGCGTTGAAATCGTCGACCGGCGCGCCATCGGAAATCATCATGATGATGCGGCGCTGCTCGGGCCGCGCGAGCAAGCGCGTATGCGCCCAGGCCAGCGCCTCGCCGTCGATGTTTTCCTTGAGCAGCCCCTCGCGCATCATCAGTCCGAGATTGCGCCGCGCGCGACGCCACGGAACATCCGCGGCTTTGTAGACGATGTGGCGCAGATCGTTGAGGCGGCCGGGATTGGCGGGCTTTCCCGCCGCCAGCCATTGCTCGCGGGATTGGCCGCCCTTCCATTGGCGCGTGGTGAAACCGAGGATTTCGACCTTCACGCCGCAGCGCTCCAAGGTGCGGGCAAGGATGTCGGCGCAGCAGGCGGCGACCATGATCGGGCGGCCGCGCATCGATCCCGAATTGTCGAGCAGAAGCGTGACGACCGTGTCGCGAAAGCTTGTGTCGCGCTCCTTCTTGAAGGAGAGCGGATGGAAACGGTCCGTGACGACGCGCGAGAGCCGCGCAGTATCCAGAAGTCCTTCGTCGAGGTCGAAATCCCAGGCCCTGTTCTGCTGCGCGAGGAGCCGCCGCTGCAGGCGGTTCGCAAGGCGGCTGACAGCCACGTGCAACACGGAAAGCTGCTTGTCGAGGAAGCTGCGGAGCCGTTCGAGTTCATCGGCGTCGCACAAATTCTCGGCGGTCACGAACTCATCGTAGTGGCGCGTGAAGACCTGGTAGCCGAAATTCTCGGGATTGTCGAAGACGGAGGTATTCGGGCGTCGGGGCGGGGAATAAGGCTGCTCCTTGCCGTCCTGCTCGCCGGGTGTGTACTCCTTCTCAACGACTTGCGCAGGCTCGCTGTCCTGATCGCCTTCCGAGCCTTCCGCCTCTTCGTTCTGGGCGTCGCTGGGCTCGTCCTTCTCCTCTTTTTCTTCCTGCGAGCCCTCGCCGGGAGCATCTTCTTGGCCGTCCGCCTCGGCGTTCTCCTCACGCGGCGCGGTCTCAAGCGAGCCTTCCATCAGCTCGAGCGCGACGAGAACATCGCGCATGAGTTTCCCGAATGCAGCCTGGTCGTCAATCGCGCCGTCCAGGCGCTGAAGAATGGAGCCCGCGCGGGTGTCGATCCACTCGCGCCAGACGTCGACGATAGCGTTCGCGCCGCGGGGCGGCTTTGCGCCGGTCAGCTTTTCGCGGATCATCAGCGCCAGCGCGTCTTCCAAAGGCGCGCTCTGGCGGTCGATGTCGCGGTCGGGCAGGCGCTCATATTGGTTCGCGAGTTTCGAAGCGAGATTTTTCGCGACGCCTCTCATGCGAAGAGCGCCAAGCGCCTCGACACGCGCGCGCTCGACAGAATCGAAAACCGTCTTCGCTTCGCCGGAGGGGGGCGAGAGCGAAGCGTGGAGCGCCGCGTCATGATGCGAAATCTGAAGCGCGATGGAATCGGCGACGCCCCGGATGACCGCGATTTCCTTGCGGCTTACCGCCCGGCCTGGCTGCGGCAGGCGGATGGTCTTGCCGTCGAAACCCGGCGCGTCCGCGCCAAAAACGACATTCACCGATTTTTCGGCAAGCGTTCGCGTGGCGAGCGAAAGGGCGCGCTTGAAGGGGGACAGCGGATCGGGCTTTTTCTTCGAGCCTATCGGCATCTTTTGAGGTTTCGTCCTAATACCCGAAATTACTGATCTGCAAAACGTCGAAACCCCTCATCCTGTCCTTCTCCCGCAAGGGGAGAAGGGACGGTGCTTCGACGATCACGACCTGCCCCCTCTCCCCTTGCGGGAGAGGGCTGGGGTGAGGGGGGATGCCGGGTGACACATGAGTCATCCTTCAGCAATGGTGAATTCTACCCGATCGCAATGTTGGCCGTCGACTGGCGCAATTCCTCGCCGAAGCAACGCTGGTAGAACTCCGCCACCAGCCCGCGCTCAAGCTCATCGCACTTGTTAAGGAAGCTCAAGGTGAAGGCGAAACCGATATCGCTGAATATGTTGGCGTTCTCGGCCCAGGTGATCACCGTGCGCGGGCTCATGACCGTGGAGAGGTCGCCATTCACAAAGGCGGTCCGCGTGAGTTCGGCGACCCTCACCATGTTCCCGACGGCGCGCCGTCCCTGCTCGGTCTGGAAACCCTTGGCCTTGGCGAGCACGATGTTCACCTCGTCCTGGTAGGGCAGGTAATTGAGCGTGACCACGATCGACCAGCGGTCCATCTGACCCTGGTTGATCTGCTGCGTGCCGTGGTAGAGGCCGGACGTATCGCCAAGCCCGATGGTGTTCGTCGTGGAAAAAAGCCGGAAGGCGGGATGGGGGTGGATCACCCGGCTCTGGTCGAGCAGCGTCAGCTTGCCCTGCACTTCGAGGACGCGCTGGATCACGAACATCACGTCGGGGCGGCCCGCGTCGTATTCGTCGAAGACAAGGGCGGTATTCGACTGAAGCGCCCAGGGCAGGATGCCTTCCCGGAATTCCGTGATCTGCTGCCCGTCGCGGATGACGATGGCGTCCTTGCCCACGAGGTCGATGCGGCTCACATGGCTATCGAGGTTGATGCGGACGCAGGGCCAGTTCAGCCGCGCCGCCACCTGCTCGATATGGGTCGATTTGCCGGTGCCGTGATAGCCCTGGATCATGACGCGCCGGTTGTAGGCGAAGCCGGCCAGGATCGCGAGCGTCGTGTCTTTATTGAAAAGATAGTCGGAATCGAATTCCGGCACATACTCGCCCGCCTGCGAATAGGCTGGAACCTCCATGGCGGTATCGATGCCGAACACCTGCCGGACGGACACCTTCATGTCGGGCAGGCCACCCCGGCCCGGTTCACCGTTAATCATTGATCCCTCTCGGGGGTTATGCTTGCGTTTCGCCTGTCGAGCGCTGCTTAGCTTTTATCGCACCAGGCCCGCCTGCTTGAGATAGTTATAGGCGGTAAGGACTTCCCGGAAGCGTTCTTCAGAGCTTCGGTCTCCGCCGTTGTGATCGGGATGATGCAGCTTTACAAGGGCTTTGAACTTGATTTTGATTTCGTCAGGCGATGCGTTCTCGTCAAGATTGAGAGCCTGCAGATGTTTCCGGGCGCCCTTTGAAATCGCGCGGCGCTTGGCGGTCGCAGGGTTCACATTTTCGTAGCCGCGGCCGTGAACGCCTTTCAGGAGCTCAAAAGGATCGTGGGCGGCGCCGGCGTCGCGCGCTTGCTTCACGGTTTCCCAGGCGCTGGAGTCGGCGCCGTGCACGCCCATGGACCATGTGGGACGATGGCCTGTCGCGGCGGCTTTCTGGTAATCCGTAACCTCGCTTTCCTTCATCCCGGCGAAGTAGTTGTACGACTTGTTATATTCGGTCACATGCTCGCGGCAAAAATAGAAATATTCGCCTTCGCAGTCGCGCCCCTTCGGCGCGCGGTGAAGGCCCCGCTTGGCGCAATTGCGCCACTGGCACGGAGGCGAACTCGTCTGCGGGTCCTTGGGCTGCGCGCGGCTCCGCCCCCGGGTTACGCGAATGCTATCGAAATATTTCGAATCCAGTTTCACGAAAATGGCTTCCCAAATGAATGCGCTTTGGATGCGAGCGCCCTCGCTGGTAGTATGCGGCGGCGAACGCCCCCTTACAAGGTCTTGACAGAAGTCGAAATCTTGCTCCGTAAATTGGCGGGATGTAAGCCTTTCCACTGTCATGCCTGGAGGTTGAATGTCCGTTGAAAAATCGATCCGGGAAAAGCTCGCCAAAGCTTTCCACCCTTTGGAGCTGGCGGTGGAAAACGAGTCCGGCAAGCATGCGGGCCATGCGGGCGCGCGCGATCATCTCGGCCGCGTGACGGGGGAGACACATTTCCGCGTCCGCGTCGTGTCCGCCATTTCGAAGGCAAGAACCAGGTGGCCCGCCACCGGGAGGTCAACGCGGCGCTGAAGGAAGAGCTTACGGGGCCTGTGCACGCGCTTGCGATCAAGGCTCTGACGCCCTCCGAAGCATCGAGCTGAGGTGAAGCCACTCCCCTCGTATCCATCCTTGCTGAAGGATAAGTCATGCGCCACCCAGCAATCCCCCTCATCCTGTCCTTCTCCCGCGCAATCTCGCCTTGGCGAGATTGCCACTCAGAAAACCGCATCCGCTTGCGGATGCGGCTGGGAGAAGGGACGGTGTTGCAAGCGCAAGCGAACTCCCCTCCCCTTGCGGGAGAGGGCTTGGGTGAGGGGCTTCACATTTCGCGGATCACCTTTTCCGGGTATCACATAAGCGCGTTCGAATCACTGAAGGATTTCGATGATAGTTCAAATTGATGGCCCCCGCCTTGAGCCCGCTTCCGGCGGCCCGCCGAAGCAGCTCGTGATTCTCCTCCACGGCTATGGCGCGGATGGGAACGACCTCATCGGGCTTGGAGAGGCGTGGGCGAACTATCTGCCGGACGCAGCCTTCATTTCACCGCACGCGCCCGAGGCGCTGCCGGGGCAATTCTTCGGCGGGCGGCAATGGTTCAACCTCGAAATGCGAACTGAGAGGGAATGGGAGGAAGGCGTGCGCAGGGCGCAACCCGGGCTCACCGCATTCATCCTCGATGAAGCCAGGAAGGCGAAGCTTCCGCTCAGCTCGGTCGCGCTCGTCGGGTTCAGCCAGGGCACGATGATGGCGTTGCAAGTGGGCCTGCGTTTGCCCGAGGCGCCTGCCGCCATCGTCGGATTTTCAGGTCATCTGGCCGGCGCCGCCCGTCTTGCCGCCGAAATCAAGGTGAAGCCGCCGGTCCTTCTCATTCACGGCTCCGCCGACGAGGTTATCCCCTATCAAGCCATCCATCTCGCCCGGAATGCGCTGGCGTCGGTCGATGTGCCCGTCCAATGGCAGATCAGGCGCGGCCTTGGGCATGGCATCGATCCGGAAGGCTTGCAGGCGGCCGGCATATTCCTGCGGACGGCGTTCGGGCTCACCGCGCAGTCTTGAAGGCTGCGCTTGGGGCCGCCGTGCTTCGTCGTCCCGGAAAGCGCTTCAGCGCTTCGCAGGTCAGGGATCGAGACGGCCTTCGGCCTCCTCACAATGAGGCGTGTGCTTTCAATGGCTTGGACCTCATGGTGGCTTGTCGAACCATGAGCGCATCCGGGGCGACAATTCCGTGGAGGCGCCCCGTCGAATCGCCCGATGCTTTAGCGATACTGATACGGACGCGGCGCGGCTGGATATTGCTCGTACCCGCCGCCGCTCCCCCCGAAAAGCGAATCCAGAAAGCTGTTTCTGGAGGTGGAGATACGGATAGCCGTGGCGCGGCATCGGCTGCTCATAGGCTTCGTCGTCCGCGTAATATCTGTGATGCACATTGGCTTCGTTCAGCTCGACCGGGGCGAGGTGATCGCGTCCCTTGACGATCTGGCTCCACTTGCCTTCGAGCGCGAGCGTGATGCGGCGCTCGTGCCCGTAGACGTCGGGAAATGTGTGCAGCTTGCCGTCGTCGTCCACCAGAGCGGTGAAATAGGTCATGTGGACCATCACCTTGTGCTCGATGGGAATTTCGTTGTTGTTGCCGCCCTTGTTCAGGCTCTCCCTCGTCTTGGCGGTATCCCAGCCCTTGTCTTCGCGAAGGATGATTTCAGCGAGCCCGATGGGGTTCTGGACCCTCATGCAGCCGTGGCTGTAAGTGCGCTTTGAAACGCGGAACATCCATTTGTCCCTCTCGAGCGCGTCGTGCATGAAAACGGTGTGCTGGCTGGGGAAGGAGAACTTCACTTTCCCCATGACGCTTTTCGGCCCGTTGGGCTGAATGACCTCGAAATTCCGAATATCGGTGGCGGACCAATCGACCTTTCGCCAATTGATCGGCTCGCCGTCCCGGAGCACTTCCAGCCCCCATTCGCGCATGAGGCTGCCGCCCCTGATGAGGTTGGGCAACAGTTCACGCACCTTGATCGAATCGGGAACGATCCAGGTTGGCCTGAAGGTGATCTTGCGCAGTTGCCGGCTGAAGATCGGCGTCTGCTTGTCCATCTGGCCGGTCACGATGGCCTCTTTTCGGACGACGAGGCCGTCCTTCATGACCCGCTGCGTGTATTCCGGGATGTTGTTCCAGACGTAAACATCGCCCATATCCTCGGGCATCCAGCGCCACTCTTCCATGTTGGCGAGCAGCCTCTTGGCTTCGGCGCCCTCACGCTTGCGGGCGGCAAGGGCCAGATATTTTTGCCGGAGCCTCTCAAATTGCGGGTGCTTCGGATGGAGACCGCGCAGATAGGCGTCAACCTGATCTGCGGCGGCTAGGCCATCGAGTATGGCTTGGGGCTTCATAAGCTGAGGCCGCCGGTCGAGATAGGAACTCAACTGTTCGGACGGATTGATGATCCGGCCGCCGCGGGCGTAGCGGCCATATTTCAGCGCCGCGAGCGAGATCTTGACCTCCGCGGCGGCCAAGTCTTGCGGCGACCGAGCGGCTGCACTTTCGGCTCCGAGCCCCGCAGGCAAGGGAAAATCGCGAGGGTCTAGGCCCCAATCCCTGGACCGTTTGATCTCGGCTTCCAGCGCGGATGCTTTTGGGGTGTAACCGGCCCCGGGCGCGGTCCAGAGCGGAGCATAGGCGCGGCTCTCATAAAACGAGACGAGCGCAGCGCGCTCATTGCGCTCTTCGTCGCTGGCCCCGGCCGGAAGACTGGAAAGCGCATTGCGCAGGGTCTCCGCTTCCGCAGGGGCAACCGTGGTCTTCGGCGACGGTTCCTCCACGGGCTTTGCCGCGACTGCTTCCGCAGGGTCGGCGGCTGTGGTCTTCGGCGATTGTTCCTCTATGGGCTTTGAAGCGACGGCTTCCGCAGGGTCGGCGGCTGTCTTCGGCGATGGTTCCTCTACGGGCTTTGAAGCGACTGCGGGCTCGGGGGGCTGCGCGGCCATGCTCTGAGACGCGGCAGGCTCTTCTGCAGGCGATGGTTCGGCTTCCGGCTTGGTTTCGGCGGCTTCCCGGGATGCTGGCGCAGGCGCTGCTGCTTCATCAGGGTCTTCCACTGTCTTTTCGGCGCCGCTGAGGGCCACTGGCGGATCTTTCGTCCAATCTTCAGCGGCTTGAGGCGCGGCGCTTATCGAAGCGGGCTTTTCGAGGCCCAACGGCTCTTCGCCAAGAAGCTCGTTCTCCGGGGACGGCTCGGCGGCTGGCGAGGCGTCCTGCTTCTCCGCCGATGTTATGGCCGGAGCGGCTGCGGGTTCTTCTGCGCGTGAAGGGATTGCCGCCATGGCGGAAAACGCCACAACTCCGAGCGCGAAGAAAAGCCTGCAAATCATTTGAATGCTCCTTAGCGGGACAATAAAGCCCCGGCGGAAATTAGCCCGGGGCAAGCGGCCATGTAAACGATCACGCTAAAGAATGAGGAAAATGTGGACGCAGCGGGGATTGTGTTCAGTTGATCCGTTACACGTGCCTCTCGCGCAACAGCCGCCGCAACTCGCGTATTGGATTGCGATGATCGGAAAAAAGCTCAGTATTTCGCGATTAAACTTACCCCGGCGATCATGAGCGCTGCTCCGATCAAGCGCCCGATGCTGGCCGAATGCTGCTGAAAACCAAGTAATCCGAAGTGATCGAGCATAATTGATGCGATCGCCGAGGCTGTCACGGTGATGCCGATATACACCGCGGCTCCCAATCGCGGAGCAGCCAGGGGTTGCGAGACGAGGAAGACCGCGCCGCAAAATCCGCCAACCCACGCCCACCAGGGCGCCTGCGCGAGACGGCCGAAGCCGGAGATATCGCCGCTACGCGTGAGCAGGCCAGCGACAAGCGTAAAGGCGAGGCTGACGGACAGGCTCAAAAGCACCACCCCGAAGGGATTGCCGAGCACCCGTCCCATTTCCCCGTTTGCGCCTGATTGAACCGGGTTCGGCACGCCGGCCAGAGCCGCCAGCAGGCAAAGCCATACGATCATGATCATCAAACCTGTTTTGCAAAGCCATCAGGCCCAGGGTCAATGAAATTACGGTGTGGCGACAGCTGACGCGGCGATAAGTTCCGATTGGGCAGCCCGGGTTCGCGACCCGGGCGGCCCGCTTAGATCAACCCGCCTTTAATCGGACTCGATTAAAGGCGGAAAAGTTGATCAATTCTAAAGTCTTAGAGCAGCTTATCGGCGTCCAAGCGGACGCGGGCTGCTCTAGTAATTCACGCTGACGCGGATCCCGCCAATGGCGGCGTTTTCCACCTTTGAGCCATTGGGCTGCAAGAGACCGCCGCCGCCTGGGTTCCAGATATACTGAAAGTCGGGCTGCACCACGAGGCCCGGCACGATCTGGAACTTGTAGTAGGCCTCGATCATGGCCTCGTAACTGCGGACCGGAAGGGTGAGCGCTTCCACGATGCCGACATCGCGATCGAAAGCGCGCGCCTGATTGGAGATGTTTGCGTAGGCGAACGCTATGCCGAAATTGTCGTCGGGGCGCTGGGGCGTGAAGCCGCTGAAGACGAAACCGCCGTCCGCGTAGAAATCAATAAGATTTCTGTCCGACGGGCTTGCAGACCCGCGGGCAAAGACGCCGATCCCCTTATCCGCGTCGCCGCCGGGCAGGTGGTAAATCTGCTGGTCGATGACGCCGTAGAGACCGTAGTTGCCAGAAAGGCTGGCGCCGGGGAGGCCGCTGATGGCGATCGGAACGCCGACCCGATCGAAACGCAGGTCATTGAACGATCCGAGGTGCTCCCAGGCGCCAAGCTTGATGGTTCCCGGCAGCAGTCCCGTATCCTTCTTGTCCTGATTATAGTTATATTGGACTTCCTGCATCAGCAGCGGTGGGTCGCTCACCCGGAAATTCAGTCCATACCGGTCGCGGTCCTGCGGGTTGTTCAAACCCGGCCCGGCAGGATCGCCGTCGAAGATGGCGGCCAGGAAGGTGAAATTCTTGTCCGGCTCATACCTGACCCTGACGCCGGGCGTCGTCAGGGGATAGGCTGGACCGCCGCTCGGCAAATCGGTGGCCGTAATCGAGGGCCAGCCGAAAGTGGCGTTGATGAAGTTCGCACTGTTGGTGCTGATGAAAAATTCGGTATCGGCCGCGATTTGCCCGAAGCGGACGGAGGTTTCGTCGTTGAGCTTTTGCTCGAGGTAGAGTTTGTAAAGCCGTGTCGTAGGGAGCGCTTCGATCGAACTCACAACGAGGAGATTATCGAGATTCTTTTCGGTAAGACCGGCGCCGTGGATCTGATAAACGTTTATGTAGAAAGTCAGGCCTTTAAGCCCCCACAGCTTTTCCAGGTCAGCATTGAGTATTCCTTCGAAGATGCCTTCATAGATGGCGCCTTGTTTTAGGCCACCGGTGTTGCCCAAGACTTCGCCAATGTAGTTGATGCCGTAGGTTATGCCCTTCTCAGCCAGCGCGGCTCGGACGCCATACGGGTCCGCCTTGTCCGGAAGGCTTGTCGCGATGGATGGATTTGGGATGCCGTCTTTCGAGGTCTTCTCTTCATCCGCGAAGGCGCCCGGAGCCACCCCGGCGCAGGCCGCCAGAAGAGCGGCCCCGCCGGCTGCGACTTTGAATTTTCTCATCATGATTTTCTTCAACCCCCTGCTAACGGCATCGCTGCCGCCAGTTTGCTCTCGCACAATGGCAAATCACCAGTATTGAGGGTTGCAACGACCGTCGCGACGGTCAACCTTCCAAGCTTCTTAATTGCAACGGAGGCTTTGTTTTGAGTATTTGCTGACGCCAAGACGCAACAGCGAGGTAAATTACTTTAGAAGTATTATAAATCTGAAGTTTAGAAATATTATAATTTAATCTTTCTGAAGGCCGGTTTAGCCGAATTATCTCACGCCAGGCAGGTTCATCAGAGGACGTGAATGAGCGAATATTTCCGTGCGACGATAGACTGATCCTATGTTGAGGATTGGAACGATCACAAGGATTTGCTCGGTGACGTCTCGTGGTGGTCCAGATTGAGTTCTGAGATCGAGGGCAGGAGCGGGAACCCGCCTCGTCTCTCTCCCGGCCGATCTCCTCGGTCTCAAGCTGAGGCATGTAAAGGAGGACTGTATGCCGCGTTTTCACAACCTCGCCAGCGTTCTTGCTCACGACCACAATTTCCGCCACTTCGCGACCGCTTTGAGCGGCGGCGGCACCTCCGGGCACGATCACCTCAATGGCACAAGCGGCGCCAACGTGTTGTCAGCAGGCAGCGGCGATGATGATGTGGCGGGCATGGCCGGCAGAGACACGCTCGATGGCGGCCAAGGCAACGACATGATCTGGGGAGGGTCCGGCAACGACCAGCTCCATGGCGGCGCAGGAAACGACCTTCTGGTCGGCGGGTTCGGCGCCGACCGCGTCAGCGGCGGAAGCGGAAACGACGTCTTGCTCAGCCGTTCCGACGCCGGCGAGCCGGTGGCGGCGCAAGACGGCAAAACCCAGATATTTGCGAATGAAACGGCTGCGTTCGCCGGCAAGACCAATGACGTTCTCACCGGCGGCGCCGGAGCCGACACCTTCCGCTTCGAAGGCGTGGTGAACGCCAAGGACGAGATTGTCGCCAAGCATGTGAACGCTGACGGCACGATCGACTGGGCTGGCGTGACCGGAGAAAACAACAACGTTCACGACCATTGGGTGGATGGGTTCGGCAATGACGTCATCACCGATTTCAATCGCGCACAGGGCGACAAGATTGAAATCTCGGCTCACACTGCTGAGGTCAAATCGATCGAGCATCACAGAGGCTACAGCTTGATCACCGTCATCAGCCAGCAGGGCGCCGCCGGCGCGCATGATGAGGATGTGCTCGGCACGATCAAGGTCTATGGCGACCGGGTCAAAGCGAGCGACATCACCACCGACAACATGTCGGTCTACGGCGCCTATGAAAAGGTTGGCCAACTGCCAGCCGGCGTTCATTTCCAGCAGGAGGACGATGGCGTCCTGCCTGACGGCGCTACGGATGGCGGTCATCACGAAGAGGGAGCGGGAGCGATGAACATGTATCTGGCCATGGCGCACGCCATGTAAGCTCCAGGCTCGCCGCGAATCCGGATGACGCTTCGCTAATCCGGATTCGTTCGCTCACGCGACTGCAATTTTGCAGGCGGGAATGGCGCACCTCGGAAAGCCGGTGCGCCCGGCCTCTTTACGGCTCGAGCTCGGTATCCCAATAGAGATAGTCGAGCCAGCTCTGATGCAGGTAGTTCGGCGGAAAGAACCGTCCGTTGCGATGCAACTCATGCACGGTGGGGCGGTACGGCCTTAGCGCCGGAATCATCCTGGCTTTCGCCGGCATCTTGCCGCCCTTGCGAAGATTGCAGGGAGCGCAAGCGGTTGTAACGTTATCCCAACGCGTCTGGCCGCCCCGTGAACGCGGGATCACATGATCGAATGTCAAATCGTGGGGAGAACCACAATACTGACATTGAAAGCGATCCCTGAGGAAGACATTAAAGCGTGTGAACGCAGGATAAAGCGCCGGTTTGACGAAGGTTTTCAACGAGACGACGCTCGGGAGCTTCATCTCAAAGGTAGGGCTGCGGACTGAACGATCATACAAAGAAACAATATTCACGCGGTCAAGGAACACCGCCTTGATCGTTTCTTGCCAATTCCAGAGGGAAAGAGGGTAGTAGCTCAGCGGCTGGAAGTCCGCGTTGAGCACAAGAGCCGGAAAGTTATCCGGCCGCGATGCCAAGGACGCTGCTGATGCCGTCACGTTCACCTTTCCTAACGGTTGCCGTTAAGTGGGGAGCACGCTCGCACGACGCCGCTCTTACACGAGCGGGATACTACATGCGCGTGTCAATTCTGTGAAGCCTTCACTTTGTGTCTCTTTGTCCACATGATACCTTGAGGTGCTCTTGCACGAAGAGAGGTTGTGCTTTGGCCACTCGCAAGGAGATCGAGTCCGCGCTCCGCTATCTGGCGCCTGACATCCCCGATCACGAATTCGGCGCCATCGCAGACCACGCCATGGATAGCTGCGGCTTGCGTAACGCCGCGCCCGAGACGGCGGCTTGGCTTTCGATGGTCAGCTACGTCCGGCACGCGCTGACCGAGTATGATTCGCTTCTTGAAGAGGGCTACGAGCAGGAAAGCGCCCGCCACTTTGTCGCAAACGACATGCGGACCGTGCTCAAGGAATGGGGCGTCAGGCGCCCCCTGACTCTCGGCGAATGATGGGGCGTTTCGTTGTCGTCCCGGAAAGGCGAAGCCTTATCCGGGATCTCGCGCTTCGCCTTTCCGGGACGACGAACCGAATTTACTCGCGAATGGCGGAGTGGCGCTTGGTGTCGCGCATGAACAGATACACCACGAGCGACACGGCGATGCAGCCAGTCAAATAGACATAGAACCAGCTTTCATGCCCGATGGACTTGAACCAAAGCGCCACGCTCTCCACCGTGCCGCCGAAGATAGAGACGGTGAGCGCATAGGGCAGCCCGACGCCTGTCGCGCGAACGCCGGCCGGGAACAGTTCAGCCTTCACGACGGCGTTGATGGAGGTGTAGCCCGAGACAATGGCCCAGGCCGCCGCGATGAGCAGAAAGGCGGTCCAGGCGTCGCGGGCTTCGCGGAGCGCCGTCAGCAACGGGATGGTGAACGCCGTTCCCAGAACGCCGAACCCGATCAGCAGCCATTTGCGCCCGATGCGATCGGATAGCGCCCCGTAAAGCGGCTGCAGCGCCATGGCGAACACCAGCGACGACGCCGTGACGATCGTCGTCTCACGATCGGTCAGCCCGACCGAGAGCTTGAGAAACTTCTGCATATAGGTCGTGTAAGTATAGAAGGCCGCGGTGCCGCCTGCGGTCAGGCCGATCACCAGCAAGACTTCGCGAGGATAGCGAAAGAGTTCCCGGATCGAGCTTTCGCGCCGTTGCTCTTCTTTCGCTGCGAGGAAGGATGCGGTCTCGGTGAGGGTGCTTCGCATAACCGCGGCGAAGATGGCCAGAAGACCGCCGATCGCGAAAGGAATGCGCCAGCCCCACGCCCGCAATTGCTCGGGCGTCAGCAGCCATTGCTGGAGGACAAGCAGCACGAAGATGGCGCAGAGTTGCCCGCCGATCAGCGTGACATACTGGAAGCTTGAGTAGAATCCGCGATTCTTCTCGTCGGCGACCTCGCTCAGATAGGTGGCGCTGGTTCCATATTCGCCTCCGAGGCTGAGGCCCTGGAGAACGCGGGCCATCGCCAGCACGATGGGCGCCATGACGCCGATGCTCGCGAAGGTGGGCGTGACGGCGATGACGAGCGAGCCCAGGCACATGAGCAGGACCGAAATAGTCAGGGAAATGCGCCGCCCGTGGCGGTCGGCGATATGGCCGAACAGCCAGCCGCCCAGGGGACGAGCCAGGAAGCCCGCTGCAAACAGCATCGCGGCGTTGAGTTGCTGCGCCGTTTCATCGCCCTCGGGAAAGAAGGACTTGGCGAAATAAAGGGCGAAGGCGGCGTAAGCGTAGAAGTCGTAATATTCGACCAGATTGCCTGCCGAGCCGATGAAAATGGCCCTCAGCCTGCGGCGCATATCGGCAAAGCCGGATAGGGACGGCCCTGGGCCAACCGTTGCGCCTTTCACGGCAGGGGCGGTGCTCAGGCCCATGTTTCCTCCCCAAGCTCAGCGCGACCGGCGCCTTCTGAACGAAGGGACCGGACTATCCTCGCCGTCGCTGCCGGAACGCCGGCCGCGGCGCGCAGATTGTTTCGTTGATTGTGAGATGTCTTCTATTTTGTTGTCAACGAGGCGACGGATGAGACAGGGCAGTCGGCGGGCTGGCGAGGGGGGAAGCGGGCGTCTTTGGAGGGGGAGGGACAGTCATAAGGGGTGCGTCCGCGTCGCCTGGGAACCGCCCGCCGAGGGGGGTGACCATGGGTGAAATATTGTATACCACGTTCCAGGCGGGAAAGCCGAGCGAAAAGTGTCAGTTCCATGACGCTGGCTGGTTCGAGATAGATACTTACATGCTTAGATGAGGCCGTTTTACCAAACGAAACCAATCTTTAGAGAATTTTAAGCAAGTCCTCATTTCGGCGGACCGCAGACGCATCAGGCAAGCGGCGAATGCCTGCTCAGCTTCGAAACTCACGCTTCAGGCGTGGCCCGGATGCGCCGACCGGGCGCCGATTGAGCCGATGAGGCTCGCCAGCACGACGGCGACAATCCCGGTCACGAAGATGCCGTCGAAGGTTCCCGCGCCCCCGATCGAAGCGACAGGCGTGCCAAGGCTGCGGATGGCGGGGAAGTTCATCAGATCCGCCCCGATCAGCGTCCCAAGGCTGCCGCTCACATAGGCCACGGGGGCCGCCTGGCTCCAGGCCACGATGCAGGAGATGGCGCAGGCTACGAGCGGCGGAATGAAGATCGGGATCGCGATCCCTGCGCCCCGCACCGGCTCCGCCACCGCGTAGCAAACCGCGCTGACGACAGCGGTCGCGATGATGGCGGGGAGCCAGATGTTGTTCTTGAGCAGGAGATAAATGGACAGCGCAATGGGAATGACTGCCCCGCCGAGATTGATGGCGATGATGGTGCCCGGCCAGTCGACCTCCGTCGGCACGACATATTCGAAGCCGAAGAAGTCGACCCGCTGCCCGACCACCTCGGTCTTTCCCGGAAGCTGGGCGATCGGAATGTTGACGTAAGCGCCAAAGAGGCTTGCGAGGAGCAGAAGAATTGCGCTCATCGGCGAGATGCCCAAGCGGGCATACACGTAGCGGATCAGCCCGATCTGAATCAGCGCCGCGATAATCGTGAGTGCGGCAAGCAGAAAAATATAGATGGGCCAGGGGATCGGCAAATATTGGAGATGGCTCGATGGCATGGCGGTTTCTCTGGAAAAAATTCCGGGCTTACAGGCAACAAGTTTGTACACCGGGCGCGGCGCGCAAGATATGGGCAAGACGCGGCGCCGACGGCTGAAAGCGTTGGTCAAAGCGTGGGCTTGCGCGTTACTCGCGAACGAGGCTTAAAAAAGATAAAGGCAAGCGGTCCGGCGGCGGCGATCCGTCGGCGCTTCCATCGAACTCTGCTTAGCTCGGCAAAAAAATCTTAAATCTGCGCTATGCTCGATGGAACGCCAAACGAGAATAGCGCAGCAAGACATGCAAGAGAAAGTTGTGGGATCAGACGCAGGCGTGGAAGGCGGCCAAGAGCCCGCTCGCGCTCGGATCGTCAATCATTTCCGGGAGTTTGTTCTGTGGCCCTTGCATGTCGCGCCTTTGCGCGCCGGGAAGGGGGCAGACTGTGGGGTCTTGTTCGAATGCGCGATTGGCGAGGGACCATGGCGGCGGTTAGACATATTCGCCGCCGACGGCGAATTCCATGAGCGGCATTATCGCGAGTTCATTTCATTCCTGGCGCCTGCGCAGCGTTTCCTTTACGGAGAAGCGCCTGCGCTCGCCAAGCCGCTCAAGCCTGGGGATATTCCCATGAAGATCTTCGGGCGGGACGACATCAAGCAAGCGAGGATCACGCCAGAAAAGGGGGCGGCGCCCATCACCTGCGATGTTGACCGCATCCAACTCAATTTCTTCTACGAAATCAATACGGCCATCCTCTCCTGCGAAATTGCGGCGGACAAAATTGCGGTCGAGCAGGTGCAGGCCATCACTCAGACGTTCGGCCGCGCATATCCCGCAGGCTGGGCCAAGGATGGGAGTCCGATCCATTGCGCTGCGCTTGTGGAGTGGCTCGATGGCGAAGGAAGGGTGCTCGAATCTTCGGATTACAGCGACAAAGAACGTTTCCTGAGCTTTGTCGGGAGCCATCGCGCGCCCTGCGTCGCAAGGCATTGGGAGTTCATCCTGGCCCCCATTGTGAACATGGCGGCCGACAACGCCGCCATCCTTGGATTCCGTGAAATCGAGTACTATCGGATGGCGGTCATGTCCTATATCGCGCTCGATACGCTCGATGTCCTTAGCAAGAGCGATTACATCGCGTTTGCGATGGCCACAAGGCCGGCCAAAAATGGGATTGCGCCGTTTTCCGAGCATTTTCTGAAGCGTTTCGAGACCGAACACGTTTACGAACGCCTATACTCCGGCGGCCTCGACGCCCCTGAGATTGAGACGCGATTTCTTTCGTCGGGCGAAGCCTTCACAATCATCGCTGCGGGAAACTCGCCGAGCCTGACCGATAATGAGCGCGGGCTTCTTGGCCAGTTCCGGCATCAGTATTTTATGCTGTTCCTGATTGCCCACTTCCACAAGGCGTCCCTCCTGATGATTGGGGATCAGCTTGTCGCCGCTCTCAAGAGCCTCGATCCCGAGAAGCCGCAGACGGTCGCCGCGTTTCGCGAGGAGACCCTATCGTTGCAGGAGTGCTTCCTGCGCTTCTCTCAGCGCTATTTCTTCACTGAGGTTTCCGGCCGCGCTCATGTCCGCGATCTTTTTCGCATGATCAGAAAACATCTGGACATCGACGGGCTATTCGCGGAGGTGCGGGCCGAACTGTTCGACCTTGTCCAGTATCTCGACAGCAATGCGCTTAGGAAGCAAAACACCTCCATACATCGGCTCACTGTCGTGGCCGTCGTGGGCTCGGTGGCGACAATCGTGACCGGCTTTCTCGGGATAAACTTAATTGCGGAGGCGGATGCTCCGCTTCTGTTTAAAGTCAAGTATTTCGGAATTGTCACGATGATCGTTACCGTACTGGTGGCGCTGGCCGTCATCTATTCGCGGCCGCTTGCCCATGTCCTCGAGAGGCTTTCAGGCGAAAAGCACTAGACTTCGAGCCCGCCTTCGTATCAGCTTCTGGACTTGAGTCTGAGATAATCGGCCCGGCTGCAGGCGGCGAAGACTTGTTGAACGTCTCGGGGCGATGGAGGACGCTGCAATGGAGGCGCTTGTGTTGCAAGCCGAGACAAAAGAGCAGGCAGTGTCCAAGGCCGGATCGATGTTCGAGCGGAAGGCGATCGAGGAGCTTACAAGAGAGGCGGACGGACACACGCTGAAACGCGCGCTCGGCCCCGGGAGCCTCATCGCGCTCGGCATCGGCGCCATCATCGGCGCCGGCCTCTTTTCGCTGACCGGCATTGCCGCCGCCGATAATGCAGGCCCCGCTGTTGTCATCAGTTTCATGATCGCCGCTTTGGGCTGCGCTTTTGCGGGCATGTGCTACGCCGAACTCTCCAGCATGATCCCGGTATCGGGCAGCGCCTATACCTACGCCTACGCCACGCTCGGTGAACTTGTCGGCTGGATCATCGGCTGGACGCTCGTGCTCGAATATGCCGTCGGCGCCGGCACCGTGTCGGTGAGCTGGTCGCGATATGTGACGTCGCTCTTTCGGGACTTCGGGATCAACCTGCCCGCTGAGTGGGCCTTGTCGCCCTTCGAGACCGCGAAGCTCGCCGACGGCGGCACGGTTCACGGCATCGTCAATCTGCCTGCAATGTTTATCGTCGTGATTATCTCGGCGCTTCTCATCCGCGGCATTCAGGAGTCGGCGCGCGTCAATTCCGTTATCGTGGTCATCAAGGTGGCCGTTGTTCTCGCCGTCGTGGGAGTTGGAATTTTCTACATCAAGTCCCAGAACTACGTTCCGTTCATCCCCGAAAATACCGGCACATTCGGCGAGTACGGATGGTCGGGCATTTTGCGCGGCGCAGGCGTCATCTTCTTCGCCTATATCGGCTTCGACGCGGTTTCCACGGCGGCGCAGGAGGCGAGAAATCCGAAACGCGATATGCCGATCGGCATCCTCGGCTCGCTTGTCATCTGCACGGTGCTCTACATCGCCTTCGGCTTCGTGCTGACGGGGCTTGTCTACTACAAGGACCTGCACAACGACGCTCACCCCGTGGTGACCGCCATCAATCGGACGCCCTTCCCGTGGCTTCGGACCGCGACGACCATTGGCGTCATTTGCGGCTTTACGACCGTGATCCTCGTCATGCTCCTTGGACAAAGCCGCGTGTTCTATTCGATGTCGCACGACGGGTTCCTGCCGAAGGTCTTTTCCACGCTCCATCCAAGGTGGCACACGCCCTGGATCTCGAATGTCATCTTCATGATCGGCACGGGCTTGATGGGCGCCCTCGTGCCCATTCAGATTCTGGGACATATGACGTCCATCGGAACGCTGCTCGCCTTCATCATCGTTTGCGTGGGGGTCATGGTGCTTCGCAAGACGCACCCTGGGCTGGAACGAGGCTATCGCGTGCCGCTGGTGCCGTGGGTGCCTCTCGCCGGCATCGTCGTCTGTCTCGCTATGATGGTTTCACTCGACATCGCGACCTGGATCAGGCTTGTCGGCTGGCTGCTTGTCGGAATGGTGATTTATTTCGGCTACAGCCGGACGAATGCGAGGATCGCGCGCCGGGCCGCCGTCGTCAGAGTCGAATAAGGCAATTGTATTCCAGCCGTTTCCCGCCAAATGTGCTGATGTGCTAAAGTCATTCTTCAATCCCGACACTCGAAAAGGAAGAGCGTATCGCCATGGCAAAGCTGACCCCCGAAGGCGAAAAGATCGTGGCCGCGCTGGCGGATCGCTATGCTGTTGGCGTGGACGCAGTGAAAATGATGCTGGATGCCGTCGCGAGAGGTGGGGGCTCCATGGCTCAGTTCAACCTGCCCGAGTTCGGCGGGAACGGCCAGTGGATGCGTGGCGGTATGACCATGGTCGGCGACATGTTCAACAACTCCATGAAGGCGACTGTCGACAATCTTTGCAATGATCTTTCCAAGGTTTTGGAAAGCCAGCCCAATATCATGGCGCCCTTTGCGCCGCAGCCGCAAAGCCAGAGCCAGAGCCAGGGAAGCGGCGGCACAAGTTTCTGGCAGTCCTCGCAGTCGGGATCGTGGTGGCCGTCCGAGCTGGGGAGTCCCTGCGTCGACCGGGTCGCAGAACAGTCTGCGGTACGCCTATTTTCCGGGCGGCAATCGGCTGGCGATCGATGATCGCGGGCGCGTCGAAGTCTATGACACCTCCGGCTATGACATTGGCGGTTTCGGTCAGCAACAAAGCGGCGATGCTTCGCTCACTTTCACGAGCCAGCGCGGCGTGGTTCGCGTCGACAGCCTGCCGCGCGTCACGAGCGCGAAGCCTGCCCCCGAAGCACGCACTGCCGCAGCTCCGCACGCCGAAACACGCACGGCTACAGCCGCTCAGCCGGCGTCTCCTTCCTCCGGCGCAGATAGCAGCTCGGTCTTAGCCTTGATTGAACAGCTCGGCCAGTTGAAGGAGAAGGGCCTTTTGACCGATGAAGAGTTTGCGGCAAAAAAGGGCGAGCTTCTTAAGCGTCTGTAAGTGTGAGGCTTTCTTTCAGATGCATTGTTTCAATTGACAATTTGAGCTTAAACTGACTTCAACTATAAGTTGCTATCCGTGAATTTGGCCGATAGGGCCATTTTCATGGAAAGCAAATTAAAATGTCGAACCTTTCTCCTTCCACAGTCGCGATCAATACGATTGCACACTGCCTCGCAAATGCGTTGGATGTCTCAGCCGGGCTCGACACGGCCGCGGCGGACGATCTTCGCGTTCTCCTGCGAATTGCTGTCGGTGAAGTTGACCGCGTCCGCAAGGCGAAAGGACGACCGCCGCGAAACGCGCCAATGGCTCGTCCGGCAAAAAGACCAAATCCAAGCGCGCTCGCGCCGAAGAGACCGAAGCTCAAGCCCAGCCGGTAAAACCCAAAAGCCGCAGCCGCAAGGCCGAGGCGACCAATGGACTGGCGACGCACTAAGCCATGCGCGTGAAAAAAAGCCGGTTGCAGGCGCTTCGTTCTCGCGTCTCAAGGCCGGGCGCCGGCTTCTTCTTTCAGCTGCGCAAGCCAAGCGCTCCAATCGCGAACGCTGTCCAGCCAATCATAAATGATAATCCGCCAAGCGGCACGATCCCCGCGCTGGAACTGAAGCCCTCCGCGACCTGCACATAAATGCCGCCGGAGAAGCAGAGGATGCCAATCAGGAACGCCAAGGCGGCCACCTGCAAAGACCAGGTGGAGAAGAGTGCGCGGCGTCCCTCCGATTGCAGTAAAACGATCCCGACCGCGAGCAAGGCCAAAGCGTGAATGGCGTGATACTGCTGGCCGGTCCTGAAGATGGCCTTCGTTTCGACGCTTACGGCATCGCCAAGAGCGTGAGCGCCAATGGCGCCGGCTGCAACCGCGACGCCCCCCAAAAGCGCGGCGAGGAAAATCCAGAAACGTCCATTCATGCCCTCATCCCACCTGATGCCTTCCGTAGACGGCGTATCCGCCTCGCCGCCCCACGGCTCTTCGCGCGGCCTACAGCTCTTCGCTTCGCCGGTTTCGAAGGAAAAGCGCGCCAATGATGCAGGTCATGGCTGCGACAGAAACGGGATACCAAAGTCCTGCGTAGACATTGCCCGTCCGCGCCGCAATGGCGGTGGCGACCAGAGGCAGCATTCCTCCGAATACCCCGTTACCGATATGATAGGGAAAAGAGAGAGACGTGTACCGGATTTTCGGCGGGAAAAGCTCGACAAGGAATGCGGCGATAGGCCCGTAAGCCATGGTGGCGTAGAGCATCATCACGAGCAAGGCGGCGAGCGCCGCCCGATAATCGATCCGGGACGGGTCCGCGGATTTTTGTTCGAATATTGGATTGCCGCGCGCATCGATCTGGGGCTCTTTGCCCGCATATTTCCAGGTCAGCCCCGGAAAACCGGCAGCGAACAGCGCGCCGTCGAGAATGGCGTCGATGCTACCCTTGTCCTTGTCTGAGACAGCGACCGTCTGCCTGCCGATGGTCACAGAGACAGATTTGGCGCCGGGCGCGTTGACCTTGGTGAAGGAGAGGCCCGACTTCGTCAGGAAATCCGTGACTTGATCGCAAAGGCTGAAGTTCGACCAAGGCCCAACGAAGATGCGCAGGTTGCAGGCCGTCGAGTTCCAGGCGCAGCTTGATCGGGTTTGCCGCCTGGAACTCGACCAGCGCCGGATTGATGGCGTTCGATAAACTATGAAACAGCGGGAAATAGGTGGCGGCCGCCATTAAGCAGCCAGCGAAGATGATCTTCAAGCGGCCGATCTTATCGGAAAGCCATCCGAAGAAGATGAAAAAAGGCGTGCCGATCGCCAGCGCCGCGCCCACCAGGAGGTAGGTGGTCACATAATCGAGATGGAGCGTGATTGTCAGAAAGAAGAGTGTATAGAACTGCCCCGTGTACCAGACCACACCTTGGCCTGCCGTTGCGCCGAGCAAAGCAAGCAGGATGAACTTATTGTTCGGCCATCTGAAAAAACTTTCCCAAACCGGGATCTGGGAGGAGTGCCCCTCGGCCTTCATGCGCAGAAAAACAGGCGTTTCCCGCAATGTGACGCGAATATAGACCGAGAAAGCCAGAAGAATGATCGAGAAGAGGAAAGGGATGCGCCAGCCCCAGTGCTCGAAATCCGCGGCCGGGATCTTCCAGCGGCAGACGCCGACCACAATCAGCGCAAGGAGGAGGCCGGACGTCGCAGTCGTTTGGATCCAGCTTGTCGCGTAGCCGCGGCGCCGCGCAGGATTATATTCCGCGACATAGGTCGCCGCCCCGCCATACTCGCCCCCCGAGCGCGAGGCCCTGCAGAAGGCGTAAAATGACAAGAAGGATGGGCGCGAGCCAGCCGAGATTTTCGAAGGTGGGAAGCAGTCCAACCGTAAATGTTGAAAAGCCCATGAAAATGATTGAGACCAGGAAAGCAAATTTTCGTCCGGTCAGGTCGCCGAGGCGGCCGAAGAAGACCGCGCCGAATGGGCGCACGAGGAAGCCCGCCGCATAAGTCGCGAATGCTGCGAGAAGCGCCGCCGTTTCATTGCCGGGCGGGAAGAAAAGCGTGGCGAAAAATGGCGCAAGCACGGCGTAGAGGTAGAAGTCGTACCACTCGAAGATCGTGCCGACCGCGGACGCAACGATCACGCGCCGGCGTTCCGCCCGCGTGACAAGGATCGGCTCCATGCGCGTCGCAACTGCCCGCGAGCCTCTCCTCGCCCAGTTATCTCTTGCCAATTTTGCCGACTTTGCCATTGCTACAGCGGAACAGTAACATTCGTATATTTGAAAACAGGATAGCCGCGGCGAAATTTTACAGGCGTGGAACGAATAACCTTAAACGAAAGCGATATGCTTGGCGTTCATGCGAAAGTCTTAGCTCTAATGTCTGAACCCTTTCTAAAAAGAGCCGTGTTAGATGTGGACCGATCTTCGCATGCCTCGGTCTCTCTGGATTCGCCGTTCATTCCGTTGCTTGGCAAAGCGATTCCCGATTGAGGGGGTATCAGTGACGCAGCTTACCGCAGACAGAGCATACGCACTGCCGGGCGAAATCACGGCCGCCGAGCAACGGAAGGTTGTTATTGCTTCATCGCTTGGCACCGTTTTCGAGTGGTACGACTTCTACCTCTACGGGGCGCTCGCGGCCATCATCGGCGCGCACTTCTTTTCGGGCTTGACCGAGTTCGGGCAATTTATCTTCGCGCTCCTCGCGTTCGCGGCCGGGTTCTTCGTCCGGCCTTTCGGCGCAGTCTTCTTCGGCCGCCTGGGCGACATGGTCGGGCGCAAATATACCTTTCTCATCACAATCTTGATCATGGGCCTGTCCACCTTCGCAGTAGGCATCCTGCCGAGCTATGGCTCCATCGGCGTGGCCGCCCCTGTCATCCTGATCGGGCTCAGGCTTCTTCAGGGGCTCGCGCTTGGCGGGGAATATGGCGGCGCGGCAATTTATGTCGCGGAGCACGCCGAGCGGAACCGGCGCGGTTACCGGACAAGCTGGATTTAAACGACGGCGACGCTCGGCCTCTTTCTTTCGCTCATCGTCATCCTGTTGTGCCGCAATTTCGCGCCGGGAGCCACGCCCGAGGAACGGACGGCGTCTTTCTCGGCGGAATGGGGCCTTTGGCGCTTGCCGTTCCTGTTGTCCATTTTCCTTCTTGTGATCTCTGTCTGGATTCGCCTCACTTTGAACGAGTCCCCCGTGTGGCGACAAATGAAGGAGGAGGGCAGGGCGTCGAAAGCGCCGGTCGCGGAGGCATTCGGCAATTGGAGGAATGGACGCCTCGTTCTGCTTGCGCTTCTGGGGCTTACCGCGGGTCAGGGTGTGGTCTGGTATACGGGCCAGTTCTACGCGCTCTTCTTTCTGACGCAGACGCTCAAGGTCGATCCGCAGTGGGCGAACATCATGATCGCTTTGTCGCTGGTGATCGGCACTCCATTTTTTGTCTTCTTTGGGTGGCTTTCGGACAAGATCGGCCGGAAGGTCATCATCATGCTTGGCTGCCTGCTGGCGGTCCTCACCTATTATCCAACCGGCATCCTGAAACATATTCCAGGCGGCGAAGCCGTGAGCTATCCCGGAATTTTCGAATTGCTGACCGAAACAGCCAATCCGGAGCTTGCGGCCGCCATCCAAAAAACGCCTGTAACAGTTATCGCCGACCCGGGTGAATGCCGGTTGCAGTTCGATCCAGTGGGCAAGTCGAAGTTCACCGCTCCCTGCGATGTCGCGAAAGCGGCGCTTGTCAAAGCGGGCGTGCCGTACAGGAACGAGGCCGGGCCTGCGGGCTCCGCGCAAATCAGGATCGGCGATCGGATCATCCAATCCTATGACGCGGCCGCTCCCAACGCGGAGACGGAAAGCGCCCGCTTCGCAAAGGAACTTGACGCGGCGCTGGAGGCTGGGGGATACCCAGAGAGGTCTTCGCTCCAGGGGGTCGATTGGCGGGTCGTCGGGCTCCTTACGATCCTCGTCCTGTACGTGACCATGGTTTACGGCCCCATCGCCGCCATGCTCGTGGAGCTTTTCCCGACCCGCATCCGCTACACCGCCCTGTCGCTGCCCTACCATATCGGCAATGGCTGGTTTGGCGGATTCCTGCCCATCACGGCCTTTGCCATCGTAGCGGCGACGGGCAACATCTATGCCGGCCTTATGTATCCGGTCATCGTCGCGGCCATGACCTTTATTCTCGGCGTGCTCTTCATTCGAGAAACGCGCGGCCGCGATATCATTAATTAATAAGCCTAAGTAACCTTCCTCAAAACTTGGCCGGGATTTCCCGGCCTTTCTATTTCGGTGTCTCCCAACAACGCATGTCTCCATTTGCGCGCTCTAAAAAAACTGCTAGTCTGTGAGGTTAGCAGGGCGGGGGCGCGCGAATCTTGCGGATAAGATCCCGACGGGAGGTCGAGTTTGAGCACCGGAGAGCGGAGGGTTGCTGCGAGAGACGGCGCTAGTTTATCTTCAGCCGCCCTTGAAGGCCCCGCCAATTCCGGGTTCAGCTCAAGAGCCCCGGGGGCCTGCGAGCCTCACCGCACAACCATTCCTCCGATCAAAGTGACCGCGCCTTGCCGCAATGGAGCCGCTCCCGCGAGGCCTGGAAATGGAACGGCCACCGTCTCCGCCGCCATTTATGGCGCTCTCGATCTTGGAACCAACAACTGCCGCCTTCTGGTTGCGCGCCCCTCGCGGCGCGGCTTCTTCGTCATCGACGCCTTCTCCCGAATCATTAAGCTCGGCGAGGGGGTGAGCCATTCCGGCGTCCTCTCGGAGGATGCGATTTCGCGCACCATCGACGCCTTGAAGGTTTGTTCCGCCAAGATGGCGCGAAGAGCCGTAACCCGCTCCCGCCTGGTTGCGACGGAAGCTTGCCGCATTGCGAAAAACGGGCCTGACTTCATCGCCCGCGTTAAGCGCGAAACGGGGCTTTCGCTTGAAATCATCGGGCGCGAGACCGAGGCTCGCCTTGCGGTTTCGGGGTGCGCATCCCTCATCGACAAGCAAAGCGACTACGCATTGATCTTCGATATTGGCGGCGGTTCGTCCGAATTCGTCTGGCTCAATCTCAAGCATGGCCGCCGCTCGAAGCGAATTTCCATCGAAGACCGCCTGAAAATCCAGGACTGCATCGAAGCCTGGACCTCGCTGCCGTTTGGCGTCGTGACACTGGCCGAGCGCTTCGGCAGCAACCGGGCGGAGGGCTTTCAGTTCGAGGACATGGTCGGCTTCGTCCAGGACAGGCTCAGGCCCTTCAACGAAGCCAACGGCATTAGCCGGAAAGTGGCGCGGGAAGGCACACATCTTCTTGGCACTTCGGGCACCGTCACGACCATCGCGGGGGTGTATCTCGGCCTCTCGGAATACCATCGCGCGAAGGTGGATGGATGCTGGCTGTCCACGGACAGCATCCGGGACGTTACGAAGCGCATCGCCGCCATGAACTGGGAGGAGCGCGCGGCGCAGCCTTGCATCGGCGCGGAAAGAGCCGACCTCATCCTTGCCGGTTGCGCCATCATGGAAGCCATGCTGAGAGTTTGGCCGGTGAAGACCCTTCGAGTTGCCGACCGCGGCCTTCGGGAGGGCATTCTTGCAACATTGATCGCCGAAGACGCCATGCGCGAGCGGGCTGCGACGGCCATCCACAACCCATCATTCCTTCATGACCAAGCAAGAGCCAAATCGGGACCGGTCTTTTAAGGTCAAACTGAAGAAGTCTCGCGGCCGCACGACTTCCTCCAGGCAATGGCTGGAGCGGCAGTTGAACGATCCTTATGTGGCTGCCGCGAAGCGGGACGGCTATCGCAGCCGCGCGGCCTATAAGCTTGAAGAGATCGCGGACAAATATGGGCTTCTGAAGCCCGGCGATGTGGTTGTCGACCTCGGAGCGGCTCCAGGCGGCTGGAGCCAGATCGCGGCGAAGCGCGTTCAGTCCGCCGAAGGCAGAGGCGCGGTCGTGGCGCTCGATATCCTCCCGTTCGATGGGATTCCCGGCGTGATCATTCTGCAGCAGGATTTCACCGAGGCGGGAGCGGACGAGAAACTGCTCGCCGCGCTCGCGGGCCGAAGACCCAACGCGGTCCTATCCGACATGGCGGCCCCCACGACCGGCCACCGTCAAACCGACCATCTCCGCATCATGGGCCTCGCGGAAGAGGCGATCGCGTTCGCCATCCAGGTTCTCGCGCCGGGCGGAACCTTCCTGGCCAAGGTCTTCCAGGGAGGGAGCGAGAAGAGCCTGCTCGACATTCTGAAGCGCGATTTCGCGACCGTGCGGCACATCAAGCCCAAGGCAAGCCGGACGGAATCGCCCGAGCTTTACGTCCTGGCCACGGGGTTTCGCGGAAGCGCCGCAGGCTAAAAACATCGTGCGTTTTATCGAACGCGGGGCGTCCCTCTAGACGTCGCCCCGGAATGCGCCTCGCGCATATCCGGGGCCGTTACGAACCGAAGCGCTTTGTAAGATTCCGGAACGGCGCAAGCGCCGTTCCGGGATGACATGAACGCAATGCTCAGCGTTGCGGATTGGGGAGCGGCACCGTCTCAAGCGGCGTCGCCGCGTCGTGCGGCGAGGGTGAGGCGGAAACCGGCTGACCGGGCGCGTTCTGCACGGCTTGCGAAATCCGCCGCGCGAAGGCCGCGTCGGATTTGCCCGTGGCGTCGGCCCGTTTCGACAGTTTCAGGGCTTTTTCGGACTTTGCAATTTGTTCGGGCGAATATTCGCTCGCCTTGCACGAGCAGCCTCTGATGTAGACCTTCCGGTTCCGGAAGGCGAAAGGCATCGAGGCATAGGGCCTCCCGTTCAGGGAAACCATCTGGTCCACATCCTGATCGGCGCGATGGTAGAACAATTCGGCCGGAGAGGCGCACAGCGAGTGGCACTTCTCTTCGTCCGCTTGAAACTGACCTTCCGAAGTGTAGTTGCTGACCGGAAAATAGAAGCCGTCGCATTCACGAACGCACCATGTCCGGTAAGAGGACGAGCCTCCGCCATATCCCGGCGGAGGCGACGGCGCAAAGGGCGACGATGACGACGGTGGCTCGTCCGGAGAATTTTCCTCATTGGTGAAGAAGGAGAAGATCGACGAACTGCGGCTGCGGCGCTGCCCCTCATATTCGTGGGCATATTGTTCGCCGCAATGATTGCGCGCAAGCTCCGCGACAATTTCGTCCCGCCTCCCGCGCGGTGAGCTGCCACGCATCGCGGCGTCGCGCTGGGCTCTCAGTTGCGCGAGCTGGGCCTTGGCGGCTTGCACCTGCCGGTCCAGATCGACGCATCGCGGCGACCGGCGAAGCGACCGCCCGAACAGGAACATATCCTCGTAGCAGTCGGAGCGGTCCGCATCGGATTGCGCACGATGGAACTGCGCATCCGCCTGCCGCATGTCATCTTCAATGCGGGGAAGCTGATCCTGCCCGGCATTGGACGAGCCGTTTGTCAGCTGGGCCTCCAACTCTTGGCAGCGAGGGTTCATGGAACCGAAGCTTGGCGAAGGCTCGCGCGGACCGCCATAGGCGGGCTGGCCATAGACGGGACGAGGCGGAGGCTGGTCATAGGGGGACGGTCCATCGCCGCCGCCGCCCCATGGGGGGCCGCCACCCCAACCCCAGCCTTGTGCGCCGGCGTCATTTGCCACGGCGGCAAAGACCGCGAGGACGCAAACGACGCTAAAACCGCGAAGAAAAACTTTCATGTCACCGCCGCCGACCGAGAATCGCCTCGCTAGCTTGCGCGACCGCGGAAAGCGTTTCAACCCGGCGCCCCTGAAGGATGCCTTCATCATCGAAACTATTTTTGTCGAGTCGCGCGCCATCCGCCTTGACCTTCAACAAATTTACGGCAATGGTCGGGCGATGAGGCAAAAAGTTTCACGCATCTCCCGGTGCATTATTAACGCGAGCTGACATAGACGCTGGCGCGGTGAAACTTTTGTTTGAACGACAAGCCCGCCAGCAGAGGCAGGGCTTATGGCGCTTAAGCTTTATAATACGCGGACCCGACGCAAAGAGGTTTTCGAGCCTCTCGATCCAAAGGCTGTGCGCATGTATGTGTGCGGGCCCACGGTCTATGACTTTGCCCATATTGGCAATGCGCGCCCCGTGATTGTGTTCGACGTGCTGTTCCGGCTATTGCGCCACGTCTATGGGGCGGACCGCGTCACCTATGTGCGCAACATTACCGACGTGGACGACAAGATCAACGCGCGCGCCGCCGAGGAAGGCGTGTCCATTCGCGAGCTGACCGGGCGCACCGCCGCGCAGTTTCATGCCGATGTCGCGGCGCTTGGCGCGCTGCCGCCGACCGTCGAGCCGCGCGCGACGGAGCACATCCCGGAAATGATCTCGATGATCCAGCGGCTTATCGAGCGCGGGCACGCTTACGCAGCAGAGGGGCATGTGCTGTTCAACGTGCCGTCCGATTCGCGTTACGGGGAGCTTGCCCGCCGCTCGACCGACGAAATGCGCGCGGGCGCCCGCATCGAGATTGCGCCTTATAAGCGCGATCCCATGGACTTCGTGCTGTGGAAGCCAAGCGCCGGCTCCGAACCCGGCTGGGACAGCCCCTGGGGCTATGGCCGCCCCGGCTGGCATCTCGAATGCTCGGCCATGTCGGAAAAGCATCTCGGCAAAGTCTTCGACATTCACGGCGGCGGCATCGACCTCCTGTTCCCGCACCACGAGAACGAGGTGGCGCAATCGACGTGCGCGCATGGCACGGAGATCATGGCCAATGTCTGGATGCATAACGGGCATCTCCAGGTCGAAGGCCAGAAGATGTCGAAGTCGCTTGGCAATTTCGTCACCATCCACGATCTGCTGACCAATTGGCATGGCCTGGGCTGGCCCGGCGAGGCATTGCGTTTCAATATGTTGCGCACCCATTACCGGCAGCCCCTGGATTGGACGTATGAGGGTTTGGACGAAGCCCATAAAACGCTGTGGGATTGGTACGGCACACTAGAGACTGTGGCTCCTGCGCCCGAAGCGCCAATGGAGGTGCTGAACGCGCTCGGCGACGATCTGAACACGCCTGAAATGATCGCGGCGTTTCATAAGCTCTTCCGCGAAAAGCGGTTTGCGGAGTTGCTCGCCGAACTCAAGCTAATTGGCCATTCTGGGAAAAGAGAGAACCTTACTCGAAAGGTGCCACTAGAAGGGCGAATGGAAATTCGCTCTTCGGGAGGAGCAAGCATCAGCGCGCAACCGAGGGGAACGGACATACAAAGGCTAATCGCTGATCGCTTGGCGGCGCGGAAAGCGAGGAACTGGGCGGAGGCCGATCGCATTCGCGGCGAACTTTCCGCCATGGGTATTTCGCTGAAGGACGCGAAGAACCCCGCCACCGGCGAAATCGAAACCACCTGGGAAATCGCCCGATGAATGGTGAGAGCGCGGTCAAACCCTCTCCCCTTGCGGGAGAGGGTGGCGTCCGGCGATGCCGGGCGCCGGGTGAGGGGGAAGCCGCTCGCCTCTCGCGCTTGGGCAAGGCGCGGCAGTTGCGCCAAGACATGACCGATGCCGAGCACGCGCCGTGGCGCATCTTGCGAAACCGGCAGTTCGCGGGCGTGAAATTCCGGCGTCAGGTTGCAATCGGACCGTATATCGCGGATTTCGTTTGTTACGATGAGCGCCTCGTCATTGAGGCCGATGGCGGGCAGCACAACGAGTCTAAGACGGACAACCTCCGGGATGCCTGGTTTGCCGCTAGCGGCTTTCGTGTTTTGCGTTTCTGGAACAACGAGATTCTGAAAAATGCGGAGGGCGTCGCTGCCGCGATAGCGATGGCGCTAGAGCGAAGCGCCCCTCACCCGGCCCCTTCGGGGCCACCCTCTCCCGCAAGGGGAGAGGGTTATCCGGCGCTAAGGTGATTGCTAACAACGGACGAGTTATGAAAAGAAAGCGGCTGTACCTGTTCGACACCACGCTGCGCGATGGGGCGCAAACGCTTGGCGTAGACTTCTCGGTGGAAGACAAGCTCTTGATTGCGCGGCGTCTTGACGCCCTCGGCATCGACTACATCGAGGGCGGCTATCCCGGCGCGAACCCGGTTGACACGGCCTTCTTCGATGCGCCTCCGCGCCTGCGGCAGGCAAAGCTCGCGGCCTTCGGCATGACGAAGCGCGCGGGCCGCTCGGTGTCGAACGACCCCGGCTTCCAGGCTGTCGTCCAGGCGAAGGCGGATGCGATCGTGCTCGTCGCCAAGTCCTGGGACTATCACGTGGACGTCGCGCTTGGCGTCACCAACGACGAAAACCTCGGCACCATCCGCGAGTTGGTCGAGGCGATCCTCGCACAGGAAAAGGAGCCGATTATCGACTGCGAGCATTTCTTCGACGGCTACAAGGCGAACCCGGCCTACGCTCTTTCTTGCGCAAGGACCGCTTACCAGGCCGGGGCGCGCTGGGTGGTTCTTTGCGATACGAATGGCGGAACGCTGCCGCATGAGGTCGAGGAGATCGTGACCGCGGTCGCGCGCGAAATCCCGTCCGAGGTTATCGGCATCCACGCCCACAACGATACGGAAAACGGCGTCGCCAACACGCTTGCGGCGGTGCGCGCGGGCGCTTGCCACCTCCACGGCACGCTGAACGGCCTGGGCGAGCGCTGCGGCAACGCCAACCTGACGTCCATCATCCCGACGCTGCTCCTGAAAGAAGACTATGCCTCGAAGTTCGAAACAGGCGTGACCCCCGCCGCGCTCAAGACGCTGACGGCGGTTTCGCGGCAGCTCGATGAGATTTTGAACCGGCAGCCGGACAGGCACGCGCCCTATGTCGGCGAGGCCGCCTTCGCGCACAAGGGCGGCATTCACGCGTCGGCCGTCGCCAAAGACCCGCGCTGCTACGAGCACGTGCCGCCGGAAAGCGTTGGCAACGTGCGCAAGCTCCTCGTGTCGAACCAGGCCGGCCGCTCGAACATCCTGGCGGAACTGGCGCGCATCGGCATGGAGGCCGACAAGGACGATCCGCGGCTTGGCGCCCTTCTTGAGCAGGTCAAAACCAAGGAAGCGCAAGGCTACGCCTATGAAGCCGCCGACGCCTCCTTCGAACTCCTGGCGCGCCGCGCTTTCGGCGAGGCGCCGGACTTCTTCGATGTGGAGCGGTTCCGCGTCCTAGTGGAGCGCCGGCATAACGCGAGCGGCGATCTCGTCACCGTTTCCGAGGCCATCGTGAAGGTCCAGATCGGAGACCAAATCATGATGAACGCGGGCGAAGGAAACGGCCCCGTGCACGCGCTCGATCAGGCGCTGCGCAAGGATCTCGGGATTTACCAGCCGCACATCGAGAATGTGGAGCTGGTGGATTTCAAGGTGCGTATCCTCACGGCGGGCACGGACGCCGTGACGCGCGTCCTCATCGAGAGCCATGATCGGAAATCGGGCCGCCGATGGTTTACCGTCGGCGTCTCGCCGAACATCGTCGACGCCTCCTTCGAGGCGCTCATCGATTCCATCGTCTTCAAGCTGTTCAAGGACGGCGTTGCTCCGGCTCAGGTCACGGCCGTCTGAAAACGCGTCGCTTAAAATTCGGTAAAGATTGGCTTTGTTTGGTAATACGGCCCATAAGTAAGCATATAAGTATCTCTCTCGAAGCGTTGATTTTACGGCGCCGCTACTCAAGCAATTTTGTGAAATTGCTTGATATTGCTATATGTTGACTTTGATTGAAATAAAATTGCACAAGACTGATGGTTAATCAGTCTTTGATACAGGTTGGCAACCCAGCCGCGCGCCCCCGCTGGCCGCGGCTTATCATTTCGGTTTTTCCTCATCATTGCGGACCCACTCCGCGAGCTGGTAAAAGCGTTCTTCGATGTAAGTTCGAAGGCTCTCATCGGCGACGGTCGACTTAAGCGCCTCCCGCATGCACCGCATCCAGGCGTCCCGCTCTTGTGGCCCGATATCCAGACTTGCGTGACGGCCCTTCAAAGCGGGATTGCCGCGCGTTTCGGAGAACTGGGGACCGCCGAGCAATTCGCTGAAATAGCGCTTCATGACAGATTTTGTCTTGGCGAGATCGTCCGCGTGCATCTCGCGGAGCCTCCGGGCCTCCGGCAAGGTCTCCATTCGAGCGAAAAACTCTTCCACGATTTTATCGACGGCTGGCGCGCCGCCGATTTTCGAGAAATATGTCATTGTCAGGCTCGTCTCAGTTACTAGCAGCCTCCGTACCAAATGGCTCAACGCGAGCGGCGACGCAAGTTTTGCTAAGACGAACGCGACGAAAAAGGACTCACACTGATAGCCAGCGTCATCCCATGCGCGCTGCGGCATGAAATGACGCTGCTGAAACGTGGGATCGTTCTAGCCTCGCCTTGGTTACCGGCGGTATTGTCCAGCTCCCATTGAGGATCGATGGATCGCTTTCATTGGGCCAGTACATGCGCAGCATCAGATAGAATTTGCCGTCTGGAGCTGGCAGCCAGTTCGATTCCTTCTCTGCGCCCGGCGAGTTTTTCTGGATATAGATATCGACCGATCCGTCCGGGTTCGTCTTCAAGTTTTGCCGCGGGCTGATCGAATAGCGATTGATCGGGTTCGCGACGAAGAAATATTGCTCATTGTACATTGTTATCGACCAGAAGCCTTCCACGGGCGGGGTATGGCCCTTTTCGAAGCGGCAGGACGTATTTGTGCGCCCCATCATACGCGCTGCCGTTCGCGTCCTTGAGCGATGTTGGATAGACGGCATCCTGGGGACGGTTGGCGCCGAGACCGATCGCCGTGACAAGGGCCCGCATCAAATAATCGACGCCGTAAATTCCTGTCTTGGTGGTGAAACCCCAGCCATTGATATGCTGTACCGCCGGGTTGATCTTGAACTGGAGCATGATCCGGTCGAAGCCGATTTGCGGGATGCGCTTGGCAAAGTCCGCATTGAACTTGCTCTTGTCGAAGTCCTGACCCGGAACGAGCCCGATCTTGGCGAACCGCGCAAGCGCCGGCGCATCGGCGGCGGCTGGGGGATTAGTCTTCATCAGTTCGGCGAGAAGCGTGAAATATTCGATCGCGTCCAGCTTGTTGACCTGATCGCGCACCGGCGTCTTCATATCGATGGAGGGATCGGCCTTTCCCGGAGGCGGCGTGTAAGGCTTGCCGTAGCTACTGAGCGGGACCAGCTTGACCTCATCCTGGAGCGCGTGAACGGCTTTGTAATCCTCCGGCGTGCCGGTGCAGTAGATGCGGCCAAGCAGCCAAACGAGGCTCGTCGGCGATTTATACTGCTTCACGCCTTCGGGAAGCGTCCCCGACCAGCCGGGCCCCGTGATGGCGTAGGTTTGCGCGCCCGTCCCCGTGGTCCGCTTGCCGGGCGCCTGGAAGACGTCGGTCCACCCGTCGAGCATCGGCATCAGGAAATAACGGCCATTCATATCGGGAAGGCTTAAGATCCTGGGCTCCTTGCCGACATCGAAAAATGCGGTGGTGTAAAGGGTGTCTGCGTTGGGAGCGGTCACGTCACGGAAGGAAGCATCGGGATACTCCCGCAGCTTGATGAGCTGCCCCATGGGCGCTCTGGTTCCCTTCGGTTCGGCGACATTCGTGATCACGCGGCGGGTCATCTCCATGGTCACGAGCGGATAGCCGTAGATGTAGGCGTCGGTCGCGATCCAAAAGTCTTCAAGCCCCTCGCCGATCCCTTCGAGCCACTGCGCGAATTCGGCTCGGGCCATTGACGTCAACGCTGCGCTTCCAAGCAAGCTGACGCCGCCGACGGCCGCGACCCTCCGGGTGATTTTCATGATGAACTCCCTCACTGCGTTTCAAGAACAGGATGATTAAGCGCATGATTGTCTTTTGTCTCAACCACACTTTGGTTGAAACGTATACGGAGCATCCTCATGCGGGGAGCTGCGTTCTCAATTCCAGCGTCCATTCCTTGGTCAATGAACGCTGGCCGCCTGAACGGAGCCGCCGTGTTAGGCTGTGGCGCTCTTTCGGGCGAGGAACTGCTCGTAGGCGGCCATTGCGTCGGCGGCATACATCAGGGACGGGCCGCCCCCCATGTACACGGCCATGCCGAGCGTCTCTTCCACTTCCTGGCGGGAGGCTCCGAGCCGGATCAAAGCCTCGGTATGGAAGCCGATGCAGCCGTCGCAACGCGCCGCCACGCCGAGCGCAAGGGCGATAAGCTCCTTCGTCTTCTTGTCGAGCGCGCCATCGCGCGAGGCGGCCTGCGCCATCGCCGAGAAGCCCGCCATGGTGTCGGGGATATCCTTCCTGAGCGCCTTGAGGTTGGCCGAAATGTCCCGTGTGATTTCGATATAGTTCTTG
Source organism: uncultured Alphaproteobacteria bacterium (assembly GCA_963819665.1). Taxonomy (GTDB): domain Bacteria; phylum Pseudomonadota; class Alphaproteobacteria; order Rhizobiales; family Rhodomicrobiaceae; genus Rhodomicrobium. The sequence continues at coordinate 90,333 of CAWFXN010000014.1, forward strand.
TCCACGAAGGTCTCCTCAGCGATTGAATCTGGTCTTGCATATATTAGATGTCTCTAATATGTTGTCAACATGCAAAGAAGCAGGCTTCCCGTCTCGGTTGAAATGCAGAGCCATGCCGCAGAGGCGGCGGCGATGCTGAAGGAATTGGCGAATCCCTCGCGGCTCCTTATCCTGTGCCAGCTTATCGACGGAGAGAAATCGGTCGGGGAGCTATGCCGGGCTGTTGCTCTGTCTCAATCGGCGGTGTCCCAGCACTTGGCGAGGTTGCGCGAAGCAAGCTTGGTTGATACAGAAAAAAGAGGACAGATGGTTTACTACCGTCTCTGCAACATGGAGGCTCATGCGCTGTTATCAACGCTCTATCTTATCTATTGCAAGCGCTGAGTGTATTAGATAATACAAATATGAGGTATTACCCATGACGATTGAAAACATTGATGCTGCAACGCTGAGAAAATGGCAAGAGGCCGATAAGGCCGTGATTGTGGATGTGCGCGAGCCAGTGGAATACGACGCCGAGCATATCGAGGGAGCCGCGCTCGTGCCGCTTGGCCGGCTTCGCCGCGCCGCGCTCCCTGAGCATTCGGGCCGCAAGCTCGTCGTCATGTGCCGCGTGGGCGGACGCGGGCAGGCGGCCTGCCAAAGGCTTCGCGCAGAGATGTCCCCGCAGGAGACGATTTATCATCTGGAAGGCGGCCTCGTCGCCTGGAAAGGCGCTGGATTTCCGGTCGCAAGCAAGGGCCATCGGGCGGCTCCCTCAAAATCGGCCGCAGCTCCCGGATCTTCGAGATGGCGCGGCCTGTTCCGCAGGTTGTTTGCAAAGCAGGCGTGATGCGCAGATGATTGCCGGCCTATTCCTTGCGCGTCTCGACCTTGTCGGCGTCGATCGTGTATCCGGTCTCGGCAAGTCCCGTATATTGCGACGCAACTTTCAACGTTCCCGTCACGTAGACCGGGTCGAACGATCCGGCGACATCGAAGCCCTTCGTCGTTTTCACATAGATGATCTGGTTCGGCGGGGGAGGCGGGACGTGGATACATGCCCCGACGAAGGGGACGAGCAGGAATTCCTTGACGTTCGTCGCCTCGAAATCGAGCGGCACGACGTAGCCGCCAATCCGCACGCGCTTGCCGTCCAGGTCCGTCACGACGGCGGGTAAGCCGCCGGCGCCCGCCTGAAGGCGGCGCTCGGACATCCAGCGCCTGTCATCGACAGTCGGCGGAGGAGGGGGCTCGCTACCGCCCGCGCCCGCGAAGGGCGTCGCGCCCGACAGGAAGCTTTTCGCTTTCATGGTTTGAACCGGCGCCGGCGCTGGGGGAACGAGCTTGCCCCAAGCCAGCTCCATCGGAGGCTCGCTTTCCGTGGCGGCGCCTGGCGTGGCCGCCATGAAAAAGCAAAGAGCGGCGGCGTAAAGGATGCGAGTCATCTCAAACGTTCCGTCAGGTTCGGACGGTCATGCCGTCCGCCAAAGAAAGGCGATAAGCCCTGAGAGCCGGGAGCAGCCCGGCGACAAACCCGGCCGCCACAATGGCCGCCAGGACAGTGAGTTGATCCCATGTCGGGGGATCGATGGCGATATGGAGGCCGTAAGTGCGGTCTATGAATGGCTGAAGCGCGATCAAGGCGACATAAAGAAGAATGGCTCCCAACGCGACCCCACAAAACGTAAGGAGGCCAGCCTCCGTTACAAGAAGGGAGAGAATGGTGAGAGGCCGCGCGCCGACGGAGCGCAGGATCGCCATCTCGCGGCGGCGCTCGTTCAGCGTCGTGAGGATCATGGTCACCATGCCGAGAAGCGCGGTCACCACCACCATGCCCGAGACCGCCGACAAGGCGGTTTCCGCCGTTCCGACCAGCCCCCAAAGCTCCTGAAGCGCAGCCCCCGGCAGGATGGCGGACAAAGGCTCCTCGGGATAGTCGTTGATGGCGCGCTGCAGCCGGAACGCGGCGAGCTTCGACTTCAGCCCGATGAACGCCGCCGTGATCGCCTTCGGCTCGAGGTTCATCTTGCGCGCCTCCTCGGCGGAGACGCTTTGGCCGGGAATGCGCGCGCCGCTCTGCCAGTCGACATGGATCGCTTCGATGGCGGGGAGGCTGACATGAACCGTGCGGTCGACGGGCGTGCCGGTCTTGGCGAGGACGCCTGAAACGCGGAACGGCTTGTCGTCGTGCTCGACGAACGAGACGGAGCCAAGGCCGTGGGCCACAATGATTTTGTCGCCGGTCTTATAGCCGAGTTCGGCGGCGACATCCGCCCCGATCACGGCGTCGAAGAGATCGCTGAAGGGCGCTCCTGAAGCGAATTCGAGGGGGTGGCCATGCCGGTAATGGTAGAGCTTGAAGTAATCGGGCGTGGTTCCCATCACGCGAAAGCCGTGGTGGCTGTCGCCGAGCGAAATCGGAACGATCCAGGCGATGTCGGGGCGCGCCGCGATGTCCTGATAGGTCTTCCAGGTGATGTTGTTGGTCGCGTTGCCGATGCGGAAGACGGAATAGAGAAGCAGGTTGAGGCTTCCGCTGCGCGCGCCCACGATGAGGTCGGTTCCGGAGATCGTGTCGGCGAAACTCTGCCGCGCTCCGGTGCGCACTTTTTCGACGCCGAGAAGCAACATCACGCTCAGAGCTATGGAGAAGATCGTGAGAAGCGCCGTCAGCCAGCGGTTGGCGAGCGATTGCAGCGCGAGGCGGACAATGATCATGCGTCCGTCCCCCTCACCCCCGCCCCTCTCCCGCCAGGGGAGAGGGAGGAACGTTGTTTCTCCCTCTCCCCTGGCGGGAGAAGGGCAGGGGTGAGGGGGAACAGCTCTCATCTCACACCCATCCGCGACGTCCTAGCGATGTCGGTCAGATTGACGACGCGCGTGAAACGACTCGACAGGCTTTCGTCATGGCTGACCATGACGAGCGTCGCGCCGGCGGCCTCGATGTCGGCGAACAGAAGATCGAGGAAAGCCTGCTGCCTGTTCCGGTCGAGCGACGAGGTCGGCTCATCGGCGATGATCAGTTCGGGCGCGCCGATGAGCGCCCGCGCCGCGGCGACGCGCTGCTGCTGGCCGACGCTCAGGTTTGCCGCCGATGTGTTTGCGATGACCGATTTTTCGAGGCCGAGGGTTTCGAGCAGCCGCGCCGCCTCGGCGTGGGCGCCGCCTTCCGCTTCGGCCCGCGCCCGGCGTTTGCGCGAAAAGCTGAGCGGAAGCACGACATTGTCGATCACCGATCCATAGGGCAGAAGATTGAACATCTGAAAGATGATGCCGTAGTGCTCCGCCCGGAAGCGGTCGCGCGCCGCTCCGCTGAGCTTGGCGATATCCGCGCCCAGCACTTCGATGACGCCGTCCTGTGGCGTGACGATGCCCGCGAGGAGACTGAGAAAGGTCGATTTGCCGGACCCGGAGGGGCCCACGAGAAACAGCCGCTCTCCGCGTTCAAGCGCAAAGTCTTCGATGACGAGGCTGAATGCGTTGCGGCCGGGCCAAACGAACCTGACGCCCGACATCCGGACGATGTCCGGGCGCGCCGCTGCGGTCTCGGCGAGAGGTTCGGCCAACGCCGTCGGATCGGTCACATGATCCCCGTCAGATCGAGGCGCGGCTTGTCGCGCTTGACCTCGTAGCTGCTCTGCCCCTTCGGCGAGATGAGCGAGATGTCAAGCTCCTGGGCGTTGGGAAACGCCTTGAAATAGTCGAATGTCATGGATGTGAGGCGATCCGGCGACGCACATTTGAAGGCATATTCGACGTGAAACTCTGAGTGATGGTGCTCCGCTTCTTCTTCCTCGGCGTCAGACTTGGCGCCTTCGGCATGATGCTCGTCCTCGTGCTCGTGTTCCGCTTCGATCGAGACTTTCGACGTCTTTTGTGCGCAGCCGGCCTCGGCCGCGGGCGTAAATAGGGATAGGCCAGCGGCGAGCGTCGCTTTCGCCTTCTCAATCTCAGCCCTTTGCGCGCCCGTGGACGCCTCGTGCTCGAAGCCCACGATATCGGCGCCCGGCGCTTCAAGTTCTATGGACACGGTCTTGTCTTCGATGGCGATGTTCAACCGGCCATGTCCATGCACATGCGCGCCAAGCTGCCTGTGCTCCTCCGCCGCGGCGGAAAAAGCGATGCAGGTGACGATGCCTGCGAAAACGAATGCGTTTTGCTTCAAGCCCATCGAGATTGCCTCCGAAGGTTTGCAGTGGTTTATCATTTAGGCGCGACTATGGTCTGGCGGTCCATATTTTGATGTTACCGTATAACATTACATCGCAAGCTTGTGGCGCCCCTCGCCTGAGACACCGCCGCCGATTTCATGTAATGTTATTACATTGCATGTTTTGGTTTGGCAAGCGCTGTCGCCCGTGCCTGATGCATGGCCCTTACTGCGGTGCGGCCGCCGCATCCGCCACCGGGATGTCATGCCAGGCTGCGCCAAGCGCAGAGCGGTCGAAGGAAACCGACTTCACGATGGCGAAAACGGGCGCGCCCTTACGCAAGGAAAGGCGCTCGACGGAGTAACGCGTGAGCCGCGCCACGAGCGCCTCGCCGCCGCAATCGAGCTTGATCTCGACGCCGGGGCCATCCAAGGGGCCGATCTCCGCAACCACGGCGGGGATGACGTTGAGCGCGCTCACGTCGCCGGGCTGGCGCAGCGCGATCATCACGTCGCGCGCCTTGATGTGCATCCGCACGCGCTTTCCGGGGAGAATGTCGAGGCGCGGGACTTTCCATTGGCCTCCGCGCGAGGCAAGCACAGTCAAGCCATAAGCGTCGTCGTGGCTTTTCACGACGGCTTCGATCACCGCCCCTGTCTCCCCGCCGTCGACCACGGGCAGGAGATCGAGGCGCTGCATCAGCTCGATCGTCGGGCCGGCGGCGCGAACCTTGCCGCCGACAAGGATCACCAGCGTATCGGACAGCCGCGCCACCTCCGCCACCGAGTGGCTGACATAGATGATGGGGATGCGGGCCTCGTCGCGCAGGCGTTCGAGATAGGGCATGATCTCCTGCTTGCGGGGATCGTCGAGCGAGGCGAGCGGCTCGTCCATCAGGAGGAGTTTCGGCGAGGCGAGGATCGCGCGGCCGATGGCGACGCGCTGCTTCTCGCCGCCCGAAAGCTGGTTCGGATAGCGGCCCAGCAGATGCTCGATGCCCAGCAGATCGGTGATGCGAGCGAGCTTCTCCTGCTTTCGGGTCAGGCGAGCGAACCATGCGCCATAAAGCAGATTCTGGCGCACGCTCAGATGCGGGAAAAGGCGGCCTTCCTGGAAAACGGTCCCAAGCTGACGCCGGTAGGGCGGCAGAAACACCCCGCGATCCGCATCAAAGAGGGTGGCGCCATCGACGATCACACGCCCGCGCTCGGGCCTGAGCAATCCCGCGACGACGTTGAGGAGGGTGGTTTTGCCCGAGCCGGAATGCCCGAACAGCGCGATGAATCGGCTATCGGCCGCGAATGAGGCGTCGAGCGTGAAGCCGCCGAGCTTCTGAAAGGCGCTGACTTCGATCATGTTGCGACATGCAGGCTGCGGCCCGCCCGGCGCGCAAGAAACTCGGACGCGAGGAGAGCCGCCATCGAGATGACGATGGATATGACGGTGAGCCGGAGCGCGGCCGCATCGCCGCCCGGCACTTGCGTCAAAGTGTAGATCGCGGACGGCAGCGTCTGCGTCTCGCCAGGAATGTTCGAAACGAAGGTGATGGTCGCGCCAAACTCGCCCATGGATCGCGCGAAAGAGAGGATCATGCCCGCGATAATGCCGGGCGCGATCAGCGGCAGCGTCACGGTGAGAAAGACCCAGAACGGGCTTGCGCCGAGCGTTCCGGCGGCCGCTTCCAGCTTCGTATCGACCGCCTCGGCGGACAGCCGGATCGCGCGCACCATGAGCGGGAACCCCATGACGGCGCAGGCGAGCGCCGCGCCCGTCCAGCGAAACGAAAAGACAATGCCGAAATACTGATCGAGAAAGGCTCCGACGGGGCCTTTCCGCCCGAAGGTGAGGAGCAGGAGATAGCCGGTCACGACAGGCGGCATGACGAGCGGAAGATGCACGATCCCGTTCACGAGCGCCTTCCCCCAGAAGTCGCGGCGCGCTAACGCCATGGCGACGCCCAAGCCGAAAGGCAGGCTCGCCGCCATGGCCACGGTTGCAACGAGGAGGCTCAGCCTGATGGCGGTCCATTCGTCCGGGCTGAGCGTCCACCACTCGTTCAGGATCGTTTCTCCATTTTGCTATTTCAGGACCGTGAAGCCTTGAGCTTCGAAAAGAGGGGCAGCCTTCGGCGACTTGATATAAGAGAAGAAAGACTTCGCCTCGTCCGTCGCTTTCGTCGTCAGCGCGATCGGATAGATGATCGGTGGGTGGGAGTCGGCGGGAAAGGTAGCGACAATCCTGACGTTGGGGTCGGACGCGGCGTCCGTCTGGTAGACGATGCCAAGCGGAGCCTCGCCGCGCGATACCAGGAGAAGGGCGGCGCGTACGCTCTCGGCCTGAGCCAGTTTGCTTGCGACCTGCGGCCACATCCCGAGCTTCTCAAGTGCGGCCTTGGCGTATTTGCCTGCGGGGACCGAGTCGACATTGCCCACCGCAAGGCGCCCGTTGCCGACAAGCTTGCCAAGATCGGCGCCTTGCTTCAGATCGATCGCGGCGGCGCTATCCTTGGGGGCGATGAGAACGAGCGCATTGCCGAGAAGGTTCGAGCGGCTATTCGTATCGATCAACGCCTTCTTCTCAACGTAGTCCATCCAATCGAGATCGGCGGAAATGAAGATGTGCGCCGGCGCGTCCTGCTCAAGCTGCTTTGCGAGGGCAGAGCTGGCCGCATAGCTGATTTTGGCGCTTTGGCCCAACTCTTGCTGCCACGCCGCCGAGATTGCATCGAGCGCGTTTTTCAGACTGGCGGCGGCAAAAACGATGACAGGAGACTTGGCGTCGCGCTCTTGCGCTGAAGCGGCCTGCCCGAGAAGAAGGACGGCAGACAATAGCGCCGCCGAAAAAGATGCCCCCAAGCGTGCTCTGATGCTCATTTTTTATCCTTCTATCGATCACGGTGTATCGGCTTGTATATAGCTCTGGCGGCGTGCTGTCGATCTCAAGGGTTTGCGCCCATTTTTTTAAGCTGGCGCCGCAACTTGTGCGGCAATGCAGCCGGTCCGGAAGGCAGGTTTGATCCCAGCGCGGCTTGGCCGCTGAGGGACTTGCGCGGGGGGCGACTTTTCAGTTCTCTTTTCTTTGTCCGGTTGTGGCGGCGCTCTCCCGTGGAGTTACGATGATTGATACGCTAAACCCCAGCATCAGCCACCTCCCGGAGATGGAAGAGCTTCTCGTCAAGGATATTCGTCTCCTTGGAAATCTGCTTGGGGAAACGATCCGCGAACAGGAAGGCCTTCGCACCTTTCAAACGATCGAGACCATCCGCCGCCTCAGCACCGCCTTCGAACTTGAAGCCAACTCCGAAGCCGGCCGGGAACTCGACCGCCTCCTCGGCTGGCTTAAACCCGAGGAAGCCGTGCTCGTGGCCCGCGCATTCTGCTATTTTTCTCATCTGACGAATATTGCGGAGGACCGTCACCGCATGCGCTGCACGGCTGCATTCCTGGCCAGGACTCCGGCCAAGGAAGCGAAAGGCAGCCTTGACTTCACTTTCAAGCTTCTGGCCGAGGCTGGAATTGACCCGGAAAAGACATGCGAAGGGCTGAAGGAAAGCCTCGTGTCGCCCGTGCTGACGGCGCATCCCACCGAGGTGCAGCGCCGCAGCATTCTCGACGCGACAGGCGCTATCGAGCACCTGCTCGCCGCTCGGGAAACCTTGGCGTACGAAAAGGACCTCAAACGCAACGAGGCGATGATCCGGGCGAAGATTGTCCAGCTTTGGCAGACGCGGCTCTTGCGGGCCACGCATCTCACGGTCGCGGACGAAATCGAGAACGCGCTCCGGTTTTATCAGACAAGCTTCCTGCGCGAGATACCGCATCTTTATGCAAGCCTTGAAGAGAGGCTCGACATGCATGTGCCGCCGTTCGTCCAGATGGGCTCCTGGATCGGCGGCGACCGGGACGGCAACCCGAATGTGAACGTGGAGACCCTTGTGCGCGCGCTGCGCCGCCAGAGCGAGGTGGCGATCCAGTATTATCTGAACGAGCTGAACGAGCTTCGGGTCGAAATGCCGATGTCGTCGCGTCTCGTCGTCTTTTCGCCGGAGCTGCAGGCGCTGGCGGACCGATCGGGCGTCGACAACCCGCATCGCCAGGATGAACCCTATCGGCGCGCTATGATCGGGATCTATTCCCGGCTCGCTGCGACGCTTCACAGACTGACCGGCAAATCCGCCCCGCGACGCGTTCAATCCTCTGCCGCCGCTTATGAAACAGCCGAAGACCTGCAAGCGGATCTCGCCATCGTGGAGACCTCTCTCATTGCGAACAAGGGCGCGGCGCTGATCGAGGCTCGCCTGCGGCCGCTGAGGCGGGCCGTCGAGGTTTTCGGTTTTCATCTTGCTACGGTTGATCTTCGCCAGAATTCGGATGTCCATGAACAGGTTATCGCGGAGCTGCTCGCCGCGGCCCGGATCGTGGGCGATTATCGCACTCTCGATGAAGAGCAGAAGCAAAGCGCGCTCTTGACTGTGCTGAGGGATCCGCGCCCGCTCCGCGTCCCGGGCGTCGTCTATTCGCCCACAACGGCGAGCGAGCTTATGATCCTCGATACCACTCGCGAGCTTCGCAAAGCCTACGGCAAGCGCGCAATCCGCCATTACATCATCAGCCACACGGAGACGGTCAGCGATATCCTCGAAGCACTCGTCCTTCAGAAAGAGGGCGGGCTCATGCACGGCGTGCTGGGCGATCCAGGCGCGCACGCGGAGCTTATCGTTGTTCCTCTTTTTGAGACCATCGCCGACCTGAGGCGCGCGGAGCACATTATGCGGGGCCTCTACGCGCTGCCGGGCATCCACGATCTCGTCGAGGCGGGCGGGGGCGTGCAGGAGGTCATGCTCGGCTACTCCGACAGCAACAAGGATGGCGGCTTTTTCACGAGCAACTGGGAAGTTTATCGCGCGTCCGTGGCGCTTGCGAGATTTTTCAAGGAGGAGCGCGGCATCAGGTTCCGCCTTTGCCACGGCCGCGGCGGCACGGTCGGGCGCGGCGGCGGGCCGAGCTACCAGGCGATCCTCGCTCAACCCGCGGGCACAGTGAACGGACAGATCCGCGTGACGGAGCAGGGCGAAGTGATCGCCTCGAAATATTCTCATGCGGAGATCGCGCGGCGCAACCTTGAGGCGCTGGCGGCGGCGGTGATCGAGTCCACGCTTCTCACGCCGGAACGGCCCGTTCCCGATGAGTTTCTGGACGCCGCCGCGCAGCTTTCGGAGGCGAGCATGAAAGCCTATCGCGCTCTCGTCTACGAGATGCCGGAATTTAACGAGTTCTTCTTCGCCGCCACGCCCATCACCGAAATCGCCGAGCTGAAAATCGGCTCCCGGCCCGCCTCCCGCCACGGCACGAACCGAATCGAAGACCTGCGCGCCATCCCCTGGGGTTTTTCATGGGGTCAGGCGCGCGTCGCCCTGCCGGGCTGGTATGGATTTGGAACGGCCGTGCAGGCATTCGCAAAAAACGCGCCGAAGGAGAGAACCGCTCTGCTCAAGCGCATGAGAGAGGAGTGGCCGTTTTTTCGAACGCTGCTCTCGAACATGGACATGGTGCTCGCCAAGGCCGACATGAGGCTCGCCAGGAAGTACGCGGAAGAACTGGTTCCCGATCAGAAACTCGCTCATCGGGTGATGAGCGCCTTGCTCGTCGAGTGGGACGCCACTGTCGAAGCCCTGAACATGATTACCGGCGCGACGGAGCGTCTGGCCGACACTCCGGCGCTCGCCCGGGCCATCACGCGCCGCGTGCCTTACATCGCGCCGCTCAATCATCTTCAAATCGAGCTGATCCGGCGATGGCGGCGCGGGCAGCATGAGGAAAAGACAAGGCGCGCCATCCTGATCGCGATCAACGGCGTCGCCGCCGGGTTGAGAAACACGGGCTGACCCGTTCGACGGATTGGGGCCGAAATCGACACGCCGAAATCGCACGACGCCAGCGCGGGCAAGATCGGCGCCCTCCTCGACCCAGGATGAAAGCTTGCCCTGTTCGACGCAACTCAGGCTTGCAGGGCGGCCGCTTCGCGCCCGGTCGACAAGCCCATCCAAAACTTTCCTTATTGTAGCGGTGAACCGCCGCGCTCATATCCGTTCGAGTGATTGCAACCCCAGCCATATCACCCCAGCGAATCGCTGCTGACAGCATCGATTCATATAAAGGGGCCAAAGGGAATCCCCCTCGTAGAGTTAGGACTTTAGGCCGTTGGTATGCAGAACTTCCTTAACAGCTGAGTTATGCTTGGGCTCGAGGCGCAGCACGGCGTATGGTGTTTGCGCGAAAGGGCCCACGGGTATCTAGCCGGGCTAAGAACCTGGCTTGTTGAGACTGCTTACACCGAGCTTCATCGTGTCATCCTCACGCTGGCGGCCCTTGGTCTCTTAAGGCTCACCGTGACAAGGCTAGCAAATCAGATTCTATCGACAAGCCAACGGCAGATGCTGGAGGCTTTAACGGATGCGTACGCTTTGGGATGCTTTGAATGAGATCGAGGATCTCCGGGGCCGGAAGGGGCGGCAATACTCGCTTCGCGCGGTGCTTGGCATTTCGATTGCGGCGATGCTGGCGGGCGCCAACGACCTAATCGCGATCTTTCGTTGGGGACGGCGGCTCAAGCCCGAGGCGCTTCGCTTGTTTGGCATCGAGACCGGCAAGGCGCCCTGCCATGCGACGTATCATTATTTCTTTCAATCCCTTGATGCCGATGCGTTGAGCCGGACTCTCGGCAGCTTCGCGCTGAAACAGGGTAAGGCCGAGCACATCGCCATTGACGGGAAGACGCTGCGCGGTAGCCGTCGCTTGGACGATAAAGCCGTGCATGTCTTGTCGGCCTTTGCGACCGGGTTGGGGGCAGTCATCGGCGAGCTGACAGTCGAACCCGATCAGAACGAAATCACCGCTGCGCTCGTCTTGCTGAAAGGACTGCCGCTGGACGGCCGCATCATCACAGGCGACGCGATTTTCACCCAGCGCGAGATCTGCCGCCATATCCGGGACGGCAACGGCCATTACCTCTTCACGGTTAAAGACAATCAGTCCGCCCTGAAAGCTGGGATCGCCGAGGCGTTCGGCGATCTTTCCCCCTTGGACACACGGCGTTGTTACGACGGGCCGCCGCCTGATCTCACGGTTGCGGAAACGCTCGAAAAAGGCCATGGCCGGATCGAAACACGCAAGATCGCTGTCAGCGCCGAAGCTGTGCCCCATCTCGACTGGCCGGGTCTCGGACAGATCGCCCGCCTCGAGCGCACCCGGCGGATCGGCGATAAATCGGCACCGAAATCGTCTATCTGATCACCAGTCTTGGCTCAAACCAGGCCGGGCCCGAGCAGTTGCTTGAACTCATCCGCAACCACTGGGCCATCGAAAACAAGCTCCATCATGTCCGCGACGTGACCCTGAACGAGGACCGATGCCGCGTCCGGGCCGGAGCACGGCCGTTGGCAACCTTGCGCAACACCGCAATCGGTATGATCCGAAAACGCGGACGCCCCATCCCCGAAGCTCGCGAGAACTTCCGAGAAGATCGCTACGACGCCATCAAAGCTGTCACCGGACGGATTCTTTGAATGACCCTGTAACTTATGGCGGTTGGCATATAACAGCCTCTCAGGGTGGGCTATAATCGAGCAAAAACTGTTTGATGAAGTTCGATAATGGAGCGTCGACGCAAGAAACGTCCTCAAAGGCAAAATCACGAAGGTCACAAAGGGAGCCACGACCGCTCACATTCTCATCGATGTGAATGGCGCAACGATCACGGCTTCGATTACAAACGAGGCGGCCGAGGAGCTAAAGCTGAAGGAAGGCCAGAATGCCGCCGCCATCATCAAGGCTTCTGACGTTGTGGTTGCGGTCTATTAGGACGCGAAGCGTGACTGCCGCGAGGCGCTGGCTATTTTTGCGATCGCCGCCAGCCTGACCGGCTGGGTTTGCCGAAACCAAGAACAATCCAGCCTGCGATCAGTTGGACTGGACTGATGAAGCGCAAGTTGAAGATGGTTCCGCGATCGCGACTTGGAAATGGTCTTCTCCGGAGCCACCCTGGAGTCGGTTCAAGACAAAGGCATGGTCCTGAAACTTCAGGCGCAGGGACGGTGGACCATGTGCTGGCGCCCGAGGCGAACAGCTGCAAGAAAGCTTCGCGGGGGTTTTCCTGGTCAAAACCGTGCCGAAAGCAGGCACATATCAGGTCGCGGCATCCCCGAATGCGTCGATCAATCTCATTCAGGACGGGGAAGGCGCTGAACCTCTGAGCTGAGACGCTTTTGATGGAATCAAAAGCGCGCGAAGGAACGAAGCAGTGTACTGACTGTTGTCTTCCCGCAGAACTGGAACAAGGGAGGCATAGCATGGCCACGCAATGGGGCCTCAATACACTAGGCCCAGGGAAATCCGCCTCGTGGTTTTTTGGGCGCTCTGAAACCGCTCCTTTTTCTCTTCCCGTCATAACCGTTCTACCCCTAAGTGACTTCTCCCCCGACCCTAATGGCGCTGGAACGCCGCACTTCATCGAAGAGCTCGATCGCATGAGCTTTCCGACGTGGAACGCGCTCGGCGTCAGCACGCTCTGGAGCGCATCTCGGCAGGCCGGGTTTTCTAGAGCCTTCACCTACTACCTGACCGTATTCAATTTTTCGCCGAACACGGTCGCGTACGCATTCATAGAAGCCGAGCTGTGAGAACTCTCAAATGAAACTTGCGATTTTGCATGACGACAGCGGCCAGATAATCGCCACTTCACGTGTGGGAGATCTAAAGGAAGCTGGAAGCAGTTTTTCCCAAGTCGGAATGGTGCCCCGCAGGGGTCAACGCCTAGTAGAGGTGGACGCGGAAGGACTTGATCAGGTAGCAGCTCACCAACTTCATGACGAGTACGAAGTCGACGTGCAGTCGTCGACACTGGTGAAGAAAAAAAGGCCGTAACGCACGGCTAGTGTGGCGTCTCGCAATTGCCTACCAACTTCGCGGCAAGCTCTCATAGGCAATTGCGAGACATAAGCCACACTGTTTTTGCTGGAGCGGACTTTAATGCGACCGGATGGGGCGAGGTGTATTTAAAGTCCAAGCGCGGCTTAGGATTTGAAATCGGCTTGGTTGAGGCTTCATCGCCGCGCTAGTGTCCCTTTGTCTCCGAATTGCCGTGCGAGCGCGCTGCAAGTTGGGCGGCAATTCGGAGACGGGACACTAGCCCGGCGCAACGATCACGGCTTCGATAACTGAAGATTACGCTTCGACGGGCTGCGGTGGTTCGGGCGCCTGGCATCCAGTCGGGCAGCAGCGGCCAGGTTGCTTCGACGACGCGTCGCCCCTCGTCCAGGACGCCGCGGCCGAGCAGGCTCTCCACTAACTGGACCTTTTCCATGACGGGATAATTGCGCCAGATTTCACGCTTCATCGCTTCCGGCGAGCCGCCTCCATGCAATGAGATCACCGAGTACCAGCCTGCTTCGTGCGAGACTGTAAGGTCCTCGATCAAGCGCGCCACTTCGGCGCGTTGCTCGGCTGGAATGTCCGGCCGTCCGCCCATGACCGCAGCAATCGAAGCCTTCGTTTCGGGATTGTGGTCTTCATCGGGTCCCGGCAGAGCGACGATCAGGCCGCCCGAAACATAATGCGCCACGCGGTGCATATCGTAGATTTTGGTGGCGAGCAGAAGCTTGCCGATATTGGAGAACACCGCGTCCGGCATCACCGACCCGGCGGGGTCCTTCGTGCAGTAGACGGAGGAGGCGACGCCGCAGGCGTAGAAGCTTTCCGTGATGGTGATGAGTTCGACCATGGCTTCGCGGATATGGGCGTGACGATCGGGATCGAGTCCGTTGGCTTCGATCATCAGCGCTCCGGCCCCGATCAGGAGATCGCCGAAACCCGCGCGCGCGCCGATACAGGAATGCCGGTGGTGCGTCGCGTACGACGTCGTGAGGAAGCCGCCCTCCTCGGTCTCCCCGGCCAGGAAGACGCGATCGTGCGGAACAAAGACGTCGTCGAAGATCACGACGCCGACCGACTGGCCATATTTGGCGGAGAACTTGGCCGACGCCTCGCCTGGACGTCCCGCCGGGCGCGCGACGATCGTGACCCCGGGCGCGTCACAGCGCACGGCGCAGCACACGGCGAAGTCCTTATCCTCCGGGGTGTGGGTCCGGCACGGCATGACGAGGAACTCGTGCATATAGGGCGCGCCCGTGACGATGGCCTTTGCGCCGCGAATGACGATGCCGTCACTGCGCCGTTCCTTGATGTGAACGTAGACGTCCGGGTTGACCTGCTGGCCGGGCCGCTTGGAGCGGTCCCCCTTGGCGTCGGTCATCGCGATGCCGAGCGTCAGGTCCTGATCTTGAATATCGTGAAGATAGGCGAGGAAGCGCTGGCTGTAGTCCGTGCCGTGCCGGTCGTCGGTCAGCCGCGTCGACTGGTAGAGGCCGTTGAGCGCATCGTGAGCGAGATAGCGTTGCGCGCATCCGGCCGTCCTGCAAACCAAGCGGACGGCCTCAAGCTTATAAAGCAAGTCCTGCGAGGTCTCGTCGATGTGCAGCATCCGGTTGACCGTTTTTCCGGATGTGCCCTGCCGCGCCGTCATGACCGGCAGGTGCTCCTTGCGCAGCGCAAAGTCGTAAGCGACGCCCACGGCGGCGATGCCTGGCGCGAGCAGCGGCTCGTCGGCGACGCTCGGCGACTCGGCTTCCGTTCACGAACACCCGAGGCTTGTAGGCCCGCAGAGAGTCCCGGTAGTCCGCCGCCGACATCAACATGACGCTTCTCCCTTTTGTTCACATTAGCGACCACCGCGCCTCTGCGTTAATACAACGATGGTTAATGGGAGCGCGCCGGAATTATTTCCGGTCTGTTTATAGTTAAAAAGTCGGTTTACTCCGCGCGAAGGCAGGAGCGCCGCGCCCTCGATGTGACCGGAAGTAATTGCGCTAGGCTATTGAAAGAAAGACGGTGTTTTCTCGCGTGTGACCTCCCATTAAATTCAATTTAATGCCGGATTTTTTGTCTTTACTGGGACGCGCGAAAAGTCCGTTAAATATGTTTCGGCGGCCCATGTTAACCATGACCGTGGCCTTTGTCACTGCCGGGCATGCGCCTGGCGAAGCAATCCTGTTTTAAAATTTGCGTTTTATATCAATGAGTTACTGCGGTTAACCTCCCGATAAGGCGCTTTTCCCTATGATTTCCGGCGTTGCGCAGACGCAAGCGGCAAACCGGCCCGAGGGTTCGAGATGTTGGACCAATTTCATGATCCTGGCCTCAAGATGGTCTTTTCCGCAGCTGCTCCCGGTTCAGTCCCCGAGGAGGGCCTCGCCCTGTCAAGGCCCCGGATTGATCGCCACCGTAATCACGTCGCGATAGATGCCGGCGCGCTGGCCTTTGGTCGAGCCGATCTGCACGTCGACCGGAATGACAAGCCCTGATTTCGCCGTCGCTCCCTGCCCAAGCGAGATCGCCCTGGCCGCGAAAGATCGACCGGCCCCGCTCTGTTGACGGCGATCGTATAGGGCACGCGCCATTGCCCCTCGGCCAGCGCCACCCGGTCGATGGGCTTCATGACCCCGGCATTGTCAGAACGCACGACCAGACGAAAGCCCTGATTCGAATAGGCCGAGCAGGTTCACCGACCGGATGGCTCCGTCGACGAAATCGCCGAAGTTCAACGTCGTTTTGCGGCCGCCGCCCGCCACCGCAAGGGTCATCTGCGAATTTACGGTGATCGTCACGGTGAGCGGCGCCTCGGCGGCCTTCGTATAGGTCGCCCCCGCGCGCTGATAAAGGCCAAGCGTCAGCCGGTCCGTATAGGTTCCCGGCCCGACCACCTGTCCATCGCCGACCGAAACGATCGCGTTCACGGTGCGGGTTTGCCTTGCCCCGACCGTGATGTTCGCCGCAGCGCCGCCGCCCGGCAGCGCGCCCGGCGCAGCCGCCAGCCCTTGCGTCACCGGGCCTGATTCGCCCAGCACCTGATAATTCAGCGTTGCGCCATCGGCCTGCGCCTGCGGCGCCCCGAGCCTGAAGAAGGCGAAGGCCGCGTCGCAGGGCTGGCTGTCGGTGTTCCGCAGCGTGAACGTGACCTCCGCCGTCGACGCGCCCGCTTGAAACGGATTGTAGGTCAACGGCTGCTGCGTCACCGGGCCGAGCAGGCTCAACTGGCAGGCCTGCGCAGACACAGCGGAAGCCGCCAGCCAAGCCGCCAGCAGGACGCTGAAAAAGCATGAAATCTTGGCTTCATCCTTCGACAGGCTCAGGATGAGACCACGTGTTTTCAACGGCTTAGCCCTCATGGTGAGCTTGTCGAACCATGGGCAACGTCGGTTTTTCAGCATCCTGCCAGCGCCGCCCATCGCCTAATTCGTCGCATTGTCAGCCTCTGCTTCGATGACCGGCGGCTTCTGCCGCACGCCGCTCGGCTTCAGTGTGCCCGCATTATGAAGGCCGGTGACGCCTTCGGGGATCTCGATGTCATAGCGGCTCGGTTCCGGCTCGGTCGGCATCTCGATGATCCACCTGCCTGGCGCAAGCCCCTGCGCCCCGAAGCTCCCGGCGCGGTTCGTGAACAGCTCCACCTTTCGGCCATTCTCCTTGTTCGCCTCGCGGGCTTCGCCGGCAAGCAGCGGCAGCGGCTGGCCTTCCGCATCCACAAGTTTCCCCGTGGCGGTGACCGTATAAGCGGAACCGGCCTTGAGATTGTATCCGGCCTTGTAAGGCGCCTTCATATCGAAGGCTGCGCTGCCGAGATCGTATCCCGCGGGCGCGCCAGGCGCGTCATAGGTCACGCGGGCCGGTCTGTAGGGGCTTGCATTTGGCACCACAGCCGGCCCCAGCCAATCGGTTTCAGCCACAAGCGAATCCGTTCCTCCAACCACAACCGGACTGCCCTGGAGGCTTTCGTGCGGCGTGATGAGAGCAAATCCGCTCGTAACGGGACGGCCCATGCCCCAGGCGCCGTCGGCATAGACAAGGCTCGTCCCGACGCCGACAGCGGATCGTTCCTGGGTGCTGTACGGATCGAGCGGTCCGCTATAAGGAAGACCGGTGAAGCTCGCCGCATGGTTGAAGTAGAACTCAGCCCGGTTGGTGAAGTAGGACGCCGAGCCGCTTACGCCGCTCTGACCATCCGCGTGGGTCTCCGCCATCGCCGTCGCGCTCCAGGAGCCGACGCCCGTGGCCTCGCTCGACTGCGAGTAGGTGTTCTGCATCGTCTGGCTTCGGCTGTCGTAACTTGCAGAGGCGTTGACATGGGCGTCGGGAGTCCATGCAAGACGCAAGAAGGCCTGGAATCCGTTCTGATTATAAGCGCAGCAGGCGCTCGCGTCCGCCGTCTGGTCCCTGCCGTAGCTGAGCGAAATCGAGCTGGATATGTTGTCCCAGAGCGGCGCGGAGAGGGTGGCGTCGGCCTGCCAGCGGTCACCCGCGCCGGACGCGCTCGTATGGTCCGCGTAATAGTACGAAAAGGAGACGCCCCCCGTTAAACTCCAGGGCAGATGCTGGGCATAGGTTGCCGCAAAATAGGCGCTGTAGTTCACCGGGCTCATATATGTTCCAACAGTCTCGAAGTCGTGAGTCCGGTATTCGCTAACGAGACGAAGACTGGAATTGTAGCCGAACCAGTTGAACTTGTCGTAGTCATAGCCGAGCTGGATCGCAAAGCCCGCGGCGCCGTCATAGCTGTTGCTTGCCGCAAGCTTCGCGGTGAAGAAGCCATCGATTGTCTGCGCTGCGACGCCGGCGCCTGCCACGGCCACGTCGGTGTCCGCCTGGAAATTGGAATTCACCGTCAGCCAGTCCAGGATGCCGGTTCTGTAGAACCCCGTCACGGCGGGCTGATTGAAGAAATACTGCCGCTGCGCGTAAAAGCCGTTCGCGGAGTTCTTATGAACGAGCGTCGTATTGCTAGGCTCGGAGCCCGAGTCCGGAGTCCCCGTATCGTAAGACTTGAAACCCGCGCTGACGGACCATTCGCTGATGCCTGGAGACAGCAACTCTTGCCCTGAAAAGCCGGTAAACTCCAAGGTCTGACGCTGACCGGAATCATCCTCGATAATGAGCTTCACATTATTTGCGCCCGGGTTCAGCGGAAGGTCGGTCAAGTTGTAATTTCCGGGGCCGAGCCTGATGCGCTTCATCAGGATGTTGTCGACAAGAATGTCCACGTTCGATGGGCGCTCGACACGGAAGGAATGCGCGCCCGTCGGGCGGATCGACTTTTGCGGCTGGAGTTGCGCATAGGCTACGTCGGCCGATATGCCGAGAAGATCCGGCGCTGTCTGCAAACCCGTATATTGCGGGCTGACATCCCCCACGCGGACGCGAATCGCCTCATCGGGCAAATCGTAGACCAGCCGGGTTCCTCTTCTGTAGAAGACATAGTTTTGGAGATAGCTTGGGTTAAACCATTGCGAACCGGCGCTCCCGAATGCGCCTTCGGCTTCAAGGACGTACTCTGCGATGCGAACAGCGCCATCGAAATCGATGGTGGGAGCTTCGAAGCCGGCGCCGCCGTAAGCGTTTTGACTGACATAGGCGGCGCCCAGATGGAGGTTGAGATAGGCGCTCACATAAGCTGGCTGCTCTAGCGTTGCGCTCTCGTTTTCGGTGTTCTGCATGAAGCTGAGAGTGCTGGTTGGCCGCTGATCGACAGTTGGAAGAACCTCAAGCTCAAGATTGAGCGGGTCGTAGCGAACATTGATGCCTCTGTCGGCAAGCGTGGCTACAGAGAGGTAAATCGGTTTCTCGCCGCCAAGTTCGCCCGGCTCTTTCGTTTCCAGTTGCTGTGACACCAGTTGCACGGCCGAACTCGCGTTACCAGGGGCCTTCTTGCTAACGATGCTCCCGCCTGCGATCTGAACGGCTCGCTCTTCGGGCGCTGCGAGGGCGGCGGTCAAAACCTCGGGGCGATAGATCTTTCCAAGATAGGTCTTCAGGAGCTTTGCATCGACGAAAAGCTTGTCATCCGCGGTGATCTTGATCCCGACATCGCCCAGCCTTGCGCCATCGACCTTCAGCGGAACTTCGATCTCGTAGGTTCGCCCTGTAGGATTGAGCTTCACTTCAGGCTGCGGGGGGGCATCGACGATTTGTGATTTCCACGCGTTCGGGGCGGGGGCGGCAAGAGCCGCCGACGCAAGCGCAAGGCTTGCCGTCAAATACCCGGCCGCGCGGATAGACCTTCTCATCACCGACGCTCGTGCCCCAAGGAGGTGGATGATCGAATTTCTGGCGGTGCAGCGTCTGCATCGCGGCTCCCGTTGTTATTTCGCGATCTTTGGCTTGTAATCGAGGGTCGCCAAAATCTTGCCAGTTCCTCCCGGAACGTCTGCGGGAACGAGGATGCGCCTCGTTTTGCCCGGCATGACGACCCCGTATCCGATCAACTGACGAAGCTCGCCGGGTGAGAGGACCTTGCGCCAGCTTCCGCTCTCAAGGGTAAGCTTTGCGTCGCTGAAATAGGAATACATCACACCCGGGTTTTCGACTGTGATGGTAGCGCCGTGCTTGCGGCCTTGAGTTGTGGCTTCCGCGCTGACGAGCCTCAAGGCCGATTGAGCCCCGGCGGGAGCCACATTCACGACCACGCCAAAATCGAACACCATCTGCACTCCGTTCTCGCCTGGCTTCATCTTCACAGGAAGCTGGTTCACGGAGAGCATGTAGCTCTGGCTCTTCTTGATGTCGGGCGCTCCAACCCACTGGACGCGGAAGCTTTGCGTAGCGCCCGCGGGAACGACGGCTTGCGGGGGAAACACAAGGAAATCGTCGTTCGCCGGAGTCTCCGTCGTCTTGCCGTCTTCGGCGATTTCGAGTTTCTTTAGAACGACTTCGACCGGCATAGGCGCTGCGCCGTCATTCACTACCTGAATGTTGGCGCGAGAATTAGAGCCGATCGAAACCATTTCCAATGAAAGCGGCTGCACATTCACAGCGTGCGCCGGAGGAAGTCCGGCCAAAACAAAAAAGCCTGCTGCTGCGAGCCGAGCCCTTTTAACAAACATCCAAGTCATGCTCTCTCCAACTGGTTTACTGCCCAAAGCAAATAGGTGAAGCCAACGGCACGCTGGCTTCGGAAGTCAAACTCATCTCGTAGCCCTGGCTGCGACGCGCCCCAAAGCAAGAATCAAAGCGAACGGGTTTCGAGCCTCGACGGCCGCTGGCCCCCAACGGCCAGCGGCAATACGGTCCATTAGATGGTTGGGTTGACAATGAGCGTCAGCACGTCCTGGTATGTGCCGGCGGCGACTGGGGCGCTCCCGCTGGAGATTGAGACACCTAAATTGATGGTCTCGTTCCCCAGGGTGACGGGATCGAACTTCGAGTTGAAGGAAGAGAACCCTGTATTTGGAGCTGTCGGCACCACGACGGGGGTGGCGCTGGATTGACTGTCATACACCACCGCACTGTAGCTGATATTGCTGGCGGCGGAGTTTGACGTATTCTTCAGGCCGCCGTTCGTGGAAATCAGAGACAAGTTGCAGGACTCGTTTGCGGTGATCTGGAAGCTGCCGGTCGCCGTCCATTCCTGGACAAGACCGCCCGCGTTGCCCAGGTTTGTGATGTCGAAAGTCCCGTTCTTGTTTCCGCTGGGAGTGTAGGTGCCATTCGAGACGTTGAAGGTTCCGGGACTGGAGAGAGTGCAATAGCCGGGGACCGTCCCTTTGATTGTGACCGAGAACTGGTCGCCGGTGCTTACGCCAAGGCTGCCGCTGGCTGCGTTTGCAGTTGAAACAATAGCGAGCGCCGAAGTTGCGCAAGCAAGTGCAAAAATCTTCTTCATAGTGTGCCCCTTTTCAAGTGCATTAGTTGTCATGCTTCGGCATCTAAAGTGCCTAATAAATGCTGTACTTCGGAACCAAATGTCCCGTTACATCCGCATAAATATACACATAATTACGTTACTAAACGCAGACGCGTGAAAATCTATGGCGTAATAAATGTCGTCTATATTGAAGGCGTTATCGTCAGTGAGAGAATATCTTCATACTCGCCAGCCGCCAAAGGGTTCGAAGTCTTTGGGATGCTGAACTCGATCGCTATCGTGCTGCGCCGCCACCAGTCGGGCGCCGGAATTGTGAACTGATTGATGAACTTGTCTGGTGAGAGACTGTCCAGGTGAACCAGCGTCCCTGATGCCGATACATCATAGGCGTCGGCGTAATAATCGCGGAAGGCGCCTCCGGCGCTGACATTTTTCAAAGCGCCATATGCCGAGGTGAACACGTAGTTGCACTGGGCGGTGGCGTAGACGGGAAATCGAACGCTTCCAGACATCTCCCGCCCAGTGGCGTCGGGATTGGAGAAGTTGGCGCCGAAGTCGATGCTCGCCGAGCTCATGGTGGAATTTGTGACAGTCGCGGCGGTATCGAGGTTGTAAGCAGGCTCCCCGCCGATCTTGCAGAATTGCGGAAGCTGGTTGGAGAGGCTGAACTGGAAACCGCCGGCGGCATTTGCGGCATATGCCACAATGAGGATAGGAACGCCGTAGGCGACTTTGAGAAACCTCGTCATATTTCATCCTTCCCTGGAACCCTGGATGAGTCTTCCGTTGTCTTCGGCGGTTACGGCTTGGCGCTTACGAACATCGTGAGCCGGTCGATGTACTGGCCGGGTAGTAACTGCCTGGAGGCGACATTCCATGAAACCTGGGTTTCAGCCTTCTCGCTTATCGCCACCCTCTGGCCGGAGTCCGTGAACTGGCAACTGACGGCGCCCTGTTTGATGGATGAGCTGTTGCAGGTGTCGTCAATGACGCCGCCCGGAGACAGCGGGATTCTGATGCGCACCTCATATGCGACCTCGATCTGGTCTCGCGATGCCCCGGCGGGCGCATTCACGAGCCGCAAGGCTCCGTTTGCGGATTGGAGTGTGTATTGAAAGGGCGCGTTGCAATCGACGGTGAAAGCGAACTTCGATGAGCCCGGCTTTCCCGGATTACCCGCATCGACGGGGACGGCCGTGACGCTGTTTGCGCAGTACGGCTTGATGTTGCCGGTGACTTCGATGTCAACCTTCGCCGCCGCGAGTAAGGCAGCGACAGGAAAAGAAATCCCGCCGAGCGCCACGGCTGCCGCCGCAACGCTCGCATAAAAGCGCCCAATCGTCATGTGTGCCCCACGCACAAGTGTGAATTTATTGCCCAGAGGAGCGCGGGTTCTAGCCGGAACCGTGTCCCTCTTATTTTGTGCCTGGCAAGGTCAGCTCGCGTAGCGAATTATTAACCTTGCTTAATGACTTCTAGACAGCTCCTCGAATGTCCGCAACTGGGATTTTTTCTCATGTGGCAAAACTGTTACCTTTCCCTGTATATATACGGGAACCCATAAAGAAAAAAATGCTTTATAAATCAAACGCTAGGAATTCCGCAGTGTCTTAAAAGCAGCTTCAAACCGACTATGACAGGGATAATAACCTTTTCCAAGGTTGACGTAATAGCGTTGAAACGCGTGTCGATTCGCGGAGTGGCGCCCGGATTGCTCGTCTCAAGCGCTGGAAGGTCCGTATCAAGGCTGTGCAAGGGTTCGCCGCCTTCCTTGAATGCGCCGCGCGGTGGCGCGAGGGTGGTTCGTGATGAGAAGAACGCAACCAGCCGGATCTCCGGGCTACACCTTTCCTTTGATGTTGATCATCGTCGCTGCGATGGCGTTCGGCGCAACGCGTCTTGACCTTGCTCAAAGCTATCGATCGAAGCGGGACAAGGAGGCGGAGCTTCTCTTTCGCGGGCTTGCCTATAAGCGCGCCATCAAGGAGTTCTATTCGCAGAACAATCGCTATCCGCGGCAGATGAAAGAGCTCGCCAACGATAAGGATTCTTCGAAGCGCAGGTTCATTCGGCAGCTTTACAAGGACCCTATGACGGGCGGCGATTTCAAGTTCATCCTCGGACCCGAGGGCGCGATCATGGGTGTCGTGAGTTCGAGCAAGGATGTTCCGTTCAAGAAGGTGGACTTCGAGAAGGACCTGGAGAACTTGGAGAAGGCTAAAACTTACGCCGACTGGAAATTCGAGGCCAAGCCCGGCAGCGGCGCGCATCAGGGAAAGTACGCCCGCTCCATCCGCTCCGCAGCGGATCGGCGGTCCCTTGTAAGACCGGCGAATCAAGAGCTGCGGACTAGAACGCATCCCAGGACGGGGTCGCGCCAAAGCGCCTGGAGAGGAAATCAATCAGCACGCGCGTTTTCGCGGCCAGATAGCGATTGGGCGCATAGAGCGCGTAAATCGTCGCTTCCGTCGCCTGGAAATCGACCAGCACGACCTTGAGATGTCCGGCTTTGATGTGCGGTCCGGCCATGAAAGTCGGGAGCAGGACGACGCCTCGTCCGGCCAGGGCCGCCGCAAGCAGCACGTCTCCATTATTGGATGACATGATCGCGTTGACGCTGACGTTTATGGGCTGGGAGTTCCGGGTGAGCTGCCAGCGGGGCGCCGCCGAGAGGCCGCCATAGTGCAGGCAGCGATGCTGAAGCAAGTCCTCCGGAACTTCGGGAAGGCCGTATTTCTCAAGGTAGGCCGGGGCGGCCGCGACCACACGGCGAGCAGGAGCCAGCTTCCGGCCAATGAGGCTGGTGTCGGCCAGCGCTGCGATTCTGATCGTGACATCGACGCCTTCCTCGATGGGATCGATGAAACGGTCGTTGAGCGTCAGCTCGATCTTCAGCTCGGGATAGGCTTCCATGAAGGCTGCGATGGCTGGCCCCAGATGCATGACGCCGAATGACATCGGCCCGTTGATCTTCAAGACGCCCTTCGGTTCGTCATGCAGGCGCGAGACTTGCAGTTCCGTTTCCTCGACGCGGGCCAGAATGTCGACGCAGCTTCCATAATAGGCAAGACCGGCCTCGGTGGGCCTGACGCGCCTCGTGGTGCGGTCGAGGAGCCTCGCACCAAGCAACCGCTCCAGCTCCATGACGGCCTTGCTCACCGCTGAGCGCGTCACGCCAAGCGCCCGGCCGGCCTCGGCGTAGTTGCCAAGCGTCACGACTTTCACAAAGGCGCTCATCGCTTCAAGCCTGTCCACGATTGTATCCATTTTGGATGCAGTCTGGCGGAAAACTACAGGATTGATAGAGCGCGGGCAACGGCATATGTCCCCGGCAACGAAAGGTCATGAGACCCCTCAGCAAGAGAGAGGCAGCAAAATGAGAGTTCACATCCGAAAATCGGAAGATCGCGGCAAGGCGAACTTCGGCTGGCTCGACAGCCGGCACAGCTTTTCCTTCGGCCACTACTATGATCCGCGCCATATGGGCTTCGGACCCTTGCGGGTGATCAACGAGGATCGCGTGGCGCCGGGCGAGGGCTTCCCGGAGCACCCTCACAGCGACATGGAGATCGTAACCTATGTGCTGGAAGGGGCGCTGGAGCACAGGGACAGCCTTGGGACCGGCTCGGTGATCCGGCCCGGAGATGTCCAGCGCATGTCCGCAGGGAAGGGTATCCGCCACAGCGAGTTCAACGCCTCACGCAGCGAACCCGTCCATCTCTTGCAGATCTGGATTATTCCGGAACGGCGGGGCCTTGAGCCGGGCTACGAGGAGAAATCATTCCCGGCGGAGGAAAAGCGCGGCCGTCTTCGCCTTGTGGCCTCGCGGGATAGCCGCGAGGGATCGGTAAAAATCCATCAGGATGCGAGCCTTTATGCGACGATCCTTGGCAAGGGGCAGCGTGTGGCGCATGAGCTGGCGGCTGGGCGCCTCGCCTGGGTTCAGGTTGCAAAAGGGTCTGCGCGCCTCAACGGCGAAGCCCTCGAAGCCGGCGATGGCGCCGCCCTCGATGTCTCCGGAACGCTCGAACTGGAAGGCGTGCGCGATGCCGAGGTCTTGCTGTTCGACATGGCGTCCTAGCTAAGCAGAGAAAAGCCTCCATAAATCAGGGAAACAATCATGAGCAAGGTTCTGGTTCTGTATTATTCGAGTTACGGCCACATTGAGAAAATGGCCGAGGCGGTGGCGCAGGGCGCGCGAGACGCAGGCGCGGAGGTTGCCGTCAAGCGCGTCCCGGAACTCGTGCCGGAGGAGGTCGCTCGCAAATCGCACTTCAAACTCGATCAGGCGGCTCCCATTGCGACAGTCGAAGAACTTCCCAATTACGACGCCATTATCATCGGCGTGCCGACCCGTTTCGGCAACATGCCTGCCCAGATGAAGAATTTTCTGGACCAAACGGGCGGCCTCTGGGCTCAAGGCAAGCTTGTCGGCAAGGTCGGAAGCGTGTTCACCTCGTCGGCCACACAGCACGGCGGTCAGGAGAGCACCATCCTTTCCACCCACATTGTGCTGCTGCACCAAGGGATGGTCATCGTCGGGCTGCCATATTCCTTCCAGGGACAGATGATCCTCAATGAGGTGACCGGGGGCTCGCCCTACGGCGCCTCCACAATCGCCGCCGGCGACGGCTCGCGTCAGCCTTCGGAGAACGAGCTTGCCGGAGCCTTCTTCCAGGGGCGTCACGTCGCGCAGATTTCCGCCAAGCTCAACGCGTAAAATCTTGGCCGCTCCCAGTCTAATGGGAGGGTCAAACCATAAGCACCCCGAGGCGGATGGCGGTCGTCACGGCTTCGGTGCGGCTTGTGGCGTCGAATTTTTCCAGGATCGAAGCGACGTGAAATTTGGCAGTGTGGGCGGAGATGCCAAGTGCGCGAGCGATGATCTTGTTTGAAGCGCCTTCCGCGAGGAGGCGCAGCACCTCGATTTCGCGGGCGGTGAGGTCCGGCGCGCCGTCGTCCGCTGGCCCGAACCGCGCCGAAGGCTCGAACACTGAAAGGCCGTGGGCCGCTGCCTCGACTGCGATGCGCAGCTTCACGAAATCGACCGGCGGCGTGAGCCTTGCCGCAACTTGCGCATTGCGCGTCGACCCCGCGACGTCATCACCTCCAAGAAGGACGATCGCCGCGTCAACATCGTCCGGTACGTGATCGGCGATAAGCACCGAGCGCGGACCATGCGCCGCTCCGCTCATGAAGGCGGCGTTTCTTCAATCCTTCGAAAGTCCAGCGCGCCATCGTCTCGTCGCTGAGGCGAACCTCATGGTGATGACGCCCTCGCTGTCTTCCGAAAACGCGTTCACGATCTCGGCCGCGCGCCTATCACGCATTTGACGGTGAAGGGCTGTTCGACACGTGAGAGGGTCAGTTCGACTGTTTGCCCTTCCGTGTCCGGACCGAGGCGGCGCAGCACGTCACGCGTCCCCGCAACTGGCTCGCCATCCCAGGCCGTGATGATGTCGCCTTGCAGCACGCCAGCCCTTTCGCCCGGACTTCCGGGCGCGACACCCAGCACCATCAGCCCCGTTGCGGTGCGCCGTGGAGGCGCACGGGATGAAGGCCCAGGCCGAGATAGCGGGCTTGGCCGAACCTTTCTCCAGGATGCGCGCGGCAACGCGTTCGATAGTCGCCGCCGGTATCGCCAGCACCGAGCGTCGATGTCCGCGAACCGCCATGCAGAAGGCGCGCCCCTCGCTGTCGATGACGGGACCGCCTTCGCCCCAGCGGTCCAATGTGACGTCAAGCCGTATCAGACTGTCGATCTGGCCGCCGCGCATGCTGAGCCACGGGCCTCCCATCATGGAGACGATGCCGAGGCGCGCCACAATGCTACCGTCATGACGCGCCGCCGAAAGCACGATCTCGCCTGTCTTGGGCGTGAAGCCGGCCGCCAAGGGCAGCGCGGGCGCGCCAAGCCCGCTCACCCGCAGCACGGCAACGTCGGCGCTCGGATCGCGCCCAACAATCGCTCCCTCGAATTTGTGTCCATCGAGCGCCACCGTTGCACTCTCGTAATCACCGAGCGCCTCATCGGCGGTCACCACAAGCTCGGGACGCCGGATCGAATCCGCTGGCCAAGGCACGCCTCCCGCTGCCGATTTCGACAACGGATTTCGAAACGCCCTCCACCAGCCGCGCTAGGCTCGCGGAGAGCTGCGGCATCGCTAGCCCTTTCGCCTCTTCGGTCATGCTCACTCCTCATTCCTCGTGTTTCTCGGAAATGTGCCGCAGCCGGCATGGAGACTGGTGACGCCCAGGCGACCCCGACGGGCTGAGGCGAGGTCAATACAATATTAGTGGCTTTTATGATAAAATCTTCAAAGTTCTCTGTCGCGCTTTGTGTTTGGGTGTTCAAATCATGATCAATCCGGCGAAAGTTGTCGCTGCCTTGGGCTTGGCGAGCATTACCGGACTTGCAGCCGCCAACGCCGATGAAGGACCGACACTCCAGAAGATCAAGAAATCCGCCGCAATCACGATCGGCTACCAGGATGCGGCCATACCGTTTTCCTATGCCGGGCCGGAGCAGCGACCCATCGGCTTTTCGCTCGATCTGTGCGCCGTCATCACGGAGAGGGTAAAGCAGAAGCTGCGGCTCTCCGAGATCAAGATCGATTACAAGCCCGTCATGCCGGCGGACCGGGCGGCGCTTGTGAAAGACGGCTCTGTCGATATCGAATGCGACGCGACGCCCAGGACCGCGGATCTCGCCAAGGATGCCGCTTTCTCGATCCCGATCTACGCCTCGGAGCTGAGGTGGATCGTTCTTCGGCAAATCCGCGTTGAGAGGGAAGGCGGGCGCCGCAAGGGATACGGGATCAAGACGCTCAGCACGGCGGATGACCTGCGCGGCCTGACGGTCGCGTTGACGCAAGGATCGGCCGCCAACTCCATTGTCCTGAATCTCAGCGTGGACCGTTTTCTGGGCCTCTCGATCCTGAAGGGAAAAGACCCCGCGGACGCCTTCAAACTGGTCGAAACCGGAAAGGCGGCGGCTTTCATGGATGACGACGTCCTTCTGGTCAGCCTGAAGGCCGGCGCCAAGAACCCCGATGCGTATGGCTTTCTCGACGAAAGCTTCCCAGGCACGACCTACGCGCTTGTGATGCGAAAAGATGACAAGCCGTTCAAGGAACTGGTCGATGGGGTGATCGCGGAGACTATGAAGTCGGGCGAGTATGCGAAAATCTACGCGAAGTGGTTCGAGAGCCCGATTCCGCCGAAAAACGTAAACCTCAACTATCCCATGCCCGAGAAGCTGCAGCAGCTCATCAAAGAGCCTGCCGCGAAGGCGAATTAGGTCACGCCCCACTCTTTGAGCGCGGCCTCGCCATCTCCGCCATGCGCGCCGGCCGAAGTCTCCGAACGCGAAAAGCGCGGCGCAGGAGAGGGTTGCAGCTTGCCGTCAACCTCGATGAAGGTGGAGCGCGCCGCGTTATGAGGGTGACGTGCGGCCTCTTCAAAATCGAGCACGGGAACGAGGCAGGCCTCCGCCGTCTCGAACAGCGCGGCCCACTCATCGCGTGGCTTGCTCGCGAAAATGCCTTCGAACTCGCGATGGAGAGCGGGCCACTGTGCGCGGTCGTATTGGCGCGGCAGATAGAGCGAAGGATCGAGGCCAAGCCCTCGGATCAAGTTCGCGAAGAATTTGGGTTCGAGCGCGCCGACTGCGACGAACTTGCCGTCCGAGCAGCGATAGGTGCGATAGAAGGGCAGGCCGCCATCGAGAAGGTTCTCGCCGCGCGGGCGTTCCCACAGACCGCCGCCGCGAAGGCCCAGGATCATGGCGAGCTGTGAGACGGTTCCGTCGACGATGGCGGCGTCGATGACCTGTCCAAGCCCGGATTTTTGACGTTCAAGGAGCGCGGCCAAGATCCCGATCACGAGAAATGTCCCGCCGCCGCCCATATCGCCGACAAGATTCAAGGGCGGCACGGGCAAACCATCAGCCGGGCCGATTGCATCGAGCGCGCCTGTCAGCGCCAGGAACGTCAGATCGTGCCCGGCGGTCCGAGCGATGAGGTCCGTTCTGTCCCCAGCCTGTCATGCGCGCGTAAATGAGCCTGGGATTGCGGGCAAGCGCAACATCGGGACCGAGGCCGAGCCGCTCCATGACGCCCGGCCGCAAGCCTTCGATGAGCACGTCCGCCTTTTCGATGATCCGCAAACAGAGATCGACGGAAGAGGCCTGTTTCAGATCGAGCACGAGCGGGCGCTTGCCGCGATCGACAGGCGGATCGGGTACTCCGAAGAGTTCCGCCGGGCCGGGCCGCTCGATGAGCAACACATCTGCGCCAAGGTCGGCAAGCAGCATCCCGCCATAGGGGGCTGGGCCTAGCCCGGCGAATTCGAGAACGCGGATGCCTGCAAGCGGCGAAGTATTGGGTCTGGTTGCTTCCATTTTAACGCTTTCGCCTGTGCCGCCGATAAAATACTTACATGCTTAGCTATGCCCATTTTACCAAACGAACCCAATTTCAACTGTTTGTAAACCCTCCCCGGCTTTAGGGGCGCCGCCATGAAGCCGCCCTCTTACGCGGCTGCCTTCGCCTTAGGGTAGAACGTCTCGCCCTTGGCCGCCATATCACGAAGCAGCTTCGGAGGCGAGAACCGCTCCCCGTACTTCTTCGCCAGGCCCTCGCATTCCCGGACGAACTCCGCCACGCCGACCGTATCGACGAGGCTCAACGGCCCCCCCGTGTAGGGCGCGAAGCCCAGACCGAAAATGCCGCCGACGTCGCCATCCTCAGGATCAGTCAGCACGCCTTCCTCCATGCAGCGGACCGCATCCAGCGCCTGCGCATAAAGCAGCCGCTTCTTCAGCTCATCCACGGCAGGCCATTCGCGCTCCGGTTTCGGCGGATAAAGATCGTCGAGCCCTCCCCAAAGGCTTTTCGGCCCCTTCTCGGGATAATCATAGAAGCCCTTGCCGTTCTTCCGGCCCGCGCGGCTGTTCTTCACATACATGGTCTCCATGACCCCCACGGCCGCGCTCGGCTTATATGCGCCGCCAAGATCGGCTTCCGCCGCCTTGTGGATTTTCCAGCCGAGGTCGATGGCGGTCTCGTCCGCGAGAGCGAGCGGCCCGACCGGCATGCCCGCGAGTTTGCCCGCATTCTCGATCAGCGCGGGCGGAACGCCCTCCGCGAGCATGATCTCGCCTTCCATGATGTAGCAGCCGCAGAAGCGGGACGTGAAGAAGCCGCGCCCGTCATTCACGACAATGGGCGTCTTCCTGATCGCCTGCACTAAGTCGAGCGTGATCGCGAGCGCCTCGTCGCTCGTCTTCTTGCCCCGGATGATCTCGACGAGCGGCATTTTCTCTGCGGGCGAGAAGAAGTGGATGCCAATGAACTTGTCCGGGCGCCCGCTCGCTTCGGCGAGACCCGTGATCGGCAGCGTGGACGTGTTCGATCCGAAGACGACATCCGAACGGATCACGGCCTCCGCGCGCTTCGTCACATCGGCCTTGATGGCGCGATCCTCGAACACGGCCTCGATGACGTAATCGACATCGGCGAGGAGCGCGAAGTCGGCCGCTGGAGCGATACGGTTCAGAAGCGCGTCGCCATCGGCTTGGCTCATGCGCCGCTTCGAGATTGCGCCCTCAACCAATTTTGTCGCGTAGCCCTTGCCTCTTTCGGCGGCGTCCAGATCGCGGTCGATGAGCACGGCCTCGATGCCGTTCGAAGCCGCGACATAGGCGATGGCCGCTCCCATCATGCCCGCGCCTAGCACGCCGATTTTCTTGAACTTCGCCTTCGGAACGCCTTGCGGGCGGCGCGCCAGCTTGTCGGCCTTACCCTTGTTCACGAACAGCGTGCGGATCATGTTCGGCGCGACATTGCCCCGGATCAGCGACAGGAAGTATTTCGACTCGATTTTGAGGCCGAGATCCATCGGAACCTGTGTGCCTTCGTAGACGGCGGACAGGATCGCTTGCGCGGCGGGATGATTGCCGAACGTCTTGTCCCGCGTCATGGCGTTCGCGGCCACGAAGGTCCGCGCCGCATTGGGATTCATGCCGCCTGCGCCGCCCGGAACCTTGAACGACTTCTCGTCCCAGGGCTGCGCCGCCTTCGCCTGCGGGGAGTTCAGCCATTTCTTTGCCGCCGTCAAAAGCTCGCCAGCTGGCGCAATCTCATGGATGAGGCCATTCCCCTTCGCCTGTTGCGGCGACATGTGGCGGCCTTCGAGCAGCAGCGGGAGCGCGGGCACTAATGCCGATCAGCCGGGGCGCGCGCTGGGTTCCGCCGCCTCCGGGAAAGAGCCCGACCTGCACTTCAGGCAACCCGAGCTTGATCTGCTCGCCATCGGCGCTGACCCGGTAATGGCATGCGAGCGCGATCTCGAAGCCCCCGCCAAGGGCTGTGCCGTTGATGGCGCAGGCGACCGGTTTGCCGCATGTCTCAAGCCGCCGTAGCACTTGCGTCAGCCGCGATATGGCCTTCAAAGCCTCGGCAGGGGGCGCAGTGCGCGCCTGAACGATAAGGCCCGCCATGCCGATCAGGTCAGCGCCCGCAACGAAGCTCGATTTGCCCGAGGTGACGATTATGCCTTTCACGGAGGCGTCAGCCGCCGCCCGCTCGATGGCCGCTTCGAACTCGTCCACAAAGTCCTGCCCGATCACATTCATGGATTTGCCGGGCTGGTCGATGGTGAGGGTGGCGATCCCGTCGCCATCGACCGCGTATGCGATGCTGCTGGTCATC
>CAWFXN010000015.1:0-24871 GCA_963819665.1 uncultured Alphaproteobacteria bacterium
CGCTTGCCATTGCGGCATTGGAGCATCCAGAGTTTGCCTTCCTGGATGGTGAACTCGATGTTCTGTATGTCGCGGTAGTGACGTTCAAGAGTTTCGCAGATCCTTTCGAATTCCGCGAATGCCTTCGGCATCAGCGCCTCCAGGGAAGGCTTGTCCCAGCCGCCCTCTTTGCGAGCGGCTTCCGTGATGGGCTGCGGCGTGCGAATTCCCGCCGTCACGTCCTCGCCCTGTGCGTTAACAAGGAATTCGCCGTAAAGCCGGGCGTCACCGGTTGAGGGATTCCGGGTGAAAGCAACACCCGTCGCGCTTGTATCGCCGCGGTTGCCGAACACCATCGCCTGAATATTCACGGCGGTGCCCCAGCTTTCAGGCAAGTTGTACAACTGGCGATACTTGATGGCCCGGGCCGTGTTCCAGCTGTCGAACACGGCGCCGATTGCGCCCCAAAGCTGCTCGTTGATGTCTTGCGGGAATGGTCGGCCAAGTTTGCGCTGAACGGCGTCCTTGTATTGAACAATGAGGGCTTGCCAATCTTCTGCGGTGAGGTCGGTGTCGAGGTCGTGGCGGTTCTGGTGCTTGTAGTGATCGAGGATGTCCTCGAGGGTGTGATGCTTCACGTCGAGCACGACGTTTGAATACATCTGGATGAAACGGCGATAGCTGTCATACGCAAAGCGCCGGTCGCCGAAGCGAGCCGCAAGGCCCTCGACAGTCTGGTCATTAAGGCCGAGGTTGAGGATGGTGTCCATCATGCCCGGCATCGAAGCGCGACTGCCCGAGCGCACGGAAACAAGAAGCGGGTTTTGGGGGTCGCCAAATCCAGCGCCGACAGTCTTGCCGATATAAGAGACCGAATCCTCCACCTGCTCCTTGAGACCTTGCGGCATCTTCTTGCCGGCGGCGTAGTAGGTGTTGCAAACCTCGGTTGTGATTGTGAAGCCCGGCGGCACCGGCAGGCCAAGGTTCGCCATTTCCGCGAGATTAGCGCCCTTGCCGCCCAAGAGATTGCGCATCTCGGCGGAGCCGTCGGCCTTCCCAGCGCCAAAGCGATATACAAACTTTTCTGCCCCTGCCATTTCCTCTCTCCGATAGATTTCCAATCGAAACGTGCCGATTCTTTTTCTCCTTCGACGACTGGCAGACGGCGCACACGCCGCTTTGTCATCAGCGCCATGCATTCTTCGACGGATTGTTCCGGCCGTACGGTGATAACGCGTCTATCCATAATCTCCTGGTGGTTGTCGGCCCGATTTCGGTGCACAGCCGCTCATCCTCAGAATCGGAACTACAGCAACAATGCATGTAGCAGTAGACCAATACAAACGTGGGATGTGCGGTCGCTTGTCTTCACCTCTGACAGAACGCAGCCAGACCGCGGCGTCGGCGTCCGAATGGTTTTTCTGGAAGCGAGTGACGGAGCCCTGGTGCGCCATTCCTAACCAACCCTCAGTAGGCGCCAGAACTTCGCCCCGAGCGGGCTGGACGCACCCCTTCTTCCTTTAAGACTGCCAACACGGTCGCAAGCTTGAGGGATCGATCATAGCGTGGAAGGCAACGGCCAGAAAGAAGCTCGGACCGATCCTCGTTCACGATTGCCTCGACAATGCAAGTGATGGAGATGTGATCGGCTGCCTTGGAGCCATAAGCCGAAGTGGCGGTTCGGTCGATTAGAGCGATCGAAGTCTGAAAGGGCGATATCACGCTGCTCGCGGAGTTCGTCAGGGCGAGGGAAATAACACAGCCGCATCTGCAGTGAGATGGCTTGTCAGTGTCTTCCATCCCAAAATGACGGCTACCTGAATCTGAGCCGGGCTTGGCCGGTGTCGGCGACTTGAATTTGACCCGCCGGATTTGTCTTAGTTCGCCTCCTCCTTCGGGTCTTTGCTCTTCGTTGGGCGCCCCATTGGATCGTACGCGACCACCTTCACCCGTTGCGCTTCGCCCTGCCCAAAGGAAAAATTGACACCGGGGGCCTCGTACAGGGTAATCATAAGATCATCCGGAGAAATCTCGGCTTCCCCGGCGACGCGAGTGTTTATGTCCTTCAGGAGCGCCAGCCGGGTCGCCGGCGCCCGGCCTTCTATGAAGGTTACCTCCAGGATGATCAGATCATCGGAGTAGTGCATGCCAACGAAGGAGGGTGTGTGGCGAAAACGAGCCCTCGGAAACTCGAAGACCAGCTGATAGAAGTCCTCGGCCGGTACCCCGAGGGTGTTCATCAAAGCGGCCTGAATGGCAGCCGATACCTTGTCAAGCCGGTCAGTGTTGTATTGACCTTCCAAAACATGAATCTTTACGAGTGGCACTGAGACCTCCTTTTACATTTACACGTTTTGAAGACGCTCCTAGCCCGGAAAATTTCACGGTGGGCGGCGAATGTAGCTTAAGCCTTTGCAATCCGTAGGATTTGATTGCTGAAGTCAATCCGTGCGATTTCGAGGGGAGCCCATCCGCCATGGACGATCTTATGCCGCCGCCGCCGGGTCTGTCACCTGTTGGCGGCAAGTTGGTTGTGGCGCGCTTTGACGGCGGATGCTTGTCATCGGACGCGGGCGTGCTGGTTCTACGGGAGATTGAACAGCGCCTGGGCGTGGCCGAACGGCTGGCGGGTGCATCGACGATCCGCGCGCGCAAGCCCAAGTGGTCCAGGGCGTTGCCGAGATGATCCGGTTCAGGATGCTCATGATCGCTTCCGGTTACGAGGACGGCAACGACGCCACGACCATGCAGTCCGATCCGGCGTTCAAGCTGGGGCAGGACGTCCTGCCTTCCGCTCCCGATCTGGCTTCGCAGCCGACCCTTTCACGCCTTGAGAATTGGCCCGATCTGCGCGCGCTTCTGCGCATGGGAAAAGCCCTGGCCGATCTTTATTGCGCGTCCTACGCCCGAGTTCCCAAGCGGATCGTGCTTGACTTCGACGATACCTTCGATGCCGTGCATGGCGGCCAGCAACTGCGTTTGTTCAACGCCCATTACGACGAATACGGCTTCCAGCCGGTCGTGGTGTTCGACGGCGACGGACGGTTCGTGACCGCTATGCTGCGCCCGGCCAAGCGTCCCACGGCGTGGAAATACACAAGCTCCTTCGGCGTCTGCTCCGGGCAATTCGGGCCAACTGACCGGCCGCGCACATTCTCATTCGCGCCGACAGCCACTATTGTTGCCCCGAGGTCATCGACTTCTGCCGAGCGGATGGCCTCGACCTCATCCTCGGCGTTGCGCCGACCACGACCTTGCGCCGTCATGTCAAAGCGCTCGAGGCGAGCGCCAAAGGCCGTTTCGAGGCCGGGGCGAAGAAGGCCAAGGTGCGCCGGTTCAAGAAGTTTAACGACGGCGCCGCAAGTTGGAGCCGCGTCGAACGTATTATTGCACGCGTCGAAGCGGGCGAAGAAGGGGCCGATGGGAGGTTCATCGTCACTAATCTCGCGGGCGGCAAGCCGAAGACGCTCTACGAGGACATTTATTGCCGACGCGGCTGCGCGGAAAATCACATCAAATCCTGGAAGACCCATCTCGCAGAACATCGCAATCACGACCCAGCTGGTCGACACCACAGAGCGCCGCAAACTTTTCCTTCTTTTGTCATAAGAACGCGCGCGGCCTTCCGAGAGGTCAACCCTATGAGCCTGGGGACACGATAGAAACGGCCGGTCTAGCCGACCTCGTCCGTCCAGACCTTGAAACTGAGCAGCGTATTCGGCCCGAAGGTGTGAGTGATCGGCACGTCCTCGGCGTCGCGGCCTTGAGCGATCAGCACGCGGCCGATTCGCGGGACGTTGTTACGCGCATCAAAGGTGTACCACCGCCCGCCGAGATAGGCCTCGAACCAGCCCGCGAAATCCATCGGGCCATAAGGCGGCGGCATGCCGATGTCGCCAAGGTACCCGGTGCAATAGCGCGCCGGAATATTCATGCAGCGGCAGAAGGTAACGGCGAGGTGCGCGTAGTCACGGCAGACACCTTTGCCTTCGTTGAAGACTTCCCAGGCGGTCTTGGTCTCGCGCGCATGTTCGTAGCCGAAGGCGATGTGGCGATGGACGAAATCGCAGATCGCCTGAACGCGCGCCCATCCCGGCGGCGACCTTTCGAAGAGTTTCCAGGCCACCTCGGACAGGCGGTCGGTCTCGCAGTAGCGGCTGCCCAGGAGAAAGATCAGCGTCTCGACCGGCAGATCCTCTACCGCGTGTTGAGTTGCCGAAGGGGCAACCACATCAGGCAGGCCGCTATCATAAATGACGCCATCGGCCGACAAACGCATCCGGCCGGCGGGGGCGACGATGCGGCTGCACCAATTGCCGAACAAGTCGCGATAGGGGGAGATTGGCACGGAAGGGCTCGTGGTCAGGTGATCGGGGATGATGACGTCGGACGCCCGGGTGAAATGGGTGCTTAGCGACATGATCATGGGAGTCGGCTGTGAAAAGTCGAAGGTCAGCTCATAGCCGATTCGAATCTTCATTCCTCATCTCCTCATGTTAGGGACTGCCATCAAGCCCTTTAGCCAAACCGTGCGGGCGAGGAGCGTTAGGGGTGGCCCCGATCATATCGGGCATGCCCGGCGTGATTTTCACCTCAACCTCCATGCCGAGAGGGTCCGACGGGAACCCGATGAAGGTGCCGTGAAGCGGGATCGCGTCGTGCGGGTCCCGCACGACCGCGACGGTGACAAGCTCGATCTTACCGGCTTTACCGCTTGTGGGGTCGAAATCGATCCAGCCCGTGCCCGGCAGATAGATTTGCGCCCAGGCGTGGGTCGAGCCGCGCGCCGAGCCCCTCACCGGCTCCTCGGGATAGTCGAGCGGCACGGCGAGATACCCGGACGCAAACCGCGCGGCGAGTCCGAGCGAGCGCGCTGCCTCGATCATCAGCAAAGCGAAATCGCGGCAACTGCCGTGGCCGAGCCGGAGCGTCTCCAACGGCTCCTGGATTCCCTTTGCTTCCCGCCGCCGATAGCGGAAGCCGTGATTGATGCCCTGTGTAAGGCTGGCGAGAAGCTCGAAAGTATCCATAGACCCGCTCGGAGGCAGGAATTGGCGAGCCCAGCGGCCAACCTCGTTCCCCGGATCGTGTTGGTGGCGCTCAATGTAGCGGGCGAGATCCCGCATCTCGCCGGCGTTATAGTCGAACGGAAAGGTTCTTGCGTAGTCCTCGATCTCGAGGCCGGCGACGTCCGGCGGCGAATGTTCGATGCACACAGTGCTCTCGAACGACAGTTCTTTTGAGCGATCCGAAAACCGCGCGATCCCCAAATGATTGCCGTATCCGTCCTGAACGAAATGTAGACTCTTGGGCTTCGGGCTGATCTCAAGGCTCGCTTCGAGCACCCTTTGATCGGAGGCGTCGCGCGGGCGGAGCATCACCCGGTGCTCGCCAAAAACGACCGGCTGCCGGTAGCGATAGGTTGTGACGTGCCGAATGGTCAGTATCGGCATGATATCTCCCAATCCATCATAAATTATGCACGATTCGCGCCAAATCGATACCTGCCGTCACGAAGCGCGCCCCGAAACAATGGCTTCATGTTATATCCTCGCGTACCCCGCACCTGAACCGCTCCATTGCCCCATCGGGATGTTGCTCAGCGGGAGGGGAGCAAGAAGGCACACGCCGAGCAGGAGCACGAAACCGCCGATCACGCGCTTGGTTGCTTCGAAGGGCGTGGGCCAGCGGGGCCGGATGAAACGCTCCAGATAACGAAGCGCCGGAATAATCCGCATCAGCATGTCAGCAAGCTTGGTCTGTCGCAATGGGTCGCTCGGCAACCCACCATGGAAAGTTCGGCGCTGGACGCGCACGGATCATCTGGAAAGCCGGGGTGAAAAGCAGCAATCCGGCGATTGGTGACACTATAGGCAGCAGGCCGCAGACGAAGGGCGGGAATACGTCCCGGCGATCGCGAATAATGGGTTACTGCGACTTCTTCGCCGGCCTTAAGCTCAAATCGGTAAGCGCGGGATCATCTCGTACAGAGCTGGGCCTTGTTGGTTCATTTTTATCCCTTCATAGCG
Source organism: uncultured Alphaproteobacteria bacterium (assembly GCA_963819665.1). Lineage (GTDB taxonomy): Bacteria > Pseudomonadota > Alphaproteobacteria > Rhizobiales > Rhodomicrobiaceae > Rhodomicrobium. The sequence continues at coordinate 6,009 of CAWFXN010000015.1, forward strand.
CGCTTGCGTATGGGGCACCGACATTGCTCCGACGGGACGGCCATTGGGCAGACACGGATATTGCCAATGAGTATTTTCCGACTGTCGCCGAAGTCATGGCGTCCCCATCTTTAGGTTGCGACATGGCGACGAAGTCATCGCGACAGCTGTCGCAGATGCGGGTCGGGTCGGCTCGCGCATGAAGCTTTCGCTGGCAACAGCGACAGTAGGCGCCTCGGCCTCTGACGCTGGCTGGACGCAAGCAGGGAGGCTCCAATGATGACGCGTTCGAACAGCAAAACTGTAGTCTTCAACCATCCCTTCGAGCTGAAAGGTGTCGATCGAGTATTACCGCCTGGAAACTATCGAGTTCGTGACCGACGAAGAACTCATCCAGGAACTGTCGTTTCCGGTCTACCGTCGCATTGCAACAATAATTTTTGTGCCGCTGGACACTTATAGTGCTTCAATCGAGATGGTGACCATTGATCCTCGTCATCTTCAGGAGGCGCTGGATCGGGACAGGGCGATATAATCCTCGCGCTCTCGTCGGTTGGCGGTTCAACAGAACGCGCGCCGAGTTTTGGACGTCTCGCATTGTATGAGGACGCCACGATAGGGCTGGACCAGGAAAATGTTCTGGATTCTGGATAAACTCAGCCGTGCGCAAGGAGATATTTCTGGCGTCTTGGGATTCGGCCGCAAAATGCGGAGCCTGGTCACGCGCAGACTCTGACGGAAGTCGAGAACGAGGCGTCGACCCGCGCCGCGCTAGCGGATCCAATCTAAGGCCTTATCGGGTTGCGGGCGCTTTTTGCGCTAACCCGCATTTCTCACCAGCCTCGTGATCCCGGAGTTTTGTTCCATGGGAGGCGTCGAGAGCCGCACCCCTTGCTTTAACAGGCATGGCTTTCGGGCCGGTGTGACGAACCGGGCGCTTGAACCTCTGCAATGTCTCTTTGATGGGGGAACGGGCCTGGTCCGCCAGTTCAGGCGGCGGAACATAGTCGCCGGTGAGCATTCGCGAACACGCCCTTCATGGGGCAGGCGGACGCGATGGCGATCTTGATGCGCCGCACGCTGACCGTCACCAGCGCTCCAAGCTTCAGGAGTTTGAGCCGGATGGTTCCGGCTGTGGCTTTCGCAAGTTCCGTTCCCTGCAACGCCATTCGCCGCAAGGCGGTCATGAGCACGTAAGCGAGTGACGCGAACCACAGCCTCAGCTGATTGGCGCTCAGGCTTGCCGTCGAGGTCCGATCGGCAAAGAGATCGAGCTGGCATTCCTTGATGCGGTTCTCCATCTCGCCTCGCGCGCAATAGATGGTCTCGTAAAGCTCTTGTGCTTTCAGCTTTTCAGGTGTCAGCGAGGTGACAATGAAGCGCGGATTTTTGCCTTTGGGAAGGTGCTCCGCTTTGGCCACGACGCGGCGTTCGCGGCTCCAGCTGTTGAGCGTTTGGTAGCGCAGCTCCTTGAAGAGGCGTTCGGGTTTGCCACTGTCCTTGGCTTTAGCCTCTGCCTCGGCCAGTTCGTCTGCGATCAAGGCTTCGAGCCGGGGATTGCGGGCAAGGCCGAAGACGTAGTGGACGCCGTGAGAACTCGCACCACGCCATCAACTCCTCGCGGCAGAACCCGGAATCCGCCCGAAGCCAGATCTCGACGTTGGGCCAACTCTGCCGGATTTGGGCGACGATTCCGGCGATCTCTTCCCTGGCGCCAGCCGAGGCGTCGATGTTCGCGGGACGCAGTTTCGCCAAAAGCAGCTCCCGGCCGCAGAAAATATAGAGCGGCAGATAGCAGTAGCATTTGTAATAGCCGTGGAAGAACCGGCCTTCCTGATCGCCATGGATGGGGTCGTCGGTCGCGTCGAGATCGAGGACGATGCGCTCGGGCGCCGTCGCGTGGGCCTTGAGAAAGAGGCTGACGAACAGCCTTTTCATTGCGCCCTCGTCCACGCTCAGCTTGCGATAGCGGTCTTCGTCTGTTTTTGGCGCGTGCTCAAGGCGGTTCAGCGTGGACTTCCCCGCCAGCACCGCGCAATCGGAGCGGCGCGCTTCCGCCTTGCCAGAGACAAGACCGAGCACGGGATCGTGGCGCAGTTCGTCGTGATCGTTCAAATCCTCATAGCCAAGCGCAACGCCATGGATGCGCTGGGCGATGAGCGTCTCGACCCGGTGCTCGATCTGGTCCTGCCTGCGGCCGTCGGTGAAGCAGGCCGCCGCCTGCCGCGACAGGCCGATGGCGCGATCGGTTTCGCGCAATAACAAGGCCCCTGCGTTCGACGTGATGGCCCCGCCGTCGAACGCCGCTGTGACCTTCCGGCCGCCGAGGCTGGCGAAATCGAGGGAATCCTGGCTACACTCTGTCGGCATCGGCGTGGTCTCCTGCGTCAGGAAAATCCTTTTTGGTAGAAGAACTTTCGCTGATTCAGCCCGCCGATGCCCCTACCTTTGTGAGATATGCGGCTAAGCCCTGACGCTAACTTCCACCGTCATGCCCTGGAATGCGTCGGTCATTCCGACGAAACTGCCGGCGACGGGCATGACCTGCCGGATGTCGCGCGCAACCGCGACGGGGATCAGGTTGAAGCCGCCGACGCCGTGGTTCGTCGGATCGAAGGTGATCCAGCCCGCACCCGGCACATAGACTTCCGCCCAGGCATGGGTCGACCCCGTACCCCCAGTCCCTATAGCGTCCTGATTCGGATTATAGAGATAACCGGATACGATCCGCGCCCCGAAACCGAGATTGCGCGCCGCTTCGACAAAGAGGACCGCGAAATCCCGGCACGATCCCCAGCCGCGGTTAAGCGTCTGGACCGGCGACTGGGTGCCCTCGTCCTCCCTGCTCTGATAGTTGATCCATTTCGAAACTCCGGCGCTCAGATCCTTCAGCAGCGAAAGCGTGTCTGTCGACGTCCCGCGGACGAACGCCTTGGCCCAATTGCTTAAGCGTCCAGCTGGGTCTGGGTATTGCTGGATCGCCAATGCGCCGAGATCGGTCCACTCATCGCCGGAATATTGGAAGGGGTAGACAATAGCGGAGGCGGCGATATCGAAGACAGGCCAAGCAGCGGCGGTGAGTTGGAGGTCCACCACGCTGTCGATCACGAGAATGTCCGTCATGCTCTGAAACACCGCAGTCGCGACGGCATTGCCGAAGACATCCTGCGCCCAGGTCACCACCGCGGCGGGCGTCACCGTGACATCGCTCGAAATAAGGTGAAGATCGCGGCTTTCCCGCGGGCGAAGCATCAAGCGGTGCGGCCCGAGGCTCACGGGCTGGCGGTAGCGATAGGTTGTCCTATGATTGATCCTAAGAGTGATCAACGGGAGCTCCCAATATGCCTCGTTGGTTCTTTTAATATAACATCATTTGGAGCATTCATCCCGGTCCAACACACCGCTCCGCTGCATATCCTTCTCGCGGCCACGCCTAATACACTTGGAAACGACAACTAAAGTCGGCCGAGGGTTGAAAGCGCCAGCTTGCGCTCAGGGGGTGAAGCAAAACGCTAGCCAACTTGGCTTGTCGGTTTCCGATTCCAGGATGAGCGCCTTGTTCGATGAGATGGGCGACCCGATGCGCAAGCGTCTGGGTTTTACCGGAACCCGCCCCCGCAAGGATCAGCAAGGGGCCGCATGAATCCCGTCCGCTCGGGCCATATTGCGCGGCGCGGGCTTGGTCCGCATTGAGGGAGGCAAAACTCTTTAATGGCGGCATGGCTGTGAGCTGAGGTCGATCCCAAAGCTCAAACTGATCACGATTCGTTCCAGTGCGCTATGCCAGACCGAGGCCTGCTTTTCTCGCGGGTCGGCATCTCGGCTCTGGCTAAATAAAAAAGGGGCGACAGGCCGTAACCGGACTAAGTGGCATTAGAAACTTTGTTAGATCGATGCGCCCGCTTTCTGATCGCTTTGCGGACGCGCAGACGGTGAAGGTGGGCCATGACCCGACATCCGAGTACGCCGGAAGGCATCCTCTGCACCGAAGACATGCTGCGCGGCGGTCTGCTCGGTGCGTCAAGGGAACATCCGCTTTGAATATTGGTCGTCGCAAAACATTAGTTTTGCGCGCTTATGGTTTGGCGATAGCGTGAAGATGCCAGAAGGAGACGGGCGATGTGCAAGACCTGGGACAGCAAAGCAACGGACCGGAGGGATTTTCTCAAATTTGGGGCGGCGGGTCTGGCTGCGGCGACCCTCGCGACCGCTATGAGGCCCGCACGCGCGGCCGAGGGCGCGCCGACGTCGCTCCGGGCTCTTCAGCCAATCCATCGTGAATAGTGAGCGCTTCATGCTTCCGATCTCGCAGAGCGCAACAAGAAGGGCTTTTTCGGAAAGGTTCGGCTATGCAGACCATGCGTGTGTATGGGCGGCTGAGGAACGTTTGAAGGATGCCATGGAAAGGGGAGCATCCCAGGAAGAGATCCAGAAGCTCAACGCAATGGAGGACCGCTCTTCCCGGCGCAACCGAGAACTGGGGATCCGAACAGCCCAACTTTGAGGCCTTCCCGCTAATTAGATCGGATGCGCGCTTATATCCATAGTGGCCAGGAGCTGTTGAATCGCTCCGCAGATAGGCCGGATACATCGGCGCAAGACCCAACGCCGCCGTTTCGAGGTTTTTCTCTTGCAACATCCCGCCGGTCCATACATTTCGGATCGCTTTCCGGGCTACCACGGATCGAGCTTCAGACGGTAAAGGTGGTCAGGTGCGGGGCCAATTGTGGTCAAAGATCATCGAACCGATGAGAGCCATGCAGGCACGCCGTCGTCGCGTTCGTTCGATATTCATCCGATCGGTTCCCCGCTTTCAAAAATGTGTGCTACTATTGCGTTATCCTATCACACCTTAGAAGAGCGAAGGCAATTCGCCTGTAAAACCATGGCGACAATAAAATGCTGGTTATAAAAAAGTTGCCAGGTAGCGATAGCGACGCAGTATTGTCTTAGAAAAGCGTTCTAGTTATGTTACGCTAGCGCTAGCAATCGGGTCACATAGTATGACGGACGATCGGCGGAAGCCCGAAAAGAAGGGCGGCCCGCGGAGCGATTTGCGGTTGGTTTCACAGGACGGCCAAGCGCCTCGCTCCGCCACGCAGAAAGCGGAGGGCCCGTCTCACCTGATTGTGGGCATCGGCGCATCGGCGGGCGGACTCGAAGCGTTCAGGACCTTCTTCGAAAATACGCCCCCTGACAGCGGCATGGCTTTTGTGTTGGTGCAGCACCTTGCTCCCGACCGGAGAAGCATGCTCGCCGAAATCCTGGGTAAGAGCACGGCCATGACCGTGGCCGAAGCGGTGGATGGCGCTGAAGTTTTGCCCAACCACGTGTTTGTCATTCCACCCGACGCCACTCTTACCATCGCAAATGGCCGCCTCGTCGTTGTCAAACCGGCGCCGCCCCGAGAGCAACGGCGACCGATCGATACGTTCCTGTTTTCCCTCGCCCGCGACCAGGGCGAGAATGCCGTTTGCGTCATCCTGTCGGGGATCGGGAGCGACGGCTCGCTGGGTTTGGCCTCCATCAAAGAGCATGGCGGCCTCACCATCGCCCAAGCCGAGTTCGACCATCACGCCAAAAGCGGCATGCCGAGCAGCGCCACGGCCACGGGCTTTGTCGATCATGTCATGCAGGTCAAGGACATCCCGGCGACACTGGTCGAGTACCGGCATCATCTTAGGCAGGCGAAGGCGCACAAGAATGCCGATGGCCTTCGCGAGGACGCGGCGGAGCATCTGATCGAGATCTCGGCCTTGCTCCGAAAGGCTGTCGGCCATGATTTTTCCGAGTATAAGGAAAAGACCTTTGTGCGGCGCATTCAGAGGCGCATGCAGGTTCTGCATCTCGATAGCGTGAAGGACTATGTTGAAGAGCTTCGCGCCAATCCGAAGGAACTCGAATTGTTGTTTCGTGATCTCCTGATCGGGGTCACCCAGTTTTTCCGCGATCCATCCGCTTTCGAGGCCCTGCAAACGAAAATCATACCCAATCTCATAGCGGGCAAAGGTCCCGACGATCAGGTGCGCGTCTGGGCGCCGGGCTGCGCAACGGGGGAGGAAGCCTATTCCATCGCAATCCTTCTCATGGAGGCCGCCGCAACGTTACCGGCCAGCCCCAAGATCATGATCTTTGCGACGGATATCGACGATCGCGCGCTCGAACTGGCGCGGGCGGGGCGATATACAAAGGCGCAGCTCGATTCCCTTTCACAGCGTCGCCTTGAGCGATGGTTCATCCGCGAGGGCGAACGTTACTGCGTTTCGCCTGAGATCCGGGCGCTATGCGTATTCTCGGTTCATAACGTGCTCCGCGATCCGCCCTTCTCCAAGCTGGACCTGATTTCCTGTCGCAATCTCTTGATTTATCTCGACGCCGCCTTGCAGGACCGGCTGATCCCGATCTTCCATTATGCACTTCGGCCGGGCGGTTTCCTTTTCCTTGGCCCCTCCGAAAGCATTGCCCGGCAGGGGACTTATTTCACCGAAGCCGACAAGAAGCATCGGCTTTTCGAACGGCGCAATGACACGCCAGCGGTGCTTCCGAGTCTGCCACTGTCGTCCGCGCCATCCAGGGGCATGCTCACCTCCTCAACCGCCATACCCAATCGAGCCGCCCCCGAGAACGGCCTCGAAAGAGGCGCGCGCCGCGTCATGGAGCGATATGCTCCCGCGCATCTTCTCGTCGATAAGAACCATCAGGTGCTGAGTTTTTCAGGCCAGACCGGCAAATATTTGGACCCTCAGCCGGGCGCTGCCAGCTTCAACCTGTTCAATCTAATCCAAAGTGCTCTCCGCCCGGCGGCTCGCTCCTTGCTCCAGAGGGTGGAAAGTACCGGGCTCAGGGCCATGCAGGAGGACGTCGCGATCGAGGTTGCAGGCAAGAGCGATGCCATAAATCTCATTGTCGAGCCCGTTCTCTCGGCGTCGGCGAAGGCCGCTCACTTCATTGTCATCTTTCAAGATATCGAGGCCACGAAAGGGCAGGCGGACGCATTCGGCAGCGATGGCCATGGCGGGGGCAGCCGGGAGATTGAGGGCGAGCTTCGCGCGATCAAGGCGCGCCTGCAAGCCGCTCTCGACGAGGCAGAACAGGCGAACGAAGACCTGAAATCCGTCAATGAAGAGTATCAATCCCTCAATGAAGAGCTGCAATCCTCCAACGAAGAGCTGGAAACCTCGAAAGAGGAAATGCAGTCCATCAATGAGGAACTGCAAACAGTAAACAATGAACTCGACGAAAAAAACACAACGCTTCAGCGATTGAACAGCGATCTTCAGAACCTCCTCGAAAGCACTGAGATTGCGATCCTGTTCCTTGATGACGATTTGAGCGTACGAGCGTTCACGCCTGCCTGCACGAAGCTGTTCCACCTGCGTGAGGCTGATCGAGGGCGTCCTGTTACCGAAATCGCCAACCGTCTGAGCTACCAGGCCATCGAAAACGATGTCCGCGAGGCCCTGGCATCGTTGTCCGTTGTAGAGCGCGAGATTCCTAGTCACGACACCGGCGTCACATTCCTGATGCGGGTTCGCCCCTATCGAACCTTGAGCAAAGTGGTGGACGGCGTTGTGCTCACCTTCGTCGATATTTCCGATCAGAAACGCCACCAAGAGACGCTCGGACGCCTGGCTGCGATCGTGGAGTCCTCGGATGACGCCATCATCGGCCATTCGCTCGATGGAATGATCACCAGCTGGAACCGGGGCGCCGAAAAGATCATTGGCTATTCGGCGAGCGACGTGACCGGCAAGCCGCTCTCCATCCTTCTTCCACAAGGAGAGAGCGACAAGATGCCGGGCGTTTTGGAGCGGGTGAAACACGGGGAAGCAGTGCAGAGCTTTGAGATTTCGCGCGCCGGCAAAGACGGAAAACCCATCCACATGTCGTTAACCGTGTCCCCGGTGTGTGACAGCGAGCACACCATCATCGCCGCATCGACGGTGGCGCGGGACGTCAGCGAAAGAGTTCGGGCGGAGCAGCAGCGGGCCTTGCTGATGGGCGAGTTGGACCATCGTGTCAAGAACACTCTTACGACCGTTCTTGCGATAGCTCGGCAATCCGCCAAAAACAGCGCTTCCGTTGCGGAATTTTCCGAGGCCTTCCAGGCCCGGCTCATGGCGCTTGCACAGACACACAATCTTCTCAACCAAGGACATTGGGAGGGCGCTTCCTTGCGCAAAATCCTGGCGGCAGAGCTTTCGCCATTTACCCAGGAGGCCGAGAATCCGCGCTTTTCGCTCCACGGTGAAGATATCCGCCTGACGCCCGGGCAGGCCGTCACGCTCGGCATGGCTTTCCATGAGTTGGCCGCCAACGCCGCCAAATATGGGGCCTTATCCACTCCCGCTGGCCGGCTTGATGTCTCCTGGGGCATCGAAGACGCCGCCAACGGAAAGCAGTTGCGGCTTAAATGGGTAGAAAGCGGGGGGCCAGCCGTGAAACCGCCCACGCGGCATGGCTTTGGAACTTACTTGCTCGAAAACGCCCTGCCACACGAAACGGGAGGCGAGGTTACCCTCGAGTATGCTCCCAAGGGGGTTCGCTGCACTTTCTCTGTGCCGGTCATGCTCTCCGGGAAATGATGAACACTCTATCGCGGCGTAAAGGCCCCAAAACTTTGCAATGTGATAGGTGAAAGAAATCCATGATTTACGGAAGCTGCTGACGATCGCCACCAACACAGCAATGCTTTCGTGACAGCGACCCTGAGTTCTTGAGCCCTCAGCTGTTGTTCAAGTCTGCATGGGGTCAGGGGCGGGATTTTACGAATCTTTTCGACGAAGACCGCATTCGGATCCGAGAGCAGTCTTGGCGCTCGTGGGATTGCCAAGAACCCGGCGCCGCCGCTTTCGACCCATTATTGCCGGTGCACGCGCAGAGGCATTCGTTGGCGGACCTTAAGACTTTCCGCTGGCGTCCACGGCGAGGACGCTCAGTTCCATGATTAGGCGCTTCTGCCGCCCAATCGGGCGGCCATCCCGCTGCGCATCGAGAAGAAAAAATGCAGGAAAGCTTGGCGGGCTGTGACGGGTTCGATTTTGCTTCGCATGCTTTGCAGGCCCGGGGCGGGGGGGCCTGAAGGGGATGATCTCGGCGGTCATTGCGGTACCTGTCTTCGGCTGTCCGCCGGGTTTGCGCCTCGAGCCAAGCGCGGACGGACTGGAGTAAATGCAGGGCGTCATCCCGTCAAGTGAGGCCACCCACACTCAAAGCTTGTCCTGGGACGCTTCGCCTTCGTTATTGGGCGAAAGCGCATAAACGTATGCCTGCGCTCCAGCGCCTCTGGCCTAAGTCCAAGCCATAAAATCAATCCGTAGACTGCGGGAACAAGCCCCCTCCGCTGGCGTTTAGTCGGTTTGGGGAGACTTTACTTCTTTCGCGCCCTCACAAACGTTCATCATTGTTCTTGGTTCGGGAATTGAAAAATGCCGGTCGGAAAACTGTCCGTCTCCGCGGCCTTGCTCGTCGCCGCTCTCATTTGTGGCCTTGGCGCAGTCCCGCAGACAGCCTCTGCGCAGCAAACTCAAAAGCCAAACATCCTTGTCATTTTCGGTGACGACGTCGGCCAGACCAACATCAGCGCCTATTCGTTCGGACTCATGGGTTACAGCACGCCCAATATCGATCGCCTCGCCAATGAAGGCATGAAATTCACCGACTATTACGGCGAGAATAGTTGCACCGCGGGCCGCTCGGCCTTTATCACCGGCCAGACACCGAAGCGCACCGGCCTCTCCAAAGTGGGCATTCCCGGCGCGGCGGTCGGCCTCCAGGACCGCGACGTGACCATCGCCCAGGCGCTGAAGCCGCTCGGCTACGCCACGGGCCAGTTCGGCAAAAACCATCTTGGCGACCGCGACGAATATCTGCCGACCAACCACGGCTTCGACGAGTTCTTCGGCAACCTCTACCACTTGAACGCCGAAGAGGAGCCGGAGCGGCCTTACTGGCCCAAGGACGACAGCGCCTATGTGAAGGCGAACTCGCCTCGCGGGGTCCTGCACAGCTTCGCCGACGGACGCATCGAGGATACAGGCCCCCTCGACCGCAAGCGGATGGAGACCATCGACGACGAGACCACGAACGCGGCTGGCGATTTCATGGAGCGCCAGGTCAAGGCGGGCAAGCCGTTCTTCACCTGGATGAACACGACCCGTATGCACGTCTTCACGCATGTCCGCCCGGCGATGCAGGGCCAGAGCGGGATGCCCGGCAACGATTATGCCGACGGCATGATCGAGCATGACGGCGATGTGGGCCAGTTGCTCAAGAAGCTCGACGATCTCAAGATCGCGGACAACACCATCGTCGTCTACACCACGGATAACGGCCCGAACCAGTTCTCCTGGCCCGACGCGGCGACGACGCCCTTCCGCTCGGAGAAGGACACGAACTGGGAAGGCGCATTCCGCGTGCCAGCCCTCATCCGCTGGCCTGGACACATCAAGCCCGCGTCGGTGTCTAATGCGATCGTTTCTGCAACCGATTGGTTCCCGACCCTTCTGGCCGCCGCGGGAGACGCCGACATCAAGGAACGGCTGCTCATAGGAACGCCCATCGGCAATAAGTCCTTCAAGGTCCACCTCGACGGCTACAACCAGCTTCCCTACCTGACCGGCCAGCAAAAGAAGGGGGCGCGCGACGAGTTCGCCTATTTCAACGACGACGGCGTGCTCGTCGCCTTCCGGTACAACGACTGGAAAGGCGTGTTCTGCGAGATGAAAGCGCCCGGCGGCTTCAAGGTCTGGTATGAGAAATTCGACTGCCTGCGTATCCCGAAGCTCTTCAATCTGCAGGATGGACCCTTACGAGCGCGCCGACATCGTCTCCGACCAATATGACGACTGGCGTGTCAAGAACGCTTATTTGATGGGCTGGATCACCATGCACGCGGCCCAGTTCCTCGAAACATTCGTGAACTATCCGCCGAGCCAGGAACCTGCGAGCTTCACCATCGACCAGATCGCGCGCGACGTCGAGGCCAAGATAAAGGCCAATGCCCCGAAGGACGGGACAGCTCAATAGCCAGATAAATAAAAACAAAGATGTGAGGCGCGAATGAGAAGGTATCTGGGGCTTCTATTCATCCTGCTGGCCAGCGCGAGCAGCGCGGCCAGCGGGCAGGGCTACGAATTCAAAGGCGGCTTCCCGACGCCGGAAGCCTCTCGAAAAAGCCTCGACGATACCGACTTCATGCGCGCGGTGACGGCGTACCGGTTCTTCTATCCGACCGTCTCTATGGAAGGCACAATTCAGGGGCAACGCGATGCGGGCGCTGTCGATAACAAGAGCGCCCTCGTCCTGGCGGGCGGTCCCCGCCACGTGCTTTTTACCGGCAATTCGGATACGCCTTACATGGGGACCGTAGTCAATCTGAAGGAAGCTGGGCCGGTTGTCGTCGAACTTCCGCCCGGCCCCTATCTCGGCATCATCAACGACCATAATTACGGCTATATCGCAGACATAGGCCTGCCGGGACCCGACGCCGGCAAAGGCGGCAAGCATTTGATCCTGCCACCGGATTACAAGGGCGAGGCGCCGGAAGGCTATTACACGTCACGCTCCAGGACCAACTTCGTGCTGGTCGGCGCTCGCGCCTTGCCTCCCGGCGGCGATCTGAACGCCGCGCTCGAAGCGCAGAAGAAGATCAAAATCTATCCGCTCTCGCAAGCCTCCACACCCGCCCCATTCGAATTCCTCGACCGGACAAACGACAAAATCGACGTGACGCTCCTGCGCTGGGAGGACAATTTCCAATTCTGGGAGCAGCTCAACAAGGCCGTGCAGGAAGAAACTGTGATCGAGGAGTTTCGCCCGATGTACGGGATGCTGGCCATGCTCGGCATCGAGAAAGGCAAGCCGTTTTCGCCAGACGCGCGCATGAAGGCCATCCTCGAACGCGCAGCCAAAGCGGGTCGCGACCAGATGCTTGTCGCGGGCTTCGGCAGCGACCGGCCTGACCGCTTCGTCTGGCCGGACCGCAAGTGGGAATACGCCACCTTGGTCTGGCAGAATGGCGATTTCCAACTGCCTACGGGCATTGACCTGGAGGCGCGCGACCGCTGGTTCTCGCAAGCGGTGGGCATGTCGCCGAAGATGGTTCTGCGCGTCCAAGGCGCAGGCTCGCTGTACTGGCTCGGTCTTCGCGATAAGGATGGCGCCTATCTCGACGGCGGCAAGACCTACAAGCTCAGCATTCCGCAACCCGTGCCGGAGAAACTGTTCTGGTCCGTCACGGTCTACGACGCCAAGACACGCTCGCAGATCCAAACCGATCAGGACAAGGCGGCTCTGCGTTCGCTTGTCGAACTGAAGGATGCGCCGAAAACCGGGACGACCGATCTTTATTTCGGTCCCGTAGCTCCCAAAGGCAAAGAAGGACAATGGATCAAGACCAATCCCGGCGAGGGCTGGTTCGTTTACCTGCGCCTGTACGGACCCGAGGGGCCGGCTTTCGACGGAAGCTGGAGGCCCGGCGATTTCGAAGCGGTGAATTAAGGTCGTCATCCTGGAGAGGGACCGATGAATAGGTTTTTTATGTGCGCTCTCGCCCTTATCGGCGCGCTCGGCTCAGCTCAGGCCGAGACGCCTTCTCCGCAAACGCTCAACGACCGCGCCATGGAACGCCGCGCGGTCGAGGCTGCGATCTGGGGATGCCCGCGGTTAACTACGACCTGATGCTTCAGGAGATGCTGACCAAAACGCCGGGCAAAGTGAACCAGGCGATCTATTGGGGCCGCCCCCTCGACTGGAGGAACCAGACGCTGACGCCTAATCCGGATACGCTATATTTCATGGCGTTCCTTAATACGAAAGACGTTGGACCCATCGTCATCGAAGTTCCGCCTGCGGGCGCGGACGGGTCTCTCAATGCAAACTTCGTGAATGTCTGGCAGCAGGCGCTGGAAGATATGGGGCCGCTTGGAGTGGATAAGGGTGCGGGCGCCAAGCTCCTGATGCTGCCGCCCGGCTATTCTGGGCAAACGCCTGCGGGCTATATCGCGTTGCAGCCGGGCACGTATGGGAGCTACGCGCTGATCCGCTCGAACCTCGCGAGCCGCAGCGAGGCCGACGTCGCGAAGTCCGCAGCCTACGCGAAGCGGGTGAAACTTTACCCGCTCTCTCAGGCCGCCAATCCGCCGCCCACAGTCTTTACCGATGTTCAGGACGTGCTGTTCGATTCCACCATTCGCTACGACGATAGTTTCTTCGTCAATCTCAACCGCATCGTCCAGGACGAACCGTGGTTCGAGCGCGATCGCGCGATGATCGATCCGCTGCGGACGCTCGGCATCGAAAAGGGCAAGCCCTTCGCTCCCGATGACGCCGCAAAGCAAGCACTCACGGCTGGCATCCGTGAAGCTCACGCATGGCTGGAGGCGAAATATGACGCAGGCCTGCCTCCCTTCTTCGAAGGAACGCATTGGACGTATCCCGCTCATCCCGAACTGCTACAGGCAGTCGCAAATAACTGGAGCAATCCAAACAGCTATCCCATCGACTGGCGCGGCCTCGCCTATAGCTACGCCTTCATTGGCATTAAACGCCTGGGCGCCGGTCAATTCTACCTGTTCAATATCAAGGACAAGGCCGGCGAAGCCTACGATGGCGCCAGGACCTATGTCTTGCACGTGCCGCCCAATGTTCCGGTCGAGCAATACTGGTCGCTGACGGCCTACGACCGGGAGACGCACGCTCTCATCAAGAACGTCGACAAGGCAAGCCGGGCCTCCAACGACACGTCGCTGGCGAAAAACCCGGACGGCTCCGTCGATCTTTATATCGGACCGAAAGCGCCCGCAGGCAAAGAGTTGAACTTCATTCCGACCGATCCGAACCGCCGCTTCGAGTTCATCTTCCGCCTTTACGCGCCGACAAAAGCTCTGTTCGAAAAGGCTTGGACGCTCCCGGATGTCGAGAAGATGAGCGAAAGATAATCAAGGAAGAGGCATGGCAGGGCGCGCGGCCGTGCTTTTAACCAAATAGGGTTAACGGAGGCGCGCCGGAATTATTTCCGCTCACGACTTTGCTTAACAAACCCTTAACCCATGACACGCTTTCCTTCCTCCGCGCACATTTCCGGCGGGAAGAAATTCCAGTAACACGTTGAAAATAATGGCTATTGTCTCTCGCGTGATCTCCCATTAAATAGAATTTAATGCCGGATTTTTTTTCTTTACTGGGACGCGCAAAAGTCCGTTAAATATATTTTGGACGCGAAAATTAACAGTGCGCGCAGCCGAACCGGTCGCAGCGAAGAGGGCGGCGATGGCGGCGCGAACGGTGTTTTTCCTCATATTTATCAGGGATTGGAGCGGGCTAGAGGCGCGTTAACCTGCCGTCAAGGCGATTTCGCCGAAGATCCATCCAGAGGAAGAAAAAAGAGCGAAAGCGTCAGTGAAAAGTTGACAAACGGAGGCGGACCATTCGCGGAATGCACACAAAACGCCGGTTGGACGCAGGCTGTCTTGAACCACATTTTTCCGTTTTGGCGGCCTGTCTGGATGCGCTCGACGCGGTTCAGTCAGAAAAAACTCCCGCCTCATCGGCGGGAGTTCGAAGACGGGGCGCTCTCCACATCAGCGGCCCAATTCCTTTCGCGGTTTCTTCCGTTCGTGTTTTTGCCGTTATCACTGGGGATTGAGGCGCTCCAGATCCTTGAGCCGCCTCAGCGCGTCTTGCTGGCGCAAGGTCGCGTAGTTGATGCCGCTCGGGTTGAGCGTGCTGCCCTCCTGGTAGGGGAACTTGTCGAAGTCGGAGAAAAACTCCTTGATCTTTGCCTGGATGGGCACGAGCAGCCACATGTTGCGGCCAAGGAATTCGATTGCCTGGAAGCCCGTTTTCATCTTCTCCTTGAGATCGGGAATGCCTGCCGCCGTGGCGAAGGTCGGCATCCAATCGATGAGCGAGACGATGTCGTTGATCTGCGTGCCCGGTTTCACCACGCCCGGCCAGCGGATCATCATGGGATACGCATGCCGCCTTCCCAGGTCGTACCCTTCTCGCCATGGAACGGCATCATGCCGCCGTCCGGCCATAGCGCCAGTTCTCCTCCATTATCGGTGGTATAAAGCACGATCGTATTGTTGGCGATGCCGAGATCGTCGAGCTGCTTCAAGAGCTGACCGATCTGGCCGTCATGTTCGGCCATGCCGTCCGCATAGATGCCCTTGCCCGTCTTGCCGACGCTCTCGGGCTTAAGATGCGTGAAGACGTGCATGCGAGTCGTGTTGAACCAGACAGAAGAACGGCTTGTCGGCCTTGTGCTGGCGGTCGATGAAGTCTTTCGTCGCTCCGAGAAATTCCTCGTCGACGGTCTCCATGCGCTTGGTGTTGAGCGGACCCGTATCCTCAATGCGCCCGTCGGCATAGGAATGGATCACGCCGCGCGGGCCGAACTTCTTCTTGAACTCGGGATCTTTCGGATAGAAGTAGCCCTCCGGCTCCTCCTCGGCGTTCAGATGGTAGAGATTGCCGAAGAACTCGTCGAAGCCGTGATTGGTCGGCAGATGCTGGTCCTGGTCGCCCAGATGGTTCTTGCCGAACTGGCCCGTGGCGTAGCCCTTCGTCTTCAACACGTCGGCGATGGTCGGCATCCAATCTGCGATGCCATGCGGATCGCCAGGCATACCGATGGTCAGAAGGCCGGTGCGGAACGGCTCCTGCCCGAGGATGAAGGAGGCGCGGCCCGCGGTGCAGCTCTGCTGGCCATAGGAGTCGGTGAAGATTGCGCCTTCGGAGGCGATGCGGTCGATGTTCGGCGTGCGATAGCCCATCATGCCTTGCGTGTAGGCGCTGATTTGCGACTGGCCGATGTCATCGCCGAAGATGGGATGTTCGGCTGCTTGCCGTCCGAGCCTTGGGCCGGAGCTGCGGCCGGCGCAGGTTTGGCTTGGGCGAAAGCCTGCGCTTATGCGCCGAGCATCGCCGCAGCGACCAATGCGCACGTCAGAAGCAAATGGCGTTTTAAACCACCCGCACTCCGCATACTTGGTTTATCCATTAGCATGCAACGCAACTCCTCTTTACTGAGAACTTCATGGCATACCTTGATGTCAGATGACTGACTATAAACTTATCCTATGATCAAGAGAATGTGAGTTCTGCCCAGGTTAAGGATTCAATGGGGGTAATGCTTCGAATTGCTTGATAGCGGGATGGGACCGCCGCACATGGTCCAGGCGCATGATTAACTTGCGGGAGTCCCCGGCGTTCCAGGTTGAGCCGTTTTCTGCAAAGAGCGCGGCGTCGAGCGGAGCCGCTATTTCATTGGCTTTTCCTCTGTCGGCGGGTTGCAGCATACCGCGCCAAGCCGAGAAGGCGCGATAGATGGCCTCGGCATTCCCGCCCGAGCACGCGCGGCTCATGGCGTCGAAGGCTTCGCGCTCGGCGTCTTCATCGGTTGGCCCGTTGCGACGGCTCAAATATCGGGAGGCGAACGTCAAAAGCAGAATGACGGCGCCCCCAGCCGACCGCCAATATCAGCGCCGGCGGCGCTCCCCGACCTGCCGTCTCGCTGCCAGGAGCTTGCGCGGCGACGTCGATGGTTGCGCCCTTCGCATCCGCCGTGCGCAGCGTTCCCGCGCCGAGATCCCACCATGGCTGTGAAAGCGCGGGAAGCTCGAAACGGCCGCCCCGTTCGAACACATAGGTCACGCGATCAACCCGCCGCCCCGTAACGACGCCGCGGTTGCTGCGGTCGTCCACCTCGGGCGGATCGACATAAACGCGTGCGCCCGCAGGCGCACGGAAGGCAAGATCGCGCATGGCAAGGCCGGGCACGTCTTCGGCCGTGCGTGTAATGGTGCGCACGATGGCGTCCCCCGCCTTGAAAGCGCCCCCCGGCTCGGGCGACCATTGTTCGCTGAGCGTGAGCATGTTGGCGGCCACCACCGGCTGCGAGGCATTGACTCCCGGCGGCACGTTCACCTCCAGGCGGACGGGCTGTCCTTTGGCGGCGCCCGTTACGTCGCCCTTGGCGTCGAGCAGCGTGATTTCCGCGGGCGGAATCTCGAATGCGCCGCCGCGCCTGGCATAGAGCGCGAACTCGAAGCGCTGCCCCGTATAGACGTTGCCCGCGATGGTCTCGCGCAAGCTGGTGCCCTGCGTCTCGAAGCGGAAGACCTGCAACCCCGGCACATCCGGCAGGGTGACGCGCGGCGGCCTTGGCATGGGATTGCGAAACATCACATCCACAAGCAAGGCCACACGCTGGCCGATCACCGCGCCCGTTGCGGGATCGGCGCTCTGGCGAACAACGACATCCGGCCTCTTTGCGGGAGGCGGCGTGTTCGGAGCCGTCGCGGCATCCTGAGCCGCCGCTACTCCGGCGAGCCCGAAGAGGAAAAGCAGCGCCAGCAGCATCGCCCTCATGGCCGCGCCTCGGCGCCCTTGGCCGCCTCCTCCTGCGCCGCGAGTTGATAGCCGAAGCGGGCGCGCAGGAAGTCCGCGGGCCGCGTCTGCACGCGCTTCAGCCAGAGCGCGCGCACCGCCTCGTCATTCATCGCCTCTGCGCCGGCCACCTGCGTCTCCTGGCCGCCGGGCCGCTTGGCGTCCTTGTCGTAGACGATCTGATCCGCCCCTTCGCGCTGGTCGCCATAATCGCCGCCGGGCGCGTCCAGCAGTTTGGCCCGCAGCTCAGCGATCTCGCGATTGGTCCTGGCTTCGGGCCAGCCGGGACGCAATTCGAGGGCGCTGTCGTAACGCGCGACCGCCTCGCGATATTTGCCGAGCATCACGGCGCATTGCCCTGGTTGTGCGCGCCCTCCGCCGTGTCGATGCCCGCGAAGGTCTGTTCCAGGCCTTGAAGTCCTTGGCGCGCATTTGCGCCACGCCGCGCCACATGGATCGTAAAAGCCATCCGCTGCATCCGAATAGCGGCCATGCTCGAAAAGATAGCGGCCGCGCTGATCGGGGCTTGCCCAAAGACTTTGCCAGCCCAAAAGCCAGACGCCGATCCCGAGCGCGACGACCAAGAGTGCGCCAAAGGATGGAAAAGGCGCGTTGCGGCGTCATGCTGAGCACCCATCCGCGGCGAAACCAGGCGAGCGCCAGGAGCGCGATGATGGGCGTCAGCCACCATCCGGCCTCCTCCCAGCGCGGCGGGCTTCCCCGGGCGCGGGGCGGCGGCCCGGCAGTCGCGAGCGTGTGAGCAAGCGCTGCGACATCGGCGGTGTCGATGGTGGGAGCTGTGAGCGGGGCCTGGCCTTCGAGCGCATCTGCCGCCGCGCGTAACGATGGATCGGCGGCGGCCCGCTCAGGCGCCAGCATGGCGAACAGCGTTACAGGCGCCGCGCCTGACACGGGCGCAGCAAGGCCAGGCGCGATGTCGGCGAAAACCACGATGGAGCCGCCTTGCCCGCCGTCGGCCAGTGTTTTTTGTGCAAGTTTCACGGGTCAGCCAGAGCGTCGCCTTGGCGCGGCATGATATCGGGCGCAAGCGCCCCTGCCATGCTGGTGATCACCGAAGCATCGGGCGTCGGCGGCAGCACGAGATGCGCGGACCCGGCATAAGCAATCAGCCCGGTCGGCGCGCCTTCCCGGAGCTTCAGGAGGTCCGCCATCTTTTCACGGGCGCGATCGGCAGCCTGTGTCGGCGGCAGATCGCGCCCTTCCATGGGATGGCGTCACCTTCAAGACGAACATGGCGGCCCGCGCGGATTGTGCGAAGGGTGACGGAAGCTGCCTGGGAAGGTTGGCCCGGCGACGGCGAGGATTGTGACGATCCAGGCGGCAAGCAGCACATCGCCCGGTCCAAGCCGCCTGCGGGTTTCCTTGCCCACGGTAAGAGCGGCCAGCAAGCCAGGGTCCATCACCTTCGCGCGGCGGCGCGAGGTGCCATCGGCTTCGCGCTTCTCAAGCCACCACAAACCGAGCGCGGG
>CAWFXN010000016.1:0-30306 GCA_963819665.1 uncultured Alphaproteobacteria bacterium
GGCGTGGAATAAAGACCCCGTTAGCGGGGTGATCGGCGTGCAAACGGGACCCCACTGACGCTTGGGTCCACAAAAGCTTCTGGTGAGAACTGGGGGCTGCGTTTTGGATGCTGACCGTGGATACGATCGCAAAGATTCCGCCGGGCGTTTTTTATTGAGAAGAAGCCGATCAAGGCCATTTGCCGGGAGCTGAAGCGGTCGCGGACAGCGGTACGCAGAGCGATCCGCTCCGAGGCGACGGAATTCCGCTACGAACGCAGCGTTCAGCCGATGCCGAAGCTTGGCGCCTGGCGCAAGCAGCTGGATGATCTCCTGGCGGCGAACGAGTTGAAGCCCGCGCGGGAGCGGCTAACGGCGGTGCGGATTTTCGAGACGCTGCGCGATATTGGGTTCGACGGCGGTTACGATGCGGTACGCCGCTACGCCAAGAGCTGGCGCAAGGCGCGCGGAGCCGCTGCGGCGCAAGCCTATATTCCGCTGACCTTCGCGCCCGGCGAAGCCTACCAGTTCGACTGGAGCCACGAGACCGTTCTGATGAACGGCGTCACGATGGTGGTAAAAGCCGCGCATATGCGGCTGTGCCATAGCCGGATGCCATTTGTGCGGGTCTATCCGCGCGAAAGCCAGGAGATGGTGTTTGACGCCCATGACCGGGCCTTCGCATTCTTCAAGGGCGCCTGCACGCGCGGCATCTACGACAATATGAAGACGGCGGTGGAGACGGTGTTCCTGGGCAAGGAACGGCAGTTCAACCGGCGCTTTTTGCAGATGTGCAGCCATTATCTGGCGGAGCCAACCGCCTGTACGCCGGCGTCGGGCTGGGAGAAGGGACAGGTCGAGAACCAGGTCGGCTTGATACGCGAGCGCTTCTTCACGCCAAGACTGCGGGTGAAGAGCTTCGACGAGCTGAATGCCTGGCTCCTCGACCGTTGTGTGGCGTACGCCAAGGCGCACAAGCATCCCGAGTTCAAGGACCAGACCATCTGGCAAGTGTTCGAGGCGGAGCGGGCGAACCTGATCGCTGTACCCGGCCGCTTCGATGGCTTTCATGCCGTCATGGCCTCGGTCTCGAAGACGTGCCTCGTCTCCTTCGACAGGAACAAATACTCGGTCTCCTCCCAGGCCGTTGGACGCCCCGTCGAGGTCCATGCCTATGCAGATCGCATCGTCATCCGGCAGGACGGCGTCGTCGTTAGCGAGCATGCCCGCTGCTTTGGACGTGGCCAGACCATCTATGACCCCTGGCATTACGTGCCGGTCCTGGCCAGAAAACCCGGAGCGCTCAGGAACGGCGCGCCGTTCAAGAACTGGGTGCTGCCAGCGTCATTGGACCATGTGCGGCGCAAACTGCGCGGCTCTGATGACGGCGACCGGCAGATGGTGGCGATCCTGGCCGCCGCGCTGAGCGACGGGCTCTCTGCGGTGGAAGCCGCCTGTGCCGAAGCCCTGAGCCAGGGCGTCCATTCATCCAGCGTGATCCTGAATATCCTGGCGCGCAGGAAAGACCCAGGACCCGCTGTGACCATCATCACGCCGGAAGCGCTGCACTTAAAGCACGCGCCGGCCGCTGATTGCGCCCGCTACGACAGCTTGAGGAGGGGCAGTTCATGAAACGGACGGACATTCTCGCCCTGATGGGCGAGTTGAAGCTTTACGGCATGCGCGCCGCCTACGACGAAGTGATGGCGGCCGGGATCAAGCGTCAGCACGAACCGCCGCGCATCGTTGGCGATCTCTTGAAGGCCGAGATCGCCGAGAAGCAGGCGCGATCGATCAAGTATCAGATGACACTCGCCAAGCTGCCGCTGGCGAAGGACCTCGATGGCTTTGAGTTTACTGGAACACCCATCAACGAGGCGCTGGTGCGCGAGCTGTCGAACGGCGGCTTTTTGGCCGAGCAGCGAAACGCCGTCCTGATCGGCGGAACCGGGACCGGAAAGAGCCATCTCGCCATCGCGATCGCCAGGGCCTGCATCCGCGGCGGCGCCAGAGGACGCTTCTACAACGTGGTCGATCTCGTCAACCGCCTGGAAAGCGAAGCCCGCGCCGGCCGCCAGGGGCGAATGGCCGATTTCCTCTCCCGCCTCGACTTCGTGATCCTGGATGAGCTGGGCTATCTGCCCTTCGCGCAGGCCGGCGGGCAGTTGCTCTTCCATCTGGTCAGCCGTCTTTACGAACGCACTTCCATCATCGTCACCACCAACCTCGCCTTCGCCGAATGGCCAACCGTCTTCGGCGACGCCAAGATGACCACCGCGCTTCTCGACCGGCTGACCCATCACTGTGAGATCATCGAGACCGGCAACGAAAGCTGGCGCTTCAAACACCGCGCCTGACCCGCAAGGCGCCACCCCAGCGCTTCCCATCATGCCGCCGTGCTCACGGCCCTCAAGAACAAGCCCTGCGGGCGGCCGCTGATAAAGCGGCCGTTCTTGACCGCCGCTCCGCGCGCCGGCTCAGCGAAAGCATGGGCCGGGGCGGAAGGATGACGCCGCTGAACCGAACAAAAGGATGCTCTCCTGGGGTCCTTTTTGAACGCCGATCCGGGGTCACGTTTGCGAGCCGATTGACAGTCCTGACATGGGACCCTAGTTTCCTGCCTGCCAAGCTGGCTGACATGGTTGTGGACTACGCTGACTCTGTGCCAATGAACCGCGAGTTCGTGGCCTCTAACATCACAGCGGCGGCGGGGATCATACTCAGCAGCAAGGTTCAGCTTGCGTTGAAGCAGAACGCCCCGTGGGATGAAACACCTAATGCTTGGGCGCTGAACATCGCGCCGCCGTCTGCACGAAAAACCCCTGGATTGCAGCTATGTGAAGACGCGCTGAAACGTGTCGAGGACCGCTACGATCAAGAGTACCGGACTGCGCTTGCCACGTACCAGGGGCAGAAAATTGCTTACGATGCACAAGTGCATAACATTAAGAAAGCCGTAGCCAAGGGCGCACAGCCAACGCCAGTTCCGCCTGAACCCGAACCGCCTGTGCAACAAAGGGCTGTCACGAACGACTGCACATATGAAGCGTTGAGCGTTATCGCTAAGAGCGGTCCTGTCTTGGTTCTGAACGACGAAGCATCTGGCCTATTCGCACAGATGTCAGACCCAAAATTCGGCGCAGCCAGGGCATTCCTTCTAGCGGCGCACAATGGCAACAAGTCTTACAAATCAGACCGGATCGGGCGAGGGACTACCAGCATCTCGCGCCTCTGCGTGTCGCTCGTTTGCAATATTCAGCCGGAGCCACTAATGCGGCTTGTGCTGAGCGCTGCGAGGGACGGGAGGCAGGCTGACGGCTTTATGCAGCGGTTTGGCCTCATGACGATGCCGGACCCGGTTCAGCACACACGTCTGGTCGATAAGACATACGATCTCTTCAAATACGTCGACGGGATAGACGCGCTGGTGGGCCTTGTCGATTACGATCCCGTGGCCCATGGGGCGCGGCAGACTTCGATGCTTGGCAACGGCGTGCCGCACTTCAGGCTCTCCGAGGACGCTTGGAAGCTTTGGGATGCTGAGTATGCACGCCTGCGCGCGGAAGAACTGAACCCCGAGTTGCTTGAGGCATACCGCCAGCACGTGGGCAAGCATCCCAAGGTGATCGCAACGGTGGCGTTAGTCATCCATGCCGTCGAAGGCCATCACGGCGACATCTCAGGGCCGGTCATGGAACGGGCCATTGCGGCGGGGCAGTTTAACCTGAGCCACGCCAAGCGGGTCTACTACATGTCGGCGCACGACATATACGCCGAACCCGCGAGACTTATTGCTGCACGGATGGCGCGGGGCGAAATCACGGGTGAGTTCACGTCGGGTGAGGCCAAGCGCCGGGGCTGGACCGGCTGCACTGATCTGGACCGCGCGGAGGCCATCATGGAGCTGCTCGAAGATGCGAACTGGGTTCGCCCTGTTGCAGCGGGCGCTGCGCCCAGGGGCGGGCGGCCAACCAAGCGCTGGCAGGTCAATCCACGTGCGGGAGAGATTAACAGTTAATGGACCAGGGGACAGAAGAGGGGGGTTTCTGCAGTTTATGCAGTAGGGGTATAGTGCTTGTTTCCTCTATTTTTCTATCTTCAGTAGAAAGATATCACCTCACTGCATCAAACTACCAATCATTGGTTGCCCCCTGCCCCTGCATCAACACAAATGCACACGCGCGCAAACGAGGTGCAAAAACTGCAAAACCCCCCGCGTTCAGTCCAGTTGCACAAATACGCGTACCCGGAAACGAGGTGCAGAAACTGCAAAAACCTCCGTTGCTTACGTCGGTCCAGTTGCACACCGCGTTTGGCTCAACTTACCGGAGAACTGAGATGAACGTACCATTCAGGCTGCCCGCTATCAACCTCCGCTTCGCTGGCAGTCATGCCGACGAACCAGCCAAGTGGCGCGCCCTGAGCAAAAACCAATGGGCTCTGCTCCCAGCAGCTAAAAGCTCAGACTACCGCCAGCCGATAGGCGCGGTGTGCTACAATAAGCAAAAACAACATGCATCCATTATCATTCGGGCGCGCCACGGTGACGAAGCTTACCGCACTGGCCCGGCGTTCGGTGAAGACGCCGCACGAGACTACCTGATCGAACAGTTGAAGCAGATGGCTGCCAACCCAGAATGGGTGAGCGGCTTCGACGATTTCCATCGCCCCCGTGGCGAACATACCAGCGATCTCACACCGTCAACCGCAACCCTGGACCGCTATGCTGTTGAGTGGCTGTCCCGCGTCGCGACCAGGATCAACGCGTTTGAGCGGCATTTCGCCGGTCCGGTCCGACTTGCCTCTCTGGCGGGAGCTGAGTTCGTACGGGGCAAGGACGCCACAGAAGCGCTAGCTCAGCTCGAGTGGGCCGTCCGCGAGAGCGGCAATCTTCTTGCCAGCGGCATGCTTCCCAAGACTGGATGGGAGGGCCAGCGCCTGCTGGGCTGCACGCCTGGGCCGAGGGGCTTGTTACGATCTACAGAAGCGGCAAACTCGACCAGCATGTATGGTCAGGCGACCTTCAAGCGCACCGGTCCGGGCTTGGCGTTATGTGCAAGTTCGCTGCGGCGCTGCCTTAGACGGATCAGCAGCTAAAAGAACGGAAGTAAGGCGAAGCCGCCCCGCATTGATGGTTAATCTTCGCCCTTCTCTGGCGTGCAGTCGATCATGGTGTGGCGGGCTGGAGGAGTGTCGAGCTGAGGCAGATTGATCGTAACGGAAAATTTTGACCCCGCATCCTGCATCGGAGCGTCGCTGTATAGACCCTGCAACTTGGCCGCAGTCTCCACGCCACGGTGCAACTGCCCACTGAGCGCGGCCAGCGAGGCATGCAAGCCCTCCTGGTGCGCCACCTGCGCCGAACCTTCAAGCCGATCCAAGGACCGTGCAACCCGTTCTAACAAGCCCGCAAGGCTCAAAACCTCTTCGATGGTAGGGACCTCCCCTGCAGCGATCTGCTTGGCTCTAGTGACGGGTGCTTTGGCTTCTTTCGTGCTCTGCATCACCTTGGCAACCGCAGCGATTTTCGGAGCCAAACAGCCAACCTTGTGCCTGTGGAGGGCGGATTTGCTAACGCCGAAGCGGGCCGAGGTGGGGATTAAGGCCCCGCCAGTCGAGAGAGCCTCGTCAATAGCAGCGTGTTCTGGGTGCATGCAAATGGAGCAGATGGGTATCGCCATGTCAAGTTTCCCGACCTTCCCAAGCCGATAGAACAATTTTGCTAATATGGTGGGAATTCCCGTGTTTAATAGCATGATGTTGCTCAAATTCCCAACTCCCCTAGCGCGCCCGGTTATCCACCAACAAACCACTTAAGCATCTTGCGCTTGGCTGGGACTCAGAAGAAAAGATACGCACCGTTCGTCAGAGTCGGGGGGGTGGGGAACCCTTTCGCTAAAGCAGAGTTTCGCGGCCTCGCCAACGAATGGAGGGTCGTTCCGATCACCGATATCCAGAAGTGCATACAAGCCACGGCAGCATTCAGATCCCGGGTGACGCATTTCCGGAGTCTCGGAGGCTGAGCTTGCACTGTGCCGCAGCCTCCGCTCACGTTCATTCCGTTTGTAAGGGACCCAGAGGCACTAATGAGGCGGACGAAGGCGCGGCCGTGGATAAAGCGAAGCGGCTTGGCAATGGTGGCATTGCTGATTGCTGGACAAGCAGATGCTCAGACGAAGGCGTTCCTTCTTTACGGCGGCAAAGACAACAAGACTTTTCTCGGCTGCCTGAACTGCGGAAAGTTCGGCGCGACCTCTGTTTGTAATGAGTTTGGAAGCCATGGTTCTGAGTTTGCCAGCGAAAGTATCTGGAACGAGTTCGGAACCTACGGCTCGGAATTCTCGTCTGATAGTCCTTGGAATGAGTTTACATCCACAGCGCCTGTGATTGTAGACGGAGATGGCAATTTCTACGGTCACTTCACAGCGAATGAGTTCCACGCAAATCGAGCAAGGGCTCAGTGGGTAGATGCGTTTTTCAAGCTTGCCAGGAAATTGAAGTCACGGAAGGACGCACAGGCGCTTTTATGCGAGTGATCGCGTATCGCGTTGACCTGAGCTCTAATGGACTAGTGTGCGAGATCACAGCCGCAGGCGCGGGAGCTATGCCATGACGGCGGCGGGAAATAGATCATGGAACCCTAGCGGGGCGGCGGCATGAACCAGGAAGAGAGCATCGCGCTGTGGCGGCGGGGCAAGGATGCGTGGAACTCCTGGGCCGAAGGCATGCTGCGCCAGAAGGCCGAGCTTGAGAAGTCGGGCAGCTGGAACGGCGATAAATCCGAGCATGAATGGAGCGACGAAACCCGCAAATGGAGCGAGGCCGCGCAAACAGACCTGTCCCGCCTGCGCTTCATGACGCGAGCGCTTGCGGATACTGCGGCGAAGCAGGCCGGACAACATGAACGCTCTCGGCCCGCCGATGCCGATGTCAAGACAGTTATCATTGAGGGCAATACCATCGATTTCAGCGGTTTCGTCTTCCCTTGGCGGACGCACTTCGGGGACGTGCAGTTTCACGAGTGGGCGAGCTTCGTGGACGTGCAGTTTCACGGGTTGGCGTCGTTCTTGAGCGCGCACTTCCACGAGTGGGCGAGCTTCGAGGGTGCTACACAGTTTCACGGGCATGCGGGCTTCGGGCAAGTCCAGTTTCATGGGGAGGAGGCGGTCTTCGAGGGTGTGCAGTTTCACGGTAAGGCGAGCTTCCATCGGGCGCAGTTTCAGGGGCAAGCACTGTTCGCCAGCGCGAACTTCGAACGCAGCGCCTGGTTCAACGACGCTCTATTTGGTAGCGCAGCGGACTTCACTGCCATCAAGTCGGACCGAGCCTTCGACCTCAGCGGCGCGCAATTCTCGAAGGTGCCTGCCTTCAATCAGGCGGATTTCAAACAAGCGCCTGACCTCGGCGATGTGACCTACCCACAGCCCCCCTTCTTCCGCTTCTATGTCAAGCGCCTTGAGCCCAATCCCGAATACGGCAAGCCCAACGAGCCGAAGAAGAAAGAAGCGCAAGGCTATGCGGCGGTGAGGGGCGACGCGGCGAAATACCGGCACCTGCGCCGCCTCGCCATTCTTGGTTACGACCACGAGAACGAGGTCAGGGCGTTCAAGGGCGAGACGCGAGCGAAGCGTGGAACGGAGCACCTGCCCTGGCATGCGGCTTTCTGGTTCGGCTTAGGCTACGACTTGTTTTCGGATTTTGGACGGTCGATGATGCGGCCATTCTATGCGGGCGTGGTGCTGACGATGCTGTTCGCGGGCGTCTATTTGCTAAATGCTGGCTATGCCCCGAACCAGTGGTGGAGCGCATGCCCCACCCCTTCTCAGGCGACTCTGATGTCCAAGGCATTGAGCCTGTCTTTCGGCAATGCGCTCCCGGTTGTGGCCTCGGCGCGCGGCGAAGAAACGAAGGCAATCTATACTTGCCTTTATGGCGGCGCGGACAAAGGAGGCGTGTTTCCGATACCCACCTGGAGCCCCTTCTTGCAAGGGGCGCAGAACGTGCTAAGCGCGTTCCTGATTTTCCTATTCCTGCTCGGCGTGCGAAACCAGTTCAAAATCAAGTAGTGCATAAATTAGCGAGGGCAGAGAGAGGTTACGCGCCACGTCGAGGCCATTACACCGTCAAACCATTTGACGGCAGGGCTGGCGGCTACGCCGATCCTTTCCTTTAGGGTGCAGGCAAGCCAACGATCCTTGGCTTCCGAGGTCGCCCCCTGCCCCCTCAAACACGTCAAATCCAAGCCCTCAAAAAGGGGGCAGCAGTGCGGCCAGGGGGTAACTTTGGGGGTCACATGCAAAACCTCACAGAATTTCCCCTTCTGCTACAAAGATTTAATCGCTCATTGCGGTGCCTCTTCTGGCACCAATCATAGCCAATTAGTAAACGTCGGCCTGGAAACGCTTTTGCTTTTTAAGGTCCGCGATAAACATCACGGCTTTATCAGGGGCAAGTCCGCCATGCTCGCAAGCGATGTCGGCAAGCGCGCGCTCGACATCCTTCGCCATGCGCTTCGCGTCGCCGCAGATATAGAAATGGCCGCCCTCTTGAAGCCATCCCCAGACGTCCGGGCCGGACATGCGCATGCGGTCCTGGACATAGAATTTTTCGCCGCCGTCGCGCGACCAGGCCAGCGAGAGCCTCGTGAGAGCCCCTGACGCTTTCATCGCGTTCAATTCATCTTCATAGAAGAAGTCGCAGGCGCCTCGCTGATGGCCGAAAAACAGCCAGTTCTTGCCTCTCGCGCCGACTGCGCGCCTCTCCTGCAGAAACGCGCGGAAAGGCGCCACGCCGGTTCCAGGACCCACCATGATGATCGGGGTTGAAGGATCTTGCGGAAGGCCGAAATTATGCGCCTTCTGAACATAGGCCCTGACCACCGTTCCAGGAGCCGCCCGATCCGCGAGAAATGTCGAGGCGCATCCGAGCCGCATTCGCCGGTTGATCTTGTATCGAACGGCGTCGACGGTCAGCGAAAGCCTGCCCGGCGCCTCTTTGGGGGAAGACGAGATCGAATAGAGCCGCGGCTGCAAGGGCTCCAGCGCTTCGAGGAATGCGTCAACACCTGGGCGCACCCCTGAGAACTTGCGAAGAGCCGCGAGCACATCGAGGGTGGCGGCGTCGCCATCGGGGTCTTCGCCAGCGGCGAGCGCCTTCGCCTTGCTCCGCTTCTCGCCGCCCGTCAAATATGAAAAGAGCTGAAACAGCGAGTCGGGCGCGGGGCTCAACGAGAAATCGTTGGCGACGATCTGCGCCAATGTCCGCCCGCCACGCTCCTCGTCCGGGTCGGCCCAAAGCGTCAGGAGAACTTCGCGGACGAGGGCGGGATCGTTCTCGGGAAAGACGCCGAACGAATTGCCCACGGTGTAATCAAGATTGGCCGCCGAGAGATCGAACTCGATGTGCCATGTGTCTTTCTCAGAGCCCTGCTTGTTAAGCCGGCGGCGGCTCAGAAAGCCAACGTCCGCCGGGCAATCGCGGCTCATTCCGGGTTTCGCGGCGTCAGGCGAAGCGCTCTGCTGCTCTTGAGGGTTCAAAGCCAAGACCGAAGCCTTGGGCGCACTGTCGATTTCCTCATGGAGCGCTTTCAGCATGCGGGCGGTTTCCTTTCCGCCGGGCACGCAGAGATTTAACCGCGCTTCATTTTTGTGGGCGATCGCGTCCGCATAGTCGTTGCAGTTGTAGCCGCATTGGCCGCAATCCTGCTGAGCCATCGCGGCCATCATGCGGCGCCTCAATGGCCGGTTTTCCGCAAGCTTCATCCGATCCGCCATCGGCAGAGTCTGGTCATGCCACGGGGCGTCATCATCGTCCGCTTCCGTCGGGATAGCGCCTTCGGGCGCAAGCGAAGGGATGCGCCGCGACGCCATTCACCGCCGCGCGCTCAAGCGCAATGAAGCCGGAGAAAAAGCCATTCAACCAAGCGCGCTGCTCGTCGGAAAAGGGCGCGCTCTCGGGGATCAGCGACGGCGTGTTTGCAAGCACTGGCGTCATGTCATTCATTGACGGCGTCCTTCGGGGAGGCGGCGGCCTCAAGGTCTGTCGGGTCACATCGGCGGGTGAAGGCGGCGAAAGTCTCGGATGGTCCGGAGCGATTTTGAAGGTAAAAGCGCAGGAGGCGTTCGACGACATGCGGCGCGTCTTCCGCCTTCACATCCTTGAGGATTTCGCGCCCGATCGCGGCTTCGGCGCCAAAGCCGCCGCCCGCATGGATGTGGTAGCCTTCGACGGTGTCACCCTCTTCGGAAACCGAAACGCGAGCGCCGATCAGGCCGATGTCGCCGATGTAATGCTGTGCGCAGGAATTATGGCAGCCGGTGAGGTGAATGTTGACCGGGCTATCTATCGCGATGCGAGGTTCGAGATAGGCCGCGACGGCTTCCGCATGGCCTTTGGTGTCCGACGCTGCAAACCGGCAGCCCTTGTTGCCAGTGCACGCTATGAGGCCGGCCCGGATCGACGTCGCCTGCATGGAAAGCCCGGCCGCCTGCAAAGCTGCTTCAACGGAAGCAACCTTCGCTTCCGGAATCCCCGAGATCAGCAGGTTCTGCCAGACCGTGAGCCGGATCTCGCCGTCGCCCATGTCGCGCGCGATCTCCGCGACTTTGCGCATTTGATGCGCCGAAAGCCTCCCAACGGCCAGCACAACCCCAACCCAATAAAGGCCCGGCTGCTTTTGTGAGTGAGCGCCGATATGGGCCAGCCTGTCATAGGGGGGTTGCGGTTCGACAGCCTCGTGCGGCGCGCGCGTAAGGGGGCCGCCGAGCTTTTCTTCAACTGCGGCGAGAAACTTATCGAAGCCCCAGTCATCCAGCACATATTTGAGCCGGGCCTTGTTCCGGTTGGTGCGGTCTCCATGGTCGATGAAGACCCGTACAATCGCATCCGCAACCCGAGTAGCGTCGGATGGCTTCACGATGACGCCCGTGTCGCGCGCGAAGTCTCTATGTCCTGTGATGCCGCCGAGCGTCAGCCGGAACCACACGCCCGGCTCGATCCCAAAGCCATCGCGAATCCGAACAGCCTGGAAACCAATGTCATTCGTATCCTCGAGCGTTGGAATGCGCCCGGCTCCGTCGAATGCGACATTGAATTTCCGTGGCAGGCCGCAAAGCGCCCGCTCATTGAGGATATGGAAATGCCATTCGCGCGCGTAGGGCCGCGTATCGATCAGCTCGTGCGGGTCGATCCCCGCCGTGGCCGTTCCGGTGACGTTCCGGATATTGTCCGCGCCCGAACCACGCGAGCACAGGCCCAAATCCTGGATGGCCTCCAAAACGGTGACGGCGTTCTTCGCCTCGATTTCCCGAATCTGGAGATTGGCGCGCGTCGTCACATGCGCGTATCCGCCGCCATACTGCTCGGCGATGTCCGCCATGCCGGCAAATTGCCAGTGCTTGAGAATGCCATTCGGGATGCGCAGCCGGCACATATAGGCATTCTGATTGGGAGCGACGTAGAACAGGCCGTAATAGCGCCAGCGGAAATTGTCCGCGGGCTTCGGAAACTCGTTTCCCGCAGCCTGATCCTTCAGCCGGCCATAGGCATCGAAGGGATGCTCCTCGCGCTTCCACTTCTCCTGATCTGCGAGTTTGCCGCCAGCCTCAATGCACGCGGTTCTGCGCTGCGATATGCGGCGCATCCGGGCCTTGAGGTTCGGACGCTCCCGGCGCGGTCTTCGCTTTTGTGGCTTTGGCAAGCGCGAGGCCGGTAGCGAAGCCTTCGAGATATTGCTTCTGGTCCGCGGTAAAGTTGGCCGTCATTATTACTCCACGCCCCCTGATTGGACTTATTCCGCCGCAGCGGGCAAGCTTGCGCGGGTCGGGGCGGTCGAGATTGTCTTTGTCGCTCCATTGACGCGCCAATAGGCGCCAGCCATGAAAAATGCCCCGGCAATTGCATTTCCGAGCGTAACCCAGGCCAGGTTATGGGCCATGCCGCCAAAACTGACGCTTGCGGGATGATTGCCAAGAAGCGCGACCGCAAAAATCGTCATGTTCGCCACGCTGTGCTCAAAGCCACAGGCAATGAACGCAAACAGGCACCAGAAAATCAGGATGCACTTGGCGGCGTCGCTGGTTGCGCGGGCGCTCGTCCACAAGGCCAGGCACACAAGCCAGTTGCAGAGAACGCCACGAGCCAGGAGCGCCCCGGCGGGCGAGTTCATTTTATAGGCGCTGACGTTGAAGATGAGATCGGCGCCCTCCTTCAGGATTTGTCCTCCGCCGCCCTGATAAAAGAGCCAAGCCAAAATCACGGAGCCCGCCAGATTGCCGATCCAGGTCAGGGTCCAGGAGGCGCTCAGGTCGCCCCAGCCCACGGAGCCGCGCAAGCAGCCCCAGCGGTCATCATCATTGTGTGACCGGTGAAGAGTTCCGAACCAGCGAAGACGACAAGCGTCAGCGCGACGCCGAAAGACGCGCCCATCGCGAGGCTGCGAACCGAGGGATCGATTGTTTGCCCGATGGTGAAGATCAACAGAATGCCGACGCCGACATAGGCGCCAGCCATCGCGGAAGCGATGAGGAAGCCCGCCAGGTTGGACCGCATGGCTTGCGCCTTGGTCGCGGCGAGATCGGCGAAAAGGTCGAGCGTCTTTTGGTACATGCTGACTATTCTCCTTAAGACCACCCTTCCAGGCCGGAACCCTGCTTATCCGGGGAGCAACGCTCGATGCGGTGGGTCGCGCTCTTGAACGAAAAGCGGGATGGGCCGACGGTAACTTTGTTGAATGCAGCAAATCGCGTGCCAGCCTGTCCTGCTTGCACAGGACGCTTTTCCCCAATCGGTGGCGCCTTCGGTTGTTCTACGAACTTGGGTATTTCTGCTGCAACTCGATGCACGCCGTGCGTTTTGTGTGCAGTATTAAAGCCTGCCAGCGGCCTTGCGAGGTGGATGGGGTCTCTCGGCTTTGAACTCGGAAAAGAGCAGATATATTGGAGCCGCACGTGGCGGCTCATGGCCCTTCTCGACGAGGAGCTTCGTTCGAACTCACAGGCGCCTAAGAATTCCGAACTCTACGAGATTGCGTAGAGTATCCAGGACGCCTGCGGATCACAGATTTTCAATGGACCGAGGGTCCTATTGGATTTTTTTGCCGTCCGGCCCGAACTGCTTAAGATAGGCGACAAGATCATTGATCTTCTGTTCGTCCTTCAGGCCGGGGAAGGCCATTTTCGTTCCCGGCACCTTCGCCTTCGGGTCTTTGATATATTCCCGGAATGTGACCTCGTCCCAGGTCAGTCCGGATTTTTTATTGGCTTCGGAATAGGCGTAACCCGCAACGCTTCCGGCTGGCCTGCCGATAACTCCATTCAGCACCGGACCCACGACATTTTTCGCCGTTTCTCCGACTTGGTGGCACGCTTTGCATTGAAGGAACACCTTTTCGCCAGCCGCCGCGTCTTGCGCGTGAGAGATAGCTGGAAAAGCAAGAACGAACGCGGACGCGAGGAAAAGCGAGCGGGTCATAAAGCCTCCATTCATGAGCGGATCATTTGACGGTAAAGGTAAGGCAAAGCATTCGTCAGCCGTTCTGGTTTGCTGACGATCGCATACGCGCCCGCCCCGAAGATCCGGGGAATATAAGCGCCCGCGTCCTTGTCAACTGCGATTCCAAACACGGCTTGACCTTGCGCGCGGGCCTCGAAAATTGCTTTACGGCTATCCTCGATGCCATAGCGGCCTTCGTAATGGTCGAGATCGTTCGGTTTGCCATCGGAGATTACGAGCAAGAGCCGGAGCGAATTCTCTCTTTTGGCCAGGCACGACGACACATGCCGGATTGCGCCGCCCAACCGGGTATAATGGCCAGGGG
This sequence comes from uncultured Alphaproteobacteria bacterium, assembly GCA_963819665.1. Lineage (GTDB taxonomy): Bacteria > Pseudomonadota > Alphaproteobacteria > Rhizobiales > Rhodomicrobiaceae > Rhodomicrobium. Next base: position 13,796 of record CAWFXN010000016.1, read on the forward strand.
TCAGGCTTCCAATGCGCGCGCGGATCGCGGGGCCGTTTGGTTCCTTGAAGTCTTTGAGGGTTGTCACCCACACCCTGTCGCGGCGGAGCGACGAGAAGGCGTATAGCGCGAAGTCGTCCTGGCACGCCGCCAGCCCCTCGGAAAGGGCAATAAGGGCTTCCTTTTCGACATCGATAACCGCGCGCTCTCCGACGAAAGCTTCCGTCGAGCGTGAGACATCGATCAGAGCAGCCACAGCAAGATCGCGCATTTCGGCGCGGGCCTGAATGTAGATCCGGTCTCCCGGCTCTCCCGTGGCGCGTAAATCAATCTGAGAGCGGACGAGGCCGTCGATATCATATTCGGAGCCGTCGAGTTGGGCGCGCAGCAGCTGCCGCTTAGGGCGCAGGGCCTCGAACTGCCGCCTGACATGCCGGATGCGGCGCCTGGTTTCCGCGCTTAGGCCCGCGCCTTCCTGGCAAGGCGCGCTGTCCCCGATCCGGGCGAGAACGCGGACGTTGCGCGGCAGGTAGCGATTGGAGCGGTAATCCCACTCCGGATAAACGTGCCGATCCGAAAGCTCCTCGGCGATCACATCCTTCGGGGATAGATCGAGGTCGAACTTGAGCTTGGTTGCGGCGCGCTTTCGGATCTGGGCGACGCCGAGTTCATCGTGATCGTCGGCAGCCTTCCGGGCTTGGTTTTCCTCGTCGTCCTCCGCATCCCGATGAAGGTTCATGAACTCGGCCCAGCTCAGAATCTTATCGAAACGGTGTATGACGAGCCCGTTTTGCCTATTGATCTGGTCGGCGTTCTGGCGCTTGGCCCGCCGCGTTTTCCTGTCTCCGCCGGCTTGCTTGCCGCTGTCACGCTCTTCGTCATCCGGGTCTTCCTGGCTGCCCGAAACGCCTGCTGTCTCGACATCGCCCCAAAGCGCCAACGGAAGATAGGGGCGATAATCCCTGGGAGCCGTGACCTCTGGTCTGTCGCGCCCGAGGATGACGCCAACAAAGGGGCTCGATGCCTGTCCATCACCCAGGAGCGCCCGGATGGCGTTCTCGACATCCGCCTCCGCGCGGGGAAGTTTACGGGGCGGCCGGATGTTGAGGATCGCTTCACGCAGCCCGCTGTAGTGACGCTTCAGGCCAGGAAATTGGCTCAGCGCGAGGTCTTGCGCCCGGATTGCATGGCGCAACCGAAACAGATCCGCCGCCAACGGATCAAGAGACATTTCGAGCGGGATCGCCGTGCTCGCGGCGGTCCAAGCGGACAGCCAAAAATAGAGGCGCCTATTCAACGCGGCATCCGGCAGGAGATCGATGCGGTGGGGAAGAAGAAAACGCTCACCATTAAAGGAAGCGCGGGAGATGCGTTCGGTTTCCCGGCCCAGTCTCTGCCAGAAGCCGAGCCGATGCCGTGACTGCGGAGCGTCAGCCGCCTTGATCTCGATGCCGTGGCCGCCGCCGAGCCCCCGGAAAAACACATGCAGCTCACGCTCGATCTCGGAAAGAGAAACTGCCGCCTCCGGAAAATGCGGAAAACTATCGCGGTCTCCGGCAAACTGGTGCCACCAGCGGCCTACGGCCTCTTCCGGTTCGAGGAGGCTCAGAAGCTTCATAGCGATGGCCTCCCTATCCAAGCACCGCCTCCGCGACGTGCGCGAGGCCCTGCTTGACGTCGGCGTCATCGCTAAGCGGCTCGATGAGCGCCGTGCGCACCGCGAGTTCGAGCTTTACTCCAGCCGCAATCAGGCGAGCGCAATGCGCGATAAGCCTTGTCGAGGCTTCTTCCTCAAGATCCTGGCCCTTAAGGGCGCGCAACCGGCAGGCAAGCTGGACCAACGGGCGGCACCGATCGACAGGGAGGCCGCTTTCCACGGAGACAATCTCGGCTTCGATATTGGGTGGCGGAAAATCGAAGTCGATGGCGATGAAGCGTTGCCGTGTTGACGGCTTCAGCGACTTCAACAAGCTCTGATATCCTGGGTTGTAGGATGCCACCAGCATGAAGTCATCCGGCGCGTGAAGGGTTTCCCCCGTGCGCTCCAGGGGCAAAAGCCGGCGGTCGTCGGTGAGCGGATGAAGCACGACCGTCACATCCTTGCGCGCCTCGACGATCTCATCAAGGTAGCAAACGCCGCCGGAGCGGACAGCGCTCGTCAGCGGTCCGTCGAACCAGATTGTTTCGCCGCCCTTCAGAAGGTAGCGGCCGGTGAGGTCTGCTGCAGTGAGATCGTCATGGCAGGCTACGGTGTGCAGCGGAAGGCCGAGCCGCGCCGCCATATGAGAGACGAAGCGCGTTTTTCCGCACCCCGTCGGCCCCTTTCAAGAGCAAGGGCAATTTGAGCGCGAAGGCTTTCTCAAAAAGAAGGCACTCGTCGCGGATCGGGCGGTAAAAAGGCGGAACCCCCGCCTTTTCCCGTGATTTGGCAGCAACTGCGAGTTCAACCATGGGGCTGTCTCTGCTCCGTTATTCTGCGGGCAGCGGGGCGGCCGCCTTCCCTGAGATCACTTCGCTCCTCATGGGAACGAAGGTCGCCACGATGAACAAGAGTGCTCCGAGCGCCACGAACGCACCGGCGGCCAACCGCATCAGGTAGAACAGATGGAGCTGGTCCTGCACCTCCATATAGCCCCCGCCATTGACGCGCTGCAGATGAGTTTGTAGGACGCCGGCGAAGGTCAGCGTGAACGTCATGAACGACACGCTGCCTGCCAAGATCCAGAAGCTGAGCATGTTCAGCACCTGATTATAGGGCTCTCTATTGAGGAGGTAGGGCATCGCATAGGTAATCATCGCGAGGTTCAAGCAGACATAGGCGCCGAAAAATGCGAGATGTGCGTGGGCAGCCGTCACCTGCGTCCCGTGCGTGTAGTAGTTAATTCCGTGGAACGTATGCATGAAGCCCCACACGCCAGCCCCGAAAAAGGCGAGCACTGCGCATCCGAGACTCCAAAGCAGCGCCGCATTGTTGGGGTGATCCCGCCTGCGCTTCCAGACCATGGAGAAGGTGAACAAAACCATGGCGAAGAATGGCAGGATTTCGAGGCTCGAGAAGATCGAACCTACCCACTGCCAATAGCCTGGCGTCCCGATCCAGTAATAATGGTGGCCGGTGCCTAGAAGCCCGCTGAAAAGTGAGAGCGCCGCTATGGCGTAGAGCCACTTATCGATCACCTCCCGGTCGACTCCCGTCAGCTTAAGCATGAGGAAGGCGAGAACGGCCGCCATCACGAGCTCCCAGACGCCTTCGACCCAAATGTGGACGACATACCACCAATATATCTTGTCGATGACGAGGTTTCCGGGATTGTAGAGCGCGAAAAGGAAGAAGATCGCGATGCCCCAGAGCCCGAGCAGCAGGACGTTCGTGATCGCCGTTTTCCGGCCCTGCAAAACGGTCATCGTGACGTTGTAGAGGAAAATAAGCGCGGCCACGATAATGCCGATCTTGACCCACAAGGGCTGCTCGAGGAACTCCCGGCCTTCATGGACGCGGAAAATGTAGCCGACGACCGCGCCCACCGCGCCGAGCATCAGGATCGCGAACTGAACATAGGCGAGGCGCGTCGAATGGATTTCCCGTTCGGATTCTTCCGGGATCAGATAATAGGAGGCGCCGAAGAACCCGAGCAGGAGCCAAACGATCAGCGCGTTCGTATGGATCATGCGCACGATATTGAACGGCATTAGCTCCGAAAGAAAATTGGGCGACACGTAAATATATGCCGCCCAAAGGCCGGCGACGACCTGAAGGACGAACAAGAGCATCGCTCCGCTGAAATAGGTCAGCGCGATTTTTTGACTTTGATATTTCATGATGGCGCTCCTCAACCGGCCTTGTTCGGCGGCCAATCTTGAGTTTTGATATCGCTGACCCATTTGAAGAAGTCGACGAGATCGTTAAGCTCTTGATCGGATAAGTGAAAATTCGGCATTTGGCGGCGGCCTTCGATGCCAGTCGGCTGGTTGGCGATCCAGGCTTTCAGAGCGTCCCGGGCGGCCTCCGGATTTTCACGCCCGCCATAGCGCACCCACACATTGCCCAGTTCCGGCGCGAAATAAGCGCCTTCGCCAAGAATGGTGTGGCAATTGATGCAGGCGTGTCTCTCCCAAATGCGCTTGCCATGCACAACCGCGGGTGTCAGCGCCGAGACGTCCGTCGAATTGTGCAGAGCGTAAAGATGGCTTTGCGCCGTGAGGCCGAGGAAGATCAGCAGGAAAACGAGCGACCCCCCGTAGAAGATATTTCGAGCTGCCGATTTACTGAATAGTTCCATGCGCACCTCTGCTCAATTGCGATCATGCTAGCGGCACTGTTTCCGAGCGAAGGCCTTTAGCGCCTTGACTTTTGTCAAGCAATGCGTCCGACGCTCAAGCGAAACAGGTGAATGGCCTCCCTTGCATGTCCTCGGCGATTATGGTTACAGGCGAAAAATTTGGGGCGGCGCGCGCGATCGCGCCTTCATCGGCCAGGTAGAGGGCCGTCGAGAGCGCATCGGCGACTGCGGCTGATGCGTGTTCAACCGCGATGTAACGCCAATAGCTTGGACTTAGCCCCGTCCGGGGATTGAGGATGTGCGTCAGGCCGTCCTGCTGCGAGAAGACGAGGCTTTCACCCGCCGAAATGGCAAGAGCCCTGTTGCGCAGCGGCACGTGGCGGGCGCCTTCACGGATTTTGATTTGCCAGTCCGCGCCATCCGGGCGGCTGTCGAGCGCGCGCACTTCGCCAATATCAATCAGCACATTCGTCCAGCCCATCCGCTGCAGCGTTTGCGCGACGCAATCCGTAATATAGCCTTGCGCAACGCCGTTGAAGCTCAGTTCCGCGCCCGCCGGAAGGGACAATCCGGCTTCGCTCAACTGGACTTGGCCAAAATCGACATTCGCGATCCGCCGCGCGATTTCATCCGCTGGTGGCATACCGCGCCGCCCCCCTTTCGAGAACCAGTCGAGGTAGAAGCGCCAGAGCGGCTGGATCGAAGGGTCGAACAGCCCGCCGGCAGCCACATGCACGGTCCGGCATAACGCGATCAGCCGGCGCATATCCTGCGAAGGTTGCGGAAGGCTCTTATCGCGGTTCAGCCGCACGAGTTCGGAATTCTCGTCGAACAGGCTGAAAATCGCTTCCAGGCGCGCCACTTCCGCCATGGCTGCTTCAATGCTGGCGCGCGCGGCTTCGGGATCGGATGTGGAAAGCAAAATGCGTGCGTCCGCGCCAAGAGCAATACCCGTCCACTCGTAAAGCCGGGCATTCGCGCTTCCCCGCCCGGCGGCGACCAGGGCGGCGGAGACCGCGAAAATCGTGATCGCCTTCCTTCGCGTGATGCCGGCACGCCACGGCTTAAGAGCCCTGTTCATGCAGAGCCTCCTCGAAAGGCATCTGCTCCTGGCGCCGAGCCGCCTTGCCGGCGCGCGGCCCGGCGGATGAGCACCATGCACGTATTACTGTCGTAATAGTTCGCTTGGCAGTTCAGGCAGTAGATGCATTCGTTCGGATTGATGCGGCCGATGGGATCGATGGCCTGAACCGTGCAGCGGAGTTCGCAGATGTGGCATTCGGCGCCGCATTGGGGTCTCCGGTTGAGCCAGTCGAATAATTTCAGCTTCGCGGGGATCGCAAGCCCGGCTCCCAGGGGGCAAAGATAACGGCAATAGAACCTTTCGATGAAGAGACTGGCGAACAGCAACGCCAATGCATAGGCGACGAAGACGAGGTCACGCTGAAATTTAAGAGCGATCACTGTCTTGAAGGGCTCGATTTCCGCCACGCGGAATGCATCGGCGGCCGAATTGAGCGAGAAGGCGAGGATCAGCAGAAAGGCGACATATTTGATCAGCCAAAGCCGCTCGTGAAGTTGCCATGGAACCTGGATTTGTTTGACGCCAAGCCGCCTTGCGCCTTCATTGAGCAATTCCTGCAAGGCTCCGAAAGGACAGAGCCATCCGCAAAAAACGCCCCGCCCCCAAAAAAGAAGCGCGGCGGCGGTGAAGCTCCACAGCAGGAAGATCAAAGGATCGAGAAGAAAATTCTCCCATTTGAATCCGTGCAAGAGGCTCTGGCTGAAAGTGACGACGTTTACGATGGAGAGCTGTGCGCCCGCATAGAGCCCCAGGAACACAAATGTCATGGCGAGAAACGTCAGCCGCGTTGCGCGATAAAGGACGACGCGGCTGGTCAGGGCATCCTGGAAAAGAAGGATCGTCGTCAGCACCAGCAGCATCGTCACGGCGAGCGCGATTTCGGGCCGCCGCTGCTCCCATATCTGCTCCCAGAGTGCTTGTTCGGCGGCAGGCGATGCGGCGCGCAAGATCAAGCTTTCAGGGAGCTGGTACTCAAGCGCGACGCGGCCGCTCTGACCGCCGGCCCTTCCAGCTGTGTCCGCGGTCAACAGGTCCAGGCGCCACCGCTTGGCTGCGTTGAAGCCCACTCCCGCCGGGATGCGAAACACGCCAATTTCGCGGAATTCCGGAGCGCCGGCAGCCGCAAGCGAGGACAGATTCCTGTAGCCTTCCGAGGTTAGCTGGATCGTATGTGCGCCCTGGACGATCTGCAGCCGGTCGAAATGCCCGCTTTGACGATAAGCGGCGCCCTTGAACGAATAGAGGCCGTTTCCCGCAATGAGAATGGCGTGGCTGCCAAGAGGCATGTCCGCCGTGAGATTCTCGTAGATCTGGCGTCCGAGGAGGTTCTGCCCGATCATCGCAGGGGTCAGCAATGCCGCGTAGAGATCGATGAACAGCGCAGACGGCTCATCGGCTAACCGGCCGGAACGCGCCTCCGCTTCCCCTTTCGTCACGGTCAGCCGCCTGATCGCTCCCATGCTAAGAAGCTGATCCCAGCTTCTCGGCTCGAAGGCGCTCAGGTTGACGCGGCCCCCCGCTTCGCCCCGCGTTTGGATAAGCCCTGTCGCCGCAGCAACACGTCTTGCCGACCGGAACACGGCATCGCGTATGACCGTGCTCGATATTGTGGCCCCGGCGATGTGATCGGCTCCGCCCCGGCCGCTGACTTCACGCAAGCTCGCGGATTGCCTGACATCGGCGCCAGCCAGCCCTCCCACGAACGTCCGCAAATCCGCGTCCGAGATGCCGATTATCAAGATCGGCTCTTGATGGGCGACGAGCCGCGCTCCGCTGATGCGGCCGTCAAGAAGCAGGCCAACCTCAATGTCGAGGGGCTTGCCCGAATAACCGACCGAATCGATAACCGCGCGTGTCGAGAACGCATACCCAACCAAGACACCGTTCGCCCGGACTTCGGCGAGCGAGGGCAGCGTGTCCGACGGGTTGAACTGGATGGCGCCGGCCACATTGGGGAACAGGATTTTTCCGTCATAGTGGGGCGACGCGGCGTCCGCACGAGCCTCAGATGCTAAGGCCATGAAAACAAGGGCCGTGAGCGCGGCCTTAAACAGCGCGGCGATCCTCGATTGAATAGCGGTCCTGGCCCTGACGCGCACGGCTGCGCTCCGATACGATGCCCGTCCTAATATCCGGGCGGAACCGCCGGTGTGCTTAACCAAAGTCAAGGGGAGGTCCGAAGAGTGTTTTAAAGTCCCGGCACAGCTCAATTTTAGAGGTCCGGACATGAAGCGCTTTCGGCACATCTCAGGCGCGAAGCTGCTCGGAGGGATCGGCGTAACTCTCGCCCTTGCGGGATACGGAACCCTCGCTTTCGCCGAAGGAACCGCAGATCAGGCAAAAAAGACGCATGCGACGACACCGGGGGCTCAATATGAGCCTTCGCTTAATGTCTTGAAGGATATCGGCGTCGAGCTTCCGGGCCGGAAGCCAGGCGATCCTGTTATGACGCCTGAGGAATTCACGACAGCGAAACAAATATTTTTCGAGCGCTGCGCTGGATGCCACGGCGTCCTCAGGAAAGGCGCAACGGGCAAGCCGCTGACGCCAGATCTTACGCGCAAGCTTGGCTACGATTATCTTCGGGACTTCATCACCTATGGTTCGCCCGGCGGCATGCCGAACTGGGGCACCTCCGGCGATCTGACGAAAGATCAGATCGACATCATGGCGCGCTATCTCCTCATAGATCCGCCGCAGCCGCCGGAGTTCGGGCTGACCGAGATGAAGGCCTCCTGGAAAGTCGTCGTTCCCGTCGATAAGCGCCCCGCCAAGAAGGAGAATGACCTCGACCTCGATAATCTCTTCGCCGTCACGCTGCGGGACGCCGGCCAGATCGCTTTGATCGATGGCAATTCGAAACAAATCGTCCAGATCCTGGATACCGGCTATGCGGTTCACATTTCACGCATGTCGGCTTCCGGCCGCTATCTCTATACAATTGGGCGCGACGGCAAACTCGTTCTCATCGATCTTTGGATGAAGAAGCCCGGCGTGGTCGCCGAACTGAAAACGGGTTCGGAGGCGCGCTCGGTCGAGACATCGAAGATGAAAGGCTGGGAGGACAAATACGCCATCGCTGGCACCTACTGGCCGCCGCAATATATTCTGATGGACGGCGCGACCCTCGAGCCGCTGAAGGTGGTCTCGACACGGGGCATGACCTGCTGTGAAACGCAGGAGTTTCATCCCGAGCCGCGCGTCGCGTCCATCGTGGCCTCGCACTACCACCCTGAATTTGTGGTCAATGTCAAGGAAACCGGCCACATCCTCCTCGTGAACTATGAAGATATAAAAAATCTGCAGGTCACCGATATCGAGGGAGAGCGGTTTCTGCACGATGGCGGCTTCGATAGCACAGGCCGCTATTTCCTCGTCGCCGCGAATGCCCGCGACAAGGTCGCCGTTGTCGACACCAAAGAGCGCAAGCTCGTTACAGTGCTTCCGTCGGGCGGCAACAAGCCTCACCCTGGACGCGGCGCAAATATCGTGCATCCGAAATATGGGCCCGTATGGGTGACAAGCCATCTCGGGGACGACACGATCTCGCTCATTGGAACAGACCCGGAAAAGCATCCCGACCAGGCTTGGAAGGTGGTGCAGGCCCTTTCCGGCCAGGGCGGCGGATCGCTCTTCGTTAAGGCTCATCCGAAATCCGATCACCTTTACGTCGATACGCCTTTGAACACGGAAGCCGAAATCTCCGCGTCGGTCGCCGTCTTCACAATCAGCGAACTCGGGGCGGACAAGCCAAAATATAAGGTCCTGCCCATCGGCGAATGGTCCGGCATAACCGAGGGCACGCGCCGGGTCGTTCAAGGCGAGTACAACAAAGCGGGCGACGAGGTCTGGTTCTCCGTTTGGAACAGCAAGAATCAGCAGTCCGCGATTGTCGTGGTGGATGACAAGACGCTGACGCTGAAGACGGTGATCAAGCCGAAGGAACTCATTACCCCGACAGGCAAGTTCAACGTCTACAATACGCGCAACGACGTCTACTGACCAAATTCGGCGGCTGACCGGTGGAGACCTCGCCGGTCAGCGGCATATGAAGGACGGCATCAATGCGCAAGGCAGGCAAAGTGTACTTGGTGGGCGCCGGGCCGGGAGACCCCGAACTCCTGACCTTGAAGGCCCTTCGGATTTTGCAGCAGGCTGAGGTTCTCGTTTACGATCGTCTCGCATCGGCGGAGGTGCTGGATCTTGCGCCTGCCGGGGCCATGCGAGTGGATGTGGGCAAAAGGACGAAGTGCCATCCTGTTCCACAAGACAGAATCAACCAAGTCCTTATTCAATTTGCCGAAGCTGGAAAGACCGTGGTCCGCCTGAAGGGCGGCGACCCCTTCATTTTTGGGCGTGGGGGCGAAGAGGCCATCGCGCTTGCGAAGGCGGGCATACCGGTCGAGGTGATCCCCGGCATCACCGCGGCGCAAGCCTGCGCGGCGGCTGCTGGGGCGCCCTTAACCCATCGCGGGCTGGCGACCGGCGTCCGCTACCTGACCGGGCATCGCCGCCTGGATAGTGACCTCGACTTCGATTGGCGCAGCCTTTCCGATCCCGAGACAACGCTTGTCGTCTATATGGGCCTTGCGAATATCGGGCTGATTGCGGAGCGGCTGATCGCGCACGGATCTCGTCCCACTACGCCAGTCCTCGCGGTTAGCAAGGTCGCCACCGCTTATGAACGCCGCCTCTTATCGAGGCTCGGCTCAATCGCCCTCGACGTGAGCCGCGCCAAGTTCGCCGCGCCCACCGTATTCATCATCGGCGATGTTGCCGCCGTGTCTCAAATTCTAGGACAACCCTGCGATGCGCTGGCGCATTACCCCGCAGCTGCAGAATAAAATCGGCCCCGCCGTTCTGCTCGCCGCAGCCGCGATTTGCGCCCCGGCGAGCGGCAGCCCGAGGGAGGACGAGCTCAAGCGACTCGTCAGGCAGGACTGCGGATCGTGTCATGGCATGACGCTGAAGGGCGGCCTTGGCAAGCCTTTGCTGCCCGAAACGCTTGCGCCGCTCGATGTTCAATCCACCGCTCAAATTATTTTGGGCGGAATCCCCGGTACGCCAATGCCGCCCTGGCAGGGAATTCTCAGCGAGAACGACGCGCTTTGGATCGCCACGAAACTCAAGGAGGGCTTTCCTCAATGAAGCGGCGCAGCTTTCTGAAACTGCCTCTCCTTGCAGGGGGCGCATTTGCGATAAGTCGTCCTGCCCATGCCTGCCCGGAGCGGATGCGGGGCACGGGCGATCTCGGCATCATTATCGAGCGCGCGAGCGGGTCCGTTTTGGTTGTTGACACCACCGCGCGCAAAACGCTCGGCCGCGTGGAAGGATTGGGCGATCTTTCGCACGCCTCCGCCGTCTTTTCGCGCGACGAGCGCTTCGCCTATGTCTTTGGCCGCGACGGCGGACTGACCAAGGTTGACATTCTTGAGATGACCATCGCCGCCCGCAAGGTTCAGGCTGGCAATTCGATCGGCGGAGCGATTTCCGACGATGGGCGGTCGATCGCGGTTTCGAATTACGAGCCAGGCGGCGTGAAGGTCTTCGACGCGGATTCGCTCGAAGAGATCGAGAACATTCCCGCCAGTTGGGGCGATGGAAGGCTCTCGAAAACCGTCGGGCTTGTCGATGCGCCGGGATCGGTTTTCGTTTTCTGTCTTTATGACGCAGGCGAAATCTGGACCGCGGACTTTTCCGGAGGCGGCTCGCCGAAAGTGACGCGCTATGCGGGCATAGGCGCGTTGCCCTACGACGGCATCCTGATCGACGGCCGGTATTACATGGCAGGGCTGTTCGGCGAGGACGGCCTAACGTTTCTCGACCTTTGGGGCGATCCGCCGCGCCCTCAAAAAATCCTGCGCCAGCAAGGCGCGCCGCGCGACAGGCTTCCCGTTTATAAGATGCCCCACCTTGGAGGCTGCGCGGTTGCGAGCGGAAGAATCCTGCTTCCTGCCGCGGGCCAGCACGAGCTTATCGTGCTCGACGCGGCGAGCTTCCAGGAAGTCGCGCGCGTGCCGATGGCGGGCCAGCCTGTTTTCGCGGTCGTAAGGCCCGGCGGCCGTCAGGTTTGGGTGAACTTCGCGCTTCCGAATAATGACACCGTCCAGGTTTTGGACATCCCCTCTCTCCGAATCGTTCATGAGTTCAAGCCGGGGCCAGCCGTTCTTCATATGGAATTTGTTTCGAAGGGCGCGGAAGCGTGGGTCTCGGTGCGGGACGCCGACCGCGTCGACATTTACAACGCGGCGAACTTTTCGAAGCTGGCGGAGATTCCGGCGCAAAAGCCAAGCGGCGTTTTCTTCACCGCCCGCGCTCACAGGCTCGGAGCTTGAGCCGTGCAGCTCTCGAACCTTCAGGAGCGTCTCATCGAGAACTGGCAAAGGGCCTTCCCGCTGGTCCCGCAGCCTTACGAGACGATCGGCGCAGCGCTCGGCGCGACAGAGTGCGACGTCATCCATGCTCTGCGGGATCTGCAGTCGCGTGGAATCTTATCCCGCGTCGGCGCCGCGGTCCGGCCCAATTCGGCAGGCGCAAGCACGCTGGCCGCGATGTCGGTCCCTGCGCATGATCTTCCAAGGGTCGCCGGAATCGTCAACGCGGAAGCGGGCGTGAACCACAATTACGAGCGCGAGCATGCGTTCAATCTCTGGTTCGTCGTGACGGGCTGCGACCAGAACTCTGTGCAAGGCGCGCTTTCGCGCGTCCGCGATGCGTCGGGCTACCGCGTCTTGGACCTGCCCCTTAAGAAGCCCTATTTCATCGACCTTGGGTTTTCGTTGAACGGAAACCGTCATCCCCAGCGGCGAGAGAATCCAAGCGCTTGCTTGCCTCACAGGATGCTCACGGCGGCTGAGCGCCGGGTGCTGCACGCTCTGGAGGGAGGGCTGCCGCTGGAGGCGAGGCCCTACAGTGTGATAGCTGAACGGCTCGCCGTGAGCGAAGAAGGCCTCATCGCGACGCTTGGCGCGCTCTGCGCCAGCGGCGCGATTTCGCGGTTTGGGCTTATCGTCCACCACCGCGCGCTCGGCTTCGAGGCCAACGCCATGGTGGTCTGGGACGTTCCTGACGGCGATGCGGACAGCGCCGGCGAAGCCTTTGCCCGGCAATCGTTCGTAACCTTGTGCTACAGGCGGCCGCGGCGGCTTCCCGACTGGCCGTACAACCTCTTTTGCATGATCCACGGGCGCGAAAGGGGCTGGGTGCTGGACCGGGTTCGGGATCTCAGGGCGCTCGCAGGACCCGCTGTCCGCAGCGCAGTTCTATTCGGCGGACGCTGCTTCAAGCAGCGCGGCGCCAGGTTTTCAGCGGCATAGGGAACGCATGCTCGACGCTCTGGACAAAAGGATCATCGAAGGGCTGCAAGGTGGCTTCCCCATATCGGAACGGCCCTATGCCGAGGCGGCGCTCGCATTCGGCATCGAGGAGCAGGAACTGATCGCGCGGATTGCTCGCCTCCTGGAGGACGGCGTGTTAAGCCGCTTCGGGCCGATGTACAACGCGGACAAAATGGGCGGCGAATTTTGCCTTTGCGCCGTCGCCGCGCCGATCGATGAGAAAGAGCGCGCCATCGCGGCCATCAACGCGCATCCGGAGGTCGCGCACAATTACGAGCGGCGTCACCGGTTGAACATCTGGTTCGTGCTGGCGACCCCCGCGAAGGATCAGATTTCGAAGGTTGTGCGCGAGATCGAAGAGGAGACCGGGCTTACCGTCTTTTGTTTCCCAAAGCTCGATGAATATTTCATCAGCTTCAAAATGGAGGCTCTCGGCTGATGTCCATCGACGCCGTCGACCGGAAAATCATCGAAGCGACGCAGGCTGGCCTTCCGCTTGCGCCGCGGCCCTATCACGATGTCGCCGGCAAGCTCGGACTTGAGCCGGAGGAGGTCATGGCGCGGCTCAGGCGGATGCTCAAGGCCGGGATCGTCCGGCGGGTCGGGGCCGTACCGAACCACTATGCTCTTGGACTGAAGTTCAACGGCATGTCGGTTTGGGATGTCGACGATCAGCAAATCGGCGTTCTCGGCCCAGCCGTGGGCGCGCTTGAGTTCGTCACGCACTGCTATCGCAGACCAAGGATTCTTCCGGTATGGCCTTACAATCTCTTCGCGATGGTGCATGGGCGTTCGGACGCCGAAGTCCATGACAAGGTTGCGTGCATCGCCGCACTGCTCGGCAAGGCCGCGCGCGCCTATGACGTGCTGTTCAGCACCAAAATCCTGAAGAAAACCGGATTGCGCGTGACGCAGTGAGGAGCCCATGTTCCGCCTGAGCCAGTTTCTGAAAGAAATTCATGCGCCAACCCCGGTTCTGCCGCGCCGCGATCCGCCTGGGCCGGTGGTGATCTGGAACCTCATCCGGCGCTGCAATCTCAAGTGCAAGCACTGCTATTCGATCTCCGCCGATGTGGATTTTCCCCACGAGCTGACAACAGCGGAAGTCTTCGAAGTCATGGACGATCTGAAGGCCTTCCGCGTACCGGTTTTAATCCTATCGGGCGGCGAACCTCTTCTGAGACCCGACATTTTCGACATCTCCGCGCGCGCGAAAGCGATGAGGTTCTATGTCGGGCTGTCGACGAACGGCGCGCTTATCAACGAGAGCAACATCGAGCGCATCAAAGCAGCTGAATATGACTACGTCGGTATCAGCCTTGACGGCATCGGCGCCACCCATGACGCATTCAGGGGAAAGGCAGGGGCCTTCGATGCTTCGCTCGGGGGATTGAGGCTTTGCCAGGCGGCCGGGCTCAAGACCGGCATTCGCTTTACCTGCACCATGGACAATTACGCGGAACTGCCCGCCATCCTTGACCTGGCCGAAAGCGAGGGCGTGGACAAATTCTACCTCTCGCATCTGAATTATGGCGGGCGCGGCAACAAGAACCGTGGCGACGATGCGGCCTGGCAGGTGACGCGCGATGTCATGACCGCGCTTTTCGAGAAAGCATGGTCTTATGTCGAGCGCGGCATCGAGAAGGAATTCGTCACCGGGAACAACGACGCGGACGGCGTCTACTTCTATCACTGGGTCAAGCGCCGCTTTCCCGAGGCGGCGTCCCATATCCGCGCCAAGCTCGTGCAATGGGGCGGCAACGCGAGCGGCGTAAATATCGCCAATATCGACAATCTCGGGAATGTCCATCCGGATACCTTCTGGTGGAATTACACCCTGGGCAATGTCCGCGAGCGGCGGTTTTCCAGCATCTGGCAAGATCGAAGCGATCCGGTCATGGCGGGCCTCAAGCAAAGGCCGCGCCGTGTGGGCGGACGCTGCGGCCTATGCCAGCACTTCGACATCTGCGGCGGCAACACGCGCGTCCGGGCCATGCAAATTACAGGCGATCCGTGGGCGGAAGATCCGGGCTGCTATCTCACCGCAGGCGAAATCGGCCTGGACGCGGAGGGAGAGCGGGTTCAAGTCAAACCATTCAGAGGCAGGGCTCATGAAGCGAAATATAATTTTTTGGGCTAGCCTTGCCGCTCTCGCCATGTTCCGCGCCGGGCCTCTGGCGGCGCAGGACGGCAAGGCGTTGTACGGCGAGCACTGCGCTTCCTGCCACGGCGCTGACCGGCTTGGCGGCCAGGGACCGGCGCTCGTGCCGGAGAGCCTCGAACGCTTACGCAAGGACAAAGCCTCGGAAACGATCGCCAAGGGCCGCGAAGGCACTCAAATGCCAGCCTTTGGCGATGTCATTGGCGCGGCCGGAATAGACGCCGTGACGAGTTTCATTTACGCCCCGCTCCCAGAGGTTCCGTCTTGGGGCAAGGAAGAGATCGCCAAGAGTCTCGTTCTTACGCCCGCCACGGGGCCTTCGCAGCCGGCCTATGCGGGCGATCCGCTCAACCTTTTTGTCGTGGTCGAGGCTGGCGACCATCACGTTACGATCCTGGACGGGGATAAATTCGAGCCCCTTATCCGGGTCAAGACGCGCTACGCCCTTCACGGCGGCCCGAAATTCACGCCCGATGGCCGGTATGTGTTCTTTTCATCGCGCGATGGATGGATCACGAAATTCGACTTGTGGCGCCTTACGACGGTCGCGGAGGTCCGGGCCGGGCTCAACACCCGCAACATCGCCATGTCGAGCGATGGAAAATTCCTCGCCGCCGCCAATTATCTCCCCAACACTATCGTCATCCTCAACAGCGCCGACTTGTCCGTCGCCAAGGTCATCGAGGTCCGCGACATCAAGGGACATGCGTCGCGGGTGAGCGCCATCTATCAGGCGCCTGGCCGCTCCAGCTTTATCGCGGCTTTGAAAGACGCGCCCGAAATCTGGGAAATCTCCACCGATCCTGATGCGAAGCCCGTGGCGCAAGGGTTCGTCCACAGCCACGAGCAGGGCATGGTCGAGGCGCTTCCGATGCAGCAGGGCCTGTTTCCGGTGCGGCGGATGGAGATTGGGGAACCGCTCGACGATTTCTTTTTCGATCCCGCATACCGGAGCCTGCTCGGATCGTCGCGGAGCGGCGACCGCATCCTGGTCGTCAACCTCACAACCGGCCAGACGGTGGCGCAGATCCCCGTTGGCGGGATGCCGCATCTCGGCGCAGGGATTTCCTGGATGTATCAGGGGCGCCGAGTGCTCGCTGTGCCCCACCTCAAGGAGAGCTTCGTCACGATCATCGATATGAGCGACTGGTCTGTGGTCAGGCGCATCCCCACCGAAGGGCCGGGCTTCTTTTTGAGAAGCCATGAGAATTCGCCCTATGCGTGGGTCGATACCTTCCTGGGTCAAAAGAAGGACCTGATGCACATCATCGACAAAGACAAGCTCGAGATCGTCAGGACGCTTCAGCCCGAGCCAGGCAAAACGGCGGCCCATGTCGAGTTCGATAAGTCTGGCGCCTATGCCGCCGTCAGCATTTGGGACATGAAGGGCGCCCTCGTGATTTACAACGCCAAGACCTTCGAGGAGGTGAAGCGTATTCCGATGGTCAAGCCTGCGGGTAAATACAATGTCGCCAACAAGATTGGCTTCTCCGAAGGGACAAGTCATTGAGTTCAAGGAAACATACCGCCATCAGTAACAGTACGGAGTTCACGAAATATATCGATATGGGAAACCTGAGATTTGGAAGTTCGGGAGGGCGGCGGTCGCGATCGAATCGCTACGGCGCCAGGGGCGGCGCCAAGCGTCTTGATCCCGCTACCGAACGCCG
>CAWFXN010000017.1:0-38396 GCA_963819665.1 uncultured Alphaproteobacteria bacterium
ACGAAAGTGGCCACCGTTTTCATGAATGCGGCCACTGCTGAGCAGTCATGCAAGGCGCTTGGTTTGAGGCTGCCGGGTACACCGCCCCGCGGGGCGGTGTACCCGGCCGGCGTCTGATCTGAGCTTCATTCTAAGGTTGTCCTTGGCGTTAAGGAAGCGGGTTATGTCTTGGCGTCGATTTTTGCGTCTCCATCGGTTCTGGCCTCGCCGTTCGTTTGCGGTTTGCGCCGGGATTCGCCCTTGAGGGGCAAGCGGATGGCGTTGTGGACGACGCGGTCGAGGATCGCGTCGGCGTAGGTTGGATCGCCGATGGTGGCGTGCCAGCTCTCCACCGGGAGTTGGCTGGCCAAGACGATGGAGCCGCGATCGTGCCGGTCGTCGACGATCTCCATGAGGTCCCGGCGCTGGGCGGCGGTCAGGTCGATCATGGCCCAATCGTCCAAAATCAACACGCTGACCTTGGTCACCTTGCGCATCAGGCGGCCCACCCCATTGCCAAGCCGCGCGACAGCAAAGTCGTCAAGCAGGCGCGACAGGCGCGTGTAGAGCACGCTGTAGCCCTCGCGGGCGGCCTGATTGCCCAGAGCACAGCTGAGCCAGCTCTTTCCTGTGCCGGTTTTCCCCGTAACGATCAGATGGCGGTGCTCGCCGATCCAGCGGCACGTGAACAGATCGCGGATCGTACTTTTGTCCAGGCCGCGCGCCGGCTTCATGTCGAGGTTCTCAAAGCAGGCGGCCTGGCGCAGGCGAGCCTGCTTCAGCCGGGTCTGCATGGCGGCATTGGCGCGATCCGCCGCTTCGCGGTCGATCATCATGGCAAGCTGGTCAGCGAAGTCCAGCTGGCCGCGATCGGCGAGGTTCTGCAGGTCTTCGAGCGCGCGCGCCATGCCGAATAAGCGCAGGCGTTTGAGCTTTTCCAAATTCTGGTGGTGCATCGGGGGTCTCCTTCAGGTCGGCTTGCGGTTCAGTGGTAGTAGGCGGAGCCGCGCACATTCTGGTGCGGACCGGCGCGGGGGCTGGCTGGTTCCTCGATGAAGGCCTTCCGGCCGCTCGCCAGCCATTGGCGGACATAGGCGTAGGAATGCACGTTGGCGCTCAGGGCCGCGATCACGGCTGTCCGCAGCGCATCGGCGCCGAACTTCTCGCCAAGCGCGATCAGCCCAGCCACCTGACGCGCGGCCTGTTCGGGATGATCGGCGGCGAGGAAGATCTTGTCCGACAGAGCCGTCAGCGCTTCGCCCATGGCCGCGGCCCTCTCGCGCACCGCCTCGGGCGTCAGCCGCGCCGCCGCCCGATGCTGGGGCGGCCGATGTTCGTCAAGCGTAACGGCCGGACGCAGCAGGCCGGGCGCCTGCCTGCTTCGCGGGTGGGAGGCGACGCGCTCGCCTTGGTGGAAGATGCCGATCAGGCTGGCGGTGCAGTGCACATCGACCGGCTTGCCGATCAGGCCGAAGGGCGCCGAATAGGCCACGCCATCGATCCTGACATGATAATCGGGGCCGAGCTTGTAACGCTCCCAGCGGCCAACCACGAAAGGCTCGGCCGGAAGCCCCTTCAGCAGGGGTTTCTCGCGCTCCTCGAACAGCTTGGCGCGGGTCAGCGTTTTATCGGCGCTCAGCGGCCGGGCGTTCAGATCGCTGAGTTTTTCCGCCATGGCGGCATTCAGCTCGTCCAGGCTGAAGAACGTGCGGTTGCGCAAAGGCGCCAGCACCCAGCGCTCGACCTGCTGCACTCCATTTTCCGCGAGCGGTTTATCCCTCGGCCGGCGCACGCGCGCTGGGACCACGCCGATCCCGTAATGGCGCGCAAGCTCCAGATAGGACCGGTTCAGCACCGGATCGTAGAAGCTGGCGTGGGTGACGCCCGTTTTCAGATTGTCCGGCACGAGCTTGGGAACCGAGCCGCCCCAGGCGCCAAACATCCGCACATGGCTGCCGAGCCAGTCTTCGGCGCTTTGCGTCCAGGTCGCTTCCGCGTAAATGTAAGTGGAGAATGGCAGCGTGCCGACGAAGATGCTCGCTGGGCGTTCGCCATTCGCGGCGACGACCGTCATGGTCATCCCGGCGTAGTCGACCTCGCACAGTTGCGCGGGCAAAAGCGTGCGCCGCATGCGCGGCTCGGCATCGAGCTTCCAATGGGCCCGGTAGTGCCGGCGGAACTGGCTATAACTGTAGCCGTCCGCGTGCCGGTCACGGTATTCCTGCCATACCAGTTGCAACGTCACCGCGGGCTTGCGCAGCTCCGCCGCGACCTCTGCCCAGTCGGGCATGGGGCGCAAAACCGCGGGCTCGGGGCGCTTGAACAGCAGCGCCTCGACCTCCGCCTCCCCACTCCCGGCAACATCGGCGTAGCGCACGCCAGCCTCGCGGGCCCGCGCCAAATATTCGCCCACCGACGTCCGGCCCATCCGGACCGACTCCTGAATTTGCCGGTTGGAGTAGCCCAACTCATGGGCCAGTCTCAAAACTTCTTTCACACGTCGCATGTCTGACCGTTCCTGCGGCATCACCCCTCCCCGGCGAAAAACCGAAAGGAAGCGTTAACCGCTTAAGAATTGATCAGACCCCGGGGTCAACCTCTGCGCGTGTCATGCTGGCTGCTTTTTGAGGTGGCCACTTTCATGAAAATGGGTGGCCGCCTTCGATGAAAACGGGTGACCGTCTTGGATGAAAATCGTGACCACCTTCGATGATCACGCGCAGCTCTCCGGCGAAAAGCTCCTCGTCAGCGCTCGCGAAACCCTCGCTCATCATGGCGAAAGCGGCGCTGAGACTTGCCTTCTCACCATCGAGCAGCACGAGAAACTGAACCCGATCTCCCTGGAGATCATCCTCGGTTCCAGCAAAGCGGGGCGACAGGCTTCTGGTCAACGAGCGCACCGGCCGTGCGGCGCTTGCCACATCGGCCCCCTCGCTTCTTGGTGAAGCAGGCGAAGTCATCGAGAGATTGCGCCTGCAACGGCCCTTGAGCCGCGAAAGCATGGCGCTTGCCGATCTCGAACACTCCTTCTGGAAGGAGGTCGATGCCGGCGCCTTTGCTGCGGCGTGGGAAGAAGAACTCAAGAGCCTTCCCGAGACGCGGGTCAATGTCCTGCATCTCGTGACAGGACTGCTTCTTCCCGTGTGGCAGAAGCTTCCCCGGAAGGGCTGCCGCATCTTCCGGCTCACCACGACGGAGGGCGAACGGCTGATCGGCCGCCTCATCAAGCACGATGATCTTGCCGAACTCAGAGCTTCCTTCGGCCTTGACGCCAAGGACGGAGCGCTTTCGCCCGAGGTTGCAATCGATCTTCTTTTAAGCGAGGCGCGCCCGATCAGGCTTCGCGACGGTCTCACGCTTCGCAAAGCCAGGGTCATGGGGCGCGACCGCGTCGAGCTCACGGGCTTTGGCGAGAGTTCGGTCCCTGCCTTGAAAGCCCTTGGCCTTGTCAGCGAAATCATCGCCTGGCGCTTGCGCCTGTTCGTTCCGCTTGGCGAAGGCTGTGCAGCGATTTTCAGCCGGCTCTTCGAGCACTCTCCGCCCAGCGTCCATTGAGCTGGCCGTTTTCCTCTTTCAATGGGAGTAACGATCATGGAGAGCATCGCCGCCGATCTGGCGCAGCGGCTGGCTGCGTGCGCCGAAGCCGTGTGCCACCATTATTTGCCGAATGGCGTAAGACGCGGGAGCTACTGGATTGTGGGCGACGTATCCGGCGCCAAAGGCCGAAGTCTCTATGTCCGTCTTCGATCCTCATCCAGCGCGGCAGCGGGAAATTGGACGGATGCCGAATCGGGACAGCATGGCGATCTGCTCGACCTCATCCGTCTCAATCGCGGCCTTCCTACCCTGAGGGAGGCCTTTGACGAGGCCCGCCTGTTCCTGAATGAGCCCCTCAGGCTCGTCGCGGAACCTGTGTTTCCACTGCGGAAACGAGCGACAGGCGCAAGCCCTCCGAGGCCGCCGCACGCCTGTTTGCGCTGACGAGCCCCATTCCTGGCACGATCGCCGAGACCTATCTGCGGGGCCGCGGCATTACCGGCGATCTCGACCACCCAGCCCTCGGCTTCCTGGCCAACTGTTATTACCGCGCCGACGACAGCATCGAGCCCAAGCCTCTGCCTGCGCTCATTGCCCGCGTGACCGATCTTAACGGCCGCATCACCGGCGTGCATCGCACCTGGCTTCGCGCAGACGGAAGCGGCAAGGCGGATTTGCCGGAGCCAAGAAAAGCGCTTGGCGAATTGCATGGCCATGGAGTCCGCTTCGGCATCCCGAGCGTCGTTCTCGCCGCGGGCGAAGGCATCGAGACCATGCTGGCGTTGCGCTCCGTTCTTCTACACCTTCCGAGTGTTGCGGCGTTGTCCGCCGCGCACCTTGGCGCGCTCCGCCTGCCGGACGGCCTCAAGCGTCTTTACGTCGTCTGCGATAACGACCGCGCGGGCCTTGACGCTGGGCTCGCTCTCGCGACCAGGGCGATCTCCCAAGGCATCGCGGCCCGGCTGTTGGTGCCGGACAGGAAGGACTTCAACGATGATCTGAAGTCCCTCGGCATGGCATCTCTGGTGCAGCGGCTCGGGCCGCATCTCTGGCGCGACGACCAGGCGCATTCAGCTCCCTCGTCTCCGGCTTGGTGCGGGCGCCGGGCCGTGAACAGAGAAACGGTCTTCGCGGAAAGCCGGTCTCAGCTTCGAGGACAGTAAGAGGTCGCGCAGGCGGCCTTTTGAGAGTGGCGAGAAGGCCAGAAGCGCGAGCGAGGCGCAACGGCGGCCCGCCACTCTTTTCCGCCGCGGGCCATTAGGCCCGCTTTGCATCGCGAAGCAAAACAGCGCCGGCCCGCCGTCCTCCGCTCTGCTCCGGCCGCTTTGCGGTGCAGGCCTCGCTATCGCTTCCGGCAAGAGCTCGCCAGAAAAGGCCGCGTGACGCGGCCTCTCACAACCTCATCGCCGGAGACCCTCATGACCCGCTCAAAGCCCGTTTCTCCTTCACCCGACCGCTTCTCGCCAACCGCCCGCGTCATCGAAGAGCTGCAAATCCATGGTTATCACGCCCATGAGGACGAGCCCGATCCCCGCCCGCTGCCCGATGCGGACCAGCTCGATCAGGGCCTCGATCTCATGTTTGAAGGCCTGTCCGCCGCCCTCACCGGCAGCCGCTTCGAGGATGACCTCGACGATCTCGCCTGGCATCTCGCCGACCTCCTTCACCGCAAGGCCAGCCGCGTGCAGCGTTCGCTCGACGACAACGAAGACCGCCAGAGACGCTCCCAGGCCGAACAGGATGGCAGCGAGGTACGCTCGGTCGAACTCGAACGCCTCATCGCCGAAGGCCAGACGCTTCTCGAACGCCGCCAGGTCTTCGAATATCTGCGCGACCGCGCAGGCGAGCATTACGAGGCGCTCACAGGCTCCGCATGGCGGCCCCGCTCCGGCAGCCTCGTGAACCACGCCAAGCTCACCGCCTCTCTCCTTGGAAAGCCGCGAATACCTTTCCGCCAAGCGCCGCGCCGAAACCGAGGTGCATCTGCCGAAAGGCACCCGCATTGCCTTCTCCGGCGGCACCACTTGCAACGATCACAAGCGCATCTGGCAGGTGCTCGATGAGACGCTCGCCCACTATCCCGGCATGGTTCTTTTGCATGGCGGCACGCCGCGGGGCGCCGAGCGCATCGCCGCCTGCTGGGCGGACAACCGCAAGGTCACGCAGATCGTCTTCAAGCCCGACTGGGATCGCGATGGCAAGGCGGCGCCCTTCAAGCGCAACGACGCGCTTCTCGCCGAGATGCCCCAAGCCGTCATCGTTTTCCCGGGCACCGGCATCACCGACAATCTCGCCGACAAGGCCAAGAAGCTCGGCATCCGCATCCTCGACCACCGCAAGGAGGCTGGCGCTTAAGCGCCAGCCGTTGCCGCCCGTCATTCTCCCGACTTCTGCAGAAGCGCCCCGCCTTGCCGACGGAGCGCAATTTGAGGCTTGATGGCGCGGAAGCGACGGAGGACCTTCTTGTTCGCACCCCTTTGTCCTTCGGCTTCGAGGGCGTAGAGGGTGTTGACTGGCTCGGTCAGCTTCCCCGGAAGCACTCCCGCCTTTGCAGGTTTCCAGCCCGCGCCGTTTCTGGCCTTTGCGAAGCGCCCGTTCTCGGGAGCCTTTTTCCTTCAGAGCGTGAGCGAGCGCTGACATCAGGGTTGTTGGCGACCGCGCCTGAGCGAGCCGTATTTGGGGTGCGCAATCGAAAGCCTTGGGCCTCCCCATGAGCGGGCGCGTGCCACGCAGCCTCGAAGGACGCGTGAAGCCCGAAAACCGGCTGCGCCTCCGCTGGCCTCGCAATGGCGGTCCTCTCGTGTTTTCCGGCGTCCAGAGCTTTCTCTGGACTTTCCATCGCGAAACAAAACACTTAGGTGCCGCCATCCTTCGCGTTGCTCCGGGCCCTTGGCTGCAAGTCCAGCGGTTTTCGTGCCCTGCCACGTCATCGAGGCCGCGATAGGCGCGGCCCGGTCATCAAGGAGACCTCTCATGGCTACGATCGGCAACTTCACCAAATCCGGCGATCGCTACACCGGCGCCGTCCGCACTTTGACCTTGAACGTCAAGGCGCAGATCGCTCCCGCCGAGAAGGAAAACGACAAGGCTCCCGATTACCGCGTCTTTGCGGGTCAGATTGAGCTGGGCGCCGCCTGGCGAAAGACCTCCGGCACAGGCCGCGAGTACCTCTCGGTCAAGCTCGACGATCCGAGCCTTCCGGCTCCCATCTACGCCTCCCTCGTCGAAGCCGAAGGCGAGGGTGAGTTCACCCTCATCTGGTCCCGCCGCCAGGCCGAGTGATCAAGCCTCAAATTGCGCTCCGCCTGCAAGGCGGGGCGCTTCTTCCTGGCGAGGCCTCGGCGGTCACGCGGCCATCGCCGCCAGCTTCGAGGCGGCTTGACCTCAATTCCAAAACCACGTCCCATAATAGAGAGACACATAGCGGATGATGGACTGCGCGAAGCTATCCGCTTCCCGATGCGTCATCTCGGGGTGGCGCTTGATGACCTCTCGCACAGCGGCCCAATGCCATTCGTGTTGGCGTGCTCCGAGCCGCCGTGCGGCGCGATAGGCCCTTGCCGCAGCACTATAGGTTTCGAGGTGCCCTTTGGGGATCGGCGGAACATACGGCATATCCCCATGATAATAGAACAAAAAGCGAACGCAAGCGCGCCTCAAACGCACGAATGGCAAGGGGACCTTCCGATTCAACATCAGTCGGCTTCCACATATTCGACTTTTTCACAGGCTCGGCGACGGAAACCCGGTTTTCCGTCGGCAGCGTAGGTGACTGGGCTTTGGCGAAAGATGCTATAAGCGCCGCCGGTCATTTGCGGAGGGAAACCATGGCATTCGCGATCGCAATCCACGCGCTCGCCGCCGTTATCTGGGTGGGCGGCATGTTCTTCGCCTATATGGTCCTGCGCCCGAGCGCCGGGCCGCTCGAAGCGCCGGTGCGCCTGCAGCTCTGGGAGCGCGTGTTCTCGCGCTTCTTCCCCTGGGTGTGGATGAGCGTCGCCACACTGCTCGCGAGCGGCCTCGGCATGATTTTCTGGGGCTATGGCGGGTTCGCGGCGGTGGGAACCTATGTCCAGGTCATGCTGGGCATCGGCCTCTTGATGATGGCGATCTACGCGCATCTCTATTTCGTCCCGTGGCGGCGTCTGAGCCGCGCCGTGACGGCGGCGAATTGGGCGGAGGCCGGCGTGCAACTCGGCGTGATCCGCCGGATAGTGGCCGTGAACCTTACGCTGGGGCTGATTACGGTGGCGATCGGCGCGAGCGGCCGGTTTTGGGCATAGGCATGCGATTTGTCGAGAAGGGTCGAAAGTCGCCGTCTCGGTTTTGGCGGTGACCCCGTGCGTGGCGAGCCGGCTTCGAGATCTAAACGCGGCCGCCTCCGAAAAGGCCGAACCAATCTCGCCCCTGACCCCGACCGACATTGGCCTCAACTTTGCTCAGGAGTTTGCCTCCATCCACGAGCGCCTGATGAACGGCACAAGGACAAGACAAGGCCAGGATCACCGCGGTGCAAGAAGTGGATAAGTAAAAAGAAAGATATGGCAGAGATTCAAGCCAGAATGCGCAAGCACCGAGGCCAGCAGCCCCCCATATCGATACGCGAAGCCGTAGGCGATCCCGGCCAGCGAAGCGAACAGAATCATAGGCAAGCCGGATGCGTAATGCGCCAAACCAAATGCAATCGCCCCGATTGTAATTGCAGCGAATCCTCTGGTGTCGTTTAGCCAGCGCGAAAGGCTGCCTTGCAAGAAGCCTCGAAACAGCGTCTCCTCTGTCAGCGCGACCACAAGAAAGTTGTCGAGGCTCCAAAGCCACAGACGATCAGGCAACTTTGGCTCCCAGCGGATGGCGCCCAGCCAAAGAGCCGGCAGCAAAGTAAGAACAATCCCCAAGATGGCCCCAGTCGCGCCAACCCGTAGAGAGCGTCCGAAATCTTTGGCAAGAGAGATTGGAGCATACAGGAGGATCAAGGCGAACCCAATCGCCGCTTTGTCGAAATTGAAATACATCTTGAAAGGAATTGCATCTGGCGTGAAAGAGACCGGCCCAATGATGAGCGGATTCTGGAAACCCGGTAATACATGCAGAAACAGTAATCCTGCCCAGACAAGAAATATGATATGTAGGGCCACGCCGCGAACACCGTTGAGCGCTTGGTTACATAGCCAGGCTAGCAACGCCACGACTATAACGCCCGCGATGCCAATAGGCTGAACGAACCCGGATACCAGCGCTGCAGAATAGCCGACGATGAGAAAAAAGACCGACAGCGGCCGTGCTTTTTTGAACCACGAAAGAAATGCGCCCAGAAACACTGACGCAATACTGATAATCATCGCCCCTCCAAGTCTGCTCACAACCGGCAGACGCTCAGGACCGGCGCCGACTGGCTGGACGTTGGTGAAATAAATGCGCCGTTGCTCCCACGCGGCTCGAACGAGCTCGCGGTCCGTTCACCTCGCTCTCTTGTCGACGATGAGCTGAAACTTGCGCGTGCGCGGATTCACGGGCAGGTCGTCGGCCACGATCACCTCGAAGTGCACGTTGTCCATCCGTTTGCGCGCGAGAATCTCGCTGAGCCGATCGCACACTCCTTTTATCGCCGCCGCGCGCTGCCCGGCATCAAGCGCGGAATCGAGACAGACCATGAACCGAAACGCCTCCGGTCCAAGCAGGTGCATCTGAAAGCGAGTCACGCCCGCGACGAAGATCTCGATGATCGTGATCGGGTTGATGAAGTCCTCGCCGCCGTCGCGATTCTTGAACACGGGCTGCAGTTCCTTGCGGCCGACGAGGCTCTCGATCACGAGGTATGGCGCATGCTCGCCCGAGTCCACGGGCCGCATGACGTCCGACATCCGATAGCGGATCAGGGGCATCGTGTAATTGAAGAGATTGGTCACGACCGAATGATCGGGGTAGAACTCGTACACGAGGTCATGATCGGTGAGCACGATGTTGGACGCGCCAGGCGGCGTGGCGCCCATCCTGAGATGCTCGCTGCAACCGTAGGTATTTACCAGGCTGCAGCCGAAAGCCGGCTCAAGCATCGCTCGATCCGCTTCGGTCGTCGCCTCGCCCGCCGTGCTGACGCCGACGAGGCAGTCGAGCTTCAGCGCGCCCACGCGCTGCTTCTGCGCCAGGATCTTGAGCGCGGTCGTGTAGCCGGTGAGATAGTCCGGCTGGAAATCGTTGAGCCCCGCGATCACCTCCGCTAGGGGGCTGTTCACCTCGAAGCAGCCGATCTCGACGAAGTGCTTCGAGAGTCCGCTCTGAGCCGAGCGGATCATCGTGACGCCTGCGTAGTGCCCGTCGGTCGCCGCGTAATACGCCACGCGGAACTTTCCTTTGCGCTTGCACTTGCGCTTCGGCTGCGGGCCGCGCGGTCCTAGGTACATGCCGCGCGCCCAGTCCCGCGGCGAATAAACGAAGTAGCCGACCTCGCCCGAGGAGCCCGACGTGTGGATCACCCGGTACTTGCCGAGAAAGAGCTCGGTGGGATCGTGCGAGCGCGTCAGGAACTCGGCGACCGCCTGCTTTGTGACGCCGGGCACTGTCGAGATTTCGTCGAAGTGCTGCATCAGCAGCGACTTCGTCAGCAACGGAAAGTCGCTCGGCTGGCAGCGGTCGACGTCGATGTTCCGCTCCGCGATGATCCGGCGGTAGTACGGCGAGCACTCGCGCACGTGGCGCACGAGACGGCGGAATTTGTCAAGCTTCAGCGCCTCGAACTCCGCGCGGCCGAGTTTCCTGGCGCGCCGAACCTCAAGCGCCTTCCCGATCGTGACCATCAGCTCGGAGAGCATCGCAGTGTCTCAAAGATTGAAGTGCCCCTCCATTTTCAAGCGTGACGCGGCTTGGCGAAGCGGTGGATCAGATAGGCTGCGGGGAAAAAGAACGGCGCCCAGCCAACAAGGAAGAACAAAAACGCAGGCGAAAACGGACCCGGCTGATCGCCCAGATAGGCGCTGGTCGATGGATCGTCACCCTTGATTGCGATGACAATCGCTGGCCCAAACCCCTGAAGCGCGCCCCACCAACTGAATGCCGCCAGGCAGCTCATGCCAAGGCGATGTCGCGCCACATCCGTCGCACGGTTATGATCTGAGAACGAGGGTGTCAGCGCCATGACGATAACAATGAGGATGAAAGTCCAGATCATCCACAGGGCGCCCGTCCACGGATTGAGCCGCAAAGCGATGATGAGCGTGAGCAACAGTCCGGCCGCAACGAGCAGGCTGGGCGCCTTTGGGACGGCCGTCTCCCCGGATTGCCGACGAAAGACGCGCGGCGGTGTGACCTCTCGTAATATGTAGAGAATGCAGAGACCCACAAACAGGAAACCCAGGCGCGCCGGATAGGTGCTGGGCATGGTGTAACCCGCATATTTCGTATGGTTTTCTTTTACGAAAACGCAGAGGCGAACCACGTCGAGCATGATCCCGGTGAGGGCCACGATGAGCATCGACCAAACGAAATAGCGTCCGAAGCGCACGTGTAATGTGCCGCCCTTTCGGGCTGTCAGGGCCACAATAGCCGTGACCGGCGCGATCGTCCCAGCGATGATGTGGAGTAAAAGCATTGTCAAAAAGAGAGAGTTTGCAAAGGAGCTGCCGTAAATGACTGGCTTGTGAAGCAAGAACGTTGACTCCACTGCTTACTCCTGCTTTGACGGCACGCAGTTTACAAGTGAGGCATCATCCAATAGTTTCACTAGCCTAACCACAAAATTGAACGGCGGAAAGTAACCTTCGCTTCAGCACCGACAGACTGCTTGATAGGGCGTTCTCATCGAAAGACTCCCGCAACAACTCCTCTGTCAGCTTTCAGAGGCAGGAACCCAGCTGCCATGAAAGCCGGCGGGCACGCGATGGCTGAGATGGACGCGGGCGACAGGGCCGTTCTCCAAATCCGAGGCGTCGAGGATCAAGAGATCGCTCCGGTTCTCGTCGCGGATGTACTGGACGGTGAGCAGAAAGCCGTCGCCTTCCGCCGACTCAGCCGAGCGCGGCGCAAACACGGGTTCGCCAAGCGAATCGCCATCGGGCGCCGCGAAAAGGGTCGTCCGGCCTGACGCGAGGTCCAGTTGCGCGACAGCATTGAACAGCGCTTGCCGCGAGGATCGCTCGGGGCCGTGAGTATTGTAGAAGGCGCGGCTGTAATTCGCCCCGGCCCGGCGCTCGTCCAGCCGGGGGAACTCGCCCGGCGCGTCCGTAAGCTGCGTCTTCTTCACCTCACCGGTCCGGCCCGTGAGGTCGATAGACCACCGCACGGGCATGCCTATTGCGGACCCTGGCGGCGTGGGATTGCCCTCGACATCGGGAAAGAGCGGAGCTCTGCCGTATTTGATGACATCGCAGTGGATCGAGCCGCCATCCTCCCAGGCGTTGAAGGTGTGGAAGACGTAGCAAGTCGGGATCCGATGCCACGTCAGCGAGCTGATCGGAGCGCGCCGCCCAATCACGCCGAGCATCGCGGGCTTGCTTGGGTCCCAGGCCCAGATCGATCCGCCGCGCTTTGCGCGCGCCATGTCGCCCGCCAATGGCAGGATCGGGAAGACAACATGATCGCGTGTCACAAGAAAATCGTGGACCAAGGAACAGTAGGGCGCTTCGAAAAAGTCCTGGCGGACAAGTTCCCCGTTCGCGCCGATGATGATGAGGCTCATCCTCGTGCCGAAGATGTCGGTTCCGGAGTAGGAGAAGCCGACAAGCTCCCCGTTCACGGGATCGATCTTCGGATGAGCCGTGAAGCGGCCTTCGACAGTCGTGGGAAGAAGCCCGCCGAAGGTATAATATCCAACGGAGTCGAGCGAGCGGGTCATCTCGAAGGGAAGGTGGGATTCCTCCAGCGCAAGAAGCTTACCCGCATGGTAGATGATATGAGTATTGGCCACGCCGGTGTCCTTGCCGATCACGCTCGGATCGGATGTGGTCGGGTCGCCGAAAAGGCCGAATAGAGCTTCGCCCGCCTTCCTTTCCAGTTCGAAGCGCGGCGTGCGAACCCAGCGGTTGCGGTAGCTGGCGCGCCCGTTTTCTAGCGTGAACGCATGCACCATGCCGTCACCCCCGAACCAGTGATGACGGCCGCGCGGCGCGAACTGCGGGTTGGCGCCATTGCGGTAAAACGTGCCGTTGAGCGCTTCTGGGATTTCGCCGGTCACCGGGAGATCGGTCGCGTCGCCCTCGACGAAGACGGGCGCGAAGACGCCCTGCAGCATCGGCTCGTTCTTGGGGAATGGACGGGATATCTTGGCCCCCTTTGCAGGCGCGACGCTGCGCGTCCGTTACGACAAACACCTTCTGATCTAAATCAAATAATATAATCCTTACTGTGCTGCACAGCACAAACGGGTGAGAGGCGATAAAAAAAGCTTGAGGCGGATGAGCTACGCCGCCGCATCGCTTCCCATATCAACAGATACACTTGGAGGTCGAGCGTCTCTTGAAAACCTAACGCCACGGCGCTAAGCCAGCGGCCCTTGGTGGTTCCAGGCTCGGTAAGGGGCTATTCGTAACTTCCAGCGGGGCACGCGCCAGGAATCCCGAGCGGACGCTCGAGAGCAGCCCGGTCCCAATTTCCGTTGCTGGCGGCGGCTTCGTACGTCGACTGCAGGAACGCAAGAAGCGCCGCATCGGGATCAGAAGCGCTTCTGACCGCATCGTAAGGCAACAAGAACTCGCGCAGTTCCGGACTGAAAAATGCCGAGCTCGGTTCGAGCGCGGACGTCCTGAACCCTTCGGGCTCCGGATAGGCGTACGAATAGAAGGTGGGGTACTCGATGCCGCCGCCACCCGGCCAGAACCCGGCGCTGCTCACCTCATGGGAATAGGCCTCGCGCACGACCGCATCCGAAAGGCCCGGGACGCCGCCCGGATGGATGGGTGCGCGGCGTCCCGAAAAGCGCGTCACGGCCAAATCGAAACTCCCCCAGAAGAAATGCACGGGGCTGCATTTGCCGATGAACCCTGTGCGGAAAAGCTTCAAGACGCGATCCGCCTGGAGAAGCACTTGCCAGAAACGGTGCGCGAACTCACGATCATAGGCGCCATGAACAGAATCGCGGCTGAAGGGGATTGCATCGGGGATCTCGGTGGGAAGCTCGTCGATCTCGACCTGGATGCCAGCCCGTCCGAGCTCCGCCATCACGATTTCGAAGAAGCCGGCCACAGACCTCGGTTTCAAGGGCAGCTGGCTCTCCCACCCCTCGCTGGTCACAATTTCCAGCACGTGCCGATTGAAGTCGAACACGATCTCCAGAGCCCGATCATCGTAATAGATGGCCGACGTCGTAAGACCGCGTGCGCTCACATAGAGTGGAACGTGCCAGGAATGGTTCAGCCATGGCGTGAGGGCCAATCGGACCTTCCCCACGACCTGCGTCCAGAGATGAAGGGTCTCGCAGGTCTCTGTCCACTCCCGGTAGGGCAGTTCGGGCCATGACTTACGTTTGCTGGCGCTCATAATTTCGGCTCCCGCGCAGATAGCCCTAGCTCACGCCCCCGTTTCTCTAAGGTCCCTAGGCGTCGGATGTTCCATCCTCTCCAAAAGCGGCCCCGCTCCTGCCTCGAGCGGGGCCTGTTTTCTGATCTGGGATCTGGATCTCGGGTGCTGGCGGGCTCGCGCTTCGATAGGCGATGGCGGCATGGGTTTCGCAATAAGCCCCGCGAACTTTCGGCGCGCCGCAGACATGCGCCGCGCCATCGACGGACCTTGCCGGCCAGCGGCACTGGCCTTCCTTGGCCTCGAGGAGCGCGATGCCGTCGATCTCGAAGAGAGCCTCGGTCTTTTTGACGAAATCCGCACCTCCGGGCTCGGCTTGAGGACGCTCTTCCACGAGCTGTTTCGCGGGAGCTGGAGGCTTGGCCTCCTCTCGCTTCTTCCGGGACCCGGACCTTGGGTTGCCGAAATTGGCGCCTCTCGGCAGGCCGTGATCGCTGCGAAGGCCCATGCCGCTTCTTGCCTTTAAGGCGCCCGTCCTGAAGAGCTTTCCGGTGACGGAATTGCGCGTAAAGGCAGGCCCCAGCATGCGGGCGATCTCGCCACCGCTTTTGCGATAGATCAGATATTGTTCGGTGATGAAAGCGACGCGCTCGCTGGTCCATTTCGGCGAGGGCGCTTCGGCGGCATTTTCAGGACAAGCAGGATCAAGCGCCGTCATGATCGCCCGCGTCCCTCGATTTTGCCGGCGCGTAGCCTGCCTGATGCTTTGCGGCATCGGCCAATGACGCGAGGCTCTTTTTCACCGTCCGCGACGAGCCCGCGGGGATGAGGAAATCGTTGATCTGTTGAGCAAGCAGCATGGCCGGAACCCTCCCTTCCGGCATAATATTGCCCACTTATCTGCTAAAATGACAAGTGCTTTTTCAACAGATTTCAACGAAAGTTTGCTTGTGTTCTTGTCCTAAGAGGCAAATAACTGTCGTCATGAGCACAAATCGCATTAAGCAACTGCGCATCGAAAAAGGCCTGACGCTCGGTCAACTGGCCGAGAAGGTCGGGCTTTCCGAAAGCCATTTATCCCGCGTGGAAGCCGGCGCCAGGGGGGTGAAGCTCTCGAAGCTCGGCGCGCTTGCCAAGGTCCTAGGAGTTCCCATGATCGAGTTGATGCCGCAAGAAAGTTTCGAACACGCGTCCGATCTTACCCCTTACGTTCCGCCGAAAGGCTCCGCGGTGGAGAAGGCGCTCGCCTCATCAAGCCAGCGCATGTTTCGCGTGCTGTCGGGTGTTTTGAGCGAACTCGAGATCAACGAGAATGATCTCATCATCGCCGATTGTTCGAAGGGTGCTATTGCTCAAGTTGTAAACGGCTCACTTGTGGTTGCCGAAGCCATCAATACACGGACAGGCGAAAAGACTTTACTGTTGCGCCAGTTCATCAGTCCGCACCTTCTGATTACGAACAGCGAAGATCAAAACTCTATTTCCATTCATATGCTTAAGGCAAGAGTGGCTATCCTGGGTATTGTTATTAGATAGTTTTTCATTAATTATAACAATATGATAAATCCTATCTAGAGCTCATCTACTTGTTGCGCAACCGAGAACTAAGACCTTAGGCTTGACGGCGAAAGAACTTCTCATCGCTGTCCCAAGTTGATTTGCCATGCCACTCCGGTTCAGAGACTACGCCACCCTCTCAGATCCACCATCGCTTCACTTCCGATCTTCTGGAAGTCTACCCTGCGGAGAAAAAGCATACCTTCCAAGATCGAAGGATGTTCCGGGTTCTGTCGGACGTCCTCTCCGATCGCAAGATCAAATCCGGGGACGTGATCGAGATGAGGTCTCTCGATCCAGGCCAGACTCCAGAACCCTACGCGATTGTGGCCGTGTGCTTCATCTGGAGCGGGGTGCTTCTCCTGCGGCAGTTCGTGCCGCCGAGAATGCTCATCACAAACAGCGCCAAAAGAAACCTTCCAAATTTGTATCTCGATCAGTCTTGGAAGGCAGTGGCCTGCTTGCACTTGGATTCCAGATAAATAATGCGGATCGTTTTTCTTGTGAGCACCATTGGCTCCGCTCTTGCCCTAAAACTTGCTAAAAGTGGAAGCGAAGCGATGATCGCGGTGGATCCGAAGGGCGAGACGAACTGGCGTTGCCGGCGCCGTAGGCTAGATCGTCGAGAGCTGCGAGATATCCCCGCCCGCTTGAAGATCTCCGGATTGATCTCCGTGCTCCGTTCTTCGCCCCCGGTTTCCGCGACCGCAGCAATCCGCCAGCTCTGCAAGGATGAGCGGCCCACGCCGCCGGTTTTGTTCTTTCTTGACGCACCGGCAAAAGCGCAAGCCTAAAATTCGAAAGGGACCTTCCGAAAAGTAGCGCGAACCATCGTCATGAGCGGCACAGGCTGTCTCAAACCACCAATTTCCCTTGTTAAACAGAGGGTTACGCGATGACGCAGCCACCGCTAGCATCGTCACAAGAGTCGTCATCGCTTGTCATCCCGTCGTAGAGTTTTCAAAGAGTTAAGTGGAAATGCGATCGCGCCACGTCGATGATTTCGTCGCTTTTTGACGCGATACGAAGGGCCAAGAAAACTTGTGCTCTTGCCGTTCGGACAGCACTCATTGGCGATCTCGCCGGCTCCTGGACCACGAAGACAAAGTGCAGCTCACGCCGTCGACAGAAGGCCGAACTCGGCGACCAGCTTCCGGCCGCTCTCAGGTTTCGGATTTGCGCCTTCGAAATTGACGGTGATGCGGAGAACCGCTCTGAGGGCTTTCGTTGTCTTGCCGTTTCCCTGCCGCTTGGGACCAAACTGCAAAATTCAATGCAACCGAACCTGGGATCGAAGAACCGGCTTTCGGTCCCATGATGGGCGCCTCTTTCGCCTTAAACCATTGAAGTTTCAGTCGGTCGATGACGATCGGATGACGACTGTGATGATGGTCCACGCGGCGTAAGCGCCGTCATCGCGTAAGCGTCTGATGCCGCGCGGGAAAGTACAGCCCGGGGAGAGTGAATGACGATAATGACGATGCGTCGCGCTATATTTCGGGGGACGCGCAGGGCGAAAGGCGCTTGCCTCATTGCCGCTCAGACAGGATTGTCATGATGCGCGCTGTTGCGTCCCGCGTTTTTTCGATGCGAATTCCCTTTTTGCGAAGCGCGGGCGCCGCCAGCGTGAGGCGGCTTGAGAGCGTTTGCGGGTTTCTCGGCCAGTTTCGTTCGCGCCTTGCGCCGTCGGGCGCAAAAGCCGCGAGATTCTCAAGCAGGGTTACGCATTGCCGCGCCAGACGCCGCCGCTTTTCTCAAGAAGCGCGAGAAGCGATACCAAGACAGCGTCGCCTTCGAGAACGCTATCGACGGCCTCCATGGCGTTGCGGTGGAAGGCCTCCTGGATGGCGCCCTCTTGCCAAAAGGCGCCTTCGCAGGCGCTCGTCCAGGCGATGAAGCTTGCGAGCCGCGGCAAGCGCGAGGGCATGGGTCTGTCTGTTGCGGCAAGGCCATGCGCGAGCCCATCCAAGCAGCGCGGCCAGCACACGGGGCGCGGCCTGCTCCAGCCTTCGCGCGAAGACCTCGTCGGGAACCCGGTCGGTATCGGCGATCGAGCCCAGCGCCATGAAGATGGTGCGGTCGGCAAGGTCCGAGCGCGCGATCACGTCGCCGACGCTGGTCAGGCAAACGGGACGCGCAACCTCGAACAAGGCTTCCTCGCTATCGGTATGAAGGGCGCGGGTGGCAAAACCGCCGCCCGTGGCGACGCGGCAAAGCGCGTCGGAGAGCCAAGGGGGGATCGAGGAGAGATTGTCATAGATGAGGCAGGCCGCGTTGGAGGCCGCGATAAACAGATCGCGCTCGTCCCTTGGCGCCGAGCGCAGGGCCGAGGCGTTGGGATCGATCAGCCGGCGCAAGGTCTTGGCGTCGCGGCCGTGGATTTCGCCGATCCCGCCTCGCCCGTGAGCGCGAGCAAGGGATAGGGGCCGGTGGGGCGCAGCGCGCTTAAGAGCCAGCCCACGATGAGCTTGAAATCGTCCTCGCGGCTGAGGTTCAAAAGCGCCTTCAGCTCTGAAATCGACCCGCCGCGCTCGGGCTCGGGCAGCGCGAGCATGCCTTTGGCCCGGACAAAAAAGACGGGCGGCTCGGCGACCACGCGCCAGCCTCCGCCATGGATTTCGACGGCGCGCCACGCGTCGTCGCACAGGTCCACATAAAGCCTGGAGCCAAGGCTTGCCGTGCGCAGAAAGACGGGCGCCGTCTCGCCTTTGAACTTCGCCAGCGCCTCGATGGCGGCGGTCGCCACGCTCAAGGCCTCGGTGTTGGGCGCGCGGCCCGTGTCCTCGAAATAGCGAAACAACAGCCAATCCTTGAAGCCGCGGCTCCGCACGGGCCAGACTTCGCGGTGAGGGGCGCGGATGAGGGCGTGCGCGACGCCAAGCGGCGTCTTGAACAGCATCGCCTCGCTTTCGGCGAACCCGATCAGCCGGTCGGCCTGGGTTGGCTGTTTGTCGTCCTCGTCGGCTGCCGCGCGCCGCCGCCGCGGCCGTGCCTGCGCGCGCGGCATGAACTTGCGCCAGCGGCTCAGCGTCTTCAACCGCGGCGTTCAAAATCTCGTCGAAGCGCTCGGGCTCGCGGATATGGAGCTCGCTCACATCCTTGAAGCCGGACAGCCGCGCCGCGGCGATCCTGTCTTTGTGGCTCGACTGCATGAGGCGCTGCAGCAGCGCCTCGCCGCCTTGATCAGGCTCGACAAGGGCGATCATGCGCCGGCCCTCCAAGAAGACATCGTCGCGGGCCGGCCGGAAGGTGGCGGCGCCGGGCGCGCCAAGCGCGGCTCGTCCGCGAAACCAGAGCGTATGGCAATCGCTCTCGCCTTCGACAAGGAAGAGAGGATCGCCGCCCTCTTTCAAGCGATCGAGCCCGTAAAGCGACACGCTGTGGCCTTGCGCCTTATCCCAGATCAGCTTGGGGTTCCCCTGGCACGCCACGCGATAGCGAAGGCGCAGGAGACTGCCATCGGGCCGCCGGTAGGGGATGGACACCGCCTGCTGACTGGGCCGGTAAGGGTTTTGCACGGTCTCAAGCCCGAGCGATCTGCAAAAATTCGAGGGGCAGATGTTTCAGCGTCGCGTAGGCCTCGAGGCTGATCCCCCTTTGCGAAAGACGCGGCTCGATCCCAAGCTCCTGCGCGAGCTGAAGCGCCGCCTCGGTCAGCGATGATCCCTCGAGGAAGGCTTTCAAATCGAGAAGATCGCGCCCGGCGTCTCCCGTCGCAAAGTCGCTCCAGACGCCGCTTCGGGCGTTGATTTTGAAGGAGCCCGGATGCTCGTCGGCGCGGGTCGGATTTTTGGCGACATATTCCTCGCCCTCCCATCGCCCGCCGGGAAGCCAGCGCGGCAGAAGCGAACGCGCGGAAAACAGCGCGGTCTCCGCGATCTCCTTGAAGTTCAGCGGCGCAGACTTGATTTCGGCGCCGAAGCGCTCGGTCCTGAGTGTCATGGACCATGCCCCCCGAGGTCTCCGCCAGGCGTGGCGGGACCTTTTTTCGTTACGACTTCTGCTCACTCATCACGGTGTCCGGCGCGACCGTGGGCTGTCCGCAACGCGGGCAGCGCCTGCCCCTTTGATCGTCGCCCAGGAACGCTCCGGCCCTGGAGAAATCCTCAAACGCGATCGCGCCGCCGGACGCTTTGACGAGCTTTATCAGGGTGGAAAGCCGCGGTTCCCGGACCGGCGGGATGCCGTCTTTGGGAATGAGCCGCGACAAAAGCGAGGGTTGAACGCCCATCAGGCGTGCAAAGCTTTCCCGCGTGTGGCCGGATCGGTGGAGGAAGTCCTGGAATTTCTCGACAAGCAGCATCGGCAACCTCATTCGCTGATCTTGCCTGATACTTGTCTAGTAGGTCTGAGTCGCGCAACAAAAAAATTTCATGACCCCCTTGAGGTCTTTGCCTTTCTGAGCAATATTCATGTCATGGAGACAAGTAGAATCAAAAGATTGCGCTTGGAGCGCGGCCTGACGCTCGCCGACCTGGCCGAAAAAGTCGGGCTGTCGGAAGGCCACATGTCGCGCGTCGAGGCGGGCACGCGGGGCTTGCGCTTCGCCAAGCTCGACCGTCTCGCCCGAGACGCTGGGGGTGCCGGTCACCGACCTCGTCGCCGCCGAGGAGGTGGCGTTTACGCCCGATCTCGAGGCCTATCATCCGCCGAAAGGATCGGTGGTGGCCAAGGCCTTGGCCTCATCCACCCAGCGCATGTTCCGCGTGCTGTCTGGCGTCTTGAGCGAGCTGGACTTGCGCGAGAACGCCTTGATCGTCGCCGATATGGATGAGAAAGCCGTGAAAGCTGTCGGCAGTGGAAGCGTTGTCATCGTCTCCATGGCGTCAAAGGAGAGCGATCCTATTCTCCTGCTTCGGCAGTTTATCGCGCCCTATCTTCTGATCACCAACAGCCGCGAGCAGAACTCTTTGCCGATCCATATGCTGATGACGCCCGCCAAGATTGCCGGCGTCGTGATTTTCTAGTCGCAGGCAGTCACGTTAACCTGCGCTTTACTCCAACGGTTTCCCCTCCTGTTGTCTCTCCTTCCGCAGCTTCCCGCGACGACCTTGCTGCGCTTCGAACAGCCAAAGCGCCCTGGCGCTCGCTCTTGACTGCGGACGTTATCACCGCCCCGACGCTCAGGGCCTAGACATTCGCAGCCAGATGGGCTGCTCCCACAGGCCAAACGTTATTATCTTGCTTAGGACTTGTCTTTAACGCCGAACCTGTGCTTTGTTCGGGACGTGGTTCGGGCTTGTGAACAGGTACGCTTACAGGGGATCCCTTGCCCGCGACCTTCGCTTTCTTAAGCCCGGGCTACGCTGGCGGCCGGGGAGGGATGAAGCGTTGAGGGAGACCGTTTCGGTGCGACGATTTTTGTCAGACGTGGACGCTGCAACACAATTGGGCCTTTCGCTTGCGACATTTAGATCTCTCGTCGAAGCGAAGCTTCTTCCGCGCCCGCTGCCGGAAGTCGGCCTGTACGACATGAAGGCGCTGGATCTCGCCTGCGACCGGTTATCGGGTCTTGGATCGCCGAAGAACGCCCTCGACGCTTGGAAGGACAAAAAGAATGGTTCGCGTTCTGCTTAAAGGCGTCAATCAAAAGACGGTCAGGCTCGCAAGCGGCATTGTCAAGACCTACTACTATCTCGGGAAGGGCGGACCGAGGCTGCACGGCGCGCCGGGTTCGCCAGAGTTCATGGCGTCTTACGAAAGCGCTGCTCAACGCTTGAAAAAAGCGGATGCCTCTTTGTTTCAGAGCGTCGTCGCCGACTTCAAAGCGAGCCGCGACTTCGGAAGCCTCGCTCCAAGAACGAAGAAGGACTACCTGAAACACATCGGCGCCATCGAAGAAGCCTTCGGGGATTTGCCTCTCGACGCGCTTGAGGACCCTCGGGTGACGCGGGAATTCCTGGCCTGGAGAGACGGGCTCAAGATCGGAGATCGCCAAGCGGATTATGCCTTCACCGTGCTCATGCGGCTGATCTCTTGGGCTCGCGAGCGCGGGCTCACCACCTACCGGCCGCCGTCTCGCATTAAACCGCTTTATCGAGAGCGACCGCTCGGAGAAGATTTGGATGCCGGAGCATCTCACGGCGTTTCGAGCCGTTGCGTCCGAGAGACTTTGGCAGGCGCTCGTCCTTGCAATAGAGACGGGGCAAAGGCAGGGCGATCTCATCCGCCTTCCCTGGTCCGCGTACGACGGCCAATGGATCAGGCTCCGCCAATCAAAGGGCGGGCAAAGGGTGCAGGTTCCAGTCACCCAGGATTTGAAAGCCATCCTCGACGCCATGCCGCGTTCCTCGCCCGTCATTTTGACGTCGAGCGCCGGGCGGCCATGGACGAGCGACGGCCTGCGTACGTCCTGGCACCGCGCGTCACGCGCGGCCGGCATTGTGGATTTCACGTTTCACGATTTGCGGGGGACGGCGGTCACCCGCCTCGCCGAGGCGGGATGCACGGAGGCGGAGATCGCCTCCATCACCGGACACTCGGTCAAGAGCGTCGGAGCGATTCTGGATCGCTATCTCGCCCGCACAAAAGGCTTGGCATTGTCCGCGATCGCGAAGCTCGAAAAGAGCAAAAGGTGAACAGATTCTCCCGAATGGACTCCCGAATGCGTCGGATGCTCAGAGACATTTAGGAGCTAAGTCCTTGATTTTAATGGTGCCCAGGGGCGGAATTGAACCACCGACACGCGGATTTTCAGTCCGCTGCTCTACCGACTGAGCTACCTGGGCATTCAGGAGGCCGTATAGGCTTGCGAGGCCGGGTTATACGAGCTTTAGCCGCCAATGTCGAGCATTCAAGTGAGCAAAAATGCCCGGCGCGGCGAAGAAATTGAAGTCACGCAGGCGCACGCGCGATGGCATTATGGCTTCGTGCATTGACGCAAGCGAGAAGCAGGCGTAGCCAGTAAACCCTTCGTCCGACGATCATCCAGAGATGCTCCGATGCTGAAAATGCGCATCATTCCCTGCCTCGACGTGAAAGATGGGCGCGTGGTGAAGGGGGTGAACTTTGTGGACCTTCGCGACGCCGGAGACCCCGTCGAGGCGGCCGCGGCCTACGATGAGGCCGGAGCGGACGAGCTCTGTTTTCTGGACATCACCGCAAGTCATGAAAAACGGGGCACCATCCTCGATGTCGTTGCGCGCACGGCGGAACGCTGCTTCATGCCGCTGACCGTGGGTGGCGGCGTACGCACGCTGGACGATGTGCGCGAGCTTCTCCGGGCTGGCGCCGACAAGGTTTCGATCAACACCGCCGCGGTCGCGGACCGGTCTTTCGTCGCGCGCGCGGCGGAGAAGTTCGGCAACCAGTGCATCGTCGTGGCCATCGACGCGAAGCAGGTTGCGAACGGTGGTGAAAGCCAGCCTCGGTGGGAGATCTTCACTCATGGCGGGCGCCGCCGGACGGGCATCGACGCCATAGAGTTTGCGAAAGAGGTTGTCAGCCTTGGCGCAGGCGAAATCCTCTTGACGTCGATGGACAGGGATGGCACGCGCGCCGGCTTCGATATTCCGCTTACGCGTGCAATTTCTGACGCCGTGCCGGTGCCCGTGATCGCCTCGGGCGGCGTCGGCGCGCTCGATCATCTGGTCGAAGGCATCCGCGATGGCGGCGCGACCGCGGTGCTTGCCGCGTCGATCTTCCATTTCGGAGATCACACGATCGGCGAGGCGAAGAGGCACATGGCGGCGGCTGGCATCGCGGTTCGAACTCGATTGAGCTATCGATTGCGCCGCGTGGATTGCAGTGCGGCGTCGTGTTCAGCGCCTAGACTAAAGCGCTTTTGCTTCCATCGAAAGCGATCCCGTCCCGGATTCTTTCACCAGTGTTCCCTGGGAAACAGCGGCGCTCCCGGCTCTGTGAGAAGTTTGCTCTCGAAGGCGGAAATCTTCTCCATCAAACCCCAGAGAGCAAGGAAACTTCCCAATGAGCACGATCTCAACCATCAGCGGCAGCAACTTCGACGGCATCAGCTTCGACGGCGTCAACACCAACGGCGGCGGATTCAATTTCGGCGGCGCCCAGGACACCGGCCATACAGGCGGCGCGCAGTCGGGCATCGAAACCAGCAATTTCGACAACATCAGCTTCGACGGCATTAACACCAATGGCGGCGGGTTCAACTTCGGCGGCGCGCAGGGCGTCGGCGGTGAAGGCGCTCCGGGCGGCGAAGGCCACGGCCTCGTGCAGTCGGGCATCGAAGCCAGCAATTTCGACAACATCCACCTCTCCGACGTCAACACCAATGGCGGCGCTTTCAACCTCGGCGGCGCGCAGGCTCTCACCGGCCATCTCGGCGACGGCGTCGCTGGCGTGCAGTCGGCGGTCTTCGACAGCAATTTCGACGGCATCAGCGTGGCCCACGTCAACACCAACGGCGGCGCCTTCAATCTCGGCGGCGCGCAAGGCGCGGGCGACGGGCATGGCGGCGTGCAGTCGGCGGTCTTCGACAGCAATTTCGACGGCATCAGCCTCGCCGACGTCAACACCAATGGCGGCGCTTTCAATCTCGGCGGCGCGCAAGGCGTCGGCGGTCACGGCGACGCTCATGGCCTCGTGCAGTCGGGCATCGAAGCCAGCAATTTCGACGGCATCAGCCTCGACCACGTCAACACGAATGGCGGCGGGTTCAACTTCGGCGGCGCCCAGGGCCTCGGCGGCCATGGCGGCGCGGAGTCCGGCATCGAAAACAGCAACTTCAACAACATCCACCTCTCCGACGTCAACACGAACGGCGGCGGGTTCAACTTCGGCGGGGCCCAGGGCCTCGGCGGCCACGGCGGAGCGGAGTTCTCACGTCGACAACAGCAACTTCAGCAATATCAGCTTCGATCACCTCAACCTGAACCACGGCGATTTCAACTTCGGCGGCGCCCAGGCGGCTCACTTCGAAGTCCCCCATCACTAAGGAGCGACACCGTTCCGCTAGAGGCCGGGCTTTGCCCGGCCTTTTTTTCGTTGTGCATGGGCGCTTTTCCTTGCGCGGCCGCTTAAGGCCGCGAAGCACGCTGGCGCCGGTAACTGTCCCGCATCTCGCGCTTGAGCATTTTGCCGGCCGCGTTACAGGGGAAGGCGTCCATGATGATAACGTCGCTGACGCGCTGAAACTTGGCGTCCACCCGGCTGTTGGTCCACTGCTTCAACGCTTCGGGTTCAATCGTCTCTCCAGGGCGGAGCACGACGGCCGCCACCGGCGTCTCTCCCCATTTTTCGTCGGGAACGCCGAAGACAGCCACCTCAACCACCGCCGGGTGCCGGATCATGACCTCCTCGATGTCCTTGGGATAAACATTGACTCCGCCGGTGATGATCAGGTCCTTGAGCCGGTCGACGAGGAACAGATAGCCGTCCTCATCCACATAGCCGGCGTCGCCGCTGTGCAGCCAGCCGTCGATAATGGCTTTTTCAGTCAGATCGGGACGTTTATAGTAACCCGGCGTCAGGAGGGGACCCTTGCCGCAGATTTCACCCACCTCGCCAGGGGCGCATTCCGTGCCGTCCACCCGCAGGATGCGCATCTCAAAGAAGGGCGGCGGCACGCCCACTGATCCCACCTTGCGGATGGCGTCATGCTTGTCGAGCACGGTGACGAAACCTTCGGTCAGCCCGTAGAGCTCATAAAACCGGCCTGGCAGCACTTCGTTCAGCCGATGCTTGTATTCCAGCAGGAGGGGAGCGCCGACATTATGGATCATCTCCAGGGACGCCAGCGCCGCAGGCGTGAAGGCGGGGCTGTTGAGCACCGCGATAATCTGGGATGGCACCATGACGATATGGGTCACCTTTTCGCGTTCGATATCCCGGATCACCTGCTCCGCGTTGAATGACTCGTGCAGGATGTAGGTCCCGCCCAGATACATCCAGGGCATCAGATCCAGCATGGCCCCGTTGAAAACAAGGGCGCCGGCGTGCAGGACCACGCTCTCCGGCGTCATCCGCCACGCCGAAGCGAACAGCGTGCAGTACATGGCGCGCACATGGTGAGTATGCACGATGCCCTTCGGGGCGCCGGTGGTGCCGCTTGAATACATGATGTTGTACACGTCCGCGCCGGTCAGGCCGGGATCGGGGGGATTGTCTTCGGCGGCCCCGGCGGTGAAGTCCTCATAGGCGCCAAAGCCCGGCGGCGCGTCCCCTTTGCAGCCCACCAGCACGAAGCGGTCAGCCCGCATCGCCGGCAGCTCGCCGCGAATCCGGTCCAGGGTTTCGGCGAAGGACGCGTCAGCAAGCAGGACGATGGAATCAGAAATCCCGCAGCAGGCTCGCCAGCCCCCTTTCCTGCAGCAGCGTGCTCATGGGGACGATGACGATGCCGGTCTTGGCCGCGGCCCAGTAGGCGGTCATCAATTCCAGGCAGTTGGGCAGGAGGGTGGCGATTTTGTCGCCCTTGGCGACGCCGCTGGCCAAGAGCGCGTTGGCGAGGCGATTGGCGATAGCGTTCAGTTCCCGGTAGGTCAGCCGCTGGCCGCCCGCCACGAGCGCCAGATGATTGGGCCGGTAGCGGGCGTGCCGCGACAGCAATGCGCCAATGTTCATGAATACCCCCTCCGCAAGCTTGCCTCATCCTTGCGGATGGCTCTAGCCGCCGCGAGCAGATCGGGCAGGGAACCGGCCGCAGAACGAGCCGCCTCGCTAACATCGTCGCGATGGCGCTTCGATTACTCCGCCGCCTGATGCTGAACAATCAACGATGAGATGAGCGCCCGTAGCGCCGCCGGCTTGACCGGCTTCTGCAAGAACGCATATCCGCCCGCGATTGCGTCCCCCCGCACATCGTTGGAGCCATCGGCGGTGACAATGATGCCGGGGATACTCGCGTTGCAAGCGGCCGCTATCGCGCGAATGGCGTCGCAGCCGTCCTCCCGATCCAGATGGTAATCCGAGATGACGATGTCCGGCGTAACCCGCGCCGCCTTTAGCTGTTCGATAGCTTCGGCGCTGTCCATGGCGGCGATCACCGGGCACTGCCAGCTCGACAGCAATGTCTTCATTCCGTCGAGGATGCTGCGGTCGTTATCGACGCAAAGCACGATCGCCCCTCGCAGGTCGCCGTAGGATACCGGCCGCGCGGGGAAATGCCGCGTCAACTCCATTTCAGACCAGCGGGCCAGAGGAACAAGCACCGAGAAGGACGACCCCTTTCCGAGCTCCGACTTGAGGAAGAGACGATGATCGAGAACGCGGCACATGCGTTCGACGATGGAAAGACCGAGGCCAAGGCCCGGCGCGTGGCTGTGATGATCGAGGCGCTGGAACTCCTTGAAAATCACGTCGCGCTGATCATCGGGAATTCCCGGTCCGCTGTCGTGAACCTCGATGATCAGATTGCGTCCGCGCCGGCGGCAGCCAAGCACGACGCGGCCTTTGTCCCTGTTATATTTGAGCGCATTCGAGACGAGATTCTGAAGAATCCGGCGCAGAAGCTTGCGGTCGGACCGGATCAGGGCGGACGATGGCACAATGGCGAAAGAAATCCCGCGCGCTTTTGCGATGGGCTCGAAGTCGATCCTGATCTGCTCCAGCACGTCCTTCACCGGGAAGACGCCGAACTCCGGCCTCATCGCGCCGCTGTCGAGCCGCGAAATGTCGAGAAGCGCGTTCAGGATCTCTTCGACGCCATCGAGCGAAGCGTCGATATTCCGGGCGAGCCGGCCAAGCTCGGCGGGAGGCGACCGTTCCAACAGGCTCGAAGCGTAAAGGCGGGCGGCGTTTAAAGGTTGAAGAACGTCATGGCTGGCCGCCGCCAGGAATCGCGTCTTGCTGA
Source organism: uncultured Alphaproteobacteria bacterium (assembly GCA_963819665.1). Taxonomy (GTDB): domain Bacteria; phylum Pseudomonadota; class Alphaproteobacteria; order Rhizobiales; family Rhodomicrobiaceae; genus Rhodomicrobium. The sequence goes on from CAWFXN010000017.1 coordinate 27,284, forward strand.
TGTTGGCCTCATCGGCTTTCGTCTTGGCGATGGCGAGTTCCAGCGTCCGGGCCTCCACGCGCCGCTCAAGGTTCTCGTTGGCTCGCGCAAGCGCTTCGGCCGCGGTCTGGCGCTCGGTGATGTCGGTGTAGGTCACGACGACGCCGCCCTGCGGCATGGCGTTGACCCGCACTTCGATCACGCGGCCATCCATGGTGCACTCGTGAAAGCCCTCCATCGTAAGCTGGTATTTGACGATGCGGTCGGTGACGAACTCTTCGACGATGGCGTGGTCCTTGTGCACTCGCCGCGCCTTGAAGCGGATGATCTCATCGAGCGGCGTGCCTACGCGCGCGTAGTGGGGCGGCAGCATCAGGATTTCGCGGTACTGGCGATTCCAGCAGATGAGCTGCATCTTCTTGTCGAAGACAGCGATGCCTTGGCCAACGTGGTCAAGGGCGCACTGCAACAGATCGCGATTGTACTGAACCGCCTCCGAAGCCTCGTCGAGCAGCCTCAAGGCCAACTCGCGGCCCACATTGAGACGTCTCAGCATGAGAGATGTAACAAGGCGGGAGGACGGCGCGCCAATGGCGCTGGCCAGCAGGCTTTCTGTGAACTTGACGGCGTGCGGGTCCGCTTGCCCAGGCGAGGACGGGTCTATGCCGCGGCTCGCCATGTAGTCTCCAAAGGCGCGGCTGGTTCTCTCCTCGCCGAGATAGCGCGCGACGGTCGACGTGAGTTCATCGAAGGGAACGCTCGTGCGCCAGGGTTTGAAGGCCGGCGACAGATACGGGTTGGCGTCCTCGATGAAGAGATTGGTTTGAAGCCGCTCGATCGGTTCAAGAGGACGAAGCAAGGATACGGAAAGGAAGGCAATGACGTTGATCGTGAGGCTCCACACCACGCCATGCGTGAGGGGGTCGAATTTCAGGTAGAAAAGCATCTCCGGGCGCAGAAAAGCGATGCCGAACGGGCCGTCGTTGAGAAACGCCGCGCCTGCGGCGGTATCGCCGATCAGTCTCGGAAGCAGCAGCGTGTACGCCCAGAGGGCGGCGCCGGCGAGAATGCCTGCCGCCGCGCCCCGCGCCGTGGCTTTGCGCCAGAAAAGACCGATGAAAAGGGCCGGAGCGAACTGCGCGACGGCTGCGAAGGAGAGAAGCCCGATCTCCGCGAGCGAAGCATTTCCGATCCTGTCGTAGCAGGCATAGGCGCCCAGGATGATAAAGAGCATCACGGCGCGGCGGACGTTCAAGAGAAAGCCGGACATGTCCGGCCGCCCCGCCACCGCCATGACTGGCCGCTTCAGGATGAGCGGCATCAGAAGGTCGTTGGTGAGCATGATGGAGAGCGCGACCGTCTCGACCACCACCATCGCAGTCGCCGCGGACAGTCCGCCAAGAAAGGCGATGAATGTGAAAACCTGGCTGTTTGCGTAGAGCGGAAGCGCAATAAGGTACATGTCGTGCGGGTATGCATTCCCAAGCATGAGGCTGCCCGCCATCGCCACGGGCACGACAAAGATATTGATTGCGATCAGATAGAGGGGGAAAAGCCATGAGGCTTTACGAAGTTCTTCGTCGGAAACATTCTCGACGAAGGTCACGTGAAACTGTCGCGGGAGCAGAAAAATACAGACGAAACTGAGGAAGGAGACGGTCAAAAGGGCGCCGCCGTGGATTCCGGTATTGAAGACATTGGCGATGTCCGGCTGCGTCATGGCCGTATCGATCAGATTGCCCAGACCTTCGTTCATGCCGTACACGACGTATATGCCGACCAGAAGAAAGGCGGAAAGCTTAACGACCGAACTCGACGGCGACCGCAAGCATGAGCCCGCGCTGATGCTCGGTCGCATCGTTATGCCGGGCGCCGAAGAGAATCGTAAACGCCGCCAGCACGATCGCTATGATCAGATCCATATTGCCGATCGGCAGCGTGACGGCGTTGGCGGCCGGCGCCGGATGCCTCAGGACAACAGCAATCGCCTGGGAGATGGCTTTCAGTTGGAGGGCGATATAAGGCAACACGCCGATCACGGCCACGATGGTTACGATCGCCGCCACGGCGGGGTTTTTGCCGTACCGCGCCGCAATGAAGTCGGCAATCGAGGTAATATTCTGACCTTTCGTCAGCAGTGTTATGCGCCGCAGCACGGGGAGCGCGAGCGTAAAGGCGATGATAGGCCCCACATAGACCGCGATGAAATCGAACCCTTTGGCGGCGGCGGACCCTACGCTTCCGAGGAACGTCCACGATGTGCAGTAAACTCCCAGAGCAAGCGCATAGACGTAGGGACGTCCGGAAGGCGGAAGGCTCTTCTTGCCGGCGCGATCGCCAAGATACGCAACGCCAAAAAGCAGCCCGATATACAGGAGGGAAAGGATAATTATGACCCAGCCGTCATTCATCTCTTTCCCTTGCCTTAACTTTCGACGGAAGCGTCATTCAATGACGGCCCATTTTTCCGCGCGTCTATCCCGTGATCTAAAATGCTATACCACGATTAAGCAACGTGCGTCCCTTGCGTGCAAGCGCAATTCTGTTCGCCGAATATAATATTATACTCTTCTTGTAATTGAATTTCATATGGGAAGATTAGGTATTCCATCGGCCCAACCGTTCCAAGTCGTTAAACGCATGCCCTTCTTTCCGCTCATGCTCTACCCAAATAAGTAGATGGCAGGCGGCGCGGGAAGGGGCTTATGACTTACGATTACGTAATTGTTGGCGGCGGCTCTGCTGGTTGCGTCCTCGCGAACCGCCTTTCGTCCGATCCCTCTGTCAAAGTGGCGCTGCTCGAGGCCGGACCCGGCGATAGGAACTTCCTTATTCATATGCCCGTGGGTTATGCCGCGCTCATGAAAACCGGCTGGGTCGACTGGGGCTATCACGCCGAACCGCAGGCGGGAATGGGCGGGCGGCGGCTCTACTGGCCGCGCGGAAAAGTCCTGGGCGGATCGAGTTCGGTCAACGCTATGATCTACATTCGCGGCGTTCCGGGCGATTACGACATGTGGGCACAGCTTGGAAACCGTGGCTGGGCCTGGGACGATGTCTTGCCCTATTTCAAGAAGGCCGAAAGCTATTGGCAGGGCGCCGACAGTTATCACGGCGGAGACGGGCCGCTCAAAGTAACGAGGCCGGGCGTTGCTCATTCGCTGAATGCGGCGTGGATCGAGGCTGGTCAGCAGGCAGGATACCCCTACACACCCGATTTCAATGGCGCCCGGCAGGAGGGTTTCGGGCCGGTGGACTGCACGATCGCACATGGCCGTCGCGCCAGCGCCGCAGTCTGCTATTTGCGGCCGGCGCTCAAGCGTCCGAACCTTACCGTGATTACGAAGGCGCAGGTGACCCGGATTCTTCTGCAGCGGGGACGCGCGATTGGCGTTGAGTATGCCCGGAAAAGGCAAAAGCATGAGATTCTGGCGAGCCGTGAAGTCGTTTTGTCCGGCGGCGCGATCAATACCCCGCAGCTTCTCCTCCTGTCAGGGATCGGCCCGGCAAGCGAAATCGGCCGGCATGGCGTCAAGGTAGCTCACCACCTTCCGGGCGTTGGCAAGAACCTGCAGGACTCATGTCCATGGCGCGGTGAAGCACTATTGCAGCGCGCCCGTTTCGCTCTACTCGGCGCTGAAGCCGGCGGCCTTAATGCGCCACGTGCCCTATTACCTCGCGACCGGCAAAGGCCCGGCGGCGGGATCGGCCATTGAGACGCTCGCATTCCTGAAAACGCGCCCGGATGTGGTCGCGCCTGACCTGCAATATCATTTCGTGCCGGTGCTTTACGCCGATCACGGCCGCGTCATGATCTACCGGCACGGCTGGATGGGCTATTACAACATGCAAAGGCCGGAAGCGCGGGGCGAGATCACGCTGAAATCCGCCGATCCCTTGGCTCACCCGGCCATTCAGCCGAATTACCTGCAGAATGAGACAGATCTTCGCACGCTTCGCGATGGCTTTAAGATCTTGCGCGAGGTCTTTCGTCAGAAAGCCTTCGAGCCTTATGGCGGCGTTGAATTCATGCCCGGCGCGGCGGTGCAAACCGATGCAGAGATCGACGCTTACCACCGCGCCACGGCTGAGTCGCTCTATCACCCTGTGGGCGGCTGCAAGATGGGCCGTGACGAGATGGCGGTCGTGGACGAAACCCTCCGCGTACACGGGCTCGATGGCTTGCGGGTCGTGGATGCTTCGATCATGCCCCGGCTTGTCAGCGGCAATACGAACGCACCCACCATCATGATCGCGGAGAAGACGGCCGATGTGATCGCCAATGGCGTCGCGGCGTCTCCCGCCGATGGCGCGCTGGCCGCTTGAGGGTAAAAACCGCTTGTTTGGTGTTTTCGCTAAAAAGCCCCGGAAGCGCGAGACGCATCCGAGGCTTCTTTTCAGGTTACCAGCCGCAGCCGCCATAGCCGTATGCGGGAGTACCCCAGCCATAGCCCCAGCCGCCGGGATATCCTAATCCGACTCCGAGGCCTACGAGGCCTGCGCCAACGGGCCAGCCCCAGCCGCCGCCGCCCCAACCTCGGCGCCAGCCCCAGCCGCCGCCACGCCAGCCCGCACCACGCCAGCCCCAGCCGCGTCCGCCCCAACCGCCGCCATAAAAGCCTCTGCCGACGCCAACACCCGCGAAACGGGCGCCGATCCGGCCCCACGGAAACCGGCCCCGCGGAAACCACCGCCACGGAAGCCGCCGCCGAAGCCGCGGACGAGCGTTATGTTACTTTTCCCCTGAGAAGTCAGATCGCTACCGCCGGCCATACCTGCGCCGGCATTTGCTATCGACGGCATGGCGCATAAAGTTAATCCAAGCGCCGCCACGGCCGGGATCAGGAACCGCTTTGTCTGCATCGTGAATACCTCTTGAGGTAATGCCCAGGCCGCGGCAGAGCCCACATCGCGCGATGCCACAGCCTTTTCGTGCTTCAATTGCATCACCGATACAGCAAAATGAAAAGCAGTAACTGCTTAAGCTTATCTGGATTAATAGAGGTAATAATATGGAGGTAGTGAATCGTTTATTCTGAACTTTCGAACAATTTGCACAATAGGCTCAAATCAACATAAGTTGAGCCAAAGCTGTCGCCTGCCAGAACGTGAATGGGCTGCGCCGGCTCCCCGAGATTATCGACAACGAGAGCCGCGCCGGAGAAATCCTGGCCCGTCGTATAAGGGCTGACGGTCACGATAGTCTTGACGCCGGCGCCAAGCGAGGAGCGCAGCCCCAGTTCCGAATCCTCGACGGCGAGGCACCGGTCAGGATCGAGCCGCAACTCGTTCAGCACATAATGGTAGATGTCCGGCGCTGGCTTTTTTGCCGCCGCCATCTCGCCGGCTCCGATGACTTCGAACCAGTCGAGCTTCCCAGGCAGGACGCTTTGCAACAGCGCGGTGACGTTGGCCGGGGTGGTCGTGGTCGCAATTGCGAGCCGGAGACCCGCCGCCCGGGCTTCGGTCAGGAGACGCTCGACGCCGGGACGAAGCGGAATGCCGTGTTCGGCGAGAATGTCGAGATAATGCTCCGTTTTCGCGGCGTGCAAATCCGCCACGAACTGGGCGATGGACTTGGGCGGCTGAAAGCCGGGGCGGTATCGCTCCAGATAATAAGTCAGCCGCTCCTTGCCTCCTGTGACGGAAAGCAGGTCGCCGTAAAGCTCGACGTCCCACTCCCAATCGAGGAGCGCGTCGGCAAACGCGCGATTGAAGGCGACGCGATGGCCATCGCGCTCGGTATCGGACAGCGTCCCGTCCACGTCAAAAATCAACGCTTCTAACGTGCTCATCGCGGCTCCTGAAGTGCGTCCGGAAAAGCATAAAGCGGTTTTTCGATAAAACTCACGATAAAACAAAAAGCGAGCGCGCTTTTGAGCCCCGCGAGGGCATCTGGCGCCCATGGTTCGACAGGCTCACCATGAGGGTTAAGCCGTTGAATCGCTCCACCTCATGGTGAGGAGGCCGAAGGCCGTCTCGAACCATGAGCTTGTCGAAGGATGAGGCCGGAATTTCCGCGTTTTTCAGCAGCCTGCCAGATTAGTTTCGTGAAGCTTTGCCGGCTTTCCGAGGTTGCTTGCCGCTATTCTTCGCGGCTTTCGGCGCAGCAGGAACCTCCGCTTCGACAGCAATTTCTGCTGCTGTGGCGCGGCGGCCCAATCCCATGTTCTTGGCCAGATCGGAACGTGCGGCGGCATAGGCCGGAGCAACCATCGGATAATCGTGCGGCAGCCCCCACTTCTCCCGGTATTCTTCGGGAGACAGGTCATAATGGGCCCGCAGGTGCCGCTTCAGAGACTTGAACTTTTTGCCGTCTTCGAGGCAAATGATGTATTCTGGCGTCACCGATTTTTTGACAGGAATGGCAGGTTTCAAATCGACTTTCGGCAGTTCGGCGCCATGAAAGCAGGCCCTGCTCAAAGCGCCATAGACTGAGCCAATGAAGTCGGGAAGCTTATCGCCGCTAAGCGCATTGTTTGACACATACGCTGAAACGATATCGGCCGTCAGCGAGGTTAGATCGAGTTCATTGGTATCCATATTTCTTGCTCCAGACCTTGATCGCGGGCACAGAACCAAGATGCGGAAAAATGCGCCCAATCTTGAAGATACCGTTTTCTTTGTATTTCAAAACGGCATCGGCTCTCTATCATTATGATTTCCACTTACGAAAGGGTAAAGAGTCGCTGTCCACTGCAATCGTTCGATAACTAATTTTCCCTGTTTTGAGGCGGCGCGCTAGCAACAGTCATTTCAGCCCGCGATAATTCATCACCTCAAATCGCCGGAGCTTTTCAGAAGCTGCGATCAAGAACTTACATTATTAAATACAGCTTTCCTGTTGAGTTTATTGCTCTGGAAGGTTTCGGGAGATCATAGCTGGATTTAAATCATAGACACCGATTGATATTGCTAGGCTCCCTCGCAGTGCGGCGCGCGCCGTGGGAGGATGGCAACTTTTGGTTGTGTTTGCAAGCGACTCACTCTCATATTACCCTGTTTGCAATCAGCCCAGAAAGCAGACGGAGAGCCGTGACCTGATTCAAGTGGTTCACGGCTCTCCTCCTATTTGACTTTGGAGCCGCCACGCAAGCGCGGCCTGTTGTGCCCGTTCCCTCGCAACCGGCCCAGATCCCGCCGCCCCGGACAGCCTCCGGGCAGAGCGCTCTCGCCCAACTTTGTTACACTCCCGAGATGGACAGAGCTCGCGAATTCGATCAGCGTCCCCCACGACACAGTCGATTCCACACCAGATTTGAGAAAGCCCCTTGGGCCGCGTGACTCCTCCCGCGGCCCCTTTTTTTGCCCGCGCCAGCAATCCCGCCTTGCCGTCCCCGCCAAATACAGAATAAGCGGCCGCCAAGGATTGGAAATGCGGGCGTCGCTGGTTATCTCCTTTCATCAAGGAAAGTATCTTTGCCCCGGCCTTCAAAGGCGGCTGTCATGGACGGACTGAAGTTAAGCCGTTTTCTTTGTCTCTTTCTTTTGCTGGCGCCTCTTGCTGCGCGCGCCGAAGATGCGCCGCCCAAGCCGCACGCAGCGCAAGCAAAGTCGACTGGCGGCGATCCGGCCTCCCACCTGCCCGCGGATAGCGTAACCCAGCACACCATCGCGCTCGGAGGCCGTCAGCTCACCTATAAAGCGACGGCTGGCGTTCTGCCGCTCTTCGCGAAGGGAGCGGCCGCGGCAAAGATCTTTTACGTGTCCTATGTGCTGGACAACGTTCCGGCGCGGCCCGTGACGTTCGCTTTCAATGGTGGTCCGGGCGCTTCGGCCGCCTTCCTGCACATGGCCGCGATGGGGCCGCGTGTGGTTCCATTCAAGGAAAACGGCGCAGAGCCCGTGTCGCCGGTGCAGCTCGCGGACAATGCCGACAGTTGGCTGGCCTTCACGGATTTGGTCTTCATCGATCCGGTCGGCACGGGATACAGCCGCGCGACGAGTGGCGGCGAAGATGCCGAGCGCGCCTTTTGGGGCGTCGACAAGGATGCGGATTCCATTGCCGAGTTCGTGAACCTTTATCTCGCGCGCAACGGCCGCGAACTTGCCCCGGTCTATCTGGCCGGCGAAAGCTATGGCGGATTTCGCGCCGCCCTTCTTTCCGACCGGCTTCTGGCGAAGGGGGCGCAGGTGAAAGGCGCGATCATGATCTCGCCCGCGCTTGAGTTCTCCATGCTGCGCCAGGGCCAGTTGACGCTCTTGCCGCTTACGTTCGCGCTACCCTCGCTGACGGCGGCGCATATCGAAATGCGCGATGGCTCGAAAGCGCCGCTCGACGCCGTTCGTGAAGCCGAAACCTATGCGCGCACGCGCTATCTGGTTCATATGGCGGAGGGCCTGAAGCGCGACGATGCCGTCGTTGCGAAGCTGGCCGAGTTCACGGGGCTCGACGCGAGCATCATCGCCAGGCATCACGGCCGCGTTTCGGCGTCGCTCTTCATCCGCGAGTACGAAAAGCGCGAGAACCGCTCGCTCAGCCATTACGACGCCACGGTGAGCGTCCCGGCCCCGCAGCCGGAAGACAACGAGCATTTCGATCCCATTCTTGACGGAGCGATCACAGCGTTGAGACCGGCGGTTGTGAACTATCTGAGGCAGGAACTCGGTTTCCGCACCGATCTCGAATACCGGCTGCTGAACCGGGAAACGGGAGGCCACTGGGACTTCGGAACAAAGCCCAGCCGGCAGGGCTACGCAGGGTCGCTGGACGAGTTGGAAAAGGCGCGCGTTCGCAACGGTCGGCTCAGGATCTTCATTGCGCATGGCTACACGGATCTCGTGACGCCTTACGCCATGTCGCAATATCTGGCCAGCCAGATGAAACCCATCGAGGGGGCGGCGCCGGTCGACGTTCGCGTTTATCGCGGCGGTCATATGATGTACCTGCGCCCGGCCTCCCGCGCCGAGCTTAGCCGCGATGCTCGCGGTTTATACGAGGCTGCGACGCCTCAATAGAGGCGCATGACCCGGCGCCCATTGTCAGGCGGCGCCCGCAAGCTCCGCGACATGGTTGGCGATTTGTTGGTCTTCGGCCGCAGCCAGGCCGCTGACGCCCACGGCTCCAATGATCACGCCCTCGATGGTCTTGATGACGCTGCCGCCGGGCAAAGCGGTCAGCCGATCATCGCTAAAGTAAGACAACAGGATGTTTTCGCGGCGGAGACGTTCCAGCAGCGCGTCCGTATTCCCTTGCATGCGAGCAGCGGTGTAGGCTTTCGCCTGAGATATGGCGATGCTGCGGACCGGCGCTCCTTCCACCCGCTGGAAAGCGACGAGGAACCCCGCCGTGTCGCAAATCGCCACGCAAATCGGGCGCCCGTAATCGGCCGATGCCTTTTCGATCGCGCGCCGGATAAGTTCGTTTGAGCGTTGCAGGCTGAGGCTGTTCATGGGCTTGCTTTCCGCTGTGCTGAGTTCACGGTGAGTATGGAAGCGCACTTTCGTTTATGCCAGACTGCCTGCGAGACATCACCTTTTTGTTCGCGTCCTATCGCCCGGCCGCCTCGGCGCGTGTTTTCCTTCCGTCCCTCATTGAGAGCGCAGCATGATACAACCCATCAAACTGTCGGATGCGATTCGATTTCTGGAAGCCAAGGGCATCTCGCGCAACTGCCCGTCATGCGGTCATGACAAGTGCGATTTGATCAATGAGGACCAGGGGAACCTGCACTTCGCGTTGCCTGGCTTCAAGTTCGGCGGATACGATATCAATCGGGCGGATATGTTTGGCCTTTTCGCTCTCACCTGCGCCGATTGCGGATTTGTGCGTCTCTTCCACCGCTCCGTCATCGCAAACTGGATCGAGCACAATCCTGCGGCAGGGATCGAGTAGGGCCTCATCCGTGGACGCATAAAGCCCCTCACTGGGGCTTTATGTCTGTCTTGAGGTAAGAGTTCGCAGTCCCTTCCTCCCGGAAGGGCGGTTACGCCTATCCGGGATCGCAAAAAGCGCTGGCATTTGTGACGATCCCGGATAACGCCAACGGCGTTTCCGGGATGACAGCGAAGTCTTCAACCCCAGCGAAGGTGATTGTGTCGAGACCGCCTATTTATGCAAGCTTCCCTTTCCCGAACACAAGTCCCAGCCGGTCGCGGCGATCAAGCTGCCATATGTCCCGCAATCTCCGTACGTGATATCGCGGAACTTGCCAATTGCGCCACTATAGAGATTGGTCAGTGTTCCTTGAGCCTGGGCATATTTATAGCCTTGATAGCTCATGATGCCGGCCTCGACAGGCGAAGCGACGCTCGTGCCGCCAACGATAACCCATCCGCCGTTTAATCCGCCGTAGACCCAGACTCCCGCGGAAGGGTTGGCGATAGCGGCGATGTCGGGAACTCCCCGGCTGGCGCCAACTGTGGAACTTATGCCGTTCTGATAAGCTGGCCGCGCGACATAGGCGCTAAGTCCGGCGCCCGCGTCCTGCCAAACCACTTCCTGCCCGAAGTTTCCGGTGGTGCGGTTGCGGCGTATGGAGGTTCCACCGACGGCCACGACATAGGCGGATGTGCTCGGAAAGCTGACGCCAGGAGCGTCGCCGGTCGACGCGAGAAAGGTCACATTCGCCTTTTGAAAGTGGGTGTCATAAGAGGTTTGTCCGGAAAATTCCGAGCCGCCCCAGCTCATCGAGACGACGCCGCCGCCCGCAGCGGCCACCAAGGTGGAAGCCTTGTCAACGGCCGTCAACAGGTCGCTATAAGAGTTGGACGCCGCCTCAACCAGATAGATCTTGGAGGAGGGAGACATCGCGTGAGCCCACTCGATATCCAATGACGACTCAAGCGCCCAACCTGTATTTGACGCCGGTTGTGAGCCTGAGGCGTAAACAACTTGCAACCCGCCGGGAGGCGCCGGCAAACCGAACTGGCTGTCGAACGTCGCCAGATCCGAGGCTGCGTCGGCGTTGTCGTAGGCGTCGACGATCGCGATGGCGAGGCCTGAGCCGCCCGTGACGACGCTAGTGAGCGTGTTTGGATTGCATCCGGTTACGACAGTGACGAAACCGTAGATGCAGGCGAGTGAGGACGGCGTCTCGAAATAATATCCCGAAGCCGGAACCGTATCCGGGCCGATGCCGCTTGCAGCCGACGCTTTGGACGGTTTCGCATTGGCTTCCGGGAGGATGACCTT
>CAWFXN010000018.1:0-85302 GCA_963819665.1 uncultured Alphaproteobacteria bacterium
ATGGCCCCCGCCGTCGAAACGACAGTGCAATTGAACAGCTACCGGACCGGCCCCGACGAAAAGGGGCATTTCGGCCTTTACGGCGGACGCTTCGTGGCCGAGACGCTGATGCCGCTGATTCTCGACCTGGAGGCCGCCTACAACGAGGCCAAGAACGACCCGGCCTTTCACGCCGAACTGTCCGGTCTTCACGCCCACTATTCAGGCCGGCCGAGCCCGCTTTATTTCGCCGAAAGACTGACCGGGCATTTCGGCGGCGCGAAAATCTACTTCAAACGCGACGAACTCAATCACACCGGATCGCACAAGATCAATAACTGCCTGGGACAAATCCTGCTTGCGAAACGCATGGGCAAGAAGCGGATCATCGCGGAGACGGGCGCGGGCCAGCATGGCGTGGCGGTTGCGACGGTCGCCGCGCAATTCGGCCTGCCTTGCGCGATTTTCATGGGCAAGACCGACATTGAGCGCCAGAAGCCGAATGTCTTTCGCATGCGCCTGCTCGGCGCCGAGGTGCGGCCAGTGACCTCGGGCACAGGCACGCTGAAGGACGCAATGAACGAGGCCCTTCGCGACTGGGTCGCCAATGTCGAGGACACCTTCTATATTATCGGCACGGTCGCCGGGCCTCACCCCTATCCCGCCATGGTGCGCGATTTCCAGGCCGTGATCGGCCAGGAGGTGCGCGAGCAAATGAAGGCGGCCGAGGGCAGGTTGCCGGACACCCTTGTAGCTGCGATCGGCGGCGGCTCGAACGCCATGGGGCTGTTCCACCCCTTCCTGGATGATCGGTCCGTGAGCATGGTTGGCGTCGAAGCCGCAGGCCGCGGTCTTGACGTGCCGAACGGGCACTGCGCGTCCTTGAACGGGGGCAAGCCCGGCGTCCTTCATGGCAACCGCACCTATCTTCTGCAAGACGATGACGGCCAGATCCTCGACGGCCATTCGATTTCGGCCGGTCTCGACTATCCCGGCATCGGTCCGGAGCACTCCTGGCTGCGCGATACGGGACGCGTGACTTACATGTCTGCGACGGATCGCGAAGCGCTGAATGCCTTCCAGCTCTGCACGCGCCTCGAAGGCATCATCCCGGCGCTCGAGCCTGCGCACGCGCTTGCCATGTGACAAAAATTGCTCCCGCCTTGCCTCAAAGCCATCTCCTCGTTATGAACATGTGCGGGCGCGGCGATAAGGACATTTTCGCCGTGGCGGGTCATCTGGGCATGGAAATCTGAAGTGGCCGAAGGAATTAAGGCGCTGGTGAAAGTGAACGCCTCGGGAATTGAGAATGTCTGAGAGGTTAGACAGAACCTTTAGCGCGCTTCATCAATCGGGACACAAGGCGCTCATTTCGTTCATCACGGCGGGCGATCCCGACTACGCGACGTCGATCGAAATTCTGAAGGGCCTGCCGAAAGCGGGCGCCGACATCATCGAGCTTGGGATGCCGTTCTCCGATCCGATGGCGGACGGCCCCGCGATTCAGAAGGCGTCGCAGCGCGCCTTGAAGGGCGGGCAAACCCTTCGGAAAACCCTTGAGATGGTTCGTAGTTTCCGCAAAGCGGACGAGACCACGCCCATCGTTCTCATGGGATACTACAACCCGATCTATGTCTTCCCCGTAGATCGGTTTCTGGCCGAGGCTGCGGAAGCGGGCGTCGATGGGCTGATCGTTGTCGATGTGCCGCCTGAGGCCGATGACGAGCTTTGTATCCCGGCCTTGAAGGCGGGCCTGAATTTCATCCGGCTGACGGCGCCCACGACAAACGATCGGCGTCTCGGAGCGGTGCTCACGAATAGCAGCGGCTTCGTCTATTACGTCTCCATCGCAGGCGTCACCGGGACAAGGGCGCCGGACATCGCCGCCGTGGCGCGAAATGTCGCGCGGATCAAGGCGCGCACGCCGTTGCCGGTCGCCGTCGGCTTCGAAGTCCGCACGCCCGAACAGGCCCGCAACATCTCAAGCGTGGCCGATGGCGTGGTTGTCGGATCGGCGCTCGTCGATGCGCTATCACAAAGTCTTGACGGGAACCAACGCGCGACCGACTTAACCATAAGGGCGGTTTTGGGGCTCGTGGAGCAACTCTCGGCAGGCATGAGGGCGGGTTAGGCGCATTAACATGGCCTATTCCGAGGCAAAAAAGGCGTTAGCGAAGTGAACTGGATTAACAGCGTTGTCCGGCCAAAGATCAGCGGCCTGTGGCAAAAGCGGGAGATGCCGGGCGATCTCTGGGTCAAGTGCCCCGAGACCGGACAAATGGTCTTTCACAAAGACCTCGAAGCCAATCAGTTCGTCATTCCAGGCTCGGGCCACCACATGCGGATGGGGGCCGATGCGCGGCTGAAATCCTTTTTCGATGGCGGGAAGTTCGAAACGGTCGCCGCGCCGGATGTCCCCGCCGACCCACTGAAGTTTCGCGACGAGAAGCGTTATTCGGATCGCATCAAGGAGGCGCGCTCCAAGACAGGCATGCAAGACGCCCTCCTGACCGGGCTTGGCACGCTTGACGGCCTTTCAGTGGTCGCGGCGGTGCAGGATTTCGCTTTTATGGGCGGCTCGCTCGGCATGGCCGCCGGCGAAGCGATCATCACGGGGATGCTGAAGGCGGTCGAGTTGAGGATCCCTTATATCCTGTTCGTCTCCTCCGGCGGCGCGCGGATGCAGGAGGGGATCATGTCCCTCATGCAGATGCCGCGCACCACGGTCGCCGTGCAACGGCTGCGCGATGCGAAGCTGCCCTATATCGTCGTTTTGACCAACCCCACCACGGGTGGCGTGACCGCCTCTTACGCGATGCTCGGCGATATCCACATCGCGGAGCCTGGCGCCTTGATCGGCTTCGCCGGTCCCCGTGTGATCGAACAGACAATCCGCGAGAAGCTTCCTGACGGCTTCCAAAAATCGGAATATCTCCTCGAGCACGGCATGATCGACATGGTGGTGCACCGGCACGATCTACGCGACACACTCAGCCGGCTCTGCAGTCTTTTGGTCACCGAGCGCAAACACCGCGCCGGGATGAACAACGTGAAACACAAGAAGGCCGCCGCCGCCGAGGCTTCTGCCGAAATCAAGGTGCCCGCGACGGCCGAACAGCTTTCCGGCGCGGCCAACAAAGGCAAGACGGCCTCCGAGGCAAAGAAGGAGGAGGGGACTCCGCCAGCGGCCTCCAACCCATCCCAATGAGGCCCGCCCGTCTCTCCGCGCGCGCGTCACGCTTCAACACCGGACAAAGCCTTGTACTCTAAAAAAACAGAAAGCCTGCTCGCGCGCTTTGAAACGCTGCATCCGAAGAGCATCGACCTTTCGCTCGGCCGCGTGCATCGGCTTCTCTCCGCGCTCGGAGATCCGCATCGGCGAATTCCGCCGGTTATTCATGTCGCGGGAACGAATGGCAAAGGCTCGGTCGTCGCTTTCCTGAAGGCGATCCTTGAAGCGGCGGGGTATCGGACGCACGCATTCATCTCACCCCATTTGCGCCGGTTCCACGAGCGCATCATGCTCGCCGGACAAGGCGGAGCGCGCGCCATCGGCGAACGGCATCTTGCCGACATTTTGAGCCGCGCCGAAGCCGCCAACCGCGGGGAGCCAATCACATTCTTCGAAATTACCACCGCGGCGGCTTTCGTGGCGTTTGCTGAAAATCCGGCGGACGTGGTGCTTCTCGAAACAGGTCTCGGCGGCAGGCTCGATGCGACGAACGTGGTCGATGAGCCGCTCGCCACGATCCTGACCCCGATCTCGCTCGATCATTGCTCATTCCTTGGCGACACAATTGAGGCCATTGCAGGCGAGAAGGCCGGCATCCTCAAGCGCGGACGCCCCGCCATCGTGTCGCGGCAATGCGAAAGGGCGCTTGGCCCCATCGAAGCGCGCGCCAGCGCGCTGTCATCGCCCTTGCATGTAGGCGGCCAGACTTGGGACATTTTCGAACAACACGGCAGGCTCGTCTTCCAGGACGAAGACTGCCTGCTGGATCTGCCTTTGCCCCGGCTTTTCGGGCGCCATCAATTCGGAAATGCGGGAACGGCCATTGCGGCCGCAAGATCGCTCGAAGACTTTCACATTTCCGAAGAGGCGATTGCAAAAGGCATCACGGCGGCTGTCTGGCCGGCGCGGCTTGAGCGGCTGTCGCCGGGGCGGCTCCATGATCTTGCGCCGGAGGGCTCGGAAATCTGGGTCGATGGCGGACACAATCCGGCCGCCGGAGAGGTCGTGGCCCGGGCGTTGGCCGATCTTGAGGAGCGCGTTTCGAGCCCAATTCATCTGATTGTCGGGATGCTGTCGACAAAAGATGCGAGCGGCTTCCTGCGGCATTTCCAGGGGCTGACGGAACTTGCCGCGACCGTCGAAATTCCTGGCCACACAGCGGCATACAAGGCCGACGAACTCGCGCATATCGCCTATCGCGAAGGCATCGCCGCCGATCCGGCTGAGAGCCTCGAAGCGGCGTTCGAAATCAAGCCGCAGGCTGGCGCAAGGGCCGGTGCGAATCATGGTGACCGGCTCGCTCCACCTCGCTGGACAAGTGCTCGAGGCTCACGAAAACGGCTTTGGCGGCAGCTGCTGACTCCGTTGGAGCCGAGTTGCCAAATCGGAGCCGGTTGCGGCTCAATCCTAAGGCAAAGCCTCGTCGTCCCGGAACGGCGCCCGCGCCGTGTCGGGATCGCAAAAGGCGCTTCAATTCGTAACGGCCCCGGATATGCGCCGAGGCGCATTCCGGGGCGACGATCATCGGGACGCCCCACGTCCGATCATCGCGCGATGCCGCGGCGCGCTACTTGCGGTTAAGCAGCGCGATGAGGCTTGACGTGTCCCAGCGATTGCCCCCCATCGCCTGTATTTCGGAGTAGAACTGGTCAACGAGCGCCGCCACCGGCAACTGCGCCCCGTTGCGGCGCGCCTCGTCCAGGATGATGGCAAAGTCTTTCCGCATCCAATCGACCGCAAATCCGAAGTCGAACTTGCCTTCCGCCATGGTCATCCAGCGGTTGTCCATCTGCCAGGACTGCGCCGCTCCCTTCGAGATTGTCTCGATCACGGCGCCGAGGTCGAGTCCGGCCTTTTGAGCGAAATGGACGCCCTCGGCAAGACTCTGAACGATGCCCGCGATGCAGAGCTGGTTGACCATTTTCGTGAGCTGCCCTGAGCCCGCCGGCCCGATAAGGGTCACGGCGCGGGCATAAAGGGACATGACGGGCTCCGCCTTCTCGAAGGGCTCGGCGTCGCCGCCTGCCATGACGGTAAGCGAGCCGTTTTGAGCGCCGGCCTGACCGCCAGAAACGGGCGCATCCAGGAAGTGCGCATCCCGCTCGGCCGCGGCTGCATAAAGTTCGCGGGCCACCTGAGCCGACGCGGTCGTGTTGTCGATGAAGATCGCGCCCTTTTTCAAGCCGTGGAACGCGCCCTGCGCGCCGGTAGTGACCGAGCGCAGGTCGTCGTCGTTTCCGACGCAGGCGAATACGAAATCAGCTTCGCGCGCGGCCTGTTCCGGCGTCGGGGCCATCTGGCCCCCGAATTCAGCGACCCAGGCCTGCGCCTTGCCAAGCGTGCGATTGTAGACGGTGACTTCGTGTCCGCCCTTTGCGCTTATATGCCCAGCCATGGGATAGCCCATGACGCCCAGTCCAATAAAGGCAACCTTGCTCATCGGAAATCTCGCGGTTTCTCAGGGCTTTTCGCCTGTAGCGATCAAAGCCGGGGCTTGAGATAAAAGTCCTCGTCTGGAATGCGCCCGTAGACGAAAGGCTCCTGCCCATTGTTGGTCGCTTCCAGCACGCTGCTTGTCACCTTACGGAAGAAGCGGCCGATTTCCACTCCATCTTCACCCATGTGCTTTACGAGCGCCAGCGCGAACGGGCTGTTGGCGCTGGCTCCGTCGAGCGCAATGCTGCCGTGGCGCGCCGCGTAAAACACAACCTCGCCATGCGTAGGCTCGACGGCTGCAAGCCCCTGGGGCACGGTGCGGGTAATGCCTTTGTTCATCGCCATGCGAGCAAGGAACGGGTTCGTACGGCAGGCGTCGAGGATCACGATTCGCAGCTTTTTTACCCCGGACAGCCGGTCCAAGACGCGATCCGCCGCAATAGCCTCGTCGGGCAGGTCGCTGGCGCGGGAAAGCGCGACGTCGACCGGCAAGAGCCAGTTCTTGCCGTTCAGCTCCATGCCATGCCCGGAAAAATACACGAGCGCCCATTCCGCGCCTCCGGCCTTATCCTCGAAATCCTTAAGCACGCCCCGCATTTGCTCGACGCCGAGATTGTGCTTTTCAAGGACATCGAAGCCGAGGCGGGTAAGCGACCCTGCCACGAGCGCTGCGTCGTTGGCAGGGTTCCTTAGCGGGGTGGCCGCCTTGTAAGCAGTGTTGCCGATGACAAGGGCCACCCGGTTCGCCGTAGGGCCGCTCTTGACTGCTCGGCTGGAAGGTGCCGCGGGCGAAGGCGCGGAACGGGCCGCCGGCTTCTTTGGCCAATAGGCCATGACAAAAACCAAGACCGTCAGAAATGAGAATCCAACGAAGACAAATTCCAGCATGCCCGCTTCATCGTATGTTTCGCCACTCAGAATCGCTACGTTTATAATCAGTCGCACTAATGCACAAGCTCGTGCTCCCGCGCCGCGCCGGGCGTTAATACAAAAATGGTTAACAGGGGGGCGCCGGATTTATTTCCGGTCAGCATTATGCTTAAAAATTGGTTTAGTTCCGCGCGGAAGAAGAGCGCCGCGCCCTCGATGTGACGCGAAATAATTCCGATAGATCATTGAAAATAAACAGGTTTTCTTCGCGCGTGACCTCCCATTAAATTAAATTTAATGCCGGAATTTTTATCTTTACTGGGACGCGGAAAAGTCCGTTAAATATGTTTCAGCTTCAATTCTTAACGCTGAAAGCCGCTCGCCGGAGCGCTGGGGATGCTGTCCGTTCCGTAATTTTTTGTATTATTATCAATGGCTTGTTTGAGTTTAACCGATCGGTAAGGCGCTTTTCCTCAAGATCATGGCTCAGGAAGCCGGGGACGGAGCGCAAGCGACAAGCCGATGCGGAGACGAAGGGAGACGCGCCGCCTTGCATGCGAAAAGGCATCTGGACGTCCGCGTCCGATCAAACGCGAGTCCGATTTCGCGCGCTCCGCTCTAAGCCCCGTTTGTCCCGTTCGGCGTTTGGGTGGCAAGAACCTTGTCGATCCTGCGGCCATCGAGATCGACAACCTCGAACTGCCAATTCTTCCAGCGGAACTTCTCGCCCGTAGAGGGAATCCGGCCCAACTGCGAAAGCACGAAACCGGCAAGGGTGGTATATTCCGCGTCGTCCACGGCGAGGCCGGTCACACCAAGAACGCGCTCGACCTCGAAGACGGGCATCTGCCCGTCCATCAGCCAGGAGCCGTCGTCGCGCTGCACGGCGCTTGGTTCGATATCGGCTTCCTCCTCCGGCAGATCGCCTGCGATGCCGGTGAGGATGTCGGTCGGCGTGGCGATCCCTTGAACCGTTCCGTGTTCGTCGAGCACGATCGCCATGTGCACGAGCGATTTCTTGAACATTTCGAGCAGCTTCAAGACATTCGTGCTCTCATGCACGTAAAGCGGCGTCTTGATTGCGGCTTCGAGGTTGACCTTTCCCGTCTTGTGCAGCTGATCGAGCAGCGTCTTAGCATGCACGATGCCGATGGTTTCATCCACGTCGCCGCGGCAGACCGGAAACCGGGAATGACCGCTCTTGGCTATGTCGTCGTAAATAGCGGCTTCGCTTTCCGTGATGTCGAGCCAGACGATGTCGGGTCTGGGCACCATGATCGAGCGGACGGAGCGGTCCGCTACGCGAAGCAGGCGCTCGATGATCTCCTGCTCCGCCTTTTCGAAGACGCCGGCCTCCGTGCCTTCGGCGATCATCGACTTGACTTCTTCCTCCGTGACGTCGGGCTCGGCTTGAACGGCGGGGCGCACGAGGCGAAGGACGGCGTCCGTCGACCAGCGCAAGAGAGCCGAGATCGGGGTCGCGACCGTGGCGAGCACATTCATGGCGGGCGCCACAAAGCAAGCGATACGCTCCCGGTTGGCAAGGGCGAGGCGCTTCGGGACAAGTTCGCCGATGACGAGCGAGACATAAGCAATGCTGCTGACCACGATGGCGGAGGCGACCGTCTCGGCATGGCGGCCGACCCAGGACGCGCCAGCAAAGACTTCCGTCAGAGCCGGAGACAGCGCATGTTCTCCATAAGCGCCGGACAGGATTGCAATGACCGTGATGCCGATCTGAACCGAGGGAAGAAAGCGGGCTGAATCTGCGTTCAGAGAGAGCGCCGCCAACGCTCCGCGATGACCGTTATTGACGAGCAATTGCAACCGCGCTGGCCTGGACGAAACAATAGCCAGCTCCGCCATCACGAGGAAGCCGTTCAGGGTGATCAGGAGAAGAAGGACAAAAAGCTGCGGCCAAGGCATGGGAAAGAGCAGGTCTCTTGTTCGCGGCCTTTATAGCGAGGTGTTCGGGACAACGATAATAAATTGCAGCGCCAGCGCTTAAATTATCGTTTAAATAAGATACGGGACACAAGAACAAGAGAAACCGGGCCACAACCCGGTTTCAATCGTCATGGGCGGAGCCTCTGTTACCTGTAACAATCAGTCAAAAACATTGATCCCTTCCACATTGGAACCGCCCGCCGCCGAAGTGCTACCATCTTCGAGGGGGGTAAAGATGTTTTGGCAGCCGGAAAAGATCGCTCCCGTAAAAAGTCCAGCCCGTTGTGCGCACCCCACGTTTGACCATGTGTCGCGAACGGCGCCCCTTAAGACCTTCGAGAGCTGATTTAAGCATCGGTCCTCCGCTTCTGCCGTGGCCTTGTCTGTTCGAGGAGAAAGCCCCGGAATTCGACGTAAAGCCTCCTCACGCCCTTGATTTCCGCAGGCCGCGGGAACTTTACTGAAGGGACTGTGCGCCGAATACGGCTTGCCGTCGTCGAAGCCCCATCCCTGGGAAAGACCAGCGGTTGTGCGGCACACCAGCGGCATTCACCGCCGGAGACGCAACAAACAAGCGATGATGACAGACGGGGCGACTTACGGCCCGAATGCATCATATCGCGATTCTGATGGTGTGTGGGGCGGCTTAACAAAAGGTAAATGGCAAGCTTAGCTGGTGGGCGCCAGCCGGGCTTGCCTAGTTCGTTGGTTTGGTTATGTTTTGTACCGGAATGCGGAGACCGTCAAACTGAAGTAAAACAGTAAAATTTTTTTTAAAGGAATATCAAAAAAAGGATTTTGGATGGTTCCCGGCTGAGTCGCGGGTCATAGCGGCCTCCTCAAAGCACGGCTGAGGACGCCAACAATGCCTTCCCGGAAAAGCAGGACGCAGATGACGAAGATTGTCCCCTGGACGATTGTGACCCACGCTCCGAGATTATTCAGAGAGTTCTGGATCGACACGATAATGGCGGCGCCGGCGACAGGCCCGAAAATCGTTCCCATTCCTCCGACGAGTGTCATGAGAATGACCTCGCCGGACATACTCCAATGCACATCGGTGAGCGTTGCGAGCTGCGACACGATGGCCTTGGTTCCTCCGGCTAATCCGGCGAGCGCGGCGGACAGAATAAAGATGGCGAGCTTGTAACGGGAGGTCCGGTAGCCGAGCGAGATCGCGCGAGGCTCGTTATCGCGGATGGCCTTGAGAACTTGGCCGAAGGGGGAATGAATGATCCGGTATATGAACAGGAAACCGGCCAGGAAGATCGCGGCGACGAAGTAATAGAGGGTCCGGTCGTTACTGAGGTCGATGAAGCCGAACGCCACGCCGCGCGGGACCGCCTGAATGCCGTTCTCGCCTCCCGTAAAGGGCGCCTGCAGCGAGAAGAAATAGACCATTTGCGCGAGCGCGAGCGTGATCATGGCGAAGTAGATGCCTTGCCTTCGAATCGCAAGCGAGCCTGCCAGAAAGCCGAGGATCGCTGCGACAGCGGCGCCGGCGAGAATTGCGAGTTCCGGCGAAAAGGGCGGAAGCCCGATCGGGATATTGAACCAGCCCGCCTTGGGCAGCCAGAAGGGAAGAGAAGCGAGGCCGTTCTTTGCGGTGTGCGCGGCCACGTAGGAGGCAAACCCGAAGAACATGGCGTGGCCGAAGGAGAGAAGGCCCCCGAAGCCCAGCATCATGTTGAAAGCGCAAGCGAAGAGCGCAAAGCAGAGCACCTGCGCGAGAACGTAAGGGTAAAGGCCGAACGAGGGCAGCGCCACGAGCAGAGCGGCAAGTCCAGCCATCAGGAGAGCGTGCAGGAAGGTTGGCCCGCGTCCGCTCCGGCTTACCGCGCCAGACGCAATGATGCGGACATCCGAGGTATCGTCGATGCGCGACATCAGGCGGTTTTCCCGAAGAGACCGGCCGGCCTTATCAAGAGGACGATGGCCATGATTACGAAAATAACCGTGGAAGCGGCTTGCGGATAAAAGACCTTGGTAAGTCCTTCGATGACGCCCAGCATGAAGCCGGTGACGATCGAACCCAGGATCGAGCCCATGCCGCCGATCACCACGACGGCGAAGACGACGATGATGAGGTCCGCGCCCATGTTGGGATTCACGGAATAGATCGGAGCCGCAAGCACGCCTGCGAAACCGGCGAGAGCGACGCCGAAACCGTAAGTGAAGGTTACAAGCCTGGGCACGTTCACGCCAAAAGCCTGAAGCAGCCTTGGGTTTTCGGTTGCGGCGCGCAAATAGCTGCCAAGCTTGGTCTTTTCGATGATGAGCCAGGTCGACACGCAAACCGCGAGCGAGGCTATGACTACCCATCCCCTGTAGATGGGAAGGAACATGAAGCCGAGATTGTGCCCGCCCGCCAGTTCGGCGGGGATGGTGTAGGGAAGGCCCGATGAGCCATATCGATTGAGAAAGAGGCCCTGAATAATGATGGCGAGGCCGAAAGTCAGGAGAAGCCCGTAGAGGTGATCGGTTTGCTGGTCGGCGTCGTGGACCGTGAGCACACTCGTGGTTGCGAGAAAGGACGTAAAGAGAAGAGCGAGAACGGCAGCGGCGCCATAGCCTGCGATCGGATCGACGTCATAGCCGGCGAGCGTGGCGATGATCGGGCATCCCGTTGAGGCCCAATCCGCTCGCGAGATGCGACCCGGAAAGGGCCAGGAAAATCGCAAAAAAGCTGCCCAGAAAGACCAGGCTGCGCGTCTTGCTGCGGACGTTGAGCTGTGACAGCAGGTTTCGCTCAAGCAGAATGCCGAGCGCGCCGACGAGGATCGGCGATATGATAAGGGCCGGCCAATAGCCGATTGAAAAATAGCCGTTGTTGAGAAGGAAATACGCCCCGAAGGCGCCCAGCATGTATTGTGCGCCATGCGCGAAGTTGATGATGTTGAGGAGCCCGAAGATGATCGCCAGCCCGAGGCTCAACATTGCGTAGAAGGAGCCGTTGATCAGCCCGATCAGGAGCTGGCCGAAAAGTGCTTGCGGGCTGATCCCGAGCAATTCAAACATGTCACGCCGATCTCCGGCAATTGGATCACCGCCTTAATCGGACCGATTAAAGGCGGAAAAGTTGATCATTCGGCTGGAGCAGCCCGCGTGTCCTGGGGCCGCTTGCAGCGGCCCTTCCTGCTTAAGGCTGCTACTTTGCTGCTGTCACCAGCGGGCATCCACCCTCGTTCAGAGGCCGGAACGCCTTGTCGGCGGGGATGGTTGTCAGGAGCTTATAGTAGTCCCAAGGTCCCTTCAACTCCTCCGGCTTCTTCACCTCGAACAGATACATGTCATGGGTCTTGCGGCCATCGGCGCGGACCTCGCCCTTGCCGAAGAGCGGATCGTCGGCCGGCATTTCCTTCATCTTGGCGACGACAGTCTTGCCATCCTTGGCGCTTTTCAGGGCTTCCACCGCCTTCAGGTAATGCAGCACACCGGAATAGACCCCGGCTTGGACCATGCTTGGCCGCCGGCCGGCCGCTTTCATGAAGCGGTCCGACCAGGCCCGGGTCTGATCGTTGAGATCCCAGTAGAACGCGGCGGTGAAGATCAGGCCTTGCGCCGTCTTGAGGCCGAGCGAATGAATATCGGTAATGAAGATGAGAAGGCCGGCCAGGTTCTGGCCGCCTTGCACAATCCCGAACTCCGCAGCCTGCTTGATCGAGTTGATGGTGTCGCCGCCTGCGTTCGCAAGGCCGATGATCTTCGCGCCCGACGATTGCGCCTGCAACAGGAACGCCGAGAAATCCTGCGTATTGAGAGGAGCCTTGACCGCGCCGACGACCGTCCCGCCGTTTTCTTTCACGACCTTTGCGGTATCACGCTCAAGGGCGGCTCCGAAGGCGTAGTCGGCCGTGATGAAGAACCAGCTCGTTCCGCCGCGCTTCACAATGGCGCTTCCCGTCCCATTCGCGAGCGCCCATGTGTCATAAGTCCAGTGGATCGTGTTCGGAGAGCATTTCGCGCCGGTGAGATCCGAAGCCGCGGCGCCCGAGTTGATGAAAACCTTGTTCTTTTCCTTGATCAGCTCGCTGAGCGCGAGCGCGACGCCGGAGTTCGGCACGTCGACGATGATGTCGACGCCTTGTTGGTCGAACCATTCGCGCGCCGTGTTGATCGCCACGTCGGCCTTGTTCTGGTGATCGGCTGAGACCACTTCGACTTTCAAGCCTTTGTCCGCCGCCTTGAAGTCTTCGATCGCCAGCTTTGCGGCCACCACCGATCCCTCGCCGCTCATGTCGGCATAGAGACCCGAGCGGTCATTCATCACTCCGATTTTGACTTGCGTCTCAGCATTCGCCGCTGCCGCAGCCAGAAGGGCGGCCGCCACGATCAACAATCTTCCGGCGCGCATTTTTGGGATTCCCCCTTTTTTATAAGGCTCGTTTGTCACACACCCAGATAGGCATGAAGTTTTTGCGTATTCGCCTGAAGGTCGGTGTTTAGAATGAGGTCAATTACCCGGCCTTGCTCGACGATGTAGTGACGGTCCGCCACTGTCGATGCAAGAAGGAAATTCTGCTCGACAAGAATAATGTTGAAGCCCGCGTTCTTCAGCTCGCCGATGGTCCGGCCGATCTGCTGGACGATGACGGGAGCCAGGCCCTCGGTCGGCTCGTCAAGCAGAAGCGTCCGCGCGCCTGTTCTCAGGATGCGTGCGATGGCGAGCATCTGCTGCTCGCCGCCCGAAAGCTTGGTGCCCTGGCTCGCGCGCCGTTCCTTGAGGTTCGGGAACAATTGGTAGATGCGATTGAGATCGAGGCCGCCTGGTTTGATCTTCGGCGGCAGCATGAGATTCTCTTCGACCGAGAGGCTTGAGAAGATGCCCCGTTCCTCTGGACAGTAGCCGACGCCGAGGCGCGCGATGCGCCGCGACGGCAGGGCGATGGTCTCCACGCCCTCGACTACGACAGAGCCGCGCCGCTTCGCGAGCATGCCCATGATGGCTCTCAGCGTCGTGGTCTTGCCGGCCCCGTTGCGTCCGAGAAGGGTGATGACCTCTCCGGGATAGAGATCAAAGTTCATGCCCTGGAGAATGTGGCTTTCTCCATACCACGCTTCGAGGCCGCGGGCGCTCAAGACCGGCCCATTTTGCGCCGGGCGGACCGAAGAGGATTTCAGCGCGATCTCAGTCATGACCGGCGCCGATATAAGCCTCGATCACGCGCTCGTCTTTTGACACTGTCGCGTAGTCGCCTTCCGCGAGCACCCGGCCGCGCGCGAGAACCGTGATGATGTGCGAGAGATTGGCGACGACCGAAAGATTGTGCTCGACCATGAGGATGGTCCGGTTGATCGAGACTTTCTCGATCAAGGCGGCGATGCGTCCGACGTCCTCATGCGCCATTCCCGCCATCGGCTCGTCGAGAAGCATGACCTCGGGATCGAGCGCGAGCGTGGTCGCAATTTCGAGGGCGCGCTTGCGGCCATAGGACAGTTCAGTGGCGGGCGTTTCCGTGAAATCGCTCAAGCCTACGGCGTCGAGCACTTCGTAGGCCTTTCCATTCATGGCGTTCAGAACGGACTGGGAGCGCCAGAAGTCGAAATTGCCGCCGCGGCGTCGCTGAAGGGCGATACGGACGTTCTCAAGCGCGGTCAGATGCGGAAACACCGCCGAAATCTGGAACGAACGCACGAGCCCCTTTCGGGCCACGTCCGCCGGGGATGTCCGGGTGATATCCTCGCCCTTATAGAGGATCGTCCCGCTTGTCGGATTAAGGAACTTCGTCAGCAGATTGAAGCAGGTTGTCTTTCCTGCGCCGTTCGGGCCGATCAGCGCATGGATCGTTCCGTGCCGGACAGCGAGGTTGACGCCGTTCACGGCAAAAAACCCCCTGAACTCTTTGGTGAGCGCGGATGTCTGCAACACGAGGTCGTGCGCCAATGCTTCGTTCCTTCGGCTGGACAGTGCGCGGGCCACGCCGAAATGTCAGCCCAGACAAAAGTCGTGAAAGTGCATGGTTATTCTAAGCCGCAATGCGGGCGGGCGCCATGCCATTCGCGGGTTGCGAGCGTTTCAATCGCGCTGGCGGTTCGAGCGAAATAAAGGCGAGGAAGAACGCCGCGTTCTCGTGTTCCCAGCGGCCGGCGACCGCCCGGCAAGGCAGCGCCTCTCCGTTCTCGCCGCTCACAACGAGAGTATCTCTGGAACCGTACACGGTCTGACTGCGGAGTTTCTTGAGCATACGCCGCAGAAGCGCGTGATCATAAGGCGCCAAAAGAGCTGCAACGGTCTTGCCGGTGAGGTTCGCCTTGCGCCAGCCGAGCTGTGTCGCCCGGCCCCGGACATCGACGATGTCGAGACCTTCGCCGAGGAAGAGAACGACATCGAAGGCTGCGAGAACATCCGTCAGCGTCTGCTGCGGCTGATCTGGCGAACCCGCCGGGCTTTCCGGAGACGAAGGGGCGGGCAGGGGACTACCAGCCGCCGTTGGCTCATTCGGACATTCTTTCTCCGCACACAAGCGCAGGACTTTCCGCCCGACGGCCTTGAATGCGCGCATCTCTTCCGCTGTGAGCGCTGGCGGGGCTGCGGCGTTTTTCCGCGATCCTTTGCGGAGCCTGCCGGAGCCTTCTTGATAGTCTTCTTCGGCTCGCTCCTTGACTTGGCTGGCTTGGGCAGGCGGGCGGCGCTCCTCCTCGTCTCCCACTTCGGCGACGATCAGGCCGTCTTGCCCATCTGCAAGTTTCAGGATTTCGATGGAGCAGCCGAGGCTGGGAGCGCCAGGAATTTTGACCTTGGCGAAGCCGCCCTCTTTCCTCTCAGCAAATTGCGCAAAGCGGCGGATGAGACTTGCCGGAAGCGATGCGGAAAAATCTTCCAGACGGAGGGCAAACGCGGCTCTCGCCGCCGGGTTCATCCAGGCGACGCTTTTGCGTGTATGATTCCATATGAAAGCGGCGCGCGGTGAGAAAAGGAGATCCGAAAGAGGATGAGCACCGGCGACGGTTGCCAAGGGGCTTCTTGCCAATTTTTTGAGTCCTGCCCTCGTTGCCTCCGATTGTCCCCCGACTCACTTGATGTGTAAGAAGAGCGTGTTCGCTTGCAAAAGCAAGACCCAGCATGCGAGTGCAGGAAACAATTTTTGTGGACGCGGCATTCCTTTGAATGTGGCTTTTTGTGCAGTGCAGCAAAATTATATTGCAACGCAGCAAAATCTGTCTTATATAATGAGTAGAGCCTGAGGCTGCCCCGTGCCTCAGCAGCCGAGAATGACCTGCAGATAGGAGAGACTGCTATGAACCAGACCCTGGACTTCGAAATCCCCTCTTCCGTGCGCGACCTCGCCAGCAAGAGCGTCGATCAGGCTCGCGAAGCTTACAACCGTTTTCTGGAAGCCGCTCGCCAGGCGCATGACGTCGTTATGAAGTCGTCCGACGTCATTACATCTGGCGCCCGCGAAATCAACCAGAAAGCTGTGAAGTACACCGAAGCCAACCTTCAGGCGAATTTCGAGCTCGCGCAGCGCCTCGTTCATGCCAAAGACATCAAAGAGGCGCTTGATATCCAGAATCAGTTTGCGCGTCAGCAAATGGAGACTTTCGCGCATCAGGCTCAGGAACTTACACGCCTCGTCGCGCAATCAGCGCAGAAGGCCGCTCCGACAACCCAGTTCTGAAAATCCGTCGAAGGCCAGCCGGGCGTCGCGTCCCGGCCGGCCTCGTTTTAATCGGTTCCGCGGCGCCAAATGCGCTGCGGCGTTTGGCCATGAGTTCCGATACAGGCGGGTTGCCTCAGGCTGTGCCGTCTTCTACCGCCGAGGACGCTTCTCATTCCTTTCAGATCGTTCCAAAGAAATTGGCCGAGCATACGATTGAGCTAGGAGAAGCCATGGTGCAGTTCGTGGCTCCCACGGCGCCCAATGAGGCTGCAGAAGCCTTCGGTCACCGGTTCGAAAAAGTCGCCCATTCTCTAGAGCAAATCTACCAGGACGCCAATCATTCGGCTCAGTCGATTTATCAGGTAGCCGATGAGGGCTTCCGTAGGCACTCCGAGCTTTGGCATGCACTTTATTGAGGACCTTGTCTTGGCAAGAACCCCGAACGAGGCGCTGCAGCTGCAACTTAACTTTTTCTCAGCTCAGCTCGAGCTTTTCGCCGAACAGACGCGGGAGATGCAACGTCAATTCGCCGGGACTTATCTTGCTCCCTTTGCAATTCGTGGCGCGCACGGCCTGTCTGTCGGCAAAACGGTTTGACGAACTCGCCACGGTGTGATTGCGCCCTTGAGTTTCGGCGCGAAACGCGGTTTACTAGGCTCCGCGTTCGCCGCTGTAGCTCAGTTGGTTAGAGCACCAGATTGTCGATCTGGGGGTCCCCCGTTCGAGCCGGGGCAGCGGTACCAGCAAATCAATGGATTAGCGACTCAATCTCCCTGTGGGCAATCTCCATGGGTTCCATATGGGTTCCAGGTTATCAACGCTGGGCCTCTGCTCGCTGTCGTGTGGAGTCTTTCCTTCGAACGGCTCGTCACGTCGCCGTTCGCGACGTCGCCGGACTATTTGAGAAGTCGGTCGTTTTCTTGAAAGCCAAGCTTGTGCGTTTGAAATCGGCGCAAGAATCAGCGTAGCGCATGAAAAAGGCTGTTGCGGCAGTGTCCGAAACTGGATCAGGCTGACGCCATGCGAAGCCGATCAACGTATCGGGTGGCCGGCCTTCTACGCGGCGAGAGCAACGCTAACCGCCGGCCGGAACTGGGTGCTGGTGGTCGATCGGAATGTCGGAAGGCCGGCAATGAAGGGAAGAGATCAATGACCAAGACCAAGCCAACGGCGACTGCCAAAACGGCGGCCTCGCTTAAACCGGCTGCAGCAGCCAAGACCGCGGCCCCGGCCAAAGCACCCGCAGCAGGCAAGGCAGCGGCAAAACCGGTCAAGGTGGAGCTTGTCACACTTCGCCAACTCGCGACCTCGATTGGCGAGGCGCATGGGCTTTCGCAAAAGCAGGCGAATGAGGTGTTGACCGGTACCGTTGCCTTGATCGGCGAGCACCTTAAGAAGGGCGCACGTATCCGCATCGCCGGTCTCGGAACTCTTGAGGTGCGTAAGCGCTCCGCCCGCATGGGACGCAACCCGGCCACAGGCGAAGCTATCGAGATCCAGGCGAGCAAGAAAGTGGCGTTCCGCGCTGCGAAAGACCTCAGCGAGGTGATTTAGGCGGCGCACGTCTGCGATAAACATAACCTTCAGGCGACGTTATCCACGCGGCAGCACAATCGACGTTCGATGAGAGGCGGTCGCAGGATCAACTTTTTAATGGCCGGTTCAGCTCCGTGCGCCAGTTCGCCGGATCAGGTGTCGACTGCGGCCCGACGGAATACAGCTCCCAGAGGTTTTCTGCCTGCTCGTGGCCGTTAGCTTTTATCCACTTATTGAATTCACCCCAGGCAGACGGCAGGCCTTCGTAGGGACCGCTGTAAATAGTGCGGGCAACCTTGGCTACAGGAAGCTCGCCTGGTTTCACGCGTCCGGTGACTTTCAGCGGCGCATTAATTTTCACGCCCAATTCGAAATCGAAGGTATCCGGGCTCATCTTGAAATGGTGGGCGAAAACAGCGCCAACGGGCTTCACGCCTTGCTCGGCGAGCGCCGCCATCAATTCGCCGACGGCAGGGCCGAACACCTTCTTCATCTCGCTGCGCGGAACGGTGAGGCGAATGACGGCCGCCGCCTGGGCCTCGGTCCGAAGGATCTGTGGTGTCGTTATCATGGATGGCTTCCTCGTTTGATAAAAGTCGTCGTTCGAACAATTCGCGGCGGCGGAGGGGGCTTGGTTTTGCGATCAAGCGGTAACATTCAATCATAGTCTGTGCTCGACGGTCTTCCGAATGGCTTCCCTTGCCTTCGCTTTGCCGCAAGCTTGGCGTCGAGGCCTTTCCAGTTGCCGCGAGGCATACAGACGCGCGGTTGTGGCTCTAGGATAATCCCCGCTGACGGTCCTGTTATGTTCGCTATTCTGGAAAAAAGGTGCACGTTTTTGGAAACATCTTTCCAGCGGAAACCAAAGGCAGAACATTCAGGGGCGCGTCTTCGCACGAATTCTTGGCCCAGAAGCTGAGCGCCTAAGGCAAGCGTTCTGCGAACGTCGAGGTGCGCCTCCTTGTCAAGCATCGCTTCCGCGATCGCGCAGGCCACTGCGCGGGGACCTACTGCTACCCGAGGTTCCCGGCGGGCGGAGGAAAAGCCTGCCGCCGTGCCTGCCACGCTTGGCGCCGGCGCGAGGGTCCGGAGGCTGGCTCAATCTTGGCCGTTTCAGGCGCTTTCGGGACCTCGAAGAACGCGGCATTCACCTTGGGCCGGCTATCCCGCCGTGGAAAGCCTCTGTGAACCAAGCGGCCCGAATGAACCTCAGCCTGTCCCTGCGTTAACGCCACTCACGCATAACTGCCCAGTAGAACCTTCCAACAGAAAGCTGCTGCAGCACGCCCTGGATGAAAAGTCTGGCGGGTGTGCCCGCATGAAGCCGTCAGAGAACTCTGGCTCGATGCTTCGTGAAGCCGATCTTCCACTAGCCGCAGAAGCGGGTCAGCATGAGCCGCGCAACGGCGGTTAGTCAGCCTGTTTTGCTCCACATGCCGCGCATGCGCTCGCGGATATCGACTTGCGGCTTCGCAGCCGGCGCGGCGCCCTTTGCCTGACGCGCGATGGGCCAGCTCACGCGGTTGAAGTGATGGGCCAGGGCCGCGGGGATGAAGCGGCTGCGGCCGGCAAAGACATGCCGGTCGCCGGTGCGGGCCTGCTGATGGGTATAGAAGCGCTGCGGCACGATCAGGTTCAGCTCATCCTTCGCCCGCGTCATGGCCACATAAAGGAGGCGGCGCTCCTCTTCGATTTCGTCGGCAGAGCCAGTAGCAAGGTCGGACGGAATGCAGCCATCGACCACATTCAGGACGGAGACCGCCTTCCATTCCTGGCCTTTCGCAGAATGAATGGTCGAGAGGATCAGATAATCCTCATCGAGCGAAGGCTTTCCGGCTTCGTCGCTCGTGGCCTGCGGCGGATCGAGCGTGAGATCGGTCAGGAACGCGCGACGGCCCGCATAGCCCGCGGCGATTTTGGCAAGCTGGTCGAGATCGCCGGCGCGGACCAGCGCATCGGCATATCTCTGTTCGAGATAGGGGTTCAGCCAATCGCGCACGAGATCGATCTCCGCGGGCCAGTCCGCCGCTTTGGACCAAAGCCTTTGCATCAGCGTTGTAAAGGCCGGCCAATCCTCCGCCGCCCGCGCCGGCGGCCGGAAAAAGGAGAGATGCTGAAGGGCGGGGCGGCCCGCCAACCCGTCTAGGAGCCTCCTGGCGGTGCCCGGGCCGATGCCCGGCAAAAGCTGCAGAACGCGGAAGGCCGTCACCCGGTCGAGGGGATTTTCAGCCCAGCGCAACACCGCGAGCAGGTCCTTGACATGGGCTGCTTCCAGGAGTTTGAGGCCGCCGAATTTGACGAAGGGGATGTTCCTGCGGGAAAGTTCGATTTCGAGAACAGCGCTGTGGTGGCTCGTGCGAAACAAGACGGCCTGCTCTTTCAGCGGCACGCCGTCTTCCCGGTTGGCGAGTACGCGCTCGACCACGAATTGCGCCTGTGCCGTATCGTCTTGAACAGCCACAAGAGCGGGCTTTTCGGCCGAGCTTCGATCGGACCACAGGTTCTTGGTGAAGCGCTCTTTGGCGAGCGCGATCACCGCGTTGGCGGCGGTCAGGATCGGCACCGTGGAGCGGTAATTCCGGTCGAGCGTGATGATCGCGGCGGGCGGATCGAACTTTTTCGGAAAATCGAGAATGTTGCGAACGGTGGCGGCGCGAAAGCCGTAGATCGACTGGGCGTCGTCGCCAACAACCGTGAGCCCTTGGCCATCCGGCTTGAGCGCCAGAAGAATCGCCGCCTGGATGGCGTTGGTGTCTTGATACTCATCCACCAGCACATGATCGAAGAGGCCGCTCACTTCGCTCGCAAGTTCGGGCACCTTCATCAGTTCCGCCCAATAGAGGAGCAGATCGTCATAGTCGAGGACATGCTGGCTTTGCTTGGCCTCGACATAGCCCTCGAACAGGCGGCGAAGATCCTCTTCGAAGCCGGCGCACCAGGGAAAATGCTTTGCGAGCACGCGATCGAGGGCATCCCCGGAATTCACCGCTCTCGAATAGATTGCAAGGCAGGTAGCCTTCAGCGGAAAGCGCTGCTCCTGCTCGGAGAGGCCTAATTGGTGGCGGACGAGGTTCAACAGATCAGCGGAATCCTCCCGGTCGTGAATTGTGAAGGCCGGGTTGAGGCCGACGGAATGGGCGAAGTCGCGCAGGACCCTGGCGCCGACAGCGTGAAAGGTGCCGGACCAGCCGATGGACGCCAGCCCCTGACTCATGCCGCGGCCGGTGAGGATGCGCTCGACCCTGCGCTCCATCTCCTGCGCGGCGCGCCGGGAAAAGGTGAGGAGCAGGATGCGGCCAGGATCGGCTCCCTCACTGATGAGATAAGCCACCCGATGCGCAAGCGTCTGGGTCTTGCCGGAACCCGCCCCTGCAATGATCAGCAAGGGCCCGCCGCCCGCGCCGTGTTGCGCAGCGCGGGCCTGATCCGCGTTGAGTTCTGCAAAACTGTTAGATGGCGGCATGGCTCTGAGCTGAGGTCGATCCCAAAGATCAAAATGATCACGATTTCGTTCCGGTCCGCTATGCCATACGCCGCAGCCTGCCGGGCGTCATAGTACGTGAAAAGCCCAAACGCCGCGCATCTCGTGACGGTTTCGACAGGTCCACCACCGATTTGGAATGTTTTCGCCCACCCACTTACGGAGATCTCAATTCGCCGGCGTTGACATCCTCGAACTTTGCTGCGGACGCACTGCCGTCCTCGGCCTCTTGGCCGAAGCGAAGTTTCCCGAATGCGCTTGACGTTCAAGCCACGCGAAAACCTAAGCCATTGAGAAATATGCGGTACCGGAGGAGGGACTCGACGCCCCGACACCCGGATTATGATGCCTTGCTTTCTTTTGTTGAAACAATAGCTTAGCTCCCGAATGGCCGCTTTTCGAGCCCAGAAACATCAATCGGTTACGCGGATTTTCCCGAACAAATCCGAATGCAATTCGGGTGTATTTCACGTTATCCTTGGGCCGAGCCAGGTCAAGCAGGGATGCCGTCAAAGAGAAGCGCTCGTGCCATTTGTATCCCTGCAACACCCTGCGACCGCTGAACTCTTCTTAGCCGAAGCTCTCTTCGCAGACGTGAATTGGGGAAGAGGGGCAACAACAGACCTTCCGCGGCCTTCAAAAATGCGGCTCCTATCCGGGCATATTCATTGTCAAGCGTTGCCGGAGCATCCGATTCTGACGGCTGGCAGGTTTCTTTGCTAAACGCTCCGCCACCAAAGCGCGGGCGAGCGGTGTCCTATTCCCTCGGAAGGCTGCCTCCGTATAAGTGAGATGCAAGACATCACACTGCGCGAGGCTGCCCCCGCAGCGATGGGCGATGGGACGCGAGCGCGCGAGCCATTCGATGCATGCTTCATAGTTGGAATCCGAGCAGGCCAGCAGGGCATTGCAAACCATGAACGCGAGCGTTTCTTCCGACGCATCGCTCTTGCGGGTTGCCGGCAGCAACTTCAAGACCACCGTTTTGGCTTCAGTACGGCGAGCCGCAGCGAACGCCATCATCGCATGCACAAGGTAGAACGGCCGCAATGCAGTCAGAGACTGCATCTGCCAACGATTGGCCAAGACCGCCCACCGGTTGCCGAGCGGCATGTTTCGGAGCTGGAGACGCCACAGCAACGCCGAAGCATCGGCGAGCGCCGGTAGATCCGAAACGGTTCCGTCGGCCATCTGGGCATCATACATCGTGAGAGCGGACCCAGGGTCATCATCCTCCAAATATAACAACGCCTGATGCCAAGCCAGATGAATGGAAAATCCTGTATGGTTGGACCAAGCGGGCTCGGTCTCGGCAAGAAATGCCAATCCTTCACTGACGCGTCCTTGCATCTCCATCACGTGAGCAATGACGTGAATCGCGCCCGGATGGCCCGGATCGATGGCCAGCGCTTGCCTCGCTATCCTTTCGGCAGGATCATATTCGCCATTCTCTTCAAGGCCAAAGGCGTACATGGCGAGCACACTCGAATATCCGAGCATGCCAGGCTCCCATTCCGGCAGGACCTGCGCGATGCGATCGCGGAGCAAGAGGCGTCTGCCCAGGCGAAAGTCGAGCGCATGTGCGGTCATGAGTGCGAGAATATCGCGCGGAAATTCGATGACGATCGCGCCATAAAGCTCGGCCGCGCGTCCAGAATTTCCAGTAAGCCAAGCTCGAGCAGCAACGGCGTGACGATGGGCCCGATCATCGGGATTGGGGCAGGCCCCCATGATAAAGGCAATGCTGGCGTTAAGCTTTTCCTGTCCACTTGTATCGTCGGCGCGCACAATCAAAGCGGCGCACAGACAGTGTCCAAACACAGATTTGGGATCACCTGCAAGTAATTGGTCAACGGTGATCGAGGCAGACCGACGATGTGCAAGCACAAGGCTGAGCGCATGCTGCCATTTCGATGAGGGATCCCAAGAACTCAAGTAAGTGTCTGTCGGCAGCGCGCCTCGCTGCGGCTCGTCAGCCCAAGCAAAAGCCCGGCGGCGCGGCCCATAGCATCTCTTGAAGATATCGAGCCAATCGGCGGCCGACCTGTAGCGAAAGTGGAAAACACCTGGCGACCGGATGGATTGCTGGCGGGCTTTGATCGTCGTGTAACCGGGTTTGTCGAGCGTGATAGTCATCGTCACATCCCATATTTTAGCTCTGATCGCTTGCCGCTTCCTGGCGGCGCGTGGGCGATTTCAGAACGTAAAGTATCGCGGGACACCCGATGCCCGGAATGATTGCTCCGCTCGTTCAGCTGTCCAGTCGTCCAGACCTGGAAGTGACGCGCTTGGCCGACGCCCTTTCCGATTGTTGCGTGCCGGCTCATAGGTGCAGGCGCTTGCAGCCCGTTTTCTGATCGAACCCAGGAAACTGTTCCTGGCGCCTTCACTCTGCCGAATGCCCCTGCCTCCACTGTGCAGGCGCCAGCCCGAATTTGCGCTTGAATGCCCGGCTAAACGCCTCTTCGGATTCATAGCCGACGGAATGGGCGAGCTGGGCAATAGTTTTGCTCGTCTCCCGCAAGTTCAACTTGGCAGTCTGAAGGCGCCAAACAGTGAGGTACCGGATCGGCGGCATCCCGACCAGCGACGTGAAACGTTGCACAAACGCACTGCGGGACAGCGCCACTTCGCTTGCGAGCGCTTCCGCAGACCAGGGCGCGCTGAGCTTCTGATGGATTAGCGCCAGCGCTCGGCCAATGTAGGGGTCTTTTAATCCCTTAAGCCAGCCAGCTTCTTGTTCTGCAAGCCCTGAGGAATATCGGCGCACCGCCTCGATCAAAAGCGTCTCCGACAGTCGCGCCATGACACTCGACGAGGCCAATCTGCCTTCGGCAAGTTCGCTGGCTGCGAACCGGACGGTGGCCTCCACCCACTCGCGCGACGCGCCCTGGCGGACATCGATCTTCAAGAGTTTCGGCAACGCCGCGATCAGCGGATTGTAGCTTTCCTCGTTGGCGAGGAAACCGCACATGATGCGTGTTGTGGCGCCGCTGCCGCCATGGCAGATCCGGGCGACGTTCCCGTCCAGGGACGGTTGCATGAGCTGGCGGGCATTCACCGGCTTAATCTTGGGCGCGCTGGCCAAGATGTGATTGTCATTCTGCGGAAACAGCACGATTTCGCCCGCTCGGACTTCGGCCATGTGCTCGCCTTCAAGGCCGACGAGCAGGCTGCCCTCCATAACAACATGATAACCGACGATCTGCGCTGGCCTTCCCAAAAAGGGGGCGCAGTCCTCAGGAGTTATCCTCACGCCGACGCTCCATGGAGCTGTGAAATCGGCGGAGAGGAACACGCCTCCCGTAAGGCGAACCGCGCGGAGCACTTCCGACAGCGGATCCATGGCAGAGGCTGCCCCTCAGAGTTGGACGAACGGTCAAACGATACGGTGGTGCGATCATTCGCAGCAACAACCGGGAAGCGTACATCAAAGCTGTCAGTGGCGCCATCGGCGTGTGCCGGGTGGAAAGTCCAGCCCAGCCACGGAAGTCTCCGCACTCAGAAGGATCGGCAATCATAGCCACCGAAAGGGAGGCAGATGGCAGTCGAGAGCGGTCGCAATTGCAACGGATTTTGTCCATCGCGGCAGCATCGCAGCCTTCCCCGGCCTTCACGTGCCTGGTCTGACAACCATGAAAGGGAGAGCGTCATGCGTATAAAGACGGACAAGTTTGAAAATGCTTCAGTCGTAGGGCGCAAGTGCGCCTGGGCCGCGGCGGCCGTCGTGCCATTATTGTTGGCGGGATGCGGCGAAGAGAAGGTGGCTGAGGTTCTGGTGCGGCCGGTCAAGGCGATGGTCGTGCCGGAGCCGGTGACAGAGCGCGTCCTGACCTATTCCGGAGTGATCGCGCCGCGCATCGAGAGCACACTCGGTTTCCGGGTGTCCGGCAAGATTATGGAGCGCTTTGTCAATGTCGGGCATCGTGTCAAGGCTGGGCAACAGATCGCGAAGCTTGACGAGAAGGATCTGAAGCTCGCCGAACACAGCGCACGCGCTGCCGCGGCCGCTGCGAAGACGCGCTTCGAAGTCGCCAGGGATGCCCTCAACCGGGCAAAGGTCCTGCAGCCAAACCGCTTTATCGCTCAATCCGCCGTGGACCAGCGGCAGCTTGAGTACGACTCTGCGCAGTCCGCGCTCAATTCCGCCCGAGATCAGCTTGACCAGGCGATCAACGCGACGAGCTACGCTTCGCTGCTGGCGGATGAGAACGGCATCGTGACCTCGGTGCGCGCTGAGCCGGGTCAAGTCGTGGCGGCAGGACAAGCTGTCATAACGCTTGCGCACTCCAAAGACATTGAGGCGTCTGTCGCGGTTCCCGAACAGGAGATCGTCAAACTCAAGGGCGGCGAGCCCGCGTCGATTTCGCTTTGGCCGGCGCCAGACATAAGAAGCGACGGCAAAATCCGTGAAATCGCCGGTGCTGCCGATACGGCGTCGCGCACCTATGCCGTGCGCGTGACGATTGCGAAGCCCGCGCCGCAAATGCGCATCGGCATGACTGCGGCGGTCGCGTTCCGGATACCGCAGGATTCGCCGGCTGTGATGGTGCCGATATCGGCGCTTGCGAGGGAGGGCGGCAAAACCATCGCCTTCGTTGCGAACAAAGACACCCAAACAGTTGCCCGGCGCGATGTCGAAACCGGGCGTGTAACCGATGAAGGCGTGCTCGTTAAGTCCGGCCTTAAACCAGGTGAGATCCTCATCACAGGCGGCGTCCAGTTCTTGCAGAACGGCACGAAAGTCCGTCTGCCGCAGCAGGCCGTGACTGAAGTTGCGCAGGCGGACGGCACAGTCAGCAGATAACAAACCGCAAATTCGAAGTAGGAGTTGAGCACATGGATACGCGTCTGCTGGATCACATTTCTCAGCACCAGCCGGAAAGGCAAGGCTTCAACCTATCGCGCTGGGCCATCGAGCACACCAATTTCACGCGGTTCCTGCTGGTTCTTATCTTAGGTTCCGGCATCTTCGCGCTAACGAATTTGGGGCAGAAGGAAGACCCGGAATTCAAGTTCCGCGTCATGATCGTCCAAGTCCTATGGCCCGGCTCTTCGGTCCATGAAATGCAGGAGCAGGTGGTCGATAAGATCGAGCGCAAGATCCAAGAGACGCCGCAGCTCGACAATGTGCAATCCTACACACACCCTGGAAGCGCTGTGATCGTCGTGAACCTCAAGGGCGAAGCCCGCGGGAGTGAGGTAAGCGACGCTTTTTATCAGGTGCGCAAGAAAGTTGGCGATATCCGAGGCGCCTTGCCGGCCGGCGTGCTGGGACCATTCTTCAACGATGAGTTCGGCGATACCTACATCGCGCTCTACGCTCTCTCCGGCGAAGGCTTCACCTATCCCGAGCTGAGGGACTTCGCGAGGGATGCGCGCGATATCCTCTTGCGCGTGCCGGGCGTGGGCAAAGTGGATTTGCTCGGCGTGCAGGACGAGAAGCTCTTTATCGAGATCCCGTCGCGGGTGCTGGCTGAGCGCAACATCTCGCCACAGGACATCCAGGCCGCGCTCGCCGGACAGAATTCGCAAGCTCCCGCAGGCACGGTGCAGACGAACGACCGTTCCATAAGGCTCGATGTCCAGGGCACGCTCCTCACCGTCGATCAAGTCGAAAACCTGCGTGTCAGGGCGGGCGACCAGACCATCCGCCTCGGCGATATCGCTACCACCAAGCGCGGAGTGGAGGACCCGCCCATCTCCAAGATCCGCCATGATGGCAAGGAAAGCGTGGTGCTGGGCGTCGCGATGGCGAAGGGCCATAATGTGGTCAACGTCGGCGAAGAACTCGATACTGCACTGCGAGGGATCTCCAACGTCTTGCCGGTCGGGGTTCAATTCGAAAAAATTTCGGATCAGCCAGCCGTCGTCACCAAAGCCGTGGGCGAGTTTCTCGAAGCTCTTGGCGAGGCGCTTTTAATCGTGCTCGCTGTCTCGCTTTTTTCGCTCGGCTGGCGCGCGGGTCTCGTCGTCGCCTTGACAATCCCGCTCGTTCTCGCTGCAACTTTTCTTGTCATGTATGTCGCTGGCATTGACTTGCAGCGCATTTCGCTTGGCGCGCTCATCATAGCCCTGGGACTGCTCGTGGACGACGCGATGATCGCAGTCGAGATGATGGAGCGGAAGCTCGAAGAAGGTTACGGCAAACTCTCCGCCGCCTCCTTTGCATACAATTCGACGGCGTTTCCCATGCTCACCGGTACGCTCATTACGACCGCAGGCTTCATTCCCGTTGGCTTCGCGGCCAGCACACCGGGCGAATATGTGCAGACGCTGTTCTGGGTAACCGGGGTCTCGCTTATCGTGTCGTGGTTTGCCGCGGTTTACTTTACGCCATGGCTTGGCTTCATGCTGCTCAAGCAGCGGGCAGCGCCTGAGAGCGTTCGTCGCGACGTTTATAGCACACCGCGCTATCGCAGGCTTCGCGCGGCGATCGCCTGGTGCGTCAGGCGGCGGAAGACCGTCGTCATATTCGCCATGGCCGCATTTGCTCTCGCTGGCGCGGGCTTCGGGTTGATTCCGCAGCAGTTTTTCCCGTCCACGGACCGGCCCGAAATTCTAGCCGACCTCTGGCTGCCGGAAGGCGCGTCTTACAGGGAGACGGAAGCTCAGGCGATCCGCTTTGAACAGCGCCTTCTTGCGGAAAAGGACATTGGCGCCGTCACAGCCTTCATTGGCGCCGGTGTTCCCCGCTTCTTCCTGCCTCTCGACCAGCAGTTGCAGAACCAGAACTTCTCGCAGTTGCTCGTCTTGCCCAAAAATGCCAAGGACCGGGACGCCGTCATCGGCCGGATGCGAGAAATTCTCGCCACCGATTTTCCGCGCATCCGCGTCAGGGTGGACCGGTTGTTCTTTGGGCCGCCTGCTGGCTGGCCAGTTCAGTTTCGAGTGCAAGGGCCGGATCGCGACAAAATTCGCGGCATCGCCGAGGAGGTGAAGAAGGTCGCCGCCGCCGATCCGCGTGTGTTTAACGTTCATAGCAATTGGCATGAGCTGGCGCCGTCCTTGACGCTCGATATCGATCAAGACCGCGCCCGGGCAATTGGGGTCACATCAGCTTCGGTGCGCCAGACCTTGCAGGCGACGCTCTCTGGGGCGCCGCTCGGCGAGTTCCGGGAAAAGGATCAAACCACCAGTATCGTGCTACGCGAGCCGGAACCCATGCGAAGCCTCGTGTCTGCGGTGGAAAGCGCGTATGTCAAAACCGGTACAGGCGCCTCCGTCCCCGTTTCGCAGGTGGCGAGCGTGCGGCTGGACTTTGAGCCTGGCGTCGAGTGGCGGCGGGACCGCTTGCCCACCATTACAGTGCAGGCGCTGATCCCGGACGGCATACAATCCTCGGATGTCACCAAGGCGATCTATAAACAGCTTGAGCCTCTGCGGAAAACGCTGCCGCTTGGCTATCGCATTGAAATGCAGGGAGCGGTGGAAGAATCCGCGACGGCACAGGCCTCGATCGCCGCTAAGATTCCAGTTCTCGTCATAACGATCCTGCTCCTCTTGATGGTGCAGCTGCAAAGCATGGCTAAGACTATGCTTGTCCTCGCAACGGCGCCGCTTGGCATTATCGGCGCAGCGGCCGCCCTCCTCCTGTTTCGGCAACCCTTCGGTTTCGTTGCTATCCTCGGTGTGATCGCTCTCGCCGGCATCATCATGCGCAATGCCGTCATCCTCGTCGATCAGATAAAGCAGGAGGTCGAGGTCGGAATCGATCCCTATGATGCCGTCATCGGCTCAGCGGTGCGCCGCTTCAGGCCGATCGTACTTACGGCATCCGCCGCAGTTCTCGCACTCATCCCGCTTGCGGGCTCCGCCTTCTGGGGCCCGATGTCGCTTGTCATCATGGGCGGCCTTATCGCCGCGACCATCCTCACCATGACCTTTCTGCCGGCCCTCTATGCCCTGGCATTCGGCGTTGGCGCTAGGTCACGGCCTCGTCTGGCAAGCGCTCGTCAGAACCACGGCACAAGCCTCGCTACCGGCCTACTCAAGGCCGGGGAATAAACAGCCCACTGATGGCGTAGTCGCCGGGAAAGTCGAGGGCATTGGCTTGCAGTGAGGGCGAGCCGATGCCAATCCGCCTTTCAATCGGCTCCGCTCTTAAGCCTGAACGCACCCCAGGTCTTCGATCGTGTAGCCCTCTGGATAAGTCTCTTTGCCGAACGGGATATATTTTGGCCGCGTACCTTCCGGGAGCCGTCTCAGGATTGTCCGCCGAAGACCCATGACGCTCTCTGCAAGGAGGCGAAGGGCAGACGAGGGGGCGGGATATCCCAGCGCCTCAACGAGATGCGGCGAACAGAGCGCCATGACGAA
This sequence comes from uncultured Alphaproteobacteria bacterium, assembly GCA_963819665.1. GTDB lineage: Bacteria > Pseudomonadota > Alphaproteobacteria > Rhizobiales > Rhodomicrobiaceae > Rhodomicrobium. The sequence continues at coordinate 29,402 of CAWFXN010000018.1, forward strand.
GCGGCGTCCGGCTGGATAAAGAAGGGGCGGCACGAAGTACTGACGCAGCAGGAGGTCGATGGTTGGCTCCGCAACGGCCCGGTTGGAGGATACCCTGCCAAAGCGCGTTTTCTCGAACTCTTGCGCGAAAGTCCGAAATGCGGCGAGGTCTTCGGGCAAGGCCGCAATGCCCATGCGCCGCCCGAACTCCCGCCAATAAAAGAACCAGGCCTCTTTCTCTTCACGCGTCATTCCCCGTCGGCCGAACCTCTCCAGCCAATCGATGGGGCTGAAAACGAAGGTCGAGAGCACGTAAAGAAAATCGTCGTTGGCGATGCGGAAGCGCCCGTGCATGTCGTTGATGCGGGTAAAGGCGCGCCTCGCTCGGCCGCTGTCGAGACCGTTGCTCATAACTTCTCTTACAAGGATGGCGGTGTCGTCGTACCGCTTGAGCGTGCGATTCTTAAATTCGCCGGTGCCTTCCAGAAGGCCGGAAATCGATGGAACGGCAAAGCTTTCCAGGAGCGCGAATTCCAGCGCTTTGTTGATGTCCCAGGCAAAATGTATATGGGCGAGGCGCCAGACCGTCCGCTCGGCGCGGATCAAATCAGGAGATTTCTGCCCGGCCGGGAGCTCATATTCTCTTGCCGGAAAGGGTTGATGAGAGTCGAGTGTCTCCGCCTCTGCGCCTCGCCTGTCACTCATCGCGCTACCAGCTGGCGGGCAGGGCCTTGAGGCCGCGAAACACGAATGTCTGGAGCCACTCAGGCGCCTCGGGATTGTCGAGCCTCAGGTTCGGAAGTCGACGCAAGAGCGTGGCGATGGCGATTTCCGCCTCGATGCGGGCGAGTTGGGCGCCAAGGCAATAATGAACGCCGCCGCCGAATGCCAGGTGCCGGACGTTATCGCGCGTGAGATCGAGCCGGTCTGGATCGGCATAGACGGCCGGGTCACGATTGGTTGCCCCAAGAAGGCACAAAATCGTGTCGCCCTTCCTGAACTCCCTCCCGCCCACGCTCACGTCCTCAAGCGCGGCACGCCCTGTGACCTGAACCGGCGACTTATATCGCATAAGCTCATCTATCGCTGTCTCGAGCGAAGGATCGCGCTTGAAGAGTTCGAGTTGATCGGGATTGCGATAAAGCGCCAGAATGGCATTTCCGATCAAATGAACCGTCGTGACATGACCGGCCACGTATAAAAGCATAATGTTGGCGGTTAATTCCTCGTTGGACAGCTTGCTGCCTTCTTCTTCCGCCTGGACAAGCAGGGTTATCAGATCGTTGCGTGGTTCTCGCCGCCGACGTTCGAAAAGGGCGTGAAAGTAGGCGGCCGCGGCTAAGGTCCCTGCATTGGCAGCATCGAGTTCCGCACGCGACAGCGGGACAGGATCGAGAAGCCGAGCGCCTGGGCCTTCGCCCTTGAAGATAAATCCTCTGTCTTCTTCAGGAATGCCCAGCATGTCGCTGATTACGGTGATCGGAAGGCGGAAGGCGAAATCGGCGATTAGGTCCATGTGGCCCTGCGGTTCGACGCGGTCTATGGTTTGATCGACGATCTCCTGGATGCGCAAACGCATGTCTTCGACGGCCCGGTTGCTGAAGGCTTTCACCACAAGACCGCGAAGGCGCGTGTGATCGGGCGGGTTCTGACTGATCATCCAGTGCAGCATGGACTGATAGACAGGCTCTTCGAGTGCCTTTTCGCCCGCGGTGCGCTTGATTCGGCCGGCAAAGTCCTTTCCGAAACGCGCGTCCGCAGAATGAGCGCAACGTCGGCGTGGCGGCTCGCCATGGTATAGCCGAGCGGCGACCTGTGCATGGGGTCCAAACGGCGCAGGCGGTGATAGGTTGGGTAGGGGTCGCGGATGAAATCTGGCGACAAGGGATTGAAGACCGCCTCAGCTGCGGCGTTGTCACGATGTGAGTTGGTCACAGCATAGCTCGGGATTTATATTAGAATGGTCTATTATATGACATCCTAGGCAGGTATTTTGATGATCGTAAGTAAAATCCTCGTGGCATAGGTGTCTGGCAGTCTCTCGTTTGCCGACATACTGCCTGCGTTCATTCTGCCGTTCGCGTTGGCTTGTAACCCTTGTGGTCGCGAACTTTTTTATGTCCAGATTTGCTTTGGCAAGGCTCAAGGGTAGCCGTGATGTCCAGGCCATTGTAGGAGAAAGTCGCCGTGATCACCGGCGCCGGTCATTTTGGCTCATCGACAATTTTGGAGGATCCATTTTTGGAGGATCCATTGGCACGCGCGACATCCGGGTCCAGGGCGCCTTTCCAGGTCCTGATGATTCCCTTTCACTTACGCTCTGAGGCCCTTCCACTCTATTGCCTGTTTCGCCGGAGCGATGCGGGATATTGGCAGTGGATTGCCGGCGGTGGCGAAAACGACGAGCGGCCAGCTGATGCGGCGCACCGGGAGGCGGCCGAGGAAGCCGGCTATACAAATAGAGGGGACCTGTTTCAGCTTCAGTCGATGACCACTATTCCCGTTGCTCAGATAGCAGGCTTCATCTGGGGCGAGCACGTGCTTGTAGTCGTTGAGCACAGCTTTGCTATTCGTGCGGCCACCCTGAATATCACGCTATCGTCTGAACACGACGAATATTGTTGGTGCGATTACGAGACCGCAATGGCGATGCTGAAATGGGACAGCAACAGGACAGCGCTATGGGAACTGAATCACCGAATCCTCCACTGCCTTCAGACATTGAAACCGGCCTGATGAACGCTGGACCTCTTTGATCGCCTCCAAAACGCTCACATGTGCTTGTCCCGGGTGCCGCCGCTTAACCGGCTGCCTCTCCGACAGTCTCCTGCGTTCCGAAACGCGCACAAAGGCGCGACACATCGGCAGGGCTGAGCTTGCGAACCAAAGGCGCTTCGATCTGGCGGGGATGTTTAACGTCGAGTGGCGCCGAAAGAAAATCCACCGCCCGCTCCGGCCAGGCAGGCACGGCGCCCCATGCAAGCCCAGCCACCCGCCGCCTGGCAGAGCTTATCGCCGATTTCTGCTCTCGGTTCCAATGTGCGGGCAGCGAGCGTTTGGCGTAGGAAATTCCGCCGCCGAAGGAGAGCGTTATGCCTCAAGAACGCTCCCGGCAATCGATCCGTCGTTATGGTAACCCAGGCTGGGTCCCACCCTCTCCGCATGGAGGGGGTAATCGTGATCGTAGTTATGAAGTTCCGCTTAAGCCAAAGCACCAAGAATTCTCTTCCAGGGTCGAGCATAAGCGTGCTGTAAACTTCAGTGTATTACGCATATATTTTTTTTAAACATACTACTTAGCCGTGAATGTGGACGTCAATATCATTCCGTGACGAAACACAACCATGGAACTCCTGGCGCTCATAAAGCGATACTAAGCAATCGCCGATGGCCACCAGCGAAGGAGACGAAAGTGAGGGCGCGCTTACTGTCCCTAAACGTGAGCCTCCCGCAGGATATCGCCTGGCAAGGGAAGACCGTCCACACCGCCATTTGGAAAGCCCCCGTTCAAGGCCCGCGCACGGTCCGCCGACTCAATATCGATGGCGATGCGCAGGGGGATCTGGTCGGGCATGGCGGCGAGCACCGGGCCGTTTTCGTTTATCAGATCGACTCCTATCGCTATTGGCAAAGCAAGCTCGGCCGCAATGATTTCACCTACGGACAGTTCGGGGAGAACTTCACGGTCGACGGCCTTTCTGACCAAGAGGTCTGCATTGGCGACCGCTACCGGATCGGCAGTGCGTTGTTCGAAGTGACACAGCCGCGCGTCACTTGTTACCGCGTTGGTATCCGTATGAACGAGCCGCAGATGGCCGCGCTGCTGGTCTCGCACGGCAGGCCCGGTTTCTATTTCCGCGTTCTTGAGGAAGGCCAAGTGGAAGCCGGCGATGAGATTGTCCAGGTCGGCGCGGGCCCTGAACGCATGAGTGTCTTCGAGATCAACGCGCTGCTCTATCTGCCTGGGCATCCCAGAAGCCAGCTCGAGCGCGCGCTGCCTATCCCGGCCCTGAGCCCAGGCTGGCGCCACTCCTTTGAAGCGCTGCTCGCGCAAGCAAAGAGCGGTGGCGCGACGGGGGGAAATGTCGGACTGGCTCCACTGTCCGGACCGCCTCCGGCATGGGCAGGATTCCGCCGACTGCGGGTGTCGCACAAGAGTTCACGAGAGCGGCAGCGTAATCTCACTCGTGCTTGAGCCTGTGGAAGACCTTCCCCTCACAGCTGCCGTTCCCGGCCAGTTTGTTGTGTTGCGCTTGACGCCAGCGTCCGGCGCGGCGCCACTCATGCGCAGCTATTCGCTGTCAGGCGAACCCAGCGCCCGCTCGTATCGCATTAGCGTAAAGCGTGAACCGCACGGCATCGCGGGCGACTATCTCGACGAGAGGGTACAGATTGGCGACGTGCTTAATGTGAGCGCGCCACGAGGCCACTTCACTCTTCGAGAGGGCGACGCTCCCGTTGTCTTCCTGAGCGCTGGCATCGGGGCGACCCCCGTCCTCGCAATGTTCCACGCGCTGACGGCGGAAAAGTCGCCACGGGAAGTCTGGTGGCTATACGGAGCCCGGCGCGGAAGCGAGCATCCTTTTGCCCAAGAAGCCCGCACACTCCTCAAAGCCTTGGCCCACGGCCACAGCCACATACGCTACAGCGCGCCCGATCCCGAAGACCGGCCAAATGTGGATTTCGACGCGCGTGGACACTTGGATATGGGGGCGCTCCAGGAACTGGGCGTGCCACGCAGTGCCGACTTTTACATCTGCGGCCCTCCGGCCTTCATCAGTGACCTGACCGCGGGCCTAGCCGCCTGGGGCATCGCCAAAGGCCAGATCCATACGGAGCTGTTCGGTCCCGGTCCATCCGGCACTCCAGGCGTCGCCGCCACCCCGCAAGGGCCGCCGCACCCGCCCGCCGGACCTCCCGGTGCGGGGCCGCTGATTTCGTTCGCCCGGAGCGGCTTGAATGTCCATTGGGATCCGGCATTTCATACCCTGCTTGAGCTTGCCGAAGCCTGCGATGTCCCTACGCGATGGGCGTGCCGCACAGGGGTCTGCCACAGCTGTGAAACCGGGCTTGTGGCGGGGACAGTCGCCTACCAGCCCAACCCAATCGACCCGCCAGCGGAAGGCAATGTGCTGATCTGCTGCTCAAAGCCTCAGGGCGACGTCGTCATCGATCTCTAACGTCTGCGGGGAGCTGTTGCGTGACAAACACCTATGACGCCCTCATCATCGGTGCTGGCCAGGCCGGTCCGCCTCTGGCGGGGCGGCTTACCGCCGCTGGTATGTCGGTCGCGCTCATCGAGCGCAAGCTTTTCGGCGGCACCTGCGTGAACACGGGCTGCATCCCAACCAAAACGCTCATCGCGAGCGCGTATGCCGCGCATCTCGCGCGCCGCGCAAGGGACTATGGCGTCAGCACCGGAGAGGTTGCGGTCGACATGAAGGCCGTAAAGGCACGCAAAGACGCCATCTCCGCGCGATCGCGGGAGGGCGTCGAGTCCTGGGTTGAGACCATGGAGCGTTGCACGGTCCACCGCGGCCATGCGCGCTTTGTCTCGACGCACGAAGTGCAGGTGGGTCCGGACCGTCTCACAGCGAAACAGATCTTTATCAATGTCGGCGGCCGTGCGCGCATTCCGGACCTGCCTGGAATTGACCGTGTCGCTACCCTGACCAACACGTCCATTCTTGAGCTCGACACGCCGCCGCAGCATCTGGTCGTGGTTGGCGGCAGCTATGTCGGCCTTGAGTTCGCACAGATGTACCGCCGCTTCGGCGCCCAGGTGACCGTGGTGGAGATGGGGCCGCGCCTGATCGCGCGTGAGGATGAAGATGTCTCGGCCGCAATTAAGGAGATTCTCGAAGCCGAGGGCATCGCCGTGCACCTCGGTGCGGAATGCATTCGCTTCGAGCCCCGGGGCGCTGAAATCGCCGTCGGGCTTGAGTGTGCGTCTGGCCCGCCGGAGGTCATCGGTTCTCACGTGCTGCTCGCCGTCGGACGCAGGCCCAACACCGATGACTTGGGGCTTGACAGGGGCGGGGTTGAAGTCGATGCGCGCGGTTATATCGCCGTCGATGACGAACTCCGCACCAGCGCGCCCGGTATCTGGGCGCTTGGCGACTGCAATGGCCGCGGCGCCTTCACCCACACGGCCTATAACGACTTCGAGATTGTCGCCGCCAACCTGCTGGACAGCGAGCGGCGGCGTGTAAGCGACCGCATTTTGGGCTACGCGCTCTACATCGATCCGCCGCTCGGCCGCGTGGGCATGACCGAGGCGCAAGCGCGCGCTAGCGGGCGGCCGCTTCTAGTGGGCCGGCGTCCGATGACCCGCGTGGGTCGCGCCATCGAAAAAGGCGAAACGCTTGGGTTTATGATAGCGATCGCCGATGCCGAGACGCAGCAAATCCTTGGGGCTGCGATTCTTGGAACCGGCGGGGACGAGGCGATCCATGGCATCCTCGACGCGATGAACGCGCGGACTTCCTACACGCAGTTAAAATGGGCGGTGCCCATTCACCCGACTGTGTCAGAGCTCATCCCGACCCTTCTCGGTGACATGAAGCCGGTCCAGCCGCAGAAACCGTAGCACCTGCAGCGTCATTGGCACGAAGGAGGAGAAGATAAGGCGATCAGCGGGCGGCGATCGCCAAGATAGCCGCAGGAAGCGAACGAAGCTTCCCGAATGCGTTTGACGTTCAAGCCACGGGAAAACCTAAGCCGTTGAGAAATTTGCAGAAGCGGAGGAAAGCCCCGAAACCCCGACACGCGGATTTTCAGGCCTTGCTTTTTTTCACCAAAACAATGGCTTCGCTCCCGAATGGCTGTTTTGTGCGGCACGAAAAATCAGTCGGTTACGCTTATTTTCCCGAACAATCCGAACGAGATTCGCGCACATTTCTCGATCTCCGCGAGCCGAGAGCCGGCTCACTCAGTCCCCAATTTTGAGCGATTGCGAGGCTGGCTGCTTGGCAAAGGTGAAAGAAACCCCGCTCGGTGAGGCGGGATTTCGCAGGTGGGGAATATATACTTAGGGGAGCAGGTTGATGTTCTTGATTCCGGGCCATTGCCGCGATTCACGTTTCATCTGAGCCGGGAGTGCGTCATGTATAGTTTGATCGCCAGGGCGACCGCTTTGTTCGAAAAATACCCGGCGACCTGATCGCAATTGTCGTTCGTATCGGCGTCGCCACAACATTTTTGCGCTCCGGTCTCTCGAAGCTCGACGGCTGGAGCGATGGCAACACGGTGGCGCTCTTCACTAACGAATACAAAATGCCGCTCATCCCGCCGGAGATCGCGGCCCACTTGGCGACCGCGGCCGAACTGAGCATGCCTGTGTTCATTCTCGCTGGCTTTTTCAAGCGGTTCGCTGCCTGGCGCTCGTCGTCGTGACGCTCGTAATCGAGATTTTTGCCTATCCCAACGCTTCTGATACTCACGGCACATGGGCGGTGGCGCTGCTTTATCTCATGAAATATGGACCCGGCATCGCGTCGCTGGATCACTTTGTCAGCGCTCTTCGGGGCAATTTTCTGGGTCAAACGAAAAGCAGTTCTTCAAGGGCCTTAAGGTGGTCACGAACCTTACTTGGCACGGCGCGCTGGTCGGGCCGGAAAGACGCCGGCCCGGAAACTGGGTCCAGCGAAGAAAGTGCTCGGGTTCGACCGGCAAATGCATATGGACCGCATAGGGTTTCGAGGATGAGCATGGCCGTCCGAGCCGGCTTCCCCACTTCGCCGGAAAGGAGAGCCGGTAACGTCGCGTTCGCAGCCGATGACATGTCCGTGATGGGCCGCGGGCGCGTATCAAAGCGGCATTTGCCTTCGTACTCGATTTTGAGAACCGCTCTTTAGCCTTGGACGGGACATCGACATCATGCTGACACGACGAATTTTTATCGGCGCCACCGCCGCCTTGCCCTGGATGCTCAAAGCGGCTGGCCTCCATGCCGAACCTCAAGACAGGAGACCCTTCGAAGTCACCCATAGCGATGAGGAATGGCGCAAGCTCCTGACGCCAGACCAATATGCGATCTTGCGGCAAAGCGGAACCGAGCGGCCTTATACGAGCGCGCTCTTAAACGAGCACCGGCGAGGCGATTTCACCTGTGCGGGATGCGATCTCGATCTTTTTTCCTCTACCACCAAGTTTGACAGCGGCACGGGCTGGCCGAGCTTCTGGGCTTCGTTGGATAACGCCGTTGGAACCGAAACAGACACATCCTACGGTATGGTGCGCACGTCCGTTCATTGCCGGCGTTGCGGCGGTCATCTCGGCCACGTCTTCAATGACGGTCCGAAGCCGACAGGTCTGCGCTATTGCATGAATGGTGTCGCGTTGATTTTCAAGCCCGCGATGGCGTAGCAAGGTGGTCCGGCCATGACTTTGTTTCTTCTCGCTTATCTGGGCGGCGTTCTGACGATTCTCAGCCCTTGCATCCTGCCCGTCCTGCCGTTCGTGTTCGCGGGCGCCGGCAGGCCGTTCCTTCGCAACGGGTTGCCGATGCTTGCTGGCATGGCGCTGACCTTCGCCGCGGTCGCCACGCTTGCCGCCGTCGGCGGCGGCTGGGCGGTAGAGGCCAATCGATATGGCCGCATTGCAGCCCTCGTGCTGCTCGCGGCCTTCGGCCTCATCTTGCTCTTTCCGGCGCTCTCCGAGAGGCTGACAAGACCGGTCGTGGCTTTGGGAAACAGGCTTTCGCAGTTTGCTGACCGGGGTGGCAAATCGAGCGTTGCGGCCTCGCTTCTGCTCGGCGTTGCCACGGGCCTCCTTTGGGCGCCTTGCGCCGGGCCGGTCTTGGGCTTGATCCTGACCGGGGCCGCGCTGCAAGGGGCGACTCTCAAGACCTCGTTCCTGCTGCTCGCCTATGCCGCGGGTGCGGCAACGTCGCTTGCGCTAGCGCTCCTCGCCGGGGGGCGGATTTTCGCCGCCATGAAGCGCTTTCTCGGGGCCGGGGAATGGATAAGGCGCGGCCTCGGCGCGGCCGTTCTGGCTGGCGTCGTGGCCATCGCGCTCGGCTTCGACACCGGCTTGCTGACGCGTGTATCGCTCGGAAACACCGTGGCGCTCGAACAAGGCCTGGTCGATAAGTTGCGGCTTACGCCCTCCAACCCTCAGCCGTCCGTCGTCATGGATGGCCCCACGATGATGCAGGGGGGAGGCATGATGATGGCGGGCAAGCCCGAGACCGAAGCCGGTAAGCTCCCTCCGGAAGGTCTTATGCCGCCGCTTTCAGGGGCTGTGGAATGGCTGAACTCGCCGCCTCTGACGCGGGAGGCTTTCAAAGGCAAGGTGGTTCTGGTCGATTTCTGGACCTATTCCTGCATCAACTGCCTGCGGACCATCCCCTACATCAAAGCGTGGGCCGAGAAATATAAAGATCAGGGACTTGTGGTCATTGGCGTGCACACGCCGGAGTTCGCGTTCGAGAAAGACGCCGCCAATGTGAAGAACGCCGTCGCCGATCTGAAGATCACTTACCCTGTGGCAATTGACAGCAACTATGCGATCTGGCGCGCCTTTGGCAACGAATACTGGCCCGCGCACTATTTCATCGATGCCGAGGGCCGTATCCGTCACCATCATTTCGGTGAAGGCGATTACGAAGAGTTTGAACGCATCATCCAAACGCTTCTGACGGAAGCTGGCGAAAAGACTGTCTCCTCAGGCGTCGTCTCGGTAAAAGCGTCGGGCGCGGAGGCGGCATCGGATGCTGCCAGCGTCCGTTCGCCCGAGACCTATATCGGCTATGAGCGAGCGGAAAACTTCGTGTCGCCCGGTGGCGCCGTGCGGGACAAGCCGCATACATATGCAGAAGGTTCGCCGCGATTGAATGAATGGAGCTTGCTTGGGGATTGGACGATCAAGGCCGAACATGCCGTGCTCGACCAAAAAGACGGCAGCATCGTTTACAAGTTCCGTGCCCGCGACTTGCATCTTGTTCTCGGACCTCCGCCGGACGGCAAAAAGATCCGCTTCCTCGTCAAGATTGATGGCAAGGTGCCCGTCGCAAGCCACGGCTCGGACGTCGATGCGCACGGCGAAGGCGCCGTGACAGAGCAAAGGCTCTACCAGCTTGTTCGTCAGAGCGGACAGGTAACGGACCATACTTTCGAGATCCAGTTCCTCGACCCAGGCGTCGAAGCCTACGCCTTCACTTTCGGCTAAAACCGGAGCTTCTCATGACCAAAGCGATCAGACTATTTTCCCATTTTTCAGTCTTCGCAACAGCGCTTGTGTTGCCGGCTTTGGCGATCCAGCTGAGCGTTCGGCCATCTGCCGCGGAGGAGGCGCGCGAGATTCCCGCGCCGGTCAACGACGAGGCCGCAGGCGCGGCACAATCGGAGACAGCGGTCCTGGCAGGGGGATGCTTCTGGGGTGTCCAAGGCGTCTATCAGCACATTGAGGGCGTCACGAGTGCTGTTTCCGGCTATGCTGGGGGCGAGAAGGAAACGGCGCAATATTATACCGTCGGGAGAGGGACGACAGGCCACGCGGAGTTGGTGCGCATCACATTCGATCCTCGCAAGATCAGCTACGGCCGGATTCTCCAGATTTATTTCTCAGTCGCACACAATCCCACGGAACTGAATAGGCAAGGGCCCGACACCGGCACCCAATACCGGTCCGCGATATTTCCCGCAACAGCAGAACAGGCACGCGTCGCCGAGGCGTACATTGCTCAGCTTAACAATCGCGCGTGTTTGATGGCGCCATCGTAACCAAGATCGAACCCAACAAGACCTTCTATCCGGCCGAAGCTTATCATCAGGATTTTCTAGTGCAGCACCCGAACCATCCCTATATCGTGCTCAACGATCTGCCGAAGATCGGCGAACTCAAGCGCCTTTTCCCAGACCTTTATCGGTCCGACCCTGTGCTTGCCCAAGCGCCCACGAACTGATCGCGACGCTGATCGATTTCAGGTGGACCGCTCTACGACGATTGGGCGCCAGCATAATAGCACGGGCTCCTAACCGAGATCGGCGAGATCGATTTTGTCGAGATAAGCGGGTGAGGCGGGACCTCGGCGGCCGCGATAGCCGTCAGCGAAACCATTGAAAGATCGCTGAATTCCTCAAATCGGCCATATGTTTGCCATCACTTCAATATGGCCTGATTACAGCCTTGTCTGTCTTTACAACCCTAACAACAGGAGGAGTCCATGGCGACGACGGGCAACACCTTTCTTGCCGTTTTTCTTATGAAGAAGTCGAGCCCGCGTCTTGCGGCGTGGCAGGCTCTTCCCGAGGAGGAGCGGCAAGCCAAGATGAAAGAGGGTATCGCGGCGTGGAAGGCCTGGGCTGAAAAGCACCGTGCCGCAATTGTCGAGATGGGCGGACCGCTCGGCAAAACAAAAAAGATTGGCGGGGATGGCATCGAGGACGTCAGCAACGACCTGAGCGGTTTCACGGTGGTTAGGGCCGCGTCTCAGGAGGAGGCCGCCAGGCTGTTCGAACACCACCCGCACTTTGCGATCTTCCCGGGCCATTCCGTGGAGGTGATGCCGGTGTTACCGATTCCGGAGGGCTAAGCTCCGGCTCAGGCCGGGCTGTTCCTTCAACAACGAAGCGAGGATCAAGTTGCCCCACACCGTCCGTCTTCATCGCGTCGTGGCCACAAAGCCCGAGAAGATCTATCGGGCCTTTCTTGAGGCCGATGCGCTCGCTAAATGGCTGCCGCCCAATGGTTTTACCCGCACCGTGCACGAACTGAAAGCGAAGGCCGGAGGCCGGTTCAAGATGCCGAGCCAGGCGCCGAAATCGCGACTTTTAGAAAACATATCGCCGCTGCCGATGGTCCCCACCGTAGCGCTCGATATCAGCGGACCGATGCCTGGCACCGTCATCAGCCGTTTGCACGGCGCATCCTTCTGAGCCAAGTCCGCGATCTCATTGGAAATCTCCTCGATGCGATCGTCGAGGCGACGCCAATCCGCGGCCAACGCCTCGATAATCCGGATCATGCGCGGCAGGAGCAAGCCCATATGCCTGGCGAGAATATCGGGAAGCGCCTTACGCAGACGCTGGATGCCTTTGGCCACGGCAATGCCGCGGTCGAGCAGGAAGGCGCGGACCTCGTTTACTGTGGCTGTGCGTTCCCTTACAAGCCGTGCCCGCACCCGGTGCAAGGCTTGTAAATCAAGTTGCTCCACCGTTTTGGTTGCAACAAACCGCATAGTGGGCCGCTGCACGGCTTCTGCAGTCGCTTCGGCATCGCAGTAATCGTTCTTGTGGCCCTTGAGAAAAGGCTTCACATACTTGGCCGGCATCAGCCGAGCGTCATGCCCAAGCGCAATCAGCCTACGGCTTAAATGATGGGCGCCAACACAAGCCTCCATGCCGATCAGGCAGGGTGGCGTATTGGCGAGCCGGTTTTCCAGCTCGCTGCGAGACAGCTTGCACTTGAGGACAATGGCCCCGCGGCTATTATCCGTGGCCGGATGGCCGCGGCGTTCTCGATTTGGGCGGCTGGAAGATCGGCCCGTGGTTCCACGACCCGTTCAACCGCAAGAACTATACGCTCGATGCGCCGAACGGGCTTGAGGTTCGACACGACATTGTCAAGCAATTCATCGACGGGCTGAACGACTTGCTGCAGGGCCTCGCGCAAAAATACCCGCGCAAAATTTTCTACATAAACCTGCGAAATACGCTATCCTCGCGGGACGATTGGGCGAACGAGTTGCACCCCGGCCATAAGGGGTTCGCGGCGCTTGCCGACAAGATCGACGCGGCCTTGCAGGCAAACATTTCGGAGCCGGGGGCGTAAAAGCAAAGGCCGTCGAGGATCGCTCTCAAATCCAGCGGCAGCGGTACCACAGATTTCAGGGCGGGCAGAGTGCTCCTTCTCCTCTCCGGCCTGACGAGTGCCTCAAGAGCGAAGGCAATGCCGAGGCTACGATGGCTTGGTCCGCAAGGCAGGCCCGGATGATTTCCAACGGAGCCTGGACGTTACGGAGAAAAATCCAGGTCTGCAATGCGCCCGTCTCGACGGAAGCCTTTGTTCAGCATAGGCGGCCATTGTGGCCATCTCAGAATAGGAGATATCGGCAGAAGCGTGAGCAGCGCAAAAAGGGGCAAAAGCACAACGGCGGCCAAAACCATATAGCCGAAAAAGTTGGGCATCTTCACTCCGCGTTCCTGGGCGATGGCGTAGACCATGAAGTTTGGTGCGTTGCCGATATAGGTTAGGCCGCCCATATAGACCGCCCCCATGGAGATCGATGCGAGAGTACCGGCCAGCGGGCCCATAAGTTCCTGCACATTTCCACCCGCAAGTTCGAAGAAGGCGAGGTAGGTCGGCGCATTGTCGAGGACGGCGGAAAGCAAACCGGTGAGCCAGAAATAGGACGCCTCGTGGGGGGATCCATCATTCCAGCTAACAGCCTGGAGCAGCCAAGCAAATGCGCCTTTCTGTCCAGCTTGCAACATCGCGAGAACTGGGATGATTGCTACGAAGATGCCGGCGAATAACGTAGCCACCTCCCGAATCGGCTCCCAGGTGAAATCGTTGGACTTGCGGTGCATCTCTGGCGTCAGCCAAAGCGACAGAGCGGCGGCTGCCAGAAGGTTTGCATCGCGCAAGACATTTTGTAGTTCGAACGTAGTTCCATAGATGTCAAAGCGCACACCTGGCTTCCACATCGCGGAAAGAAGAACATTGCCAACAATGAAGGAGATAAGCCCGAAATTGATGGCGCCACACACTCGGATTGGCGAGGCGGGAGCCTTTTTCGCAGGCGGTGTCTCCTTCCGGTAAAGCCAGAAGTCGAGCATGAGAAACAGACCAAGAAGAGGCACTGCCACAATCGCTGTCTGCATCCATACATGCTGCGTCGGCCAAAAAAAATCGACACCACGCAGGAAGCCGGCGAAGAGAGGCGGATTGCCGAGCGGGGTCAGCGCACCACCGACGTTGCAGACTAGGATAATGAAAAAGATAACGACATGTGCCTTGTGCAGACGGCCTGAATTCGCCTGGATCAGCGGGCGGACAAATAGCATGGCGGCCCCTGTCGTGCCAAGAATACTCCCCATCAGCGTTCCGAGTGCGAGCACGGCCGTATTCGCTAATGGCGTGCCGCCGAGATTGCCCGTGATCAGTATGCCGCCTGCCACCGTGTAGAGGGTAAAAAGCAGCACGATAAAGCTTAGATACTCGTCTAGGATTGCGTGAATGGCAGCCGAGAACGCCGCATCCGTGCCATACGCAATCGACAAGGAAACAATCGTCAGGATCATCCATGCAACGGCAATCTTGCCGTAGTGCTCGCGCCAGATTCTTGGAAAAAGCAGCGGTCCCGCCGCGATTGAAAGCAGAATACCAACAAAGGGTAACGCCCAGGGCCACCCCATGGAGGCGCCACCCAGTGCCGCAGCTGCATACATTGCGTGTCGCCCCCAAGCAAACTGAACCACGTGTTCTTATTGCGAGCACGGCACGATAGCGTCATGCTTTGGCGGCTGTGCCGGCGGCTCAAAGAGAGCGAAATATTCACTCTTGCCGCGCATCCACCCCCAATGCGTTTGCCGGAAGCCGAGGCTATGGAACTCGCAGAGCAGGAGGGCGTGCGGAGTTCCATGCTGTTCTGTTGGCTGATTAAGATCAATGACGGCGACGCGGGCGCCTGGGCGGAGTACGGATAGCAGGTTAAAGAGCAGGCCATAAGGCTGGGCCACTTCGTGGTACATGTGTACCATCAGGGCAAGGTCAACAGAACGGACTGGCAGGCGCGGGTCGTGCGGCTCACCGAGCACGAGCGTTACATTGTCCAGATGCTGTTCGCTAACCCGCTGCTGAAGCTTCAACAAAGTGGCAGGCACCACATCTTCGGCCAGAACGCGGCCGGTTGGACCGAGCCTCTTTGCTAGCCGGACGGTATAGTAACCTGCGCCGGCCCCTAGGTCAGCGACCGTCATGCCGGGACCTACGCCGAGAAAATTCATGATCTCTTCAGCCTCGCCATCCTGGTCGCGGGTTTGCTCTGTTGCCCATTCCTCGGCCACAATCCCGGCGACCGGCCGGCGCGGCAAAGGAAAAAATTGCGCTGGCACGCCCGGCGGCCCAAGCGGCCCGATTTGCGAAGCCTGTTCGGTCCCTTGCCCGAGAGATGCGGAAAATGACCCGAGAAGTAGGACCGCAAACAAGTGAAATCGCGCTCGGCAAAAGGCGCATATAGCTGCCGGAAGCATGATTGGCCTCTCCTGTGGTAATCCGCTCATTCAGCGCTTTATTTTGGTGGCATACATCGAGCTGCTGTCATTGCTCGCTAGAGCGAACATGGCTGGTGATACGCCGAAATTCTGAGATACTCAACCAACACCGCCTTGGCACTTCAGGCAAGATTCCAGGACAAGGTTGAACGGGCACGCGACCTGCTTCGCCGCCTCTCACCTCACGAAACTTCTCGGTGGGTCCGCTGTATGGGGTTCAGCGGTTGAGGCTTAATATGGAGTTCATGAATTGGCCTTGCGCCAGGCAGTCCCGTGGCTGCAAAAAATCTTTGCAACCTCAAACGCGGGACGCGGCATGGGCCAAGGCGGGCGGATCGCTCCGCGCCTCAAGCAGGCACACCAAAAAGCTTTTGATCCTTATCGCCAATGAATCAACTCAGCGACTTATCGTGTTAACCCGCGCCATCGCTCATGTCCTGATGAATGTTTACGCAATCAAGATGGCGGCCGTATTCATGTTGTCGACTTCGACAGTCACTCTCTTTACCGGTCTCACGCCACGATGGATCGCTTTGCTGGGCCTCGGGTTGGCGGCGATTATTTTGTTCGGTTGGCCAAAGCATCACTTGGAGTATTTTTATTTTACCGGCCTGGGCGTTTCTCATCAGCACGTATATTCTGATCGATACTCTTTGGCCTCGGGATGAAGTGGCAGCGTTAGCAAGCCGCGATTAGAATTTACTTAATGCTTTGGAAGGAGCGGCTGCGCCGGCTAAACTAATTCACTCGTAGTTTGCTTTGAAATTTACCAGAATGGCGGCCCAAGCCTTGGGAGTGCGCAATTCGGGCAAGTTGTAACCCCTCAGGATAATTGAAATGACAGCCGGCAAGGTCTGGATGAGGTTTTCAATCATGGCCCGCAAGCGGCGCGCAATCTGCATATTGCTGGAACCACAGGCGCGGATTTCGGCAAAGGCAAGATGGGGGAAGGAGCGTCCTCAGGAGCAGTTGATGTCGCGCACAAGCAGGCAGCTTGCGCGGCGCCCAGATACTTGGTCGCTATAGAATCCATGGCGAAGCGGTATTTCAGTTATGTGCGGAAGTAGCCTTTAATAAGAGCGTGGTTCAAGACCCAAACTCAACAAGCTCAGGAGGCTACTATGCGTTCGATTGCTACGAAGACAGTACAGGCGATAGCAAATACGGGAAGGATCAGGAAAACAGCTTTGGTAATGCCGGCGAGCATCCTGCTCGCGGTGACCTTGGTGACGCCCTCGGTTGCACGGCCGCACCATGAGCCACTAAGGCCAATCAAGTCCTCCTCGTACAATCCGGATCAGAGCCGGAGAGATAGTTCTTGCTTCAACGTTCCTGGTCTTACCGAGATCTATGCATGCAGCGCAAACGGCGGTTGAGCGCCGGGAAGGAGTTGACGAAACCGAGTGTGTGGGTAACGCATCCCTTTTAATGCGATAGGCGGCCAGGTCTGGCCCCGGTTAAGGGCCAGGCTAGGTGCGAGATCTTGGTACGCGGATTCCAGCATATGAAATCGAGTGTAAACAATAGGTTAGCCGCCGCAATGCTTTGCTTGGCGGCGCTCAGCGCGTCGGAAGTCTCTGGATTTCCTTCGCTGAAAGGCCTCTCCCAAGCTCGTCGCCTGCTTTCTCAGGAAAGGCTTCCGAATGCCCGAAATCAAAAGCCAGAAACTCCATTCCGTATCGTGTTCGAAGCCGCGGTTGGAGCGGGTGGTGGTGGGGGAGTCAGGCCATCCTGCTGCTCGGAAGGCCCGTTTTAAATCACCGAGCAGCGCGAGCCGTAGCCAAGCCCCGGCTCAGGCAAGGGACCTTGGTATCATACAAATGTCCCTGAAGGTTAGAGTGCATTTACGCGGCGTTCCATTATCGAGTTGGCTTCAAATCGATAACTCGGAGCTAGGGGCCTCCTCTGTGAGATTGGGCTTATTCGGCCTGTGTCATGTTTTGATTGGGCGCAAAGCACATCTCATCCATAGCTTTCGAACATTGAATCGATTTCCAATCGGCATTTCAAAGAGCGGTCGCTCGCCCTTTAAATAATCTGAAGCAATCTGGAATTCCGACCCCAGCCTGTCACCATCCCGCGCTTTAGGCATTTTCCGTTTACGGGGTGGTTTCTACGGCTTCGCATGGAGGCGTGTTGATTTCAGAAACATCGGAAGTTTCGGCAGGAGAAACCAGCGAAGATCGCCTCGAAAACAAGCAGCCCTGGACCAAGGATGCGCTCTACGCCCTGCCGCATGAGACCCAGATTACGCGGCATGTCTGTGTCGAAGGCTGTTATATCGGCCAATGGTCCGGCGTGCCCCTTCCCGCTTTTCTCGACCGCATCGGCACCGACAAGACCGCCAAATATGTCGGCTTCAAATGCAGCGACAACTATTGGGGCAGCATCGACATGGCGACGGCGCTCCAACCGCAAACCATTTTCGCGACGCATTACGCAGGCGAGCCCCTGCCCGACGCCTATGGCTTTCCACTGTGCCTCAAAACGCCGTTGAAGCTCGGTTTCAAGCAGCCCAAGTGGATCTACGCAATAGAGGTAACGAACGTCTATCCGGGCGGCTACTGGGAAGACGGTGGGTACAACTGGTTCAGTGGTCTCTGATGCACTGTTAGTCAGCTGTCGTCCAGAAAACATAAAAAATGAATGTATTACGGGAGGAAGCAGTAATGAAACATACCTCTGACATTGGCAAAAGCTCAGCTTCAATGCCTCAGGATATGCATCGCCGGCAACTCCTGATTGGCGCCGGTGTTGCGGGACTGCTCGTCGCCGGGACTGGAAAAGCGATTGCTCAGATGGGCATGCCAAGCGCTGGCGCCGCGGTTTCTGTTCACCCCCAAATGCAGGACATGATCCCGGCAGGCTACGACCCCGCCTATGTCGAGCATGTCATCATGCCCTTCCTGCGCACCAGCTTCTACCAAGCCGAGAGCCCTAGCCTCCCCTTGATTGGTGAAGCGCTCAGCAAGCAATACGCCATTCCCTACGATCTTTGGGGACTGCTCTACGATGATTGGGCGCCGAGTTTCGAGAAGGACGGCCTTTCAGTTCTCATCCTGGGTTTGGATAAGCGCGGGCCGGAGAATCGGCGCAGGCGCATTTATTTCTCTGCGCTCACAGCTGATCTCTACCCCATGTATGCAGGCAAGGTTCGCGCGTTCTTCGATCGGCTTCTCGATGAGAAGAATTTGGACAAGCCTTTGATGCGGCGCTATCTCGACAGTTATTTAGATCTGTTCTGGGACCTGCATCTCGGCGTCAAAGGGAACGAGATCCCTGCCGGAGTTCGTCAGGTCGGCGAAAGCTTCAACACAGTGCTCGGCTTCCGCGATCCCATGCTTGAGGTTGTCTATGACAATTACATGAAGGTCCGCGCCCTTCGGACGCCGCTTAAGCAGTGGATCGGCGAAAAAACGCGCGACCTTATGAATGGCAGAATAGAAAATCCGGAAAGAACCTTTGTCTATTACTGGACGAAGAATGGGGGCAAAGGCGAGGACTTCAGGCAGAAAGACATCGTCTTTGAATGCTTCCATAACTTCGCGGCGCTCAGCCAGTGGGGCATCACGATTTACAACATCATGCTGAAGCTGGACAGAAATTCCGGGGATCCGGCCGTGAAGTCCTGGTTCAAACGAACGATGGAAAGCGGCCAGGATACAGCCGGTCCCAGCGCATTCACACCGCTGCAGCGCTACGTCATGGAACTCTTCCGAACAATATCACCCAATCCGGGAAGTATTTCGACCCTTCGTGAGTTGAGGCCCATCCATGGCGCCGATCGCCATGTCTATGCGATCACGCCTCACATGGCGGCGAGCTTCGATCCGCGCCAATGGAAAAATCCGCTTGAGTTCAATCCGGATCGATATCTCGACGCCCCCACAAGCGACCAGACCGGCGAAGCCAAAACGAAAGCGCTAGGGTTAGCGAAATGCCCGTTCGACAAAACCTCGTTTCCGGTGAGCGACGGCAGGAAAGTGGAAATCGTCAACAGCGCCTTCGGAACGGTTTTTGGTGTCGTCGAGGGCAAGCCGCTTCCGGTCTGCGATCACGCGGGTTATGCGCCTTTCGGGTTTGGATATCGTCGCTGTCCCGGCGAGCAACTGAACATTGAGGTTTTCTCCGACTTTCTGCGCAAGGTCTGGGTCGATAAAATCGAGTTCGAACAGCTCGATGTGGCAAATCCCTCCAAGGTTCCGATCGGGCCTGTCACTGTCATCGACGACGTGATCGGATTTAGGCGCAGGCTTTAGCTGCTCGGGTGGCTTTTGCGAGGAAGAGATGATGGAAACCGCCCAGACCTTTCCGGCGTGCTACGGCAGCCATAAAAACCCAGAGCCTGGCGGCCGCTGTGCGGAGGCGGTCCAGTCATGAGCGCCCCAGTTTCGGAGCCAAGCGGGGAGCGGGACGCCTCGAAACGAGGCGCCGCACAACCGGCGGCCGTTCACAATACTCGGCGCGTTTCAGGAGCCCGGCTCTTCCTCCGCGCTCTGGGAATTTCATTCTTCAGTGTCCTCAGCGTATTCATAGCGCTTTACGCTTTTGCGTCGCTGCCCCAAGTTCAAGACGTTTTGCTTGACGCGCGGTCTCATCGGCTTCAGGAAGCCCTTTACTGGGCCTACTTCTATCTGATTGGCATCTTCGTTTGGGCGCTGCCGCTCGTCTTCGCGGCCCGTCTGCTAATCCTACAGAATTTCGACCTGATCGGTATCGATACCGAGGAGAGATTCAAGTTCTATATTTTTGTTTTTCCTCGCTTCTACGCAATCGTTGCTTTTATAGCGGTTCTCGTGGGCATGATTTCCGCGTCTGAAAACCTTCCGACGCCGACAAATGGCAACGAAAACGAGTTGGTTCTCAGGCAATTCCTGACCTTCCATTTGATAGCGCTGTGTGTCGCTACGGCATGCGTCATCGTTGTGATCCTGATGCGCAATGTCTTCATCAGCTATTACGGGCGGCGAATGGAAGCTATCGAACGCAGCAAGCCCGAGGCCGCCAAAAAATCACTGATTCAAATTGCAGTTCTCACGGGGAAACCCGTTCCAAAGCAAAACGAGAGCGACCTCCATCTGACGGCGCTAAGACCTGAATTTCTCACGGAAAAGACCTGGGTTGCAGCACAGCGGGCGAGGCTCTTCATGTGGGCCTATATGTGCGGTCTCTGCGTGGTTTTGACAGTCCTTGTCGTGATTTATTTCTTGTCATATTCGGAAACGCTTCGCGCCTTTTTTGCGATGCCCGACATGTCCTCCTATCCTAACCTTCAGGCTGCGTGGAATGTCTTGGCGGATTCGCTTTCTCTCAACCGTGCGCCCCTGCTGCTTGTTTTGTTTGGCGCCTGGGTGCCATTCTTGACGATTTTGGCTCTCTTATCAAAACGGCACCAATTTCCGTTCATTATTGCCTTCATCGCGGCAGGCGTCATCTTCTCCTTGTTCATTGGCGATGGCCACGACGTTCGCATCGCGGAACTATCCAAGAAACAGCAGGCGACACTGAAGCCCGTTGCTTTCGCCGAAGCGCTCAAGGGTTGGAAGGCCGCGAGCGGCTGGAACGCGAAAGGGTGCGAGCAACTCGCCCCAGGTTCTCCCATGCTTGCCGGCTGCCCGCGTCCCATCATCGTCGCCGGCGAGGGCGGTGGGAGCCGGGCCGCCTTTCTCCTGGCAAGTTTGCTCGGCACCCTTGAAGACGACAGCCTCGACAAGCAGAAAAATCCAACGGCGCGTCCGTTTCACCAGCAGCTTTTCGCCATATCAAGCGTGTCTGGCAGTTCAGTCGGAGCCGCCTTTTTCGTAAGCGCTTTGAAAGCTCAGCCCAAGCAAACCATCGCCGAACTTAAGAAAGCGCTTTACAAACAAAGACTGTGGTTCCCAAACCTTGTGGCCGCGGCAAGCGCGAGTGGGCCAAGGGCCGGGATGGCGACAAAGAATTTTCTGACCGACTTTGTCACATACAAGGATGCTCTGCAGGCGGCGTTATCGAACGATTTTGTTTCTCCGATCCTGACTGCGTATTTCGCGCGGGACGTCTCTCTGGTATCTATGCTACCGCGTGTCATGGACCGCGCCGGCGTCCTCGAAATGTCTTGGGAGGACGCGTTTAACGCTGTCTACGGAACCACAAAAGAAACGTCCCCCTTATCCGCGCCTTTGCAGACGGTGGCGCCGAGCCTGGATAGCTGGACGCCCCTGTTGTTCCTGAATGCCACCTCTATCGGCACCGGCCGGCGCGTGATTTTAACTCCGGTAAAATTCGCTGACCCCATGGGCACCGGCAGGAGCATGGTCTTCCCAGATACTTACGATTTTCATGAACTTCTCTGCGCCCCATATCCTGATCCCATGACCAATACCTACCCGGCCGTTAGCCCGCTTCAGTGGGCAGCCGGTATCATACCGTCATTATTCACTCCGGTTACGGCGTGCGAAGACAGGAAGCCCGTATCCATCGACATACGCCTTAGCACCGCAGCGAGCGTCAGTGCACGCTCACCCTTCGTTAGTCCCCATGCTAATGTCAGAGACCGGCAGTCTCAGCTTACCGATAGCGTCGTCGATGGCGGTTATTTCGATAATTCGGGGATCGTAACAGCACTCGATATCGCGCGCGGCATCAAGGCCTTAGATGGGAGGCTTCTGCCTTTTATCATGCATGTCTCAAGCGACCCATCCTGGTTTGAGGCGTCAAACGATTGCACCATGCAGGCTATGTTCCCCGCAACCCCCCAAATTCCGGATACAGACAACTTCAGGCCCATGGGCTCGTTACCGGACCCTCTCACGGTCATGTCAACGCGGGTGACGCGGGGATACGCGACGATTTTGGAACTGCCGCAGCGTGCAGCCCAAATGAATGGGGGCATTCCTTCGTCAGCCCAAATTCATGTCTGTCCGCAACCGCAGGAGAGCTTTTGGGACTTTATCAGGACTTACAGCGGCAACCCCATGAAGCCGGAAGAAAAAATGCACGGAATGATGATGAGTATGCAAAAGCAAATCGTCTATAAAAGTGTCGCGCTTAGTTGGTGGCTATCTCCGCCATTACAGGCTTATCTCGATGGGCAGCTTTATACAGCGAATAACTTGGCTGAACGAAATTGCGTTATTTCTCTTTTGAAAGATGGCGAAGATGGCGGGGCGCCGGCGTGCCGAAAACAGTAAGAATGGATAAACGGCACCGAGCGCTCTGCGGACCAGGCAAATTGTCTTGCGCGACCGAAGTTAAAGGACTCTTGTGGCCTCGTATGATTTTTGAGCGGTTCCCGAGGTATCGCTGTGCCTGTTGCGAAGTGGAGCGTAGCGGAACGAAACACAGTCACAGCGCGCAAATAGGCGCAGCTTTCCTGAGTCGAGCTTCCCGCCGGTAGCATGGCCCTGGGACATGTGCCCGGCGGGCGCCAGAATGACGCCGTCGAGCGCCAGTACACGCCGCGCCTATTGAGGTGGATCCGATTAAAGCGTGGTCGAACCTCTGATGAAGAGGCGGTTCTTTACAAGCTCACCGAATGTCACATTCGCGATCACATGCGGCACAAAGATAAGGACAGGAACGCCCCTCAAAAGCACGTTTTAGCGGAGCCGTATCATTCTTCTGACTGCGGATGGTCTTGGCACAAGCGCTATCATGCGAGTGGCAGGCAAGTCCAAGACGTGCATCTGGCGTTGGCAGGAGCGCTTTTTCACTGAAGGCGTGGACGGGCTTCTCCGTGACAAAACCCGGCCGCCCGGCGCCGCACCAGTTGCGCCCTCGCGTTGAGGGGGTGGTTGCGCTGACCCTGAAACCGCCGCCTCATGAAGCCACCTATTGGACTGCTCAGGCCATCGCGAAAGGCTGCGGGCTTGCGGTCTCCACGGTGCAGAAAATCTGGCGCGATCATCTGCTGGCGCCGCATCGCTGGCGCGTTTTCAAGCTGTCGAATCACCCATAAACATGAAAAAGTCCGGGGCTCGCTCGCCACCCGCGCTGGACGCTTCATTTCACGCATACCTCGTGCCCCTGGCTTAACGCCTTCGAAGGCTTCTTCGCCAAGCTGACAAAGCGACTCAAATACCGCGTGTTTTGCTACGTCACCGATCTTAAGGCCGCCAACGAAAGCGACGGTCGGTGTCATCTTTCGCACAGGAGAGGCTAACGAGCGTGCTCCTCTCCACCGCGGGGTTGAATGCCGATTGGGCACGCTTTCAATAGCCTCAAAATCTGGAAAGCTTGCGCAGCGCGTTGAGAATGTCATGCGGCTCCATGCGCTTGCGGAAATCGGGATCGACAAATCTTGCCTGCACGACGCCCTCGCGGCCTATCAGGAAAGTCGCGGGGATGGGCAGAAACCAGCCCTCATTTCTCTGAAAAACCGGAAGATTAAGGCCGGACTTCAGGTAAAGGGCGCGGATTTGGTCACCCACCCAGATCATAAGGCCGAGCGACAACGCATAAGCGAGGTCGAGGTCGGCCAGGACCCGGAATGGCAGCCCATTGTCGGCGATCAAACGCCTTGAATAGGCAAGCGTTTCCGGGATGATCGAAACCACCTGCGTTCCGAGCTTGCGCGCCTCGTCATGAACCTGCGCAAGCGCCCTTAACTCCAACCGGCACCACGGACACCAATGACCCCGGTTCAGGCTGAGAATGAGCGGTCCATCCGAAAGCAGCGATTCAAGGCTAACAAGATGACCGTCCTGATCCGGGAGATAAAATTCGGGGATTTGAGCGCCGAGAGAAGGCCCGATCTTTTTAAGGCCGCTCAGCCGCGCAATGAGCTCGTCGTAAGCCTGATTGACTTCGGGGCGAAGTTCCCGCGAATAGGCGGAATAGGTATCGAGCCTTTCCTGAAGCGGGCCGTCTTCACCGGCCGCCAAGGCAAAAGCCTCCGCAGGCGTTGAAGGCTTTGTTGGGCCGGCCTCAATGTTATGCGCCGGCCGTGAAGCTATTTTGTTTTTCATCTGTGCCCACAAATGGTTGCGGATCTCGCGATCTTTTCAGCCTGATTTACACTTTATCTCACCGGTCAATGCATGAGGGCTATAAAGATTATACCTGCCCGCCTCGGTTGATCTTAACGGATGAGCTCATTGGCAAGACGGCCCGCAAACGGCGTCAGCACAAGCGATGGAGTAAAGACGAAGTACACGAAGCCGAGCGCCATCTGGTTCAGCGAACCGCTTGATGAAGAGGCGTTCGGCTATTGGCAAGCGGATGAGGTCTCGGCGCAACGGTTCTGAGATTGACCTCGCCCAGGATGCCAACAAGGGTTCCGGCGCGGAAATGCCGAGTGTCTTCAAAAACAATGCTCGCCGGCTATGTGACGCCGGCTGATTGAATTGGAACAGGTGACGCGCTCTTGGTGGCATCGAGCGAGGCGGGTTTCATCGGCTCTGGCGTAAAAGGCAGAAGCCGCGACCAGTCGGCGGCCCGCAAGAGCCGGAGCAAACCGTTTGCGGCCGCCGAGCGCTCCCGCCCAGCCACGGCGTAAACCTTCACGGTCCGGGTCAGCGCCAGATCCTCGATTGTGATGAAATGGAGCGTATCCCCAGATTTGGCGCTCTGGGGCATGACGCTGATGCCGACATTCGCGCCGAGAAGCGGCAGAAGGTCGTGGTCTGAGCCGATCTGATCCTGAAACTCCTGGCGAATGCCCCGCGCCGAGAGAACCTCCTCAAGCGCGGCGGCTTGTTCACAGTAGGGGCGACGAAGAAGCCGCCACTTAGCAATATGCTCAAGCGAAACGGCATTGTTCATGGCAAGCGGATGCTTGCTGTTGACGGCAAGCTCGAAGCGTTCGGTGAAAAGGTCCCAGGACTCCAGCCGATCCCAGTCCTCAGGCAGTGGACACGCGATGGCGACCTCGATTGCGCCCGCTTTCAGCTCAGCGCCAACCTCTGCGGCTGTTCCTCGGAAGAACTTCAGCTCGAGTCCGGGAAAGGCCCGCACCAGCTCAGACAAAGGCTGGATTACGATCTGCATGTTGACCGTGTGTGATAGTCCGACACGGAGCGGAGCGCACTTCCCTTTCTTGTAGGAGGTCGCAAGCTGCTTCGCGGCGTTCGCGCTCTCAAAGCACCGCGTGAGGAGCGGCAGCATCATGCGTCCAAGCTCGCTCAAATGCGTCAGGCGGCGCTCGCGCCGGAACAGATCGCCGCCGAGCTCCTCCTCGAGCTTTATGATGGCCCGGCTGAGCGAGGGTTGCGCGACGTGGCAGTCCTCTGCGGCTTGGGTGAAACTGAGCGTTCTCGCCACCGCGAGGAAGTACCGGACTTGGTGCATTTCCATGAGCGGGCTCTGGGACTCGGCCTTCACGCCTGATGATACATGAGAATAAGTGATCACTATAGCAGCAAGTTATTGAAATATGAGTGAGAGGCATTTCCGTTCCCAGCCCTCATGGCGCTAGCAGTGGCAGGGACTAGCCATCTCAATAAAAAAGGTTTCTGCTATTATGACGTCGTTTGAACATCACGGATTTCACGCTCAGGCGTATGATTTCAGGCATAAAGCCGCCGTGGTCAGGGGCTCGACAAGCGCGATCGGTCCAGGTATCGCGGACGCGTTCGCCAAGGCGCGTGTCAACGTGGTCCTGAATGGCTTCGGCGAGCGGGATCGGATCGAGGAGCCACGGTCGCGGAAGGCAGGGCGACCGGGCCGGTTTCGCGTCAGCGGGATGGGATCACAGTGCGGTGATGCCTCTTCCGTTTGCAAACATGTTACCAATAATTGGCAAGCGCGGTACTGATGTTACGCCCCCAGCTAACTATCCCCTCCAGCAGCGGCGCCTCCTTACAGATCCGCAGACGTCGGGTGGCATTCCTTGTAAGCGTGCACGCCCGCACAGGGCGGCGATATTCTGACTCTGATTCAGGAGGGGGGATTCACTGACGCCCGGATCATAGGGGAGATGGCGGAAGGAGCGGGAGCGGCGGTAAGCTAAGCCAGTCGCGTGCCGAAGGGAGCGGCCGAACCGCTCCCAAGCCATGTCCGTACTCACGACGCCAAACGGTAAAGCCGTGCGATAAGGCTATCGCTCTTCAGGACCGCGGGAAGCCGCCGTAATATCGCGTCGAGACCAAGGCTCCGGCCTGCCGCATTGATGAGAAATAGCCAGCAGATCACGATGATGAATATGAATTCCCACGGCCACTCGCCCGGATGGGTGTACAGGCCGAAATAGAGCTGGGCAGCGAAGACCATGCCGAGAAGCGCAAACGCGCGCACGCCAAAGCCGAGAATGAAGGCGGAGGCCATGCCAAACTCCGAGAGAAATGCGATCACGTTCACAAGGGTGAAGTTTGGGAGCAAAACATCCGTCACCAAGGCCTTATGAAAACCGAAAGCCGCGTGTTGTGCCTCCTGTTCCAGCCAATATCGAAAGCCCCCGGATGGGATGGGCAGTTTCCACAAGAAGCCTTCGAACCACATCGCGCCGATCGCGACGCGCGCGGCCCAAGTCCCGAGGTCGCGCAGAGTGCGCTGGGCAGGGTCGGCCTGCCAGTTGCGGTAGGCGAGGAAGAGGCTTGCGACAATGAGCGCCCAAAAAATCCCGACAAGGAGATAGCGCCAAGGTCCAATGCCGAGGTGAAACGCATCTTCTCCGATAAGGAAGAGCCAGGAATCGTAGAAGGGATTGACGCGCATTGGGTTTTCTCCTCGTAGTGGGGTCTATCGTAAGCTTTGCTTGAAGTGTCTTAGGTGGCCCGGGCGGCAAGCCTCACCGCTTGGTTCTGTTTGGCGATCCCATTCGCGGTTTGCTCTAGATCGGCTTTGGACAGGGAAAGTCTCTGAGGTGAGCCTTCTGATGCGTTCTCGGGCGGCGTCTTGCTTGGGCTTTGAACAAGAGGAGCTAGGCCTGTGATGAGACGCGCGCCGCGTCCAAAGGTGAGGTAGGCCCAGAACCATTGGGCGGCGACGAGGAAGGGTGCGCGCACGCCGATCAGAAAGTAGATGTGGGCCAGGCCCCAAAGCCACCACGCAAGGCCCCCGGTCAATTTCAGGCGGCCGAAATCCGCGATGGCGGCATGCCGGCCAATGGTCGCGAGATTGCCGCGATGGCGGTAGCGGAAGGGCGCGGGTTTCCTTTTCCCATCAATCGCCGCCAAGATCACTTCGGCCGCATAGCGCCCGCCCTGCTTGGCTGCGGGCGCAATTCCCGGCACCGACACCCCGTTACGCCAGGGGATCGAAGCGGCGTCCCCGATTACAAAGACATTGGGATGGTTGGACAGCGACAAATCGGGTTCAACGGCGACCCGGCCCGTCCGGTCTGTCTCCGCCAGAAGCCAGTCCTTCAGGTTTGGCACGGTCACGCCCGCTGCCCAGATTACCGAAGCCGCGGGAATTAACCTATCGCCGAGGCAGACGCCCTCGTCGCCTTTGACCGCGACCCGGTGATTGAGTCGGACCTCGACGCCGAGCCTCTCCAGTTTCTGTTTCGCGTATGCCGACAGAGCTTCCGGGAACGCCTTGAGCAGCCGGTCGCCGGCCTCCACCAGGACGATCTGGGCCGCGCCAGGATCGATGTTGCGGAAGTCGCGCGCGAGCGTGTGGCGCGCCAGCTCGGCGATGGCGCCGGCCAATTCGACGCCCGTCGGGCCGCCGCCGACGACGACGAAGGTGAGTTGGCGCTTCTGCTCCTCGTCGCTCATGCCCACTTCAGCACGCTCGAAGGCCAGCAGAATCCTTTTTCTGATTTCGGTCGCATCGATTATGCGCTTGAGGCCTGGCGCCTGCATGGCCCACTCGTCCCGTCCGAAATAGGAGTGATAAGAGCCGGTGGCCAGGATGAGATAATCGTATGGAAGCCTAAGCGGCCCGGCGCTGACCTCGCTTCCCTCAAGATCGACGCCTTCCACAGTGCCAAGCACAACGCGCACATTGGGAGCGCCGGCGAAAATGCTGCGGATGGGCCAGGCGATATCGGCGGGGGAGAGGGCGGCCGTCGCCACCTGATAGAGCAGCGGCTGGAACAGATGATAGTTGCGCTGGTCGACAAGCGTCACATCGATTGGCTGGTTCGCAAGGCGCTTCGCAGCTGCAAGCCCTCCGAATCCTGCGCCCACGATCACGGCTTTGGGGCGCAGCCCGGCCAGCTTGTGAGTATTACCGCGTTTATCCGAAGGCATTCGTCACTCCGTTCGAGCTTAAGGCCAGTAGCTTAAGAATAACATCATCAAAGTAGCTACATGAGCACTATCGCTGTTGAGAGTTTCTCAAGCAATATTCTAAAAAGCATCATTACCATAGCCATCCTGCATAGAACAACTGCTTACATGGGACATCACAGCGAGCCATGGACCATGCCGGTCCCCAACCTTGTCATCGTTTCGACAAAGATAATCCTTGCCGCCCTAACTTGGATCGGTGTTCATCGACCATTCCGCACGCCGAAAATGACGGCTGCGTGTCTTCTCTTCCAAGACCAGCACATGGCCATCGGGATCAACTATGGACGCTGAACAAACGTTACCGTTCAGGTATAAGGCGCTCGCGGATAAACTGCTGCGCCTCAGGGGCGGCGAGGATCTCTTGCAGGCTGTCCACAACCAGCGTCAGATGCGCATGCGCAGCGTCGTCCGCGCGAATGCCGGCAGCCGGCCGGCCTGTTGCTGGCTTTTCATATTGGAGGAACTCGATCCCCGGCCCCTGCGGCGCCGCAGCCTGCAAGCCGGTAATGCGGACAACGGCGCCCGCGGCTCCGTCCAGCCGCTCTTGCGTCTCTCCCTCATTCGTCCCCGCATAAACAGTGTGCAGCCCAAGATGGCCTTGGTAGAAGGCAAGACTTTTTTCGGTGGACGAGACGGTTATGGCGCTATGGTCGATGCCGAGGAACAGCCCCGTGCGCCCGTGCCAGAAGGCCCGCCCCTGTCCGGGCGGGAACCACAACAACTCCAGCGGGTGACCGTCGGGATCGCGAAACTTGAAAGCGCGCACACCACCATTGCGTTCTGGCAGGGTCTCGGGGCCGTTCAGCGAGATGGGCTGCATGCCAGCCGCGCGGACGCGCGCGTAAGCAGCGTCCATGTCAGATACAACGATTGCGAAATGCTGGAACCAGAGATCGGCGCTCTGGCTATCCGCGGGGTATGGCCGACCGGGGCGCGCGAACCGCGTGAACTCGACCTGTTGATCACCGAGCTGCATCGCCAGCACATCCACTGGCCTGGCCGGCAGGCCGAGCAGGGCATTCAGAGACGAGTCTTCCAGGCGCCGTCGCGCAACGGTGCGGAAGTCGAGCGTGTCGCCATAGAAGCGCTCCGTGCGCTCGAGATCGAAGACAGTTAAGCCAATCGCTCGTAAGGCTAGCGCGCCGGACTGGCTACTCGCGGCACGCCGAATGAAGGAAGGCGAGCATGAGGCCCGCAAAAAGCGCGCCCGCGCGGGCAGGGGCCGATGCCGGAGAGCAGCGTTCATCGCTCCAATTCCTCGAAAATAAGCCGACGGTCCTTCCCAGCCTCGCTACTCCTGCGCGCAAAGTGAAATGCATATGCTGCATGTCATCGATAGCCGCGGCCTATCGGTTCTTCCGCCGGCGCAAGCCGCGGGCCCATAGCCGTGCGTCATCGAACTCCAGATCCAGCGGATATTTCCTTTCGCGGCGGCGCTGTTCAAAAATGTATCCATGAGGTCATGCCGCACCGGCAGGATCGCCGCTCTATCCGCCATCCGGGAGCAAATGATGAATAAGAGTCTTTTTCGCACCTATTGAGGATCCCACGCTTCCGCCCGTGGTGATGCCGTCCTGCCCGATCGAGCGTAAACTTAAAGGCCAGAAGGCGCTTGTGACAGGCGCGTCCTCCGGCATAGGCCGCGGTGTGGCCATCGGCCTTGGCCACGCCGGGGCCGACGTTGTCGTCAACTACATAAACGGGGAGCGCGAAGCGCAGGCGATTGTGGAAGAGATCAAGCGCTGCGGCCGCAATAGGTCGTTTGCTCACCGCGCCGATATCTCCAACGAGGCTGAGGTGCGCGAGATGTTCGCGCGAATGGAGGCTGAGTTCGGCGGCATCGACATCCTGGTTAACAATGCCGGTTTGCAGCAGGACGCGCCCTTCGACGAGATGACGCTCAAGCAATGGAATGCGGTAATCGGCGTCAACCTGACAGGCCAATTCCTTTGTGCGCGAGAGGCTGTTCGTTTGTTCAAGCGGGCCGGCGTTCGGCCTGAAATATCTTGTGCCGCCGGCAAGATCATCTGCATCTCCTCGGTGCACGACGTGATCCCATGGGCAGGGCACGTCAACTATGCGGCCAGCAAAGGCGGCGTCTCCATGATGATGAAATCGATCGCACAGGAGGTTGCGCCATGGCGCATCCGCGTCAATGCGGTCAGCCCCGGCGCGGTGCGCACGCCGATCAACATGCAGGCGTGGAGCACGCGCGAGGCCTATGCCGAACTGATGAAGCTCATCCCCTATAAGCGGATCGGCGAAGTGGACGACATCGCACGCGCGGCCGTGTGGCTCGCCTCCGACGACTCCGACTACATCACCGGCGCGACCCTCTATGTGGATGGCGGCATGACCCTCTATCCGGGGTTCGAGACCGGAGGCTGATCATGCCTGTTACCCGGCGCCGCTCTCCAATCGGGGAACGGCGCCGAACCTGCCCTCTTGCCAACGAAGTGCAGCCGGGAAGTCTGCCGGCGGAGATTGAGCAATGAACACCGAATTCGACGCCATCATCATTGGCTCCGGCGCAGGAGGCGCCGCCACGGCCTTCCGGCTTGCCGAGGCTGGCCGCAAAGTTCTCGTCTTGGAGAAAGGTCCTGAGCTGCCTTCCGATGGGAGCACCCAAGATGCTCGCGCCGTCCTTCGCGAGGGCAGGTTCAGCAATCGTGAGGCCTGGGCCGATCGCCATGACCAACGCTTTGTGCCGTCCGAATTCTACAATCTGGGCGGCAAAACGAAGTGGTATGGCGCCGCCTTGCTGCGTTTTGGAAGAGATGAATTTGCCGCGGACCCCGCCTATCAATATCGGGGCTGGCCGTTCCCTTATGAAGAGCTTGAGCCCTATTACGATGAGGCCGAAGCGCTGCTGGGCGTGCGCCAGTTCCAGATCGAGCCCGATACGTCGCGGATCGTGGCCGCGCTCAAGCGCGGCTCCCGGGACTGGCGCGCCGCGCCGCTACCGCTGGGCCTTTCGCCACGCATCCTCAACGATCCGAAGGAAGCAACTCGCTTTGATGGTTTCGCGTCTGCGCATGGGCTTAAATCCGATGCCGAGACCCGCCTGATCGAGCCGCATCCGCAACAAGCCCAATGTCGCGGTCCTCACTGGGGCGCCGGTTGCATCGCTGCTTGGCAACGATCTTGCCCCGCATAAGATCGCCGGTGTGATCACGGAAGACGGCGCCGTCTACCGGGCGCGAGCCGTCATCCTGGCCGCGGGCGCTCTTTCCTCCCCAAGACTGCTCCAGCAATACTTCGAAGAAACCGGCCTTGACCGCACCCTGCCGTCTGCGGCTTCGGTTGGCCGCAACTATAAGAGCCATTTGCTCACAGCCGTTGTCGCGTGGTCACCCTCACGCAAGCGCGACCTCCTCCGGAAAACCGTCATGCTCACCCACGAGGCTTTTCCACATTCGAGCGCGCAGCCTCTTGGCGCCACAGACGGCGAAATCGTCGCGGCCGAACTTCCTGCCTACGCACCGCGGTGGGCCGCAAATCTGATTGGTGGCGGCGCCTTTGGCTTTTTCCTGCAAACCGAAGACGGTTCTCACCCGGAAAACCGCGTTCTCGCAGCCCTCTAGCGCTGGCGGCTTGCCGCGCCTGGATTACGACGCCAGCCGCATCGCGCCTTCCCGCGACGAGCATCTCCGTTTCGTGCGCGCGTTTAAGTTAAGCCTCCAGCGGGCCGGCATGGTTCCGATCGTAAAACCGATCCCGCTCAGCGGCACGGCGCACGCCTGCGGTACGCTCATCGCGGGCAGAGAGCCGGCCAGTTCAGCCGTCGATGCACAGGGCAAGGTGCACGGCATGGAGAACCTTTACGTTGCCGACGGCAGCGTGTTGCCGCGCTCCAGCCGTGTCAATCCCGCGCTCACGATCTATGCGTGGGCCTTGCGTCTGGCCAGCAAGATTGCTCAATTTCAGGGAGAACTAGAATGCGCAGCTTGAGTCCGTTGAACGCCGAGCGCATGCGTCTCGAAAATCAGCGCCTGGGCAAGGAAAATTGGCGCCTCTGGGGCCCTTATCTTTCAGAGCGCGCCTGGGGTACGGTACGCGAGGATTATAGCGCGGACGGGGACGCCTGGGGGAGCTCGCCCCACGGCCATGCCCGATCGCGCGCCTATCGCTGGAGCGAGGACGGCCTTGGCGGCATTTGCGATGAGAAGCAAAGGCTGTGCTTTGCGCTCGCCCTTTGGAACGGCAAGGACGAGATTCTGAAGGAGCGCGCCTTTGGGCTCACCGGCCCGCAAGGCAATCGCGGCGAAGACGTCAAGGAATATTACTTCTACCGGGACGCCACGCCCAGCCACAGCTTCCTGCGCTATCTCTACAAATACCCGCAAACCGCGTTTCCCTATAAAGCGCTCTTGGAGGAGAATGCCCGGCGCGGCCGGTTCGATGCGCCGTTCAACCTCATCGACACCGGCGTGTTCGAGCAGGACCGCTACTTTGATGTGGACGTATTCTACGCCAAGGCGAGCCCGGACGAGATCCATATCCGCATTATCGCATCCAACCGCGGTCCGGACACCGCGGAACTGCATCTTCTGCCGACCCTCTGGTTCCGGAACACCTGGTCTTGGGGCGATGGCTCGCCCAAGCCTTCAATCCGAGCCATAGAGCAGGTGGACGATGCCGCGTGGGCCGTCCGTGCCGCCCATCCAGAATCGCCGACTTACTGGCTTTACGGGCGCCAGGCAGGAGGGCGCCTTTTCACGGAGAATGAGACCAACGCCCAGCGGCTTTGGGGCGTTTCCAATGACGCCCCCTACGTCAAAGACGCCTTTCATCGGCGCGTGATTGAGGGTTCGGAAGAGGCGATTAATCCTGAGCTCAATGGCACCAAGTTTGCCTCCTGGCATAGTTTCACGGTGGCGGCTGGAGCAGAAGTGCGGCTAGACCTCGTCCTTTCCGCGAAGCCGCTCAAAGCACCTTTCCAACGCGCTGAAGCCGTGTTTGAGGCGCGCGCCGCCGAAGCGGACGCGTTCTATGACAATCTGCTTCCCGCCGGCAGTCCGGAGGATCGCCGCATCTTTCGGCAAGCACTGGCCGGCATGGTCTGGAGCAAACAGTTCTTCAACTACGATATCGAGCGTTGGCTCAAAGGGGACAAACTCCAGCCGCCTGCAACTCGCCTCCAAGGGCGCAATGTGGCATGGAAACACCTGAAGGCGGCCGATGTGATTTCCATGCCGGATACCTGGGAATACCCCTGGTTCGCAGCATGGGACCTTGCCTTTCACTGCGGCGCCCTTGCCCTGATCGATGTGGACTTCGCCAAGGATCAGATCGAGCTCATGCTGTCCGAGCGCTACCTCAACCCTAACGGGCAGATCCCTGCCTATGAATGGAACTTCAGCGACGTCAATCCGCCGGTGCACGCTCTTGCAGCGCTGAAGGCGTTTCGCGCCGAGCGCGTGCAGCGCGGACGCGGCGATCACGGCTTCCTGCAGCGCGTCTTTCACAAGCTCCTGCTCAATTACGCCTGGTGGATCAACCGCAAGGACGCCGACGGGCACAATGTCTTCGAGGGCGGCTTTCTCGGGCTCGATAATATTTCGGTATTCGACCGTTCCCAGCCGCTTCCCTCCGGCTACCGACTAAAGCAGGCGGACGCGACCGGCTGGATGGCCATGTTCGCGCTCAACATGACGGTGATTGCTCTGGAACTGACGCATGACGACCCGAATTACGAGGACATCGCGATCCAGACCTACGAGCAGTTCCTCGCAATCTGCAACGCGCTCGCGGGTTACGCGACCGGCGGCGTTCCGCTGTGGGACGCCGCGGCGGGCTTTTTCAAGGATCTCATCATCGCTCCGGATGGCTCCTATCATCGCATCGACGTTTATTCGATGGTCGGCCTCATCCCGCTGTTCGCGACGGAGGTCGTGGATCAGAGACTTCTCAGCCGGGCGCCGCGCTTCCGCGACCGGCTCCGCGCTCACAAGGGGGGCGTCTTCCGGGGGCACTATGTGTGCGCCTGCCCCGAGTGGGAGAACGAGCGGGGCGAGCATCTGCTCTCCGTGGTCGATCATACCATGTTGCAGCCGATGCTGAGCCGGCTTTTGGACGAGGAGCAGTTCCTCTCGCCCTTTGGCGTTCGCAGCGTCAGCAAGATCCACCAAACCCATCGCGATTTGGGGGTACTGCCCGGGGTCGGCACTGCCATGATCGAATATGTCCCGGGCGAATCAAATTCGGGCCTTTTCGGCGGCAATTCCAACTGGCGCGGGCCGATATGGCTGCCTGTGAATTATATGTTGATCCAGGCCATCGAGAAGTTCCACCGCTTCCTGGGCAATGAGTTCACTTTCGCCGTGCCATGCCTCGCCGGCAGGCGCCTCACCCTCAACGGCATTGCGAACCTGATTGCGGAACGGGTGGTCGATATCTACCGGCCGGGCGCGGGTGGCGTCATTCCCGCGATGCAGACCCAGCCCCCGTTCCTCTCGGATACACACTGGCGCGATCTTCACCTCTTTTATGAGTATTTTCATGCCGAAACCGGCCAAGGGCTCGGGGCCTCGCACCAGACGGGCTGGACCGGGCTCCTCGCGAATTTGGTGCTGCGGCATTACCGGGACGAAATTCCCGCCTTCTGGCAGGACCAGCAAATCCAGGAGGCCGCGGAATGATGCAAGCGGGGACGTCAACAAGCTCATGGTTTTAGCGATATCTGCAGCCTCATCGACCCCAAAGAACGCTGGAACTTCTTCAACGCCATCGGCTATGCGGCCGATTAAATGCCCGAGGGCGCGCCTTCATAGCATTCCTTCAGCATCGGCATGACCAAACGTCCAAGCTCGGTCGAATGGGTCAAGTTGCGCTCTCTGCGGATCAAATTGCCGCCAAGCTCTCCTTCGAGCTGCATTCCTGCGCCTCAGCTGTTCCACTATTTCAAGCGCGTGGAGACCATGCATAAGAAAATCTGCACGCCCAGCATGGCAAAGTACGCAACCGCGCCGTGCATCGCCAGGCTTGGCAGCGCGCTTAGCAGCAGACTGTCGTTGCCCCCCGGTATTAGAATAGTCGCAAACCCCATGACTGTGCCGCCAGCGAGCGATCGGGCGAGTTGGGCGCCGGCGAATGGGCGGAGAGCAAAGCGGCCGCCTGCCGCGCCAGCGGTAATCGCTCCGGCAAATAACGCAACAGGGCCGACTATAACGGGAAGAGCGAATATGGCCTCCTGGCCCCAGATCAAGTTTCCCAGCTGCTTCAAGAGGGCCGGATAGGACCAGGGCATCCCGGTCGCAAACAGCAGCCCGCCCAACACGCCAATGATCATCATGGCGAGCGAAGTCCGCCATCGGGAAGCACGCAGCACTTGGCCGATGCGCAGTCCAGCTCGCCGGTGCGCGCGTGCGATACCGGCTAACGCCAAGCAAGCGAAGCCAGACGCTACTATTAAGACCGCAAATGGAGCGATGCCTGGTTCGCTCAGCGGCGAGCCCACGGAAACAAAGCTAAGGCGAGGCAGAGCCGACACCGTGCCGAAGCCAGCGCCGAGCGCCATACCTGGGAGCGCTGTGAGAAAAGATAGATTACCTGAAGCAATGCGCGCCAAAGTGCCAAACACACATCCGCCATTGATAAAGGTGCCAAGGCCATAAAATGCGCCGCCCAGGACAGCAGCGGCCGAAACCTCGAACGAGGGGCTGAGGACGCCGGCGTTACCACTGAGCCAGCACAGCGGCACGGTAAGGACAAGAGCCCATAGGGATGCAGTGACGAAGGCAGCGAGACGGCTTGTTCTTCCCGTCTCAGCGAACTGGCGGGCTGCTAGTAATCCGCAGATACTGCCGCGTTGAGTCGCAAAGCCAACGCCAAATGCCAGCAAAACGATCGGCACAATGTTGAGAGCAGAATGCATCTTGACGGATTCGGAGGGCTCTCACAGCCAACCGACAGGCCCAGGACGCCGGTCGTATTACGGTGCCCGAGAATGTCTGTGACGCCTATGTCGTGGCCGTTCTTTTGGGCTGTCCCGATCGACACAATCGGATGCTCGAAGCTCGAGGCTTGCCCGACGGCGGTCCCGACAAAGGGCGCAGAACATGGCGTCGCGAGCAACGTTGCAAAGGCGCCGGCCAGAAAGGCCTCAAGCACGAGATGATGGGTACGGCCCAGCGCAAGTGCAACCATTGATGACGGCACCGCGATCGGAAACAGCTCGAAGAAGCTTGCTGCAAACAGCACTGTCACGGTCGCCATGCCAGCTAGGAACCATGGTTGTTGAAACTGAATCCCCCCAACCGAGTGTGGCGCCGAACCATTTCAGAATGACGAGTGATAGTGCGATCAGAAGGAAACTGAACGTAATACCGCCCGCCGTGGCTAAGCAGAGATTTGCCAGTTGACCAACGAATTGACATTTCTCTCGCGGTTCAAGGCTTCGACGGCCGCGTGGATTTCGCGATCAAGTGCTTCGGCATCGATGAATGTCTGAGGGGCCAGATGGTGCGCCTTGAGATCGCGCCAGACAACCTCGATGTCATTGAGTTCAGGCGCGTATTTGGGCAGCCACTCGATGGTGAGCCAATGCTTGCGCGCATCGAGCGCCGCCAGGGCGATTTTGCTGACATGGATCGGCCCATTATCCTCGACCAGCACGACGGGTATTGTCACGCGCCCGGGTTTGGGACCAAAAAGGCGATCGAGTTGCTCCAGATGAGCAATGAAATCGGCGCTGCGCTTGGTCCGGCTGGTATGCACGATGAGCCGGCGCGTGACGGGATCGAGCGAGCCCATCATGGCCACTTTCTTGGCTTGACCCGGCGCTGGCACGCGCAGATCGGCGCCGCGTTCGGCCCACGCACGCGCCAGATAAGGATGCGTCAGCGCCTCGCTCTCGTCGCCATAGAGGAGAATGATATCGCCGGCCTCGGCCTGGGCCTTGCGCAGCTGGAGCCGGAGCCCAACGCGCTCGATCTCAGCCGCGATTTGCCGCCCCTTCAGCGTGCGCCGCGGCCGCCGCCACCGGAAGTTTTTTTTCGCAGCGCCTTGGAGAGTTGCGATGGCCCGATTTCGACCAGTTCGCGCTTTTTGATCTCGGCGATGAGGCGCGGGATGGTCCAGTTCACACGGTTCGCGACGGGCGCTGCGAGCAACGGCGCGCAAACCCGCAGCGCAGCCTCGGCCTTCACCGGCGGCGGGCCTGCATACACGCTCGCCTTGATGGCCTCGACGCCGCCGCGCGCAAAATCGCCGCGCCAAAAGCGAACTGTATCCTCGCGCACACGGAACACCTCGGCGATCCGCGCGCTGGTCCAGCCATCGAGCGTCAGCAATATGGCGCGCGCCCGATCCGCCTCGCCGCGATTACGCGAAACCGCCAAAACTTCGAGCGCCGCCCGCTGCTCGTCACTCGCCTTAACAGGAGATCTGCTCGCCATGTCCCGCCCCCGCGAATCAATACGAAGACGCAATCACAGTCGAAATCCGTTGGTCAAGTTCCAGGAGTTTGCTTAGTGCGCCCAGCCGGATCACCCGTAGTCCTTCGCTCGCGTGTCGGGCGAAGGCGAATAGTTTGATCGAGAGCATCGGAAGCACGCAGGGATGAGAATAAGGCCGCCAAGCAGGGCGGATAGCAGTGCGGCGAGCGTTCCCAAGCCGGCTGGTGCCGCTCCAGCACTATTGGCCGTCGTCGAGAACTCCGCTGCCCGATCCTGATCGACGAACGTTAGCGTCAGGGGATGATTCGTGGGCAGCGATGCCGGCAGCGCGACGGTGAGGCGTGCGGATCGACCGTCGTCCCCAAGATCGACCTCCGGCGCAGCGGGAATTCCCTCACCGGTGCCTTCGACGAACAGGTCGGGCCGTACGAACGGCCTTGCGCTGCGTAGGTCGGCCGTTAGCTTCCGTGCGGACCGCTCGCCACTGACGATTGCCCGTGCAACATCGATTTGGACCGCTTGAGCGCTGCCGGGAACACTTGTTTTGGCCTGATCAATGAGGGGCGCCTCCGCCGCAGGCGTTCCAGCGCCGGTCGGCAAGGCCAAGGTGAGGTTGGCCTGATGAGGCACGCAGACGTCCGAGCACGCCGCGTAGTTCACGCCAGCCTCGATCCGGACGCCGGCGGGATTCCTGATGCGGAATTTGATCGGGAGGACGAGCTGACCCTCGTAAACGATGTTCTGCAGGCCCTCAATCACCAGGCGATGCGGCGCGGGCCAGGCCACGTCGGCGCCGGCGACGTTGTCCGAACGAGACCAGTCGATCTGCGGTGCAACGCCCGCATCTCCCGGTGTGCGCCAGTATCCGTGCCAACCGTCCGCAAAGCGGAATTCCAAGCCCGCATCGAGTGTGGCACCTGCGACGTCGTCGGCGCTCGCGATCAGCCGTACGGCAGCGTGCTTGTCTCCGACCCATCCACTAGCTGCGGCGTGCGCAACCCCGCCGGTACAGAGCACTGTTCCGAGGCAGAGCGCAAACAAAGGTAGGCGGACACGAGCGAGCGTCATGAGTTTGACCTATGGTGATGTGTCGATCAAGCCAAGGAGCCGGCCAGGGGAATGTCGATGCGCTCGACCTTCGAACGCATCGCTAGCCCTTAAGCTGGTCGGGGCACCGTCATGGCGTTGTCGTAAGATCAGGTAGGGCTGCCGAACAGGCGCGACGCACCAACGATTCGGCCATCCGCAGCTTGGAGAATGACGGCAACGTCCTGACCTTCGGGAAAGCCTTTGCTGATGCGCAATGGCGCTCCAGACCAGTCGCCGACGGATCGGATCGACCGAACGACATTGGCTTCGTCCAGGGTGCGACCCGCGTTTTCGCCGCGTCCAATCGCGGTGCGATGCTCGTGATCGAACCCGATCAGCAACACCCGCCCACTGCCGCTACCGCTTCCGATCTCGATCAACACGCGGCCGCCATCCTTGGTCACGTTGATGTTAGCTGCGGTGCGGCTGCCCTTCTTGGCCTGCTCAATGGCAGATCCGACATCCTGACGATGCGAGCCGACATGGTTAGTGACGCCGTCCACAACGATTTCCGGGGTATAGGAGCCGTCGCCGAAGCGGTGACCATACCGGTCTTGCCGCTCAGTCGCCGCTTCCAGCGAAAACGGGTCCTTCCAGCCTAATCTGTCCCAATAGGTGACGTGAAATGCCAAGGGCAAGATGTCGTGGCGACCTTGGGGACAATTCGTTCAAGTAGGCATTAGCAGGAGGACAAGACGAGCATCCTTGCGAGGTGAACAGTTCGACCACGACTGGACGCTCGGTGGCACCTGCAACTGTGGGAACGAGGCAGGCAGCGAATCCGAGCGAAATCAGAAAGCGCAACGACATGATGATCCTCAGACGGTTCGATAAACCGTTTTCGCTGCCGGGCGTCGGGTGTTACGCGACGCGCACCACACAAAATCTTGAAAGCTTACCACTCGGGCCGAACCACGCCTTCGCCGCGCGTGTCTTCGCGCGCTGGGCAGGCTTCGATTCCGGCCGTCCTGCACCGGCTCGACATCGTTGGCCAGCTCGACCAGATTGCGCGTGGCGACGACCCAGCCTGGCGCGACGTTCGCCAGCTTCACAAATGGTTGTTGCGTTCTTGATAGGGCCCGAGCGGACGTCGCTCGCCTATCCGCCAAAATTTTCGGCCCGCATGCACATCATTGTGAGCCGGGAACTGTAGATGAACGTAACGACGGCGCTGCCCGCGCGAAAGGCTGTAACGCGCCAGCCCACGTCAATCTGCATCAAGGAAAGAAAGAAGTGATCTGCATGAAAGCCTGTTTCAATGTCGCTGAGAACGGAGCCGGGTCTTATCGTCTGCTGGCAATGAATGCGATGAGCTGATAGCAATTGAAGATGAAATCGTCGGTGCTCCAATCCTGACGGACTTCGCCATTGACAAAGGTTTGTATCTTGAGCTTGTGCGGATCGCCGACGATGTCCGCGCCGACAAAATAAGGCCCGATGGGCGCGAAATTATCGAGCGTCTTTCCGATCATCCATTGCACGCTCGGCGTCTCAAGCTGGAGGTCGCGCGCGGAAAAGTCGTTGGAGGTGCAGTAGCCTGCGATATAGTTTGGCCCATCGGCCTCCGAAACGTTCCGCGCTTTTTGCCAATCACGATCAGAAGCTCTGTTTCGTAGTCGAACTTATAAGAAATCTCTTTCGGCGGAAGCGTGATGGTGCAGTTCGCGGCAGCGAGGGCGTTGTTATATTTGTTGAAGAGGACGGGCTGGTTCGGCTCCTTCATTTTTACTTCAGCGGCGTGCCGCTTATAGTTCAGACCGATGCAGATGATTTTTCCGGGGTTGGTGAAGAGTTGGCCGTAGATGATGCCGGTCTCGGGCACGATCGCCGCCTTTGCCTGAGCGGAGTTGTTTGCCGCTTCGGCAAGCCGCGTAAGCTGGCTGGCGCTGCCTTCCTGCTAGAGCTGCTCCATGGTCAGCGCTGCCGGCATGGCGAGGAGTTGCGAGGTCTTCCGTACATCAATCACCGACTCGCCCGATTTAATCCCGAGCGTCTCGGCGCCGTCGGCTTTGGCAATCGCAAGAAGGGTTAAATTCCGCGGCATTTCGAACGGACCACTATATTTCATTGTTGTGGACTTCTCCTCAGCTTGCGCGCTCGTTCCCATCGCGAACGTGCCAGCGGCCGGCTCCAGCCACGGCCCAGACGTCGCGCCGCTCGGTCATTGGTGACAAACGCCGTGGCCAGAAACCGGCGCCGCAGGCCTTTGAGAACAAACAGAGCAAGAGGGCCGGTGATGATGCCCATCGCGATAATGGTCTCGAAAAGGGGTATCCAGCTGCCACATCTTTCAAAAATCACCGCCGCGATCGGGCTGCCGAGACTCTGCGCCATGCAAAGAAAACCGCAGTTTGCTGTGCAATCCGGGGCCGAAGGTATCAGTGAGCGCGGCTGGAAAAATCGAGAAGATTTCGCTCCAGCCAAAAAGACAAGGTCCGTCAGAATCACCAGCATCTAGGGATCGCTCCGGTAGCGCAGCATCAGCGCGACGTCCAAGCCAAGCAAACTGCAACGCCGTCGATAGCCGAACAATGCAGTGCCCCAGCGCTTCCTTCTGTCAAAGGAACGGTGCGCCTGAAAAAAGCTCCAAAATGGCCCGTACCGGGAGGCGTTTGTGATCATTGACAGGCCGATTTGTCCAGACGGACAGCTAGCGTTGACGGGGACCAGCACCTCACCCTGCGTTGCGGCGTCGCGCCCCTTCATCCTTGCAGCGACCATCCTGGCCTCCGCTATGGGCTTTATCGACGGGTCTGTCGTGATGATCGCTCTCCCGTCCATTGAGCGCGACCTTTCGGCGCCGTTCGAGACGATCCAATGGGTAGTCAACGGCTACACGCTGACGCTCGGAAGTATCCTTCTCATCGGCGGCGCGGCCGGGGACCGTTATGAGCGCCGGCGCGTCTTTCTGATCGGCATCCTGATCTTTACATTGGCTTCTGTCGCCTGTGCGCTTGCGCCGGGCATAAAGATGCTGATCGGCGCCCGGCTCGTGCAGGGGATCGGCGCAGCGCTTATGATTCCACAAAGCCTGGCCATTATAACCGCCTCCTTTCCAAAGACGGTGCGCGGGCAGGCTGTCGGCGTTTGGGCTTCGGCTTCGGCGATCACAACCGCGCTAGGACCTCCCCTCGGCGGTCTTTTGATCGATGCCTTGAGCTGGCGAGCCGCTTTCTGGATCAATCTTCCGATCGCCTGTGGCGTAATCTGGCTGACGCTCACCCATGTGCCCGAGAACCGAAACGAGACAGAAACCGGCGAGCTCGACTGGCTCGGCGGCTTTCTAGGCGTTCTTGCTCTTGGGATGCTCACCGAGGGCCTCAGCTTGGCTTCGGCGAGTTCCTCTTTCTCCTTAGCCGTCTTGACCTCGTTCGGCATCGCCGCTTTGGCCTTCGTGCTTTTTGGCGTGAGGGAAAACCGGGTGTCTCAGCCGTTATTGCCGCCCGCACTCTTGCAAAGCCGCGAATTCACAGGGGCTAATTTGCTCACGCTTCTCCTCTACGGCGCGTTTAGCGCGGTATTGTTCCTGTTGCCCTTCGACCTCATTGTGCGGCGCGGCTTTAGCGCGTCCGAAGCTGGCCTCGTCTTTCTGCCGATTGGCCTTATCATCGGACTGGCATCGCGAAGCGCGGGGCGATGGGCCGATAGGGTCGGGCCGCGCCTTCCCCTTATCCTCGGCTCGGTGACCGTCGCGCTGGCCGCGATCCTCTTGGCATTGAGCCCTGCTAATCTGTGGCTGGGAGCAGTAGGGC
Organism: uncultured Alphaproteobacteria bacterium; assembly: GCA_963819665.1. Lineage (GTDB taxonomy): Bacteria > Pseudomonadota > Alphaproteobacteria > Rhizobiales > Rhodomicrobiaceae > Rhodomicrobium. Next base: position 71,995 of record CAWFXN010000018.1, read on the forward strand.
CCATCCTGCTGATGGCAATCGGTATGGCGATGGTGGTGGCGCCTCTCACCACCGCCGTGATGAACGCGGTTCCGGAAGCCCAATCCGGCATGGCCTCGGCCGTAAACAACGCGGCCAGCCGTATTGCCGGCTTGAGCTCGGTTTTAATCGTAGGGTTGGCCGCCTCTCTCCTTTACCGCCATGCGTTGCAGTCGCTTTCAATCCATGGAACCCAAGAGCTGCGCTTTGGCGTCCTACCGGACCTCGCTTCGCCAGCAAGGGCTCCGCTCGAATCCGCGTTTCTTTACGCCTATCGGAGGGCGATGCTGATTTCTGCCGCCCTTGCGGGTGTCGCCGCTGTAGCGGGCGCCCTGCTCATCAGGCCTAAGACTTAGACCTGCGATGCCTGCGCGCTTTCGCGCCGAGGGAGTTTCCAGTTCGGCCGAATGTAGTGGCAGGTATAGCCGTTTGGATAGCGCTCCAAATAATCCTGGTGCTCGGGCTCGGCCTTCCAGAATTCGCTTGCGGGAACAAGTTCGGTGACCACCTTCCCCGGCCATAGACCCGAGGCTTCGACATCGGCGATCGTGTCTTCAGCAACCCTTTTCTGTTCGTCGCTCGTGTAGAAGATTGCGGAGCGGTAGCTCGTGCCGTGATCATTGCCCTGCCGATTGAGGGTCGTCGGGTCGTGAATCTGGAAGAAGAACTCCAGGAGGGTCCGGAAGCTAGTTTTTTCGGGATCGAAAATGATCTCGATAGCTTCGGCGTGGCCGTCGTGATGGCGATAGGTGGCGTTTGGCGCCTTCCCACCGGTATAGCCGACCCGTGTTGAGATCACGCCCGGCAGCTTGCGAATGAGGTCCTGCATGCCCCAGAAGCAGCCCCCGGCAAGAACAGCCCGTTCCTCGCTCATTGAATATCCTCCACTTGATCGAGATAGGCGCCGTAGCCCTCGGCCTCCATTCGGTCGCGGGGAATGAAGCGTAAGGAAGCGGAGTTGATGCAATAGCGGAGACCGCCGCGATCTTCTGGACCGTCGTCAAAGACGTGACCGAGATGGCTGTCGCCAAAAGCTGAGCGCAGCTCGGTGCGGATCATTCCATGCGACGCATCTCTCAATTCCTTGATAGCCACAGGCTCGATCGGTTTGGTGAAGCTTGGCCAGCCGCATCCCGACTCGAACTTGTCGGATGAGGCAAACAAAGGTTCACCCGAGACGATATCGACATAGATTCCCGGCTTCTTATTATCGAGATACTCGCCTGTGCCGCGGGCTTCGGTGCCGTTTTGCTGCGTCACCCGATACTGTTCGGGCGTGAGCCGGGAAACGGCTTCAGCGGTTTTGCGATAATCGGCCACTTGGTCCTCCGCCGTCATTTGTTCGTCCTGCATAATGTAAAGTGGGAACGAGTTGGACGGGCGCCAGTCTAGGCGCTTGCCAAGCCTTGGCCGATGCCTTGGGCGCGGCCGTGTAGCACGCGGAACGGAATGTCTCGGAAAGGGTTCCCCAGGGCACTCAAAGCTGTCTCGGACACGAACGTGCGTCCCGCATCTACCATCGATGCTTCGGCCTCAGATCATGAGTCGCTACTCATCTATCGGCATTCAAGCGTCATCCGCCTGACTCATTGGGTTGGGGTTGCCTGTGTGGCCATTTTGCTCATGAGCGGCTTGCAGATATTCAACGCTCACCCAGCCCTTTATCTCGGGCACGCCTCCAGGTTCGAGCATCCGGTCGTGTCAATTAGAACAGCCGAAAAAGATGGCCGTGAAATAGGTGTCACAGACATTCTCGGGCAGCGCTTCAATACCACTGGCCTCCTTGGCCTTTCGGGCAAGGATAACAGCGACGAACACGCCTTCCCGGCCTGGGCCACCCTTCCAGGCTATCAAGACCTGGCGGGCGGCCGGCGCTGGCACTTTTTCTTTGCCTGGCTACTGGTCTTCGACGGGTTGATTTACCTAATTTACTCGCTGGCCAGCGGTCACCTATCGCGCGATCTCATCCCGTCCGCTTCGCAGCTTCGCAATATTGGACGATCCGTGCTCGATCATGTGCGCCTGCGCTTTCCACGGGGCGAGGAGGCGCGGCGATACAACGTGCTTCAGCGGCTCGCCTATCTCATTATCTTATTCGTGGTGCTGCCGCTTCTGATCCTCGCTGGCCTGACCATGTCCCCCGGTCTCGATGCCGCATTTCCGGGCCTGGCCTCTCTCCTTGGCGGCCGCCAATCAGCCCGGACTGTCCATTTCGTATGTGCTTTCATCCTTACCGGCTTTGTGGTTGTGCATGTGCTGATGGTGCTTCTGTCGGGCGTGTGGAACAACCTTCGCTCCATGATCACCGGATGGTATGCGATCAAGCCCGGGGCAGGTTCTCGTGGCTAGCCCGATTAACCGGCGACGCGTCTTGGCGGGGGTGGGGGCGAGCCTCGCCGCACTTCCCTTTGCCGGCTGCGATCCCCAGAACCCAACTGTACGTAACGTTTTGGATAGCGCCGAAAGTCTTACAAAGTCCGCGCAGCGGCTTCTCTTGTCACGGCAATCGCTTGCTCAAGAGTTCAGCGAGGCAGACATTTCCCGTCATTTCCGCGCCAACGGCTCGACGGATCCGGACGATCCCGCTTACCTCAGCCTTATGAAATCAGGCTTTCAGGACTGGAGGCTGGAAGTTGCCGGGCTGGTCAGCACACCGCTCAGTCTATCGCTCGGCGAGCTGCGCGCGTTACCCTCAAGAACCCAGATTACCAGGCACGACTGTGTTGAGGGCTGGAGTTGCATCGGCAAATGGACAGGAATCCCGCTCAGCGTTGTATTGCAACGCGCCGGGCTCGCTCCGGAGGCGAGATATATTGTTTTTTATTGCGCTGACAGGCTTGGTGAAGAACTCGGCGAGCCCGGCAAAACGAAGTATTATGAAAGCATCGATTTGAATGATGCTTTCCACCCGCAGACAATCCTTGCCTACGATATGAACGGCGTACCCCTGCCGATTCCCTATGGAGCACCGCTTCGGCTTCGCGTGGAACGGCAGCTCGGCTACAAGATGGCCAAGTACGTCATGCGGATCGAAGCTGCGGCAAGCTTCGAGCATATCGCGGGCGGCCGGGGCGGCTTCTGGGAAGACCGTGGATATGAATGGTACGCCGGCATCTGATTGGATGTTTATGCCGGCGCCAACCGGGCCGTCGAACTTGACCATCGAAGAGGTTCGCGCTGTTCCACAATTGGATCGGGCCACGAGCCGAAACCGGCGTCTCCGACACTGAGAATGATCATGCCGCAGCGCTTTTATACCCATCATCGGGCCCGCACGGGCGACCGGCATGTCTTTGCCGGCCGCAGCCGCTTCATTCCCGGGGCTTTGGCCCACCGCTTCAACTGCCGCAAACGCATGAGCGGCATGTGGAGCAAAATAGGCTAACCAGCGGCCAGCTTAGCCACCTTGAAGGCCCGATTGACAGTTCTATGCTGCTGCATTTATAGAATTATAGATTGAGGGTGCCGACGTCCGATCCCCAACACGACGGTCAGATCGCTCGCTACGCCGATATGATGGCGGCGCTCGGCACTGAGACGCGGCTCGGAATCGTCCGCCTGTTGTTGTCCGCCCACCCCTATGGCCTTGTCGTGGGTGAGATCGGCTCGGAGCTTAGCATTCCACCCTCCACGCTCTCCCATCACCTCGAAAAGCTGAAAAACGAGGACCTCGTGAAGGTGCGTCGCGAGAACACGTTCCTTCGCTACACCGCGAAGACGCAAGCGCTACAAGCCATTCTCGCCTAGAAACCCGGTTTCTCTCCGTCGTCCTTTACATCGTCATTCCCGTCATCATTGCTCAACTCTGGCGGTTCCCCCGCTTTCGCGCGGGCGGACCACCGGCCTTGGACCGCGCACTGAAGGCGCTGGCTCCGTTTTCCCTGGGCGCGTTGCTAATGACTTCTGGTCTTGCTCTTCGGGCTCCAAGGCGAGCGGATCGTGCAACAGCCTTTCGTCATCCCCTGCTGGCTGTGCCAATCATCGTGCAAGTCTATCTGCGATTGTCCTGTTCGGTTTCCAGTCCGGCGCCGCACTCGCCACCGTTGTGGGTGTCCTCGTCGAGGTGCCCGTCATGCTTTCGGTTGTCCGTCTCGTGCAATCGACGCGAGGCTGGTGCGAGGGCATTAGCGGGTTGAACAGCAAGTCTCGAGGCATTCTGCTGGCGCCAGGCAGCCCGGCCATGATAGCCACGACGGCCGTCATTTTGGGGCGCACCACGCCCATCTCGGCGATCAGGCCGGCCAGCGCGATGAAGCCCACGGCTACCCCCTAAGCGCTGCGTTTGCCCTCAGGCGGTCGACAATAAAGTCGACGAACGCGCGCAGCTTTGCCGAAGCGCGGCGCCCTTCCTGGTGCACGACATGGATGGGCAGAGGTTTAGGCTCGAAATCTGAGAGAACAATCTGCAGGCTGCCGTCGGCGACATGGCGCGCAACCTGATAGGAGAGCGTGCGCGCCATGGCCCATCCGCAAAGTGCGAACTCGATCGCAGTATCGAGGTTGTTCACGACCATAAGCGGCCTCACCCGCACGGAGATAGCGCCTTCGGCATGGTCGAAGTGCCAGGTGGTTACTGGCGCTGCGGTCTCGGACGAAACCACGCGATGGCTTGCAAGTTCGCGAGGGTGCTTCGGAACGCCGTGCTCAGCAATATAGGATGGCGAGGCGAAAAGAACGCGGCGAACGGAACCAACGCGGATCGCCGTCAGCGATGAGTCGGGCAGCTCTCCGATCCGGATCGCAACGTCGAGGCCTTCCTCGGCGATATTGACCACCCGGTCTACGAACAAGGTGTTGGCGATCACTGAGGGATAGCGGTCGAGGAAATCGCGTAAAGCCGGAGCCACGTAGACGCGGCCGAACAAAACCGGCGCCGTTACGTGCAGCACGCCCTTCGGCGTGGCATGGGCCCCAGCTGCTGCCTCTTCCGCCTCCTGCAGATCTTGCAGAATGCGTTGCGTGTCGGCGAGGAAGCGCGCGCCTGCTTCGGTCAGCCGGACCGAGCGTGTAGTCCTGACAAAGAGGCGCGTGCCCAGCCGGTCCTCCAGCGCCGCAATCGCGCGCGTAACCGCCGGCGGAGAGAGGCGCATCGCTCTGGCAGCTTTCGCGAAACTGCCGTTGTCCGCTACGGCCGCGAACACCTCCAGCGTATGAAGCCGGTTCATAATTATTACTCCTGGCGGAATAGTACATTGCAGAGAGCATCAATTCCAGCATGTCAGGAGAAGAATTAAGTTGGCGCATAGGCCGCCGATTGCGGCAAATCATCAAGCCAGGAAGACAGTCATGTCCCGTAATCCCGCAAGAAATCCTCAAGGCGTCGCCACACCAGCCCACGAAGACGTTCGCGTTCTTTACAAGACGAAGACGATCGGGGGCGTGGAGGTGTTCTATCGCGAGGCTGGACCTAAAGCTGCGCCCGCCGTGCTTTTGTTGCACGGCTTCCCAACCTCAAGCCACATGTTCCGAACGCTCATCCCAGCACTGGCTGATAGATACCACGTCATCGCGCCGGATCTGCCAGGCTTTGGCTTCACAACTGTGGCTGCCGATCTCCGCTACGCGTACACTTTCGCAAATCTGGCTGACACGATCGCGCACTTTACCGAAACGCTTGGCCTCGACAGCTACGCCATCTACGTTTTTGATTACGGCGCGCCCGTCGGGTTTCGCCTCGCCCTTCGCAATCCGGAGCGGATCCGGGCGATCATTTCGCAAAATGGCAATGCTTACGAGGAGGGTTTGAACCCTGAGGGCTGGAATCCCGTTCAGGCCTATTGGAAGCATCCGACGCCCGAGAACCGGGATGCGCTGCGCGCCTTCTTGGAGCCCGAGGCGACGAAATGGCAGTACACGCATGGCGTGGCCGATCCCTCGCTCATCGCACCGGAGAGCTTCACGCTCGACCAGGCGCTGCTGGCGAGGCCCGGTAATGCGGATGTCCAGCTGGATCTCTTCGGTGACTATCAGTCGAATGTCGTCCTCTATCCGAGCTTTCAGGAGTACTTTCGGACAAGCAAGCCGCCATTGCTGGCAGTCTGGGGACGAAATGATCCCTTCTTCCTTCCGGCGGGCGCGGAGGCCTATCAGCGCGACATCCCGGAGGCGGAGGTGCACCTCTTCGATACAGGTCATTTCGCGCTTGAAACGCACGGGCAGGAGATTGGTGAGCGGATCCGGAACTTCCTAGGCCGCACGCCGCAATAGCCTTTACTGAGTGCGTGCCCGCGCAAGGAGCGTTGCATGACGCATAGATTTGCAGAACTCGCTTTCACCCCGGCGGTGCGTGCCATCCAAGAGAGCATGGGCAGCCGCAAGGCCTATGCAAAAGCGGAAGGCGGCCCCCTTCATCACGATCGGCTCGGCGATGCAGAACGGGACTTCATCGCCACGCGCGATAGCTTTTATCTGGCGACCGTCAGCGAGACGGGCTGGCCCTACATCCAGCATCGCGGCGGCCCGCCTGGCTTTGTCCGGGTTCTCGATGAGAAGACACTGGGCTTTGCCGATTTCCGCGGCAACCGGCAATATATCACGCGGGGCAATCTTGCCGGTAATGATCGCGTGGCTCTGTTCTTCATGGACTATCGGCGGCAAGCGCGCCTGAAACTGCTAGGCGTGGCGCGTCCCGTCGCGATCGAGGATGATCCTGGGCTGGCGGCGAAGCTCGCAATACCCGGCTATTCCGCGAAAATCGAGCGAGGATTTCTCATCTCTGTCGAGGCGTTCGATTGGAACTGCTCGCAGCATATCACGCCGCGCTTCACAGCGGCCGAAGTCGCTGCCATCGTCGCGCCCCTGCAGCAGCGCATACGTGAGCTTGAAAGTTTGAACCCGCCCGAGTGACCGAATGCGATCTGCCACCTGATCGCGGCAAGCGAGCGATAGCCCCTCTGAACCCCCTTTAGCGCCCACTCCTAAAACGATGTTTAATGGTGATCGCTCATCGAACACCTTGAGGAATCCGTCTGCCGCTGCGCGGATGATGGCGAGCGAGGCCAGGCTGCCATTTGCTTCGCCCTTTTCGAAGTCGCCTTCGACACGCGCCATCTGGTTGGTGACATGAGCAATGCACAGCACCGGCTTCTGGCGCGCAGCCGCAAAGGCACAAAGCGCTGCCGCTTCCATTTCGACCGCAAGCAGGCCCTTGGCCGTCATGGCGGCGATGGCTTCTTCAGTTTCGCGGTAGGGCGCGTCCGTCGTCCACGTTGCTCCAGCAACAATAGGTACGCCGAGATCGGATATTGCAGCTGCAATCATGCGTTGCAGTGAAGCATCGGCATGGCTGAACTCCGATGGAGGCTGATAATGGTAGCTCGTTCCTTCGTCGCGGAGCGCCTTTTGGATCAAAATGAATAGGGCGGCGGTGCAAGCTCGATGAGCTGACCAGCCGAGGTGATGCTGATCAAGAACCGGCAGCCTGACGCAAAGAGCTGCTCGGCAACGAGCACCGCGAAGGACGCGCCGACCGCACACCCAAATATGCCGAGATCATCGTTATAGCCGGAAATGCGATAGAGGTCGGTATGATAACAGGCCCAGGCTGGATCGGGCTTTGCGTGGCTGTCCTTTCGCAGGTGACGCACAATATCCCCATCGGGATCGAGAACGCAGACCGGTGGAACTTCGCTACTCGGAAGCCCTTTCTGGCGGCGTGCTTCCCTCAGGAGGTTCGCCGGTGCGAATGCCGAGGGCTGGCCATAGTGCTTGCCGGACAGGATGGGGGAGTAGAACTCGGAGATCAAAGAAAAAAGCTCAGGATGATCAAACGGTTCTGGTCTAATGCGCGTCATTACAACGCTACCTATCTCGGCTCAAAAGCAACCCGACCAAATGTCAGGAGGATGCGACTGCCCGCGCGCAGACTGCCGTAAAGTGAGCCTGCAACCTTTGAGCGTCCGCCAGTGCGCCGCGAGTAGGGCATCGGGATCTCAAGAATACGCAGGCCTTGTCGCGCCGCTTTCATCTGCATTTCCAGATTCCAGCCATAGGTCATCTCGCGCATGCCGAGTGCCATGAGAGCGTCCCGCCTTATCGCTCGAAACGCGCACATATCGGTGTAGCGGAAGCCGCAAAGCAGGCCGACGGCCGCGCCGATGAGCCAGCCCGAGGCCAGTTGATGCCATGCCATGGAGCCCGGCTCGCGAACGCCGCGAGCGCGCGAGCCGATCACGAAGTCGCAATTACCAGCGGCGATCGGAGCAATGAGCTTTGGAATCTCCTCGGGAACATCGCTCCCATCGCCATCCATCGTCACGATAATGCTACATGCGTCGCTGGCGGCGAGCGCCCCTGCCAGGCAGGCGCGACCATAGCCTTTCCCAGCCTGTAGCACTCGTGCGCGATGCGCAGAGGCGATCTCAACTGTTTTGTCCGTCGAGCCTCCGTCGGCGACGATGATTTCGGCCACAACGTTGCGCGAGATGCGAGAGATAACGCCCCCGATAGACTCTTCCTCATTCAGTACTGGGATCACAATGCAAACGCCAGTTCGGGCCGGTTCGGCGGCCGGCGATGGTTTGACGCTAACCGCAGTTTCAACCATTAAAGGCTCCAGCGCAGGCCACATCCACGGCATGGCGCAGGCGGACTCTCGCTCAACAAAGCTTCGCGAAAGGCCCTGTAGCCTTGACCGTTCCAGATCTCGCGCAATGGCGCGTTCCTTGCATTGCCGAGGGTAAAGTTTTGGTAGCCTCGCATTGAGAAGGGCGCGATACAGCACGGCAGCGCCCGGCCATGCGCTGTGAAATACATAAGCGACCAGGGGCGGCGGCAAAGCGACCAAGGCGCGTCGCTAGTTGAGCGGCGCAGACTGGTCTCGGGCTCGGCAGCGCCGGATGCGTTGAAAAACACACCGAGCTCAGCGGCCAATTTTTCGGCATCGAGAAGGTATTTCCCTTCTTCGCGGTCATGCTGTTCGAAAAGAGACGACTCTGGGGCGCGCAAGCCCGCACGGGCTTCTCTCGAAGTAAACCAGGCGCTGCAGATGCACCTCCATGACCCCCATGCCGTGGGCGAGGCGGATGAAGGCGGGAAGCTGCTCTAGCGTTTCTCGCAATCCTGTCAACCAAAGAGACAGCCTCGGGTTCATCGCGCCCATGCGGTTCTTCAACGCGACGAAATTCCGGATATTTTTTACGATGCGATCAAAGACATCGCGCCCTCGGACGGCCTGAAAGGCTTTCGGCTCGGCGGCGTCGAGCGAGATGCGCATTTCATCGAGCCCTGCCTCGATCAGCTCCCGGCACTTTTTCTCGCGCATCAGCGTACCATTCGTATTGAAGAGCACATAAACGCCTCGCTCCTTGAGATACCGCACCATATTTGGCAACCCGGCCACCATCATAGGCTCGCCGACGCCGTGAAGAACCACCCGCTCGATTTTCGGAAACTGATCGACGATGCTGGTGAACAGCTCCCAGCTCATATCCGAAGGAGGCTCGAGTTCCTCGAAGGTGCGCGGGCACGTCGTGCACAGGAGATTGCAGCGGTTGGTCGTCTCCAAATAGAGACAGACGGGATCTTCTGCTGCGATGGGCGTTCGCTTTTCGCTGACGCGCTCGAAATAGCGGCGAGGGTCCAGTTTGTCAGCCGCCATGGGCTTGCCTTCAGGCAACTGTTCTCCCACGGGCCGCCTCCTTTTGATTGAAGAACTTGAAATGTTCCACCGCCAGCAAAACTGCAAATGGCACGTATTCAATGCTAAATCCCGCGATGGTCGGGGGCCAGCCGGTCCGGTAAAGGAGCGGCGCCGAAAGCGTAAGCCAAAATACGGACGGCCACGGAAAGAAGCACAGGAACGGAACGAGCCAAAGGAAGTACCAGGCGTAATGGGGCGTGAAGAGCACTGTGCAGCAAATGGCTATGGTGAAGGCGCCCAGCAGGTCCGGCTTACCGGGATTGGCCCGGAACCCTGCCTTCCAAGCGAGTGCAAGAAGGGTCAACGCGCCGACGCCCAGGAAGAGTGGGAGCGCCACCGCGCCGAGGCCAAGCTGCTTCAGGATTGCCAGGATATAAAGGCCGTTTTCCTCTCCGAACTCTTCGTCAGCATAGCCGCCGAGATAACCGGATAGTTTCTTTCCAACTGAAAGATAGGGCAGATAAAGCGCGAGAGCTGCCGCGATGAATGCCGCAGGCATCCGCCAATCCCAACGGCGGTAGATCGCCGGAGTTAGAGCGAGCGGAAAGTATTTTGTAAGGACGCCTGCCGCAAGCGCGGCGCCGGACGCAAAGCGCTTGTCCTTTTCCGCCGCAAGCAGGGCAAGCAGAAGAAATGCGACGGCCGCGGCATCCACATGTCCGCTTCCAGCAATCTCCCATACCGCCAAGGGGTGGAGAAAGTAAAGCGACACAAGGATGACCGGCAAGCCCCGCGCGGCTAGAAGCTCGATTAGCGCCCAAACGGCGAGCGCCTCGACGGCAAGCATCGCCGCCTTCATCATGGTGACGCTTTCGCTCAGGCGGCTGACTGCGAAAAATACCGCCTGCGCGGCCGGCGGATAGATGGTTGGTGCAAACTCTCTCCGGTTTATGTTCGAGTAGATGTCCGCGTCGCGAAGCCTGACGAGCGCCGGATCGGCCGGAATGTAGCGATAGGGGTTGATCCCGTGCGCCTGCACGCGGCCATCCCAAACATAACGATAGATGTCCGAAGAATGCGGCGGTGCGAACAGCAGCATGGCCCGCATAACGATGCCGAAGCCGAGCAGGTAAACGAAATAGCGGCGGCTTTGCTCCTCGGTTAGGCCATGTTTTTCCCGCAGGAGAAGGAATGCAAAGACGGCATAAATTCCGCCCTGGGCGAGCGGGAGATAAACAACCGTGTTGTGTTTCTCGATAAGGAGGGCAGCAGCGCCCGAAACCATCGATGCAAACAGTGCGGCGGCCGCAATCATAAAGCTTGGGAACGTCCGCACGCCGATCATACCCCAGCTCCCTCAAGCCTTGCCGAGCCAGCCTGAACGAAGCGATCGAGGCGCTCTCTCAAGTCCGAGTTCGAGACCATTGACTTGAGAAGCGCCAAAGAATGCCGCGCAGGACTGGAGCGCAACGCACGCGCGAAGGGGCGGCCTTCCAGTAGCTCCGCCATCAGCACACGGATGCCTTCGCAATCGTCGACATCATACCACTCGGGAAGGATATGCACTGGAAGCCCTATTTCCGCGGCGCGATCAAGCGTCTGCTGGGCTACCATGGGCGTGCTCCAGGCGATGTCTTCGAAAAGCCGCGGGTGCTGCGCTTTTAGCGCCAAAAGGTAATACCCGCCGTCGGCTGAAGGCCCGAAAACGGCCCGGTCTCCATCCTCCGCCAAAACGCTCGCCGTCTCAACAAGCAGGCTTGCCGGCAGCGTCGGGCTGTCCGCGTTCAAAACACAAGCCACCCTGTGACCCGCCCCGAACAGCCGGTGGAGCGTCTCTATCAGGCAAGCGCCCAAATCCGGATACCAGACTTCATGCAGGACAATTGCAGGCGGCAAGTTCGCACGAAAGAAGGCCTCGCTGCCGGGAGGGCCGAAGGCTATGGATCCGGCGATGCTCGCATGCGCAGAAACCGCGATCAGGTTATCGGCGATATCCTTCAAGAACGCGGTATTGAGCGCCGCCGCTTCCTCGAAAGTCAGCGGCGGGCAAAGCCGGGTCTTGGCTTGGCCTGGATAGGAGGCCTTGGCCATAACCGCGACGCCGCAAAAGGCGGCCGGGTGTTCCTGCGCTCTCACATTCATGCCAAGCTTTCGTGCCTCACGAGCTTTTGTTACTTCTTTGTTCTCGGGGGCGAAGAAGGATTGCGCATCAAAGCGTTGTGATGCGCCTTCGCTACTATGCCTTTCTACATTAATCTCAACTTAAAAATCCGAGAAGCCAGGAGAAGAAAATGCCCTCAGAACGGGTCCGGCTCAGCAGTATGGCGCATGGCGGAGGGTGTGGCTGTAAAATATCGCCAGCTATTTTGTCTTCGCTCTTGGCCGATATGCCCAAGGCGCAAGCATTCGAGCAACTGCTGGTCGGAACTGAGACGGGCGACGACGCAGCCGTTTGGAAGATCGACGGACAAACCTGCATCATCTCCACCACCGACTTTTTCATGCCCATGGTGGACGATCCGCGCGATTTCGGGCGCATTGCGGCGACAAACGCCATATCCGATGTCTACGCCATGGGCGGAAAGCCCATCTTCGCGCTGGCCATTCTGGGCATGCCGCTGAACAAGATCGCGCCTGATCAGGTGCGTGAAATCCTGGAAGGCGGCCGCGAAGTCTGCGCGGAGGCAGGCATCCCGGTCGCGGGCGGCCATTCCATCGACGCGCCGGAGCCAATTTATGGGCTCGCCGTCAACGGTCTCTGCGCGCCTTCCGATCTCCGCAGGAACTGTGACGCGAGGGAGGGCGATGTCCTTATTTTGACCAAGCCTCTGGGCGTTGGCATTTACTCCGCCGCATTCAAGAAGGATGCCCTCACGGCTGCCGATTACGCCTCCATGGTCTCGACAATGACCACACTCAACAAAATCGGCGCCGAGCTTGCAAAGAATCCGGCGGTTCACGCCATGACGGATGTGACGGGCTTTGGCATTCTCGGCCATGGGCTCGAGATGGCGCGCGGCTCCCGGCTCAAGCTCGCGCTGCGGAACGATAGCTTGCCGTTACTGCCGCGCGCTGCTGAATTGGCGCGAGCTGGCTTCGTGACAGGGGCATCCGGGCGTAACTGGGACAGCTATGGAGAGGAGGCAATTCTGCCGGCTGCGTTCGAGCTGTGGCGGCGCCAGCTCCTGACCGATCCCCAAACCTCCGGAGGGCTTCTCATTGCCTGCGCCCAGGACGAAGCCGCCAGCATTCTGAGCGAAATTCAAAGCGCGGGTCATCGGTCAGCGAGAATCATCGGGGAGATGACGGCCGGATCCGGGGCCACGGCGGCCTGATCCATTAAACACCCATCCGGCATCTTTTAAGACGCCCAGCGGTATAAGCGCGCCAAGACGCCGTCACTCTTCCCGAAAGTGGTTTCGCGTCGGAGCAAGGCATCCAGGCCAAGGCTGCGGCCTGGCGGCATAAATGTAGAACAGCCAGTTGATATCGATGATGAAGACGTATTCGCAGGGCCATTCAGACGGATTGCGGTAGAGGCCGATATAGAGCTGGGCCGCATAGATCATCCCAAATAGCGCCACTGCCCGCACTCCAAAACCGAGCATGAACGAAGCCGCCATGCCGATTTCGGCCAAGAATGCAACAATGTTCATAAAAGTAAATCCAGGCAGAAGCACAGATGTGACAAAGTCCTGGTAGAAGCCCCA